>NZ_JAMOHM010000012.1 GCF_024448335.1 Stutzerimonas frequens
TACGAAACGGGAACAGACCCTTGCCCATCAAGAGGAACGCTCCATGTCTGCATCGACCCGCTACACATACGGCCTGGCCAAGCTCGAAGAAATTGACGGCGAAGCCGGGCGCAAGGTCATCGACAGCCTGCAAGCCATCGCACCGGACCTGGCCCGCTACGTGATCGAGTTTCCCTTCGGCGACATCTATCAGCGCCCCGGCCTGGACCTCCCCCAGCGCGAGCTGGCGACCGTGGCGGCGCTCACCGCGCTCGGCCACTGCCAACCGCAGCTGGCGGTGCACGTTCACGGCGCGCTGAATGTCGGCTGCACGCCGGAGCAGATCGTCGAAGTGGTCATTCAGATGGCGGTTTATGCGGGCTTCCCGGCGGCACTCAATGGCATGCACACCGTCAAGACGGTATTCGCCGAACGAGGTTTGCTGCCGACCGGCAACGCCAACGAATGACCAACTGCCGGGCTTGGTCTTGCTGCAGGCGCGGCTCAGTTCGGCGGCGCCTCGCTCAGCAACGCCTTGCTGATCGCCTGGCCGACCTGTTCGAACAGGCTGCCAGCTTCCTTGCCTTCGTCCAGGCCTTCGGCGCAGGCCACCACGACGATCGCACGGCGCTCGTCCTGCGGCTCGATCACGCCCACATGGCAGGCGCGCTCCAGCTGCGTGCCGGTCTTCTGGATGAAGGGCACGTCCTCCGGCAGCCCGGCCTCGAGCCGGTAGTTGTCATAGGAATCGAGCTTCATGAAGCCGTACAGCAGATCGCGGCTCTCGGCCGACAGCAACTCTCCGCGCACCAGTTTTTCCAGCATCGTGCCGTAGGCCACCAGGCTGCTGGAGTTGAGCTGGCGGGCGTAGTAGCGCTCGTAGGCCTGCTCCATGCTTGCCGCCTTCAACTCGTCCTGCTGCACATTGAGTACCCGCGCCAGCGCCTCATAACGCGGCTTGCTGAACGGCGCTGAGGCCAGCTCCACCAGCTGCATGTTGTCCAGCTGGGCGGCATCGGGATGTACCTCGCCGTATACGTCGCGCCGCACCTGGGTAAAGCTGGTGATGGCCTCGAAGTCGCCACCCATGCTCTTGCGGGTGCGCTGGTTGAGCGCATCCCCGCCGACCAGGCGGATCAGCATGTTGGCGGCCGTGTTGTCGCTTTCGATGAGCATTTCCTTGAGCAGGTCGCGCAGCGAGTAATCGACGCCGTTGTCCTGCCAAACCAGATCGCCGGAGCCGTCCACCTTGTCCTCCGCCTCCAGCGTCAGCCGCTGATCGAGGCGAAACTCGTCATCGTCCACGCCCTGCAGCACGGCCAGAGCGATCGGCACCTTCACTGCCGAGCCCAGGTACCAGAAGCGCTCGGCGTCGTAGCGCAGCTCGGCATCCTCGCCCAGATGCTTGATGTACACGCCGAGCTTGCCCGGCGACGCCTCGTCGACGCGACGCAGCTCCTGCTCCAGCCCATCCTTCCAGGTCGCCTCGGCCTGTTCGGTGCAGGCCGTCAGGCCGGCCAGTGGCAACAGCAGTGCGCCCAACGCGATCAACCTGCTCATCTTCGAATCAACCCCGCTGCGGCGACGGCCTCGCCGGTGCCACGCAATGCCCGCTCGGCCTGGGTGGTGGAGGCCACCCCGCGCACGCAGGCGACAATGATCAGGCGCTGGGACGTCGAATCCGCCGTGCCTGGCTGGTCCACCAGCCCGGCATCGCAGATGCGCGCGCGCTGGGTGCCGGTCTTGTGGGCGAGCACGGTGTCGGACGGCAGGCCAGCCTTGATTCGCCGCGCGCCGGTCTCGACCCGGCGCATCACGCTCAGCAGGTACTCGGTGCTCGCCGGACCCAGCGCGGTGCCAGCATCGAGTGCCGAGAGCAGATCGCCATAGGCCTTCAGCGTGCCGGAGTTGAAAAGCGTGGCGTAGTAACGCTCGTAGGCCTCGCCGAGGCTGATGGGCACCAGCGCGCTGCGCTCCACGCCGATCAGCCGCGGCAGCAAGGCCAGGCGGCCGGCGTCGTTCGGCTGCCGCTTGAGGGCGAGAAAATCCTTACCGGACAGGGTGCGCGCCGCCGGATGCAGTTCGCCGTAGATCAGCCGTCGCACATCGGCCAGGGTGGTGATCGGCCCGAACCCCTCGGGCACCAGCTCGCGGGTGACCGCATTGACCTGGTCGATGCCGACCAGCCTGATCAGCATGTCGCTGGCGGTGTTGTCGCTGTGGATCAGCATCTGGTCCAGCAGATAGCGCACGCTCAGCGCCTTGCCCGGCGCATGGCGGTTGGTCGGGCCCGCTCCGTCGACGTAGTCGCTGGCGAGCAGGGTCACCCGGCTGTCCAGAGTCAAGTCGTCCTGCTCGATGCGGCGCAGCACGGCGATGGCGATCGGCACCTTGACCGTCGAGGCCAGGTACCAGGCGTCCTCGCCGTGGTAGGAGACCGAGATGCCGGTCTGCATGTCCTTGACGTAGACGCCCAGTTGCCCCGGTGTCTGCCTGTCGACCTGGGCCAGACGCGCCAGTAACGGGCCGCTCCATTCGATGCTGTCCTGCGCGACGGCGCGCTGGGCAAGTGGCAGCGTGATCAGCAGCAGACATAGAACGGCAAGCGGTGAACGTAGCGGGGCGGGCAACAACATGGGCCTCCGGATCGAATGGTGCATTCCCCACCTATCCGACCACCGGCGCCGGCTGCCGTGCACCGCGTCCCGATTACCGGTGCGGCGCAACCGCTGGCGTCGATGCGAGTCCGATGACTATCAACCGACACAGGAGCGGGCTGTGGCGCGCACCGAACATTTCATCGGACTGGAGTGGCTGCGCTTTCTGCTGGCCATCTACGTCGTGCTGTTCCACACCGTGCACGCCTACGTCGAAGACGAGCCGACCTGGCTCTCGGAGCTGGCCGGCGTGGGCTTCTTCGCCACCAGCAGCTTCTTCGTCCTCTCCGGCTTTCTGCTGGCGCACGTGTATTGCCGGCAGGGCGAACTGCGCGAGCCGGCGCGACACTTCCTCGGCAAGCGCCTGGCCAACCTCTACCCGCTGCACCTGTTCTCGCTGCTGCTGACGGCCATCGTGCTGACCATCATCGCCAAGCTCGGCATTCCGCCGGACGACGCCAAGGCGAGCCTGCGCTACGTGGTCTACGACACCAACGAGGAGCTCAGCGGCGAGGCCCGCGACGCCCTCGAGTACTTCATGAACAACCGCGAGCTGGCGTTCAACTTCATTCTGCAGCTGCTGATGCTGCATGCCTGGAACCCGCTGTACCTGACGTTCAACCCGCCGCTGTGGTCGATCTCCACGCTGTTCTTCTTCTACCTGTGCTTCCCGCTGCTGGCACCGCGCCTGATGCGCCTGCGCCACAAGGGCTGGTGGCTGCTGGCGATCGGCGTGCTTTATCTGCTGCCGCCGCTGTGGGCGATCCAGCAGGACGCCTATGGCATCCCCGTCACCGGCATGCTGCACCGCATGCCGCTGCTGCGGCTGCCGGAATTTCTCGCCGGCATTCTGCTCTGCGGGCTGTTCCGCGAATGGCGAGCGGCCGACGGGCAACTCGGCATCGCAGCACGGCTGGCGCTGGGGGCCTTCGTGCTGGCGAGCTTTCTGGCCACGGTGTGGCTGCTCAAGGGCGAACGCTATTGGTACTTCCTGTTGCACAACGGCCTGCTGCTGCCGGCGCAACTGGCGCTGGTCTGGCTCTGCGCGCTGATCGCCACGCCACGCAGTGCCGCGGTAGTCAACTGGTCGCAGCGCCTGGGCGCGGCCTCGCTGCCGCTGTTCGTGCTACATGTGCCGGTGTTCATCCTCTTCTCGCGCTCGGAGAAGCTGCTCGGGGCGGTGTCGGCCGAATGCCTCGAGGGCTGGGCGGATTGCGTAGCACAGGCGGGGGAGCTGACGCTGACGCCAGCCTTCTATCCGCTGTATCTGGGATTGTGCATCGTGGTGTGCGTGCTGGCGCAGGAGCGAGCGGTGGTGCCGGTGAGGCAGTTCCTGCTGAGGCGGGTATTGAAGGTTTGATGCAGGGGCGCGTGAAGTCGCATGCCCATGCGCGCCAGAAAAAGCGAAAGATCGCGACCGAAAACCTACAGGCACCCTCGGACCCCATTCCCCGTCAGGAGGCCGAGCGTAGGCGTTGCGTAGGGGGGCGCGAGGCAGGACGCCGAGCGAGGAGTGAAGGGACAGGGACGTCCCTTCGCGACGACCCCCGGAGCAACGCCGGAAGGAGGGAAGTTTTGCGAAGCAAAACCCGGATGCCGGGTGGCCTTCTTTTTGGTTACTTTTTCTTGGCCAGACAAGAAAAAGTGACTCGCCCAGCAGGGCGAAAACCAAGCCGTCAGACAACTCGTTATCCTCCTGACGACCCAGCAACCTTTTGCCGCACCGGCGGGCCGAAGCCCACCTAGCGCGCCGGCGACTACAGCAATTTATCCAGGGTAATCGGCAGGTCCCTAACCCGCTTGCCGGTCGCGTTGTAGATCGCATTGGCCACCGCCGCCGCCACGCCGACGATACCGATCTCCCCTACTCCCTTCGACCCGAGCTCGTTGACCACCTCGTCGTGTTCCTCGACGAAGATCACCTCGACCTCCGGAATGTCCGCGTTCACCGGGATGTGGTACTCGGCGAGGTTGTGGTTCATGTAGCGGCCGAGCCGGTGGTCGATCAGCGTCTCCTCGTGCAGCGCCTGGCCGATGCCCCATACCACGCCGCCGACGATCTGGTTGCCGGCCGTTTTCGGGTTGACGATCCGTCCGGCGGCGATCGCACTGACCACGCGACTGACCTTGATGGTGCCAAGGTCCTCGTCGACGCGCACCTCGACGAACACCGCCGAATGGGTCGCGGTCGCCCAGGCGTCGCGCCTCTCGTCGGGCTTGACGCTGGCTTCGGCGTCCAGCGCCCCGCTGACCTGGACGATGTCGCGCAGCGCCACGGCATGTTCGCCGGTTTTCAGCCGCAGCTGCCCATCGACGAACTCCACCGCGTCCAGACTCGCCCCGGTGAACGGCGAGGCCGGCGACTGCTGCACGGCGTCCAGCAGCTTCTGCCGCAGGCCGGCGCAGGCCCGCTGCACGGCGCTGCCCACCGATGACACGGTGGCCGAACCGCCTTCCAGCGGCGCCTGCGGCAGGCTGGAGTCGCCGAGACGGAATTCCACCTCGCTCATCGGCAGGCCCATCGCGTCGGCGGCGATCTGGGTCATCGCGGTGTAGGTGCCGGTGCCGATGTCGGCGGTGGCGCTGGTTACCAGCAGCCTTCCGTCCGCGTCGAGACAGGCGCGAGCGGAGGCAGGCATCTGCATCGCCTCCCAGACACCGGTGGCCATGCCCATGCCGACCAGCTGATGGCCGTCGCGCAGACTGCGTGGCTGCGCCGGGCGCCGCGACCAGCCGAAACGCTCGGCACCCTGCTGGTAGCAGGCACGCAGTTCCTTGCTGGAATAGCGCTTGCCCTCGTTGCCGTTGGTCTCGGTGTAGTTGCGCAAGCGCAGCTCCAGCGGATCGATACCGACTTCATACGCCAGCTCGTCCATCGCGCACTCCAGCGCATAGACGCCGATGGTCGCCCCCGGGGCGCGCATGTCCAGCGGGGTATAGACGTCCAGCGGCGCCAGACGGTAGCCGAGGCGCACGTTGTCACAGGCGTAGAGCATGCCGGACCACTCCACCTCATGTTCGGTGAAGTCCTCGAAGCGCGAGGTCTGGCCGATGGCCCTGTGCTCAATGGCCTGCAACCGCCCTTCGCCATCGGCGGCGAGCTTGAGCTGCTGGACGGTCCGCGGGCGATAGCCGAAGGTGAACATCTGCTGGCGGGTCAGCTCGACGCGCACCGCGGCCTTGAGCTTGAGCGCGGCCATTACCGCCAGCGGCAGCTGGTACTGCGGGCGCAGGCCGGAGCCGAAGGCACCGCCGACGAAGGGCGACAGCACGCGGATCTTGCCCTCCATGTCGAACACCTGCTCCAGGTAGCGCTGGCAGTTCTGCACGCCCTGGGTCTTGTCGTAGATCAGCAGCTCCCCGCCCGGCAGGTACTGGACGATGGAAGCATGCGGCTCCATGGGGTTGTGGTGTTCCACCGGGGTCTCGTACTCACGGTCGATGCGATTTGCCGCCGCCGCGAACGCCGAGTCGAAATCACCACGCGGCTCGGGCAATTCCGTAGGTGCGTCATGGGCTTGCTCGCGTACCGCCTGCAGATCGGTCTGGTGCGTCTCGGCGTCGTACTCGACGCGCACCAGGCTCGCCGCATGGCGCGCCAGGGCCTGGGTCTCGGCCACCACCAGCGCCAGAGGCTGGCCGCTGTAGAGCACACGGTCGTTGTACAGCGGGCGGAACGGCGAGCCTTCGGCGGCATCATCGTCCTCGTAGGGCTCGTCGTAGCTGGCCACCGGCGGTCGGTTCTGATGGGTCAGCACCAGGCGCACGCCGGGCAATGCCTCGGCCGCGGCGGCATCGATGCGCGTGACTCGGCCACGGGCGATACGGCTCGAAACCACCGCGCCGTAGAGCAGCCCCGGCACCTCGGCTTCGGCGGCATAACAGGCCTTGCCGGTGACCTTGAGCGGGCCGTCGACGCGGTCCAGCGGCTTGCCGAGTGGAGAGTTGGCGCTGTTCATCGGACGGTTCCTCCGGCGGCTTCGGTGAGCGCGCGCACGATGGCGCGATGGGCCAGGTCGATCTTGAAGGCATTGTCGGCAAGCGGTTGCGCACCTTGCAGCAGGCGATCGGCCGCCGCAGCGAACCTCGCCGGCTCGGCGCGCTGACCACTGAGCAGGTCTTCGGCTTCCTCCAGGCGCCAGGGTTTGTGGGCCACGCCGCCCAGGGCGATGCGTGCGCGACGGATGACGTCGCCATCGACCTCCAGCGCGGCGGCAACGGAGACCAGCGCGAAAGCGTAGGACGCGCGGTCACGCACCTTGAGGTAGGCGCAGTGGCTGGCGAAGCCCTCCACCGGCAGTTCGACGGCGGTGATCAGCTCGCCTTCGGTGAGCACGTTGTCCAGCTGGGGCTGGTCGCCGGGCAGGCGGTGAAAGTCCACCAGGTCGACACGCCGCTGGCCATGTGGCCCTTCGATGTGCACCCGCGCATCCAGCGCCGCCAGCGCCACGCACATGTCCGACGGATGCACGGCGACGCAGTGCTCGCTGGCACCGAGAATCGCGTGGATGCGATTGCGTCCGTCACGCGCGCTGCAACCGGAGCCCGGCTCGCGTTTGTTGCAGGGCGTGGCGGTGTCGTAGAAGTAGTAGCAGCGGGTGCGCTGCAGCAGGTTGCCGCCGGTGCTGGCCATGTTGCGCAGCTGCGGCGATGCCCCGGCAAGAATGGCCTTGCTCAGCAGCGGGTAGCGCTGCTCGATCTGCGGGTGCCAGGCCAGGTCGGCGTTGCTCACCAGCGCACCGATGCGCAGGCCACCCTCGGCGGTCTGCTCGATTTCGCGCAGCGGCAGGCCGTTGATGTCGATGAGCTGGCCCGGATGCAGCACGTTTTCCTTCATCAGGTCGAGCAGGTTGGTGCCACCGGCGATATAGCGGCTGTCCGGCCCGTGCAGGGCGATGGCCTGGTCGATACGTTCGGGGCGCTGGTAGCTGAACGGCGTCATTGCGCACCCTCCTGGCCACGTAGCACCGGCAGTGCCTCCTCGATGGCGGCGAGGATGTTCGGATAGACGCCGCAGCGGCAGAGGTTGCCGCTCATGTGTTCGCGGATCTCGTCGCGGCTGCTGGCGCGGTGCTCGGCCGCGAGCCCGGCCGCCGAGCAGATCTGCCCCGGCGTGCAATAACCACACTGGAAGGCATCGTGCTTGACGAAGGCGGCCTGCAGCGGGTGCAGCGCCTCGGTGCTGGCCAGGCCCTCGATGGTGGTCAGACGCGCGCCGTCGTGCATCACCGCCAGGGTCAGGCAACTGTTGATGCGCCGCCCGTCGAGCAGCACCGTGCAGGCGCCGCACTGGCCGTGATCGCAGCCTTTCTTGGTGCCGGTCAGGCCGAGCTGGTCGCGCAGCAGGTCGAGCAAGGTGGTCCAGGGTTGCACCTGGAGCTCACGGCGTTCGCCGTTCAGCTCCAGGCTGATGGTGCAGGTCTGGCCTGCAGCTGAAGAATGTTCGCTCATGGCAGCCTCACGGTTTGGGCATTGGTGTGCGCTGTCCGTGCGTCTTGGGGTACGACTGGCGTGGCGCCGAAATCGTTCAGCTCCCTGAGCGGGGGCCGGAGCATCGCCGTGCAGGCTTATCGGATCAGCACCGCCGGCGATCGTCCGGGTGGTCGATGTCCTGCAACACGCCGGGGTCGTCCACCTCCAGCTGCTGCACGGCATGCCGGGCGAACAGCGCCTGGGCACCGCGATCGCCATCGAGCTGCAGCAACAGTTCGCGATAAGCGCCACCAATCCCGCGCGGATGGCCGGGCCGCCCCTGATGGACAGGCACCACCAGATTGTCGTGGTCGATCGCCGCGACGATGGCCCGCAGGGTCGCTGGCTGGACATAGGGCATGTCGCCCAGCGCCACCAGCCAGCCGCGGGCCGCCGGTGCATGGGCGACCGCCTGGGCCAGGCTATGACCGAGGCCACGGGTCTCCACCAGCAGCCGCTCGCAGTCCCCGGCATGGGCGCCAAGCCAGTCGTGCAGCGGACCATTGTCGGCGCGGCTCACCACCAGCAGCCGCTCGGCGACGCCGCGCAGGTTCGCCAGCGTGGCGGCGAGCACCGGCGGCGCCGGCGCACCGCTGAGGCTCGGCGCCAGCAGCTTGTCTGCCCCGCCTATGGCGCGGTAGCGGCTGCCCTGCCCGGCGGCGAGCACGATGGCGCAGACACCGGCACCAGGCACCCTGCGCTCAGGCACAGCGCTGCTGCGCCGACAGGCTCGGGGCCAGGGCGCCATTCTTCAGCGCCACCACCTCGGCCATCAGCGACAGGGCGATTTCCGCCGGCGTGCGGCTGCCGATGGGCAGCCCGATGGGGCCGTGCAGGCGCTGCACCTGGCGCTCGCCAAGGCCCAGCGAGAGCAGACGCGCCTTGCGCTTCTCGCTATTGACCCGCGAGCCCAGGGCGCCGACGTAGAAGGCTTCGGACTGCAGCGCGGTGAGCAGCGCCATGTCGTCCAGCCGCGGGTCGTGGGTCAGCGCGACGATGGCGGTGTGCGCATCCGGCTCGATGGCCAGCACGGCGTCGTCCGGCATGCCGGGCACGAAGCGCACGGCGGCCGGATTCCAGTCGTGGGCATAGCCTTCGCGTGGGTCACAGATCAGCACCTCGAAGCCGAGGCCGTGAGCCAGGTCGGCGACATAGCGCGACAGCTGCCCCGCGCCGATCATCAGCAGGCGCCAGGCCGGACCGAATGGCGCGCGCAGGGTATGCCCGTCGAACTGCAGCACAGCCTCACGACCGGCGGGCTGCAGGACGACCGCGCCGCTGGCCATGTCCAGCCGGCGCAGCAGCCGCTCGTGTGCGGCACAGCGCGACAGCAGCTCGTCGATCCAGCCGGCATCGCGCAATGGCTCCTGTAGCAGGCGCAGGGTGCCACCGCAGGGCAGGCCGAAACGCGCGGATTCTTCCTTGCTCACGCCATAGGTGATCAGCTGGCAGGTCGACGGTGGCTCATCGGCCATGACCCGGGCGAGCAGGTCGTCCTCGACGCAGCCACCGGACACCGAGCCCTCGACACGGCCGTCACCGCGCAGCGCCAGCAGCGAGCCCACCGGGCGCGGCGCGCTGCCCCAGGTTTCGATCACCGTGTAGAGCACCACCGCGTGACCGTCACGCAACCAGTCGCGGGCACGCCGCAGCACTGCCAGATCGACACTGTCCATCGTTCTCCTCGAATTCACTGTTTGCACCGGCTGGCCGGCATGCAAGCAGTGACCGATGGGCTGCGTGGTTAGTTCGTCGCCGGCACCAGCATGGCGTCGGCCACCTCGCGCCGCTTGCCCCGTCCGGCCAGGCGCTCCACCAGGGTCAGGGCGAATTCCAGGGCGGTCGCCGGGCCCTGGCTGGTGATGCAGTTGCCGTCCACCACCACCGGCTGGTCGAGGAAATGCGTGCCGGTGAGGTTGTCGCTCATGCCTGGGTAGCAGGTCACCTGGCGGCCCTTGAGCACGCCGTAGGGGTGCAGCGCCACCGCCGGCGCGGCGCAGATCGCCGCGTAGTCCAGTCCGGCGCGGGCCTGCTGGCGTACGCGCTCGGCCAGTGGCTCCAGCTCGCCGAGGGTCTTCGCCCCGGGCATGCCGCCGGGCAGCACGATGAGGTCGAAATCCTGCGCCAGCACGTCGAGCAGCATGGTGTCGGCAGTGATCCGGGTGCCGCGCGCACAGGTCAGCATGCGACGTTCCTCGGCGCTGGCCACCACCACGTCGAACTCGGCGCGGCGCAGTACGTCGATCAGGGTGACGGCCTCCAGGTCTTCGGAACCGTCGGCGATCGGAATCAGGACACGTTTGCTCATGGCGTTCACCTGCTCAATGGAAATTCAACCGCGCTGCCGGCCGGTGTAAGATGCCCGGCTTTTGCGACGACAGGCCAGCCGCCCGCCAGAGGCGACGGCCCCACACTTAACCGGCACAAGAGGATCGACCATGCTGGAAAAGCTGTTTCAACTCAAGGCGCACAACACCACGCTGCGCACCGAGATCCTGGCCGGCATCACCACCTTCCTGACGATGGCCTACATCCTCTTCGTCAACCCGAGCATCCTCGCCGAGACCGGCATGGACCACGGCGCGGTGTTCGTCGCCACCTGCCTGGCGGCAGCCATCGGCTCGGCGATCATGGGCCTGGTCGCCAACTACCCGATCGCGCTGGCACCGGGCATGGGCCTGAATGCCTTCTTCACCTACACCGTGGTGCTGACCATGGGTTACACCTGGCAGACCGCGCTGGGTGCGGTGTTCCTTTCCGGCCTGATCTTCTTCGGGCTGTCGATCTTCAAGATCCGTGAATGGATCATCCACAGCATTCCGCTGGCCCTGCGCGCCGGCATTGCCGCCGGTATCGGCCTGTTCCTGGCGATCATCGCCCTGAAGAATGCCGGCATCGTCGTCGACAACCCGGCCACCCTGGTCGGCCTCGGCGACCTCAGCGCCGGCGGCCCGCTGCTGGCGTGCCTGGGCTTCTTTCTGATCGCCGCGCTGGCCTACCGCAAGGTCACCGGTGCGGTGATGATCGGCATCCTGGTGGTCACCGGCCTGTCGATCCTGCTCGGCCTGTCGCAGCTCAACGGCGTGGTGTCGATGCCGCCGTCGCTGGCGCCGACCTTCATGCAGCTGGACATCATGGGCGCGCTGGATATCGGCCTGATTAGCGTGATCTTCGCCTTCCTCTTCGTCGACCTGTTCGACACTTCCGGCACCCTGATCGGCGTGGCGCAGAAAGCCGAGCTGCTGGACAAAGACGGCAAGATGCCGCGCCTGGGCCGCGCCCTGCTCGCCGACAGCACCGCCACCATGGCCGGCGCGGCGCTGGGTACCTCGACCACCACCAGCTACATCGAATCCGCCGCCGGTACCGCTGCCGGTGGCCGCACCGGCCTGACCGCCTGCGTGGTCGCCCTGCTGTTCCTGCTCAGCCTGTTCTTCGCCCCGCTGGCCGGCGCCGTGCCGGCCTATGCCACCGCCCCGGCGCTGCTGTTCGTCGCCGTGCTGATGATGAGCAGCCTGGCCGGCATCGACTGGGACGACCTCACCGTCGCCGCGCCGGTGGCCATCGCCGCGCTGGCCATGCCGCTGACCTTCTCCATCGCCAACGGCATTGCCTTCGGCTTCATCGCCTGGACCGCCATCAAGCTGCTGGCCGGCCGCTGGCGCGAGCTGAGCCCGGCGATGTGGGTACTCTCGGCACTGTTCGTGGTCAAGCTGGGCTGGTTTACCGGCTGATCAGACCGTACACGTTCGCGGCCGCTCCCCCACTGTCCGCCCGGAAGTGGGCTTGGCCGCGAAGCTCCTGAAACCTCTGCACGAAGCCCTGCCATGCCGCTGCCCCAGCTCGACCCCGCCCAATACGACGCCCAACTTGCCGAGAAAGCCGCCCGGCTGGAGGAGCTGCTGGCACCGTTCGATGCACCGGCAGCGGAAGTCTTCGATTCGCCGCGCGAGCATTACCGCCTGCGTGCCGAGTTCCGCCTGTGGCGCGAAGACGGCCAGCGCCATTACGCGATGTTCGAGCAGGGCGACAAGCACAAGGCGATCCTGATCGACGACTTCCCCATCGCCAGCCGCCGCATCAACGAGCTGATGCCGCAACTGAAGGCGGCCTGGCAGGCCTCGGAAGTACTCAGCTTCAAACTGTTCCAGGTGGAATTTCTCACCACCCTGAGCGGCGATGCGCTGATCACCCTCGCCTACCACCGCCCATTGGACGAGGCCTGGCAGGCCGAAGCCGAGCAGCTCGCCGCAGACCTCGGCGTCAGCCTGGTCGGCCGCTCCAAGGGCAAGCGCATCGTCATCGGGCGCGATTACGTGGAAGAACAGCTGACGGTCGCCGGCCGCAGCTTCCGCTACCGCCAGGCGGAAGGCGCCTTCACCCAACCCAACGGCGAGGTCTGCCAGAAGATGCTGAACTGGGCGTACGAGGCGCTCGGCGAACGCGATGACGACCTGCTGGAGCTGTACTGCGGCAACGGCAACTTCACCCTGCCGCTGGCCACCCGCGTGCGCCGCGTACTGGCCACCGAGATCAGCAAGACCTCGGTCAGCGCTGCGCTGGCCAACATCGAAGACAACGGCCTAGATAACATCGAGCTGGTGCGCCTCTCCGCCGAAGAACTGACCCAGGCGCTGAACGAGGTGCGCCCGTTCCGCCGCCTGGCCGGGATCGACCTGAAGAGCTACGACTTCGGCAGCGTCTTCGTCGACCCGCCACGCGCCGGCATGGACCCGGACACCTGCGAACTGACCCGTCGCTTCGAGCGCATCCTCTACATCTCCTGCAATCCGGAGACCCTGGCGCAGAACATCGCCCAGCTCGCCGACACCCATCGCATCGAGCGCTGCGCGCTGTTCGATCAGTTCCCCTACACCCACCATATGGAAGCCGGGGTGCTGCTGGTTCGCAAATGATGGGCGAGTGAACGTCGGCAACCTGTCGACGTTCCACATCCGTAACCATTCAGCCGTTACGGAGGTGCCACCATGCTGGTGTTCGAGCCGATCTATACCGATGGCCTGGCGCAGATCTCCTACCTGGTGGGCGACAGCAAGGCCGCGATCGCCGCAGTGATCGACCCGCGGCGCGACGTCGATATCTACCTCGACCTGGCCCGCGAGAAGGGCCTTCGCATCGCCTACGCCATCGAAACCCATATCCATGCCGACTTCGTCTCCGGCGCCCAGGCACTGGCCGAACGCAGTGGTGCCGAGATCATCGGTGGCTGCTCGCCGGACTACGCCTTCGAGCTGCGCCAGGCGGCCGATGGCGAGGTGCTGGAGCTCGGCCAGGTCAGCCTGGAAATCATCTACTCGCCCGGCCACACGCCAGAACACATTTCGCTGCTGCTGCGCGACGGCCAGCAGGGCGATGAGCCGTTCGCGCTGTTCACCGGCGACACCCTGTTCAACCTCGACGTCGGCCGCCCCGACCTGCTCGGCGAGGACAGCACCAAACAGCTGGCCGCACAGCTCTATGCCACCCTCTTCACTCGCTACCTGCCATTGGGTGAGCGCGTCGAAATCTATCCCTGCCACGGCGCGGGCTCGGCCTGCGGCAAATCCATCGGTGATCGCCGACGCTCCACGCTCGGCAACGAGCTGTTGTTCAACCCGGCGCTCAACCAGCGGCGCAGCGAAAGCGAATTCGTCGACTGGCTGCTGACCGGAATGCCCGAACCACCACGCCACTATGCGCGACTCAAGCGCTACAACGTGCGACCGGCCACACGCATTCATGGGCCGGCGCTGCCGCCGCCACTGTCACCGGAGCGTTTCGCCGAGCGCATCGCCGACAAGGAAGCGGTGCAGCTGGTGGATTTGCGTTCGATACTCGCCTTTGGCGGCGGCCATGTGGATGGCGCACTGAACATCGCATTGCAAAACGAGTTCGTCAGCTGGGCCGGCTGGATGCTCGATGACCAGCGGCCGATCTACCTGATCGGCGAAGACAGCCAGCAGATTCAGCAGGCCACGCTGCAGCTCTACCGCATCGGCCTGGATCGCGTGGAAGGCTACCTACGCAACGGCATGACCGACTGGCAGAACGCCGGCCTGCCGCTGGCGCGCGTCGAACAGTGGACGGTGCACGAACTGGAGGCACGCCGCGAAGATCCGCAGGTGCAGGTGCTCGACGTACGCTCCCCTGAGGAAGTCGCGCAGGGCCGTGTGCCTGGTGCCGAGCACGCCTTCGTCGCCCACCTGCCCGACGGGCTGGGGCAGCTGGACCGCAGCAAGACCGTGGCGGCCTACTGCGGCAGTGGCTACCGCGCCTCGATCGCCGCGAGCATCCTCAAGCGCGAAGGCTTCCGCGACGTGGTGAACATTCCCGGCTCGTGGATGGCCTGGCAGCGGCATGATCTGCCGGTGGAGAAAAGCCGCTCCGACGGATAAGGCGATGTCCTCCAGGCGTGCCAGCTGCATAGCTCGGGCATGCTGATCACGCTTGGCCGGCTTCGCGCAATAGCCGGCCACCCTCCTTCCGCGGCCGTCAGTACTCCACCGCCAGCCGCGCGCTGGTCGGCACCGCCTGGCAGGCGAGCGTCCAGCCCTGGCGTACCTGCTGGTCGCTGAGCACCTGGTTGCTGCGCATGCTCACGCTGCCCTCCACCACCCGACAACGGCAGGCCGCACAGACACCGGAGCGGCAGGCGCTGGGCGGCTGCAGCCCGGCCTGCTCCATGGCGTCCAGCAGCACCTCGCCTTGCGGCACATCCAGCGCATGCCGGCGGCCGTCCAGTGCCACCTGCAGGCGGCTGCGCAGCGGCTGGCGCGGTTCGCCGAACGGCACTGCGGGAACGGGCGCATCGAATCGCTCGACATGAATGGAGTTGCTCTTCACGCCAAGCTCGGCCAGCGCCGCCGAAGCACCATCCATGAACGGCTGCGGCCCGCAGACGAACGCCTCGCCCTGCGGCCAGTCGGCGATCTTCGCGGCGATCGCCGGCCCACTGGGCACGCCCTGCTCGGCATCCAGCCAGATACGCAGCTGCAGGCGCTCGGGATGGCGTGCGGCAAGATCGGCCAGCTCCTCGGCGAAGATCAGCGAGGCGGCATCGCGGCTGGCATAGAACAGGAACACGCGCCCGCGGCCGAGCTCGAGCGCCGCCTCGAGGATCGCACGCAGCGGTGTGATACCGCTGCCGGCGCCCAGCAACAGCAGGTCGCCGTCCAGATCATCCGGCACCAGGCGGCCGGCTGGCGGCAACAGCTCGATACGCTGCCCCACTTGCAGGTTATCCAGCAGCCAGTTCGAAGCTCGCCCGCCGGGCACGCGGCGCACGGTGATGCGCAGCACGCCGTCGCTGCCGAGCGGTTTCGACAGCGAATAGCAGCGCAGCAACGGCCGCTCGGCGCAGGGCACGCGCAGGGTGACGAACTGCCCCGGCTGCGCGGCGAAACGCTCGCGCAGTTCCGCCGGCACTTGCAGGCTGAACGAGCCGGTATCGGCCGTCTCGGCCCGGCGCGAGATCACCGTCAGCGCGGCAAATACCGGCGTTTCAGAAACCGCGACCGACACCGGCGCGGCCGGTTCGGCCGGCTGGCGCGGGCCGCGCAGCATCGCCCAGGCAGCAGTGCGACGGAACAGCAAGACATAGCCGATATGCAGCGCGACCAGGGTCAGCGCCAGATTGGCGAAGAACTCGTGCACCTCCTCGGCATCGCCCAGCCAGCCGACGAAATCGAGGTCGCTTGCCGCACCGAACAGGTCCGGGCCAACACCCGGCAGCGCCGCCAGTACATCGCCGTTGTCCACCATGCCCAGCCCGAGCAGGCTGGCCAGGGCAAGGCTGAGCAGCGTGCCAAAGGTCAGCCAACTACCGAACGTGGTCAGGCTCGGTTTGCGCCGCTGCGGCCTGGCTGGCAGCAGCCGCGGAAAACCGCGCGGACGCAGCGGCGCGATCAGCAGGCGCAGCACCAACAGGGCGACCAGGCCGTAGCCCAGCCAGACGTGCAGCAGCTCGGCATCGTCGCCACTGAGGTAGACGGCGACGAAGAATCCGGCGAGCAGCCAGTGAAACAGGCGAAAACGCTTGAAGGCAGCCACGATGGCATCCTCTGGATGGGAAGTGCCACTTTTGTAAACCCACCAGCTGAAGCGAAACTGAATGCCATCAAGCTGCCATATTCAGCTTCGCGTAATGCATCAGGCCTAGGCTGCGCTCATTCCTCACTGGAGCGTGCCCCATGAAAACCCATTGGATCGTCCTGGCTTGCTGCCTGAGCCTACCGGCGCTGGCCGAAACCGAGCACCCGCTGCTGGCTGGCTACGCCGCCCAAGCCCTTCAGCAGGACCCGGCCTTCGCCGCCTTTTCCGCCGAGCGCGGCGAGGCGCTGTACGTCGCCGAGGAGCAGCGCAACGGCAAGACCATGAGCTGCACCACCTGCCATACCGCCGACCCGCGCCAAGCGGGCAAGACACCCGCACACCGCAAGGTCGACCCGCTAGCACCCGTGGCCAACCCCGAGCGCTTCACCAACCTGAAGAAGGTCGAGAAGTGGTTCCGTCGCAACTGCGACGACGTCTTCGCCCGCGAATGCACCGCCCAGGAAAAGGGCGACTTCATCGCCTGGATCACTGGCTTGAAGTAGGAGTACGGCCATGAAACCCATCGTTGCGCTTTCTACCGTCGCCGGCCTGACGCTGGCACTGACCCTGGCCGGTTTTAGCTTGGCCGATGACGATCACCACGAACGCAAGGGCTACAAACGGCCCAAGCGCCTGTCGATACCGAGCGACGCGCCGCTGGTGTGGAAAGAAGAATGCGCTGCCTGCCACATGCTCTATTCCCCGGGCCTGCTACCGGCCGATGCCTGGCGCGAGCAGATGCGCACTCTGAGTGATCACTACGGCAGCAACGCCTCGCTGGACCCAGCGCAGGAAAAGGAAATCCTCGACTTTCTGGTCCGCGCCTCGGCCGCCAACCGCCTGCCGGTGGAGCCGTCGCCGACCACTGGCGAGCCGCCGCGCATCAGCCAGACCCGCTGGTTCGAACGCAAGCACGACGAAGTCAGCGATGCCAAGTTCGCCCGCGAATCGGTCGGTGGCCGTTTCAACTGCGTGGCCTGCCACCGCGACGCAGAACGCGGCGACTTCGATGACGACCGAGTGAAGATCCCGCGCTGAGCGATGGCCTGTGCGCCCATTTTACTCACGCCAGAACACCCGGGCCGCAGCCGCTGAACCACGCCTTTACTCACCCCTCACGCGGCTGACGAGGGCTCGGCGCCGGCAGCACAACCTGCTGCCCGCCGCCGGCACGCGCCAGTTGCTGCCCCGTCTCTGGCTCCTTCCGCTCGCGGTCGCCCGCGCTATTGGCCAGCAGACTGGCGGTGGCGACCTGCAGATAGGCCTGCAGCTGGCGCAGCATCGACGCCGCGTTGTCGGCATCCTCGATCCGCTGGGCGCTGGCATCGGCACCGAGGCGATAGCGGTACAGCCGCGGCTCGAGGTCCTTGGGCTGGACCAGGATCTGCTCGCCGCGAATCATCGCCACGGTCTGGTCGCTGCCCGAGGGCTTGATGATGCCGAAGCCGGGATCGCGCTCGTCCAGTGCCAGCAGGTCACGACCCCAGCACTGATGGCGCACCTTGCCACCGAGGCGGCCCATGATGGTCGGCACCACGTCGACCTGGGTGCCGACCACTTCGCGACGGCTGCCGAACTGTTCGGTGACGCCGGGGGCGATCAGCAGCAGCGGCACATGGAAGCGGAACAGGTCCATCTCGGTGAGCTGCTCCGGCGCGCCGAAGCCATGGTCGCCAACCACCACGAACAGGGTGTCCTGGTACCAGGGTTGGCGCTTGGCCTGCTCGAAGAAGCGGCCCAGCGCCCAGTCTGAGTACCGCATGGCGGTCAGGTGCGCATCCTGTGAGCCATGGCCGCTGACCGCCGGCACTGGCAGCGGGTCCGGTAGCGCGTATGGCGTGTGGTTGGACAGCGTCTGCAGCAATGCATAGAAGGGTTCGCCCGGTGCCAGGGCGCCGAGCTCCTGCACCGCGCGGTCGAACATGTCCTGATCGGAGACGCCCCAGGTCGGGTCGGCCACCACCGGGTCGATATAGTCGTTGCGGCCGACGAAGCGGGTCATGCCCTGGTTGCCGAAGAAGCCCAGCTGGTTGTCCCAGGCGAAATCGCCGTTGTAGACGTAGACGTCGTTGAACGCCCGGGCGCTGAGCAGCTGCGGCAGCCCGGAGAAGCGGTTGCCGCCTTCCGGCGACTGCATCAGGTACTCAAAGCCCGGCAGGTTGGGAAAGCAGGCCATGCTGGCGAACATACCCTGGTGGGTGTGGGTGCCGTTGGCGAAGAAGCGCTCGAACAGCAGGCCCTCAGCGGCCAGGCGGTCGAAGTTGGGTGTGATGTCGTCGCGGCTGCCCAGCGCGCCGACATAGCGCCCGGCGAAACTCTCCATCAAGATCACCACCACGTTGCGCACCGGCAGCCGACCGGCCTCCGGCGCCCGATAGTCGCGGCGCACGGCGGCCAGCTCCGGGTCGGCCAGCCGGTCATTGCCGGTCAGCAACAGCGCGCGGGTCACCGCCAGCGCCTCGTCCTCCGGCAGCACGGCCTTCCAGGCGTTGTCGCGATGATCGGAATAGCGGTTTTTCGCCGCCTCGTAGAGCGTCAGCGCCGGGTTCAGGCCGAGCTGGTTGATGAACACCGAGTCGGTGGTGAAGGCGTCGCCCCAGCGCAGCGGCGGCCCCTGGCGCAGGGTGCCGCGGGCGGCGACCACGCTGATCAGCACCAGCGCGACCAGCGTCGCACCGTGCCAGTGCCAGCTCAGCTGCATAGGTGCTGTCGATCGTTTGGTCAGCAGCCCAGCGCGTGGCCGGCAACGACGGTCGAGCCAACCGAACAGCAGCGACCAGATCAGGGTCAGCCCGCCCCAGACACTCAACAGGGTAAGCACCGGAAAGCCATGCCAGAGCATGCTCAGCACCGTCGCCGGGTCCTCGGCGAGGTACTGGAAGACCAGGCTGTTCAGGCGCTGGTGGAATTCCTGGTAGAAGTTCAGCTCGACCATGCCGAGGAGGATCACCAGGCTGGCGCAGGCAGCCAGCCAGAGCCGCTGCAGTCTGCGCGCGGCCATCGCGCGGCGACTCAGCACCGCCAGCGACAGCGGCACGCAGATGTAGACCAGCAGGCGCAGGTCAAAGCGCAAGCCGTTGCCGAAGCCTTCCAGCAGGGTGGCCGGCGAGGCATCGCCGAGCAGCTCGCGGTTGTACAGCAACAATGCCAGACGCAGCAGGGTGAACAGCATCAGCAGTGCGAGCGCGCTGCCGGCCATGAACAGCAGGTGGTGGCGCAGGTCGGGCTGGCCGGCCTGGGGGCGAGCGGTTCCATCGGTCATGGGAAATTCCTGGGCAACGGGAAGGGACTCAGAGCAGGATCACCGCCCAGACCAGGGCGATCAGCGTCATGGTCAGCAGCTGGGCCGCGCTACCCATGTCCTTGGCGCGCTTGGACAGCGGGTGCAGCTCCAGCGAAATGCGGTCGACGGTGGCCTCGATGGCCGAATTGAGCAGCTCGACGATGGGCGCCAGCAGCACCACGGCAATCAGCACGGCGCGCTCGACGCGGCTGATGTCGAGCAGAAACGTCAGCGGGATCAGCAGCAGGTTGAGCAACACCACCTGGCGGAAGGCCGCCTCGCCGACATAGGCGGCCCGGAGGCCGGCGAACGAATAGCCGCCAGCGAGCCACAGCCGTGTCAGCCCGCTGCGCCCCTTGAGCGCTGCGCCATCGGCCACCGCGCGGTCACGCTCGGATGACATCGCAGCGCACCTCACTGGAGGAGGGATGAGCGGCCTGCTGGTCATGCCACTGCCGGGGCCATCCATCCGGGCGCCGGTAGCGAGTCCCCAGCGCATGCCGGTAGCCGGGTCTGCTCGAGAACTCCAGCTGGGTGGAGCTTGATGTGGTCATGACGAGCCATTCCGGTCGGTAACGGAGCGTCAAACTAGCGAGGCGCGAATCAACGCCTCGTCAAAAGAATGTGAAAAAAGTGAAAAGCAGATTGCCCCGCCGCCCCTGAAGGCGGGTGCCTTAGGCGGTCGGTACAAGCTCGCTGGCTTTACATGTATCGATATCGATCGGCGACGCGGCTATCAGGGATCACGGCAGGACCACGCTCCCCCGTGTTTTATCAGCGAAGTGAAAACACTGTCGGGTAATCGCCACTGCACCAGCCCGCTGTCGATGCAACGCGCTCGCGGCGTCACGGAGCAGCACCCAGGCGTTAGAACGCCCGGTCGACTCATCATCGACCGGGCGTTCGCATGTCTCAGCCGAGCAGTTCGCTGAACGGCAGGTACTGCACCAGCTCGCCTTCGGCGAGGGTGCGCCCGCATTCGACGATGGCCAGGCCATCCGCCCAAGTCGCCGAGGTCAGCATGGCCGAGCCCTGGCGTGGGAACAGACGCACCTCGAGCCGGCCATCGACCGCTTCGAGCCGCGCGCGCAGGAACTGCTGGCGCACGTTGGCCTTGCGCCAGGCGAAACCGGCAGGCAGGCGCAGCGGCGTGACCTGCACCTGCGTGCAGCCCTGGGCGCGCAGCAGGAACGGCCGAGCCACCACCAGCGAGGTGACCAGCGCCGCCGCCGGGTTGCCGGGCAGGCCGATCCACGGCGTGCCGTTGACTTCGCCGAAGGCCAGCGGCTTGCCCGGCTGGATCGCCAGGCGCCACAGGTGCAGCTCGCCCAACTCGCGAATCGCCTGCTTGAGGTGATCCTCCTCACCCACCGAAACACCGCCCGAGGTGATGATCAGGTCGAAGCGGCTCGCCGCATCGGCCAGCGCGTCGCGGCTGGCGCCCAGATCGTCGATCAGGATCGGGTAGTCGTGCACTTCGCAGCCGAGGCTCTGCAACACGCCGAGCAGGCTGTAGCGGTTGGAGTTGTAAATCTGCCCGGCGTCCAGCGGCTCGCCCGGCTCGCGCAGTTCGTTGCCGCTGGACAGCAGCGCCACGCGCAGACGCCGGTACACCTTCACCCGCGCCACGCCGAAGGTCGCCAGCAGGCCGAGCTCCTGCGGGCGCAGACGCTTGCCGGCGTCGATCAGACGCTCGCCAGCCGCGGTTTCCTCACCCAGGCAGCGCACGTTGTCACCGGCGTTCACCGCCGGCAGCCAGATGCGATCGCCTTCGATACGGCAGTTTTCCTGCGCCACCACGGCGTCCGCGGCCGGCGGCAACGGCGCGCCAGTGAAAATGCGCACCGCATGCCCGGCCGGCAGCTGCTGACTGGCGGCGTCGCCGGCGGCGATGCGTCCGGCCAGTGGCAGCGCACCGCCCTCGGCCGGCAGATCGGCGGCGCGCAGGGCGTAGCCGTCCATCGCGCTATTGTCCCAGGGGGGCACCGGAAAGCTGGCATCCAGCGGCTCGGCGAGCACGCGACCGAGGGCATCGCGCAGCGCGACCTCTTCCACCGCGGGCGGCGCCGGCACCCGCGCCAGCAGCTCGGCGATGGCCTCGTCGACCGGCTTCAGCCCGCCGGTATCGCAGCCGCAGGCGCTCATGAGCGTGGCCCGCAGTTTTCCACCGCGGCCGCCTTAAGGTGCGGGACGAAGTTGCAGGGCTTGGTACGGCTGTCCAGCTGCTCGACGAGGATCTTGTTCCAGGCGGTGCGGCAGGCGTTGGTCGAACCCGGCAGGCAGCAGACCAGTGTGCCGTTGCTCATCCCGGCCAGCGCGCGGGACTGCACGGTGGAGGTGCCGATCTCGCTCAGCGATACATGACGGAACAGTTCGCCGAAGCCATCGACGTCCTTGTCCAGCAGCGGCTGCACTGCCTGCGGGGTGTTGTCACGGGCGGTGAAGCCGGTGCCGCCGGTGATCAGCACCACCTGCACATGCTCACTGGCGATCCAGCTGCACACCCGGGCGCGGATCTGCCAGATGTCGTCCTTGACGATAGCCCGTTCGGCCAGCGTATGGCCTGCGCTCTGCAGGCCGTCGATCAGCGCCTGGCCGGAGGTATCGGTGTCCAGGTTGCGGGTATCGCTCACCGTGAGCACGGCGATGTTCAGAGGCTGGAATTCGGTGTTGGACAGGTGAGCCATGGCTCGAAACTCCCTTGAAGATGTGTGCGCAGGCTGCACCGGCGCCGCGGGCCAGCCCATTCCCCGTTGGAGGTAGGCGCGCGGCAGGCGGTGCCGGCAGGTCGACCAACACGCATGGCGTTGGTCAGCGAGCGTTGCGACAAACCCGACTGCAACGCAGCGGGGCATGGGTCAGACCGGCAGTGCCGGCCGATGGTAGCGAATAAAACGGTCGGCCCGCAGCCCGTTCGGCGCCGGCAGTCAACCGCCGCTGGCGTTCATGAAGCGCAATACCTGGACCTCGCCGCCGCTGGAGAATTCGTGCCTACGGTGATCGTCACCACCAGCGATTCGCTGCTGCGCAAGATCGAGCAACTGACCCTCGACTACGAACGCCTGGCCGGCGGCGCACGCTGAGCGCCGGCCGCCACCGGCTGCCTAGAAAGAGGTATGGCTTAGGGACAATGGGATAGAGGCATCTTGCAACCTAGCATGCCCGCATCGAAAGGAAGGGGATGGCCATGCTGACAGGCTCCACCGTGCTCAACACATTGCGCCGTCATCATCTGTTCCGCGGCCTGAGCGAGACATCGCTGCACGCCATCGCCTCGCATACCACGGCCAAGCGCCTGCCCGCCGGATGCACGCTGTTCCACCAGGGCGATGCGGCCGAGCATTTTCATCTGCTGATCAGCGGTCAGGTCAAACTGCACCGGGTCACCAGCGATGGCCAGGAAAAGGTGATCGAGGTGATCCGGCCCGGCGAGGCATTCGCCGAAACCATGCTGTTCGACAAGCTGCCCGAACATCCGCTGAGCGCCACCACGCTCAAGGAGAGTCTGGTGCTCAACGTGCAGAACAGCCACTACCTGCGCCTGCTGGAGAATCAGCCGCAGCTGTGCATGCAGCTGCTCAGCAGTCTGAGCGCCCGGCTCAACCAGCGCCTGCATCAGATCGACAACCTGACCTCATCCAATGTCTGCCAGCGCGTGGTGCGCTATCTGTTCCAGGAGCTGCAGGCTGCGCACAGCGACGTCATCGATCTGGATCTGCCCAAGCGCCTGATCGCCTCGCAGCTCGGCATTCAGCCGGAAACCCTCTCGCGCATCCTGCACCGGCTGACCGACGCGGGCCTGATCGCCGTGCAGCGGCGGCGTATCGAAATACTCGATCAGCACAGCCTCTCGGCCTATCTGGAAGCGGCGGCCTGAACGGGCTCAGTCATCGGGACCGCCGCGCCGAAACGGCTGCGGCGCGACTTCACTGACGGCAGGTTCGACCGGCGGCGGGCCGTCACCGAGCTGAAACGGTTTCGGCGGTTCGCTGACCAGCCTGCGAGTGGCCGGCTCGATGCGCTCGGGTTCCGCCTCGGGACGTTCGCGGATGACCTGCCAGGCGACGCCCGCCAGTACCGCAGCCAGCACCCGATAGATCAACGAGGCCAGGTCGAAGCCAACCAGCGCGCTGTCATCCAGCAAGAGCGAAACCAGCCTGCCGAGTACCAGCGCCGTCAGGGTCATCATCAGCATCATCAGCGCCGACCGCGCCCGTTCGGGCGCACGCGCCGCCCAGATCAGGAAGGCCGCCAGGCCCAGCTGCAGACCACCGTAGTAGACCCGCATATGGCTGACAGAGGCCTCTTCCATCAACAGCATGCCGTTCAGGTTGGCCATCTCGTAGGGGCGCAACCAGTAGGCCAGGCTCAGGCAGGCCATCACCAGCGCCTGCGCGAGCAGAACGAAACGGGCAAAACGCATCGAAAACTCTCCTGATGGGTGCGACTCGCTCTTCCGGTTGGCATGGGACTGCCGCGCCGCCGTTTTGTTCTGCGCCCGAACACACGGCCGGCGGTCCGAACGCCACGCCGGCGGTGACAATTGCACACGACTCGCAGCTTGGGGATGGCCGCGAGGCGGCGTATTCTGGGCGCCTCGCTGATTGGAGATACCCATGCGCCGCCTTCTGCTTCTACCCGTCCTGCTCGCCGGCTTCGCCCAGGCGGCCGACCCCATCGCCATCGACGTCTACCGCGACCCCAACTGCGGCTGCTGCAAGGCGTGGATCGAGCATCTGGAAGACAACGGCTTCGCCGTTGCCGATCATGTGGTCAACGACATGACCTCGGTGAAGATGGAGCATGGAGTACCGCACCGCCTCGGCTCCTGCCACACCGGCGTGATCGGCGGCAAGTTCGTCGAAGGCCACGTGCCGGCGGCCGACATCCTCAAGCTGCGCGCGCAACCCGACCTGATCGGTGCCGCCGTTCCGGGCATGCCGGTCGGCTCGCCCGGTATGGAGATGGGCGAGCGCAAGGACGCCTTCCAGGTGATCGGCGTCAGCAAGCAGGGCCAGGAGCGGGTGATCTCCGAGTACCCGGGCAACTGATAGCGCCGGCGCGACCCGAGCCCATACCCGCTGCATCTTTTTTGCCCGCTCACGGGTCTGAGTGGAAGACGTTGGCCGCTTCGCTGCGGCCACGACGCTCCCATCCACCATTTCCGAGGGGCAACTCATGCGCTGGAAACGAGCCCGACGCAGCGACAACGTAGTGGACGCCAGGGGCCGCAGCGGCATGCGCCTGGGCGGCCTGGGTCTGGGCGGCATCGCCATCGTGGTGGTGATCGGCCTGCTCTCCGGCCAGGACCCGCTGCAGATCCTCGACCAGCTGGCCAACCAGGGCGGGCCTGCAGTCTCCCAACAAAGCCAGCGCCCGGCCGGCGACGATCCACAGGTCGAATTCGTCCGCGCTGTGCTCGGCGACACCGAAGACACCTGGCACGCGCTGTTCCAGCAGAACGGCGTGCAGTATCGCGACCCGACCCTTGTGCTGTTTCGCGGCGGCGTGAACTCGGCCTGCGGCTTCGCCAGTTCGGCGGTCGGCCCGTTCTACTGCCCCGGCGATCAGCAGGTCTACCTCGACCTGCAGTTCTTCGACGAGATGTCCCGGCGCTTTTCCGCTGCAGGCGACTTCGCCCAGGCCTATGTGATCGCCCATGAGGTCGGTCATCACGTCCAGACGCTGCTCGGCGTTTCCCGGCAGATGCAGGCGGCCCGCCAGCGTGGTGCGCGGATGGAAGGCGACAACGGCCTGCTGGTGCGCCAGGAACTGCAGGCCGACTGCTATGCCGGCGTCTGGGCCTATCACGCGCAGCAACGCCACGACTGGTTGGAAGAAGGCGACCTGGAAGAAGCGCTGAACGCCGCCAACGCCATCGGTGATGACAACCTGCAGAAGCGCAGCCAGGGCCGCGTGGTGCCGGATGCCTTTACCCACGGTACCTCGGCGCAGCGGGTGCGCTGGTTCCGCGATGGCTTCGAACATGGCGATCCAGCGCGCTGCGACACCTTCAAGGCGGCGCGGCTGTAGGCGCTTCCAGGCGTGCCCCAACCCTGACGCAGCTGCGGGCACGCATGCGAGGGTCGTTGCGATGACTGGTGGGCTGAAGCCCACCCTAAGATGACGTTCCAGCGCCGCTGCCCTCTCCGACACGACACCCGGCACGTGGAACCTGGCACGTGGCGTAGGGTGGGCTTCAGCCCACCAGCAAGACCAGTGCAAATAGTCGCAGGGCCGAAATCCGCTCTCAGCCCAGCATGCCGTGTAACGCGCGACAATCAGGCGCGTACAGGTCAGCCAGTTCCGGCCATTCGTTGTGCGGCACGTTGACCAGCACCCCGCGCGCGCCGGCGGCACGGGCGCATTCCAGGTCGAAGCGGTAGTCGCCGACCATCAGCATCGACGCCGGCGCCACGCCCCAGCGCTCCGCCAGCTGCAGCAGCCCGCCCGGATGCGGCTTGGGCGGTGCCTCGTCGCGACCGAGGATGTCCTCGGGCAGAAAACAGTCACCCATGCCCACCGCCTGCAGGGTCACCAGCGCCAGTTCGTGGGCATTGCGGGTCAGCACGCCGAGGCGGCAGCCGCGCTCGCGCAACGCGTGCAGCAGCTCGCGGGCGCCTTCGGCCGGGCGCGCGGCGTAGGCCAGCTCGCGCTCGTGCTCCAGCAGCCAGGCACGCTTGGCCGCCGCTTCGTCGGCCGGCAGCGCGGCCAGGTGATGGAGGATGTCGTCCTCCTCGGGAATCTCCAGGGCGCGGCGGATCGCGGCGAAATCGTGCACGGCGATGGTCAGGGTGCCGTCCATGTCGAACACCCAGTGCCGTACCTCGGTGATCGTCACATCCAGTCCTCGCGTACGCGGATCAGGCCTTCCTGCGCCACCGAGGCGACCAGCTCGCCCTGGCGGTTGAAAATGCTTCCACGGGCGAAGCCGCGGGCATTGCCGGCCCAGGGGCTGTCGATGGAATAGAGCAGCCAGTCGTCCATCTTCACTTCACGGTGGAACCAGATGGCGTGATCGAGGCTGGCCAGCTGGATGAACTTGCTCCACGAGCTGACGCCGTGGGGCTGCAACGCGGTGCCGATAAAGCTGAAGTCCGAGGCATAGGCGAGCAGGTACTTGTGCAGCGCCGGGCTGTCGGGCAGCGAGCCGTCGGCACGGAACCACAGGTGGCGCACCGGTTCGATCGGCTGCGGGTTGGCCGGGTCGACCAGGGTGACCGGGCGGATTTCGATGGGCTTGGGTCGGCGCAGCTTCTCCATCACCCGCTCGGGCACCATCGGCGACAGCTTGTGCAGCAGCTCCCACTCGTTGGGTAGGTCGTCCGGCCCGACCACGTCCGGCATCGGCAACTGGTGCTCGTAGCCGCTCTCCTGGGCCTGGAACGAGGCGATGCCGGTGAAGATGGTCTGCCCCTTCTGGATCGCGCTGACCCGCCGCGTGGTGAAGCTGCCGCCATCGCGCACGCGATCGACGTCGTACACCACCGGCTGGTGCGAGTCGCCGGGACGCAGGAAGTAACCGTGCAGCGAATGCACATGGCGCTCCGGTGTCACCGTCTGGCTGGCGGCGGAGATCACCTGGCCGAGCACCTGCCCGCCGAACAGCTGGGGAAAGCCGAGGTCCTGGCTGGCGCCGCGGAACAGGTTTTCCTCGATGCGTTCCAGGGTCAGCAGGTTGACCAGGGCGTCGAGTATCTGGGTCATTTCGGCATCCTTGATAAGGGCGGGCGGACAGGCGCGCCATGTTACGTATTTCGCCGACAACGCTCCAGCAACAGGGCTTATTTTCGCCAATCGTCCCGCTGCAGACGGTAAAGCAGCTGCTCGTGCAGCGGGTGCCCCGCGGCGAGATCCGGGTGCGCGAACGGCAGGGCCTGTTCGGCGCGCATGCCCAGCGCTTCCACCAGCTGCCTGGCCGGCTCGTTGATCCGCGCCAAGCAGGCGACCACCTCGGGCAATTCAAGGGTGACAAAGGCATGCTGCAGGACGGCCCGTGCCGCCTCAAGCACCAGGCCCTGGCCCCATTGCTCGCATGCCACGCCCCAGCGCAATTCCACCGCTGGCTTTGGCAGCGACGGCGGTGCCCAGCCCAGCCCGCAGTAGCCGACGAACGCACCATTGTCCTTGCGCTCCAGCGCCCACAGGCCGAAGCCGTGGCGCAACAGATGCAGGCGGCTGCGCACCATCATCGCGGCACACTCGTCCCGCGTCAGAAGCGCCGGCTCGTAGCGCATGACCTCCGCATCGGCGCACAGCTGCACCAACGCATCGAGATCGTCGTCGTGCCAGCTGCGCAGCCGCAGACGCGAGGTTTCGAGGGCGATTCGATCGACCATCCTTGCTCCTTGAGCGCGCCGACGGGCAGCCTGCATACTGCGGCGCACATCTGTCGAACGCGCGTGGTTCATGTCCCTTCCCCTGGTCTATCACGACGATTACAGCCCGCCGCTGCCGCCGGGCCATCGTTTTCCCATGGAGAAGTTTCGCTTGCTGCGTGACCACCTGGTCACCCTGGGTATGACCACGGACGCGGGCCTGTTGCGCCCGCAACTGTGCAGCAGCGATATCCTCACTCTGGCTCATGACGCCGATTATGTCGCGCGCTACTGCAGCGGCGACATGGGCCGCGACGAGCTGCGCCGCCTTGGCCTGCCCTGGAGCCCGGAGCTGGCGCAGCGCACCGTGCGGGCGGTAGGCGGCTCGCTGCTGGCCGCCGAGCAGGCACTGCAGCATGGCCTGGCCTGCCACCTGGCCGGCGGCACGCACCATGCGCATCGCGATCACGCCTCCGGCTTCTGCATCTTCAACGACCTGGCGGTGATCGCGCTGTACCTGCTGGAGAGCGGACGTGTCGGCCGCGTGCTGATCTTCGACTGCGACGTGCATCAGGGCGACGGCACCGCGCGCATCCTGGAGAACGTGCCGGATGCGGTGACCGTCTCGCTGCACTGCGAGAAGAACTTCCCCACCCGCAAGGCCCATAGCGACTGGGACATCCCGCTACCGCCGGGCATGGGCGACGAGGCTTACCTCCAGGTCGTGCACGACACCCTGAACTACCTGCTGCCGATCTATCAGCCGGACCTGGTGCTCTATGACGCTGGCGTCGACGTCCACCGCGACGACGCCCTGGGCCTGCTCTCGCTGACCGACGCCGGGCTTGCCGCGCGCGACAGCGCCGTGCTCGATCACTGCCTGAGCCGCGACATTCCCGTGGTCGGCCTGATCGGCGGTGGCTACGACAAGGACCGCGCCCTGCTCGCCCGTCGTCATGCGACCTTGCATGTCAGCGCCCACTCGGCCTGGCAGCGCCACGGGCTCGGCTGAGCAACCGTCAGCGGCTACAATGCCCGCCCCGCTCGTCTACCCGGTTGCCACCATGCCCCAGCCCTGCTCTTTTCGCGTCGCCATCATCGGTGGTGGTCCGGCCGGCCTGATGGCCGCCGAGGTGCTCGGGCAGGCAGGCGTGAATGTCGACCTGTATGACGCCATGCCCTCGGTGGGGCGCAAGTTCCTGCTGGCCGGCGTCGGCGGCATGAACATCACCCATGCCGAGGACTACGCCGCGTTCGTCAGCCGCTACGCCGAGCGCGCCGGCGACCTGCGCCCGCTGCTCGATGCCTTCACCCCGGATGCGCTGCGCGAATGGATTCACGGGCTGGGCATCGACACCTTTGTCGGCAGTTCGGGCCGGGTGTTTCCCACCGACATGAAGGCCGCGCCCCTGCTGCGCGCCTGGCTCAAGCGCCTGCGCGAAAACGGCGTACGCATCCATACCCGCCAGCGCTGGCTGGGCTGGAGCGAACGGGGTGCGCTGCGCCTCGCCGGGCCGGAAGGCGAAAGCCTGATGGAGGCTGACGCTACCCTGCTCGCCCTCGGTGGTGGCAGCTGGGCGCGACTGGGCTCCGATGGCGCCTGGGTGCCGTTGCTGCAGAACCGCGGGATCGCCATCGCGCCCCTGCAGCCGGCCAATTGCGGCTTCGAGGTGGCCGGTTGGAGCGAATACCTGCGGGAGAAGTTCGCCGGCGCGCCGCTGAAGACGGTCAGCCTGGCGCTGCCCGGCGAAGCACCGCGCAAGGGTGAGTTCGTGCTCACCGCGACCGGTATCGAGGGCAGCCTGGTCTACGCGCTCTCTGCGCCGATCCGCAATACGATCAACCGTGACGGTGCCGCCACGGTACTGCTCGACCTGCTGCCGGATCGCACCCTGACACAGATCGCCAGCGCCCTGGCCCGACCGCGGGGTTCGCAGTCCATGGCCAAGCATCTGCACCGCCAGCTGAAGCTCGATGGCGTCAAGGCGGCGCTGTTGCGCGAGCTGACCGATGCCGCCACCTTCCAAGACTCGCAGGCCCTGGCCGCCGCGATCAAGGCGCTGCCCATCCGCCTGGTCCGCCCCCGTCCGCTGGACGAGGCGATCAGCAGCGCCGGCGGCGTGCCTTTCGAGGAACTGGACGAGGGTCTGATGCTGCGCCGGCTACCCGGCGTGTTCTGCGCCGGCGAAATGCTCGACTGGGAAGCGCCGACCGGTGGCTATCTGCTGACCGCCTGCTTTGCCAGCGGGCGCGCCGCGGCCGCAGGCATGCTGCGCTGGCTGCGCGACAACGTGCCGGCAAACGCGCCACGCTGAGCGGTGCGCTGCCGGCCGCACGGTCCTGCTACATCTTCATCACGATACGGCCCTCGATGCGCCCGCCACGCATGTCGTCGAGGATCTGGTTGATGTTGTCGAGGTTGTCGGTATGGATGGTCGCCTTGACCAACCCCTCGCCGGCGAAGTCCAGCGCCTCCTGCAGATCGGCGCGGGTGCCGACGATGGAGCCGGTGATGCTGATCGCCTTGAGCACCACGTCGAAGATCGGCGTCGGGAAATCTCCCGGCGGCAGGCCGACCAGCGCCACGGTACCGCGCCGCCGGGCCATGCCGATGGCCTGACCGAAGGCACTGTTGGACACCGCCGTCACCAGCACGCCATGCGCGCCGCCGATGTCGCGCTGCACCACTTCCACCGGGTTTTCCTTGCGCGCATTGACGGTCAGGTCGGCGCCCAGGCGCTTGGCCAGTTCCAGCTTGGCGTCGTCCACATCCACCGCCACCACGTGCAGGCCCATCGCCTTGGCGTACTGCACCGCAACGTGGCCCAGGCCGCCGATACCGGAGATCGCCACCCACTGGCCGGGCCGCGCTTCGGTGACCTTGAGCCCCTTGTAGACGGTGACCCCGGCACAGAGGATCGGTGCGATCTCGTCGAATTCGACGTTCTTCGGCAGGATGCCCACGTAGTTCGGGTCCGCCAGCACGTACTCGGCATAGGCACCGTTGACCGAGTAGCCGGTGTTCTGCTGGCCTTCGCAGAGGGTTTCCCAGCCGGTCAGGCAGTGTTCGCAGCAGCCGCAGGCGGTGTACAGCCAGGGCACGCCGACCCGGTCGCCCTCCTTCACCCGTTTCACACCGGCGCCCACCGCGGCGACGTGGCCGACGCCTTCATGGCCGGGGATGAACGGCAGTGTGGGCTTGACCGGCCAATCGCCCTCGGCCGCATGCAGGTCGGTGTGACAGACGCCGGAGGCGGCGATCTTCACCAGGATCTGGCCGGGGCCGGGCATCGGCACCTTGACTTCCTCGAGGCGCAGCGGCTCGCCGAAGGCGTGTACCACTGCGGCTTTCATGGTCTGGGGCATGGGCTTGCTCCTTGAGTCGGGACGTTCGAGTCTGCACAACACTGACCGGATCAAGCCTAGACCCAGATCAATTACAGCATGCAGTCAGAGACCGTCCGTCGAGCGCATCGCGTTGTCCGGCCGTGAGCGGCGCTGCACGAATGTTCCAGACGGCCAGGCTGCAGCGGGCGATACTGAGCCGGGCCGCACCGCGACGCAGAGTTCATGGAGCCATCATGGGTACCGATGACTGGATCGATCTGAAGAAGGATGCCGAAACCGGCATCGAGACGATCCGTGCGCATTTCGAAGGCCACGCCTACGACCCGCATTTCCATGACAGCTACCTGATCGGCTTCACCGAACAGGGCGTGCAGCAGTTTCACTGTCGCCGGACGCTGCACAGCAGCACGCCGGGGCAGGTGTTTCTGCTCGAACCCGGCGAGCTGCACGACGGCCACGCGCCGACACCCGGTGGCTTCACCTACTCGATGCTCTACCTCGATCCGCACTGGATCGAGCGCGAACTGCGCGCGCTGTTCGAGGATGCGCCCAGCCAGTGCCAGCCGGCGTTCGCCAAGACGCTGGAAAGCGAACCAGAGCTGGTGACGGTGATTGCCGACGCCTTCCAGGCCTTGCAAAGCCAGGACCTGCGCATCGTTCGCCAGGCCGCGCTGGACGCGCTGCTGGGCAAGCTGGCCCGGCACCTGTCATGGCGACCGCGGCTGACCGCCGACCCGCGCCTGCCGGCCGTGGCGCTGCGGGCGCGGGACTATCTGCATGCGCACATGGATCAGGATCTGGGGCTGGACGATCTGGCGCGCGCCACCGGCGTCGATCGCTTCAGGCTGTCGCGGGCGTTCAAGGCGACCTTCGGGCTGGCGCCGCATGCCTATCTGGTCCAGCTGCGCCTGGCCAAGGCCCGTCGCCTGCTCGCAGCCGGCCAGCCACCGGCGCTGGTGGCGATGAGCCTCGGTTTCGCCGACCAGAGCCACATGGGCCGCTGGTTCCGCCGCGCCTACGGGCTGACACCGGCGCACTACCGCAAACGCTGCTCGAATCTTCCAGACCACTGAGCCAACAGGCGCGAGTATTCGGTCGTCCGCCACCCTGGAGCCGAAAACCATGCCTCACCTCACCGCCACCCCCGGAGCACTCGCCACGCACATCGCGGAGCAGCCATCGTGAGCCAGCTGCTGCCCTTCATGCTGTTCGCCTTCGTCGCCTCGATCACGCCGGGGCCGACCAACATTCTGGTGCTGAGCAACAGCTCGCGCTTCGGCCTCGGCGCAGCCATGCCGATCATTTTCGGCGCCTGCTCGGCCGCGGCGCTGATCGTGCTGCTGGTGGGCCTGGGTGCCGGCGAGTGGTTGCTGCGCCATCCGCAGTTGCAGCAGCTGATGAGCTGGCTTGGTCTGGCCTGGCTGTTCTACCTGGCCTGGCAGATCGCCCGCAGCCCGGCCGAGCCGGTCGAGGCCGCCGCTGCGCCGCGCCGGCTTGGCGCGCTGGGCGCCGCCGGTCTGCAACTGGTCAATCCGAAGGTGTGGATGATGGCGCTGGCGGTGGTCGGCGTGTTCAGCGGCGCCGCTGCCGACGCGGGGCGTTACGCCATTCACGCCCTACTGTTCTTTCTGATCGCCCTGCCATGCCTGGCGGCCTGGGCCCTGCTCGGCGCCGGTGCGGCGAAGCTGCTGCAATCGGCCGCGCACCTGCGCCGGTTCAACTACGCCATGGCGCTGCTCTTGGTGGTGTCGGCGCTGCTGGGTCTGTGACCTGCGTTACCAGTGGAAAGGCTGCGCCGTTTTCCAACCTACGGACGGCTCAGCGCTTCTTCGCCGGCTTGCCGCCCAGGCTCGGTACCTTGCGAATCGGCCTGGCGTTGGGCTTTTCGCTCTCGTCGAACCAGTTGCCGAGATGAATCTTGCCCTTGCCGCCGCCGTCCTTGGGCTTTTTCGGTTTCTTCGGTTTCTTGATGATCTGCCCGCCGAGCGCCGTGGCCGGCACGCGATGGTCCGGCACGAAACCCGGCTCGTCGTGGCGCGGCAGAACCTGATTGATCAAGGTTTCGATGGCCGCGAGCTGATCGACCTCATCGGCACTGACCAGCGAGATCGCCTCCCCTGTGGCGCCGGCGCGGCCGGTACGGCCGATGCGGTGCACGTAGTCCTCGGCGACGGTGGGCAGGTCGAAGTTGACCACCTGCGGCAGGTCGTGGATGTCCAGCCCGCGCGCCGCCACGTCGGTCGCCACCAGGATGCGCACCTCACCCGCCTTGAAGCGCTCCAGTGCACGCAGACGCGAGGCCTGCGGCTTGTCGCCGTGGATCGCGTCGCTGGCGATGCCCTGCGCCTGCAGCTCGTCCACCAGCTGGTCGACGCCCTTGCGCGTCTTGACGAACACCAGCACCTGGCCCCAGCGCCGCTCCGCCAGCAGATGCAGGAACAGCTCGCTCTTGCGCTTCTTGTCCACCGGCACCAGCCACTGCTTGACCGTCTTTGCCGCCGCGTTGCGCGGGCTGACCTCGACCGACAGCGGGTCGCGCAGCAGCTCGCGGGCCATCTGCCGGATCGCATCGGAGAAGGTCGCGGAAAACAACAGGGTCTGGCGCTTCTTCGGCAGGGCCGAGAACAACTGGTCAAGCTCGTCGGCGAAACCGAGGTCGAGCATGCGATCGGCCTCGTCGAGCACCAGCGCCTGCAGCTGGGCGAAGCCCACGGCATTCTGCCGGTAGAGATCGAGCAGGCGACCGGGCGTCGCCACCAGCACGTCGATGCCCTTGCGCAGCGCCATCATCTGCGGATTGATGCTGACACCGCCGTACACCGCGTAAGTGCGCAGCGGCAGGTTCTGGCCGTAAACACGAAAGCTCTCGTGGACCTGCTCGGCCAGCTCGCGGGTCGGTACCAGCACCAGCGCGCGCACCGAATTGCTCGCCACCTTGGCGCCTTCCATGGTCAGGCGCTGCAGCAATGGCAGGGCGAAACCGGCGGTCTTGCCGGTACCGGTCTGCGCCGCCGCCATAAGGTCGCGGCCCTTGAGCACGGCGGGAATGGCTTCGATCTGCACCGGCGTCGGCTTGCGGTAGTCGAGGGTTTCCAGGGTCCGCAGCAGCGGATCGATCAGGCCCAGGGAAGCGAAGGTCATGGCAGGCTCGCAGCGCCGTTTCGGCGGGGTGAAAAAAGGGCGGATTCTAGCAGCAGGCCGGGCACATCGGCGCACCAGCCGATTGCAGGCGCGCCAGGCGATGCCTTGCTGTCACAGTCATACGCTGCCGCGCTGGTAGCTGGCCAACGCCTGCCGCAGGATAGGCACAGCGCCGCGGCGCCGGCACTCAACCGCACGGAGACTCTGATGGAAGCGCTGCTCGCCCATGGCCCTTTCGCCGAATTCGCCCTGCTGCTGATCATCTCGGCAGTGGTCGGCGTCATCGCCGTGAGCCTGCGTCAGCCGCTGCTGATCTCCTACATCGTGGTCGGCATCCTGCTCGGGCCGGCAGTGTTCGGGCCGGTCAACGCCGCTGACCAGATCCATCTGCTGGCCGAGATCGGCGTCGCCGTGCTGCTGTTCGTGGTCGGTCTCAAGCTCGATCTCGCGCATATCCGCAATATCGGCCCGGTGGCGCTGGCCACGGGGCTGGGGCAGCTGACCTTCACCATCATCTTCGGCTTCGCGCTCACCCTGCTGATGGGCAAGAGCGCCATGGAGGCGATCTACATCGCCGTGGCGCTGACCTTCTCCAGCACCATCATCATCGTCAAGCTGCTCTCGGACAAACAGGAGCTGGACTCGCTGCACGGGCGCATCGCAGTGGGCTTCCTGATTGTCCAGGACCTGGCCGTGGTGCTGGCGATGATGACCATGAGCGCCCTGCGTGGCGCAGGCGATGCAGGCTGGGCCGAGGTCTCCGGTTCGTTGCTGCTGCGTCTGGCAGGTGCGGCGGTGCTGATGTATGTCTTGATGCGCTATGTGCTGCCCAGCTTGGTCAGCCGCATGGCGCGCTCACAGGAACTGCTGTTGATCTTCGCGATTGCCTGGGGCACCGGACTTGCCGCGCTGGGCGACTACATCGGTTTCAGCAAGGAGGCCGGAGCCTTCGTCGCGGGCTTTTCGCTGGCCTCGACGGCCTATCGCGAAGCGATGAACGCGCGCCTGACCGGCATCCGCGACTTCATGCTGCTGTTCTTCTTCATCGACCTCGGTGGCCGGCTGGATTTCTCCACGCTCGGCAACGAGATCCTGCCGGCCATCGTGCTGGCGCTGTTCGTACTGATCGGCAATCCGCTGATCGTCATGGCAATCATGGGGTACATGGGTTATCGCAAGCGCACCGGCTTTCTCGCCGGGCTGACCGTGGCGCAGATCAGCGAGTTCTCCATCGTTTTCGTCGCCATGGGCATCACCCTCGGCGATATCGGGCCGGAGGCGCTGGGGCTCACCACGCTGGTCGGTTTGGTGACCATCATGCTCTCGACCTACATGATCCTCTTCTCGCAGCCGCTCTATGAACGCCTGGCACCCTGGCTCGGCCTGTTCGAACGCAAGCGTCCCTATCGCGAACTGGAAGTGGAGGCCCAGGGCAGGCCGCAGGGCCATCCGCGCATCATTGTCTTCGGCCTGGGCCGTTATGGCTCGCGCCTGTTGCAACAGCTGGCGGCGGCGCGGATGCCGGTGCTCGGCGTGGACTTCGATCCGGAAGCCGTGCGCACGCTGCGCCGCAGCAAGCTGCCGGTGCGTTTCGGCGATGGCAAGGACCCGAGCTTTCTCGAATCACTGCCGCTGCAGCATGCCGAATGGGTGGTCACCAGCTTCCCGCAGTGGGAATCCAACCGTGCTTTCCTGCACGCGCTCAAGCATGCTGGTTTCAAAGGGAAGATCGCTGGCGTGGTGCGCGACGACCAGCATGGCAGGGCGCTGGATGCCGCGGGAGTCAACCGGGTACTCAATCCTTTCACCGATGCCGCGGACTTCGCCGCAGGCGCCTGCTCGATGAATTGAGCCCCGCGAGCAAACCTAACCCCAAGCCAGCGGTAGATTGAACAACCGACTGTCGCCCAACCGGACCAGCGCGCTGCAGTTAACGGCATCGCGGCCGCCAACCTGAGCCAGTCCGCAGAAGAGAGCGTTATGACTTTCAACAATCCAAGCGACAACCCCGACCCAGCCACCTACAGCTGCCACGACGCCAGCGCACACGGCGCCTGCCCCAGCTGCGCCAGTGGCGAACGCCTGGGCTTCGGCTTCAGCTACGCTTTCCAGCCGATCATCGATCTGCACGACCGGCAGATCTTCGCCCATGAGGCGCTGGTCCGCGGCATCGGCGGCGAACCAGCCACCACCGTGCTGTCGCAGGTCACCGAGCAGAATCGCTTCCGCTTCGATCAGGCCGGCCGGGTCAAGGCGATCAAGACCGCGTCCAGGCTAGGCATGCAGAGCAAGCTGTCGATCAATTTCATGCCCAACGCGATCTACCGCCCCGAGCTGTGCATACGCTCGACGCTGGAAGCCGCCCGCGCCCACGACTTTCCCATCGAGCAAATCATCTTCGAGACCGTCGAAGGCGAGCGCATCAACGACAGCAAGTGGCTGACCGAGGTGTTCCGCGAATACCAGCGCATCGGCTTTCTCACCGCCATCGATGACTTCGGTGCCGGCTTTGCCGGGCTCAATCTGCTGGCCGATTTTCAGCCGGACATCATCAAGCTGGACATGGACCTGATCCGCGGCATCGACCAGAGCCGCACGCGTCAGGCCATCGTCCGGGCGACGGTGGGGATGTGTGAGGAATTGGGTATCAAGGTGATCGGTGAAGGCGTGGAAACCGCCGACGAATGCAGCGCCCTGTTCGATCTGGGCATTCATCTGATGCAGGGCTACCTGTTCAGCCGGCCGCTATTCGAGGCCTGCGGTCAGGCGGAACAGCTCGCCTGGCCGCAGTGATGCCTAGCCCACGCGCAGCAGCTTGAGCAGCTCCTGCGCGGCTGCCTCGGATGACGCCGGATTCTGCCCCGTCACCAGCAGCCCATCGACCTGCACATAGGGTGTCCAGTCCGCGCCCTTGCTGTACTGCCCGCCGCGCTCGCGCAGGCGGTCCTCGAGCAGGAACGGCACCACCTCGGTCAACTCCACCCCCGCCTCCTCGCCATTGGTAAAGCCGGTGACGCGCTTGCCCTTGACCAGATACTCGCCATCCTTGCCGCGCACCTCGGTCAACGCCGCCGGCGCATGGCAGACCGCCCCTATCGGCTTGTCTGACTTGACGAAGGACTCGAGCAGGGCGATGGACGTCGGGTTGTTCACCAGGTCCCACAGCGGACCATGGCCACCGGGGTAGAACACCGCATCGAAATCCTCGGCCGAGACCTGATCCAGACGATAGGTGTTGGCCAGCAGCGTCTGCGCCTCGCCGTCGCCGTTGAAGCGCTCGGTGGCCTCGGTCTGGGCGTCGGGTTCGTCGCTCTTCGGGTCGAGCGGCGGTTCGCCACCCTCGGGCGACGCGAGCACCACCTGCGCCCCGGCATCCATGAAGACGTAATACGGCGCGGCGAATTCCTCCAGCCAGAAGCCGGTCTTTTTGCCGGTGTCACCCAGCTGGTCGTGGGACGTGAGCACGATGAGAATTTTCATGGAGCCTCCTTGTTGAAGCGCGACGTGAACAGTTGAGACTGCCGCCGCGGGCACATTGCTCCGCGGCCAAATCACTTCCATGAAAAAGGGCGCCGCAGCGCCCTTCTAAACCACCGTTCCGATCAGATACGGAAGCTGTCCACCAGCTGCTTCAGCCGGCGCGCCTGATGGTCCAGGTCGCCACAGGCGCGCAGGGTCGACTGCAGGTTCTCCACGCCTTGCTGGTTCAGCGTGTTGATCTCGGTGATGTCCATGTTCAGCGACTCGATCACCGCGGTCTGCTCCTCGGTGGCGGTGGCCACCGACTGGTTCATGCCGTCGATCTCGCCGATGCGCTGGGTCACCTCGCCGAGGCGCTCGCCGGCGCGGTCGGCGATGGAGACGCTGGATTCACTCTGCCGCTGGCTTTCGGTCATGGTCTGCACCGAGGCGCCGGCGCCAACCTGCAGTTGCTCGATCATCTGCTGGATTTCCTGCGCCGAACTCTGGGTGCGATGCGCCAGGTTGCGCACCTCATCGGCGACCACGGCGAAACCGCGGCCTGCCTCGCCGGCCCGTGCGGCTTCGATGGCGGCGTTCAGCGCGAGCAGGTTGGTCTGCTCGGAAATGCCCTTGATCACCTCGAGAATCTGGCCAATGTCCACGGTCTTGGCGTTGAGCGCCTCGATCTGCGAACAGGAAGCACTGATCTTCGCCGACAGCTCGCGCATGGCGGCGATGTTCTGCTCCACCACCTGGCGACCGTCTTCGGCCTGATGCCGCGCGCCGCTGGCATGCTGCGAGGCATCCGCCGCGTTGCGGGCAATCTCCTGGGCGGCGGCGCCAAGTTCGTTGATCGCCGCCGCCACGCTGTTGGTGCGACTGGCCTGCTCGTCGGAGTTGGCCATCGATGCGTTCGAAGCGCCGAGCACGCGTTGTGCCACTTCGTTGACCTGCAGCGTGGCCGAGGACACCTCGCGGATCGATTCATGGATACGCTCGACGAAGCGATTGAAGGCGGTCGCCAGCTGACCGAACTCATCTCTGGACTGCACGGCGAGGCGCCGGGTCAGGTCACCCTCGCCCTCGGCAATGTTGGCCATGGCGCGGCCCATGTCGGTGAGCGGACGCATCAGCACACGAATCAACATGCCCAGCAGCAGCAGGATGAACGCCACGGCGGCAACCGTGGCGACCAGCGCAGTGGTGCGGAAACTGGTCAGCGCGGCATAGGCCTTGTCACGATCCAGCGAAATACCCACGTACCACTGCACCGAAGGCAGGCCCTTGACTGGGCTGAAGCCGAGGATGCGCGGATTACCCTCAAGCTGCGCCTCGACATAGCCACTACTGAGCGACGGCGTATTCTGCGGGTAAATATCCTGGAGCGACTTCATGACCATCTGCTGATCGGGATGGACCAACACCTTGCCGTCGCCGCTGACAAGAAAGGCGTACCCCATGCCATCAAAATCCAGCGCGTTGAGCATATCCACCAGAGTTTTCAGGCCTAGGTCGCCACCAACTACACCCGTCGCGCCCTGGCCGCTTTTGACCGGGGTTGCGACTGTCACAACCAGCTCGTTCAGCGTGGCATCCAGGTAAGGTTCGGTCAGCGTCGTGCCATCTGCAGACAGCGCATCCTTGTACCAGGGGCGAGTTCTCGCATCGTAGTCGTCCGGCATGGCCTCGTAAGGGCGGAGGATATAGCTGCCATCGGCTCCGCCGAGATAGGTGAACATGAACGTAGAGGTCAGTGCACGTTGTTCGAGCAGACTGCCAACAGACTCTGCCGAGTCATCCCGGCCGATGGTCTGCGCAGCGCTTTCCACCAGCAGGATACGGCCTGACAGCCAGTTCTGAATGTTGTGGGCGGTAACCTCGCCCATTTCCCCCAGGTAGCTTTCGAGGTTGGCGCGAATGGCGCTCCGCTGCAGATAATCGTTATAGAGGGTAAACAGCGCAAAAGTTGCGATCACCACTAACGAGGCGGCCAGCAGAATCTTGTGGCTGAACTTAAGATGACTAGACATTTGAGGCGCATCCGAATGACTGAACGGGGTGCTGGCATCCTGCGCACTGTGCATTCCTTTGATCTCAATCACTTTTTCGGCCGTTCCCAAAGAAACTTGACCTACTAGTCGCAATGCGGATGTTTCCCCATAAAAAACGCCAGCCTGCTGGCTGGCGTTCTTCACGCGAAGGGGCCGCGCCGTGGTCAGCGACCGGCCAGCGCCGGCATTACCCGAGGGCGCAGCAGCTCGCCCAGCACCGCCAGCGCACCGATCGCTCCGGCGATCCAGTACCAGCGCTGCAGCGGGTCGAAGCCCAGCCAGCCAAGGGCATGGAGGAAGACCATGAGGATCAGCACCGGACAGACGTAGCGCACCATGAACAGCCACAACGCATAGCCCAGCGGCGGCAGGTTCAGCTCGTCGCGCATGATCTCGCTGCGTAGCGCGTAGCCGGCCAGCAGCACGGTGAAGATCCCGCCCAGCGGCATCATCCAGCGCGAGGTCAGGTAATCCAGCCAGTCGAAGAAGTTCTTGCCCATCGGCGTCCAGCCCGAGAGCAGGTTGAACGAGAGCATCGCCAGCAGGCTGATCACCAGCAGCACCACGCCGGAACCGATGGCCGCCTTCATCCGCGAAATGCCGTGCTTCTCGTTGAGGTAGGCGACGGTGGCCTCGATCATGGAGATCGCCGAGGTCAGCGCGGCGATCGACACCATGGCGAAGAACAGCACGCCGAACGCCGTGCCGAACGGCATCTGCTGGAAGGCCAGCGGCAGGCTCATGAAGATCAGCCCGGGGCCGGCGGTCGGGTCCATGCCATTGGCGAAGATGATCGGGAAGATCGCCAGGCCCGCCAGCAGCGCCACGCAGGTGTCGGCGATGGCGACCATGAAGGTGGTGCGGGCGATGGACTGGTCATCCGGAATATACGAGCCGTAGGTGAGGATCGCGCCGGACGCCAGGCTGAGGGTGAAGAACGCGTGACCGAGCGCGGCCAGCAGCGCCTCGCCGGTGATCTTCGAGGTGTCGAAGCTGAACAGGAAGGCGAAGCCCTGATCGAAGCCGCCGCTGGTCACCGCGTAACCCACGAGGATCAGCAGCAGCACGGCCAGCCCCGGCATCATCCAGCGCACCGCATTCTCGATGCCCTTCTGCACGCCCTTGGCGACGATCCACAGCGTCAGCAATGCCACCAGCAGGCTCCAGCCACCGAGCTCCCACGGGTTGGCATTGTGCGCCTCGAACACCCCGCCGAGCGCCTCGACGCTGGTCGCGGTCAGCGAGCCGTCGAGCATCTTCACCGTGTAGGCGAAGGCCCAGCCAGCGACCACGACATAGAAGCAGAGGATCAGGAAGCCGGCGGTCATGGCCATGCCGCCCACCGCCTTCCACAGCGGGTTGCCGTTGTTCTCGCGAACCACCCGGCCGATGGCGTCGATCGGGCTGCCACGGCCGCGGCGACCGATGGCGATCTCGCACATCATCACCGGCACGCCGATGGCGAGGATGCACAGCAGGTACATCAATACGAAGGCACCACCGCCGAATTCACCGGTGATGTAGGGGAATTTCCAGATGTTGCCCAGGCCCACGGCCGAGCCGGTTGCCGCGAGGATGAAACCCCAGCGCGAGAGCCAGAGGTTCTTCGGTTTTTCACGAGTCATACGTCACCTGTTTGTTGTTATCTGTGACGGGATCGGGACCGTCGCGCAGGGCGCGGCGGCGTGCAAGGCGGATTCAGTCTTTCATTGAGCGTCGGGCTGCACCTCCGGCGCGGCCTGCTGGAAGGCCGGAAGCGTCTCGCAGCGTGCGACGATCTCGAGAATGCGTGGATACGCCGCGAGGTCACAGGCAAAACGGCGCGCATTGTATACCTGCGGCACCAGGCACGCCTCCAGATAACCTGGCCGATCGTTCAGGGAAAGTCTGCCATCGAAACATTCCAGGCCCGCTTCCACGGCGGCGAGCCCCTGATCGACCCAGTGCCGGTACCAGGCGTTCTTCGCCTCGTCGTCGACGCCCAGTTCGGCACTGAGGTACTGCAGCACGCGCAGGTTGTTCAGCGGATGGATCTCGCAGGCGATGTGCATGGCCAGCGCGCGCACCTGGGCGCGCTCGACCGGATCGGCCGGCAACAGGGCCGGCACCGGAAACACTTCGTCGAGGTACTCCAGGATCGCCAGCGACTGGCTGATGCGCGCGCCGCCGTTGGCTTCATCGACCAGCAACGGCACCAGCTGCTGCGGGTTGAGGGCGCGGTAATCGGCCGCACGCTGCTGGCCGCCATCCTTGACCAGATGCACCGGCACCTGCCGGTAGGCCAGGCCCTTGAGGTTCAGCGCGATGCGCACCCGGTAGGCGGCACTGGAGCGCCAGTAGCCGTAGAGCGTCAGCTCAGTGCTCATAGCGCTCGACCTGCTGATCGATGGCGCCGAAGATGCTCTGCCCGGCGGCGTCGAACATCTCGATGCGCACCCGGTCGCCGAACTTGAGGAACGGCGTCTTCGCCTCGCCGTGCTCGATGACCTCGAGCATGCGCTTCTCGGCCAGGCAGGACGAGCCGGCACTGCGATCGTAGTTCGACACCGTGCCCGAGCCGATGATGGTCCCGGCGCCCAGCGGACGGGTGCGCGCGGCGTGGGCGACGAGGGTCGGGAAGTTGAAGGTCATGTCGGTGCCGGCATCCGGCTGGCCGAACAGCTCACCGTTGATATGCGAGACCAGAGGCCGGTGCACCTTGCCGTCGCGCCAGGTTTCGCCCAGCTCATCCGGCGTCACCGCCACCGGCGAGAAGCTCGACGACGGCTTGCTCTGGTAGAAGCCGAAGCCCTTGGCCAGCTCGCCGGGGATCAGGTTGCGCAGCGAGACGTCGTTGACCAGCATCAGCAGCTGGATGTGCGAGGCCGCCTCGGCCGGCGTCGCACCCATGGGCACGTCGTCGGTGATCACCGCCAGTTCGCCTTCCAGATCGATGCCCCAGGCCTCGTCGGCCAGGCGGATCGGGCTGTGCGGCGGGATAAAGGCATCGGCGCCGCCCTGGTACATCAGCGGATCGTGCCAGAAGGACTCCGGCATCTCGGCGCCACGCGCCTTGCGCACCAGCTCGACGTGATTGACGTAGGCGCTGCCGTCCGCCCAGTGATAGGCGCGCGGTAGCGGGCTGTGGCAGGCGCCCTGATCGAAGGCGAATGCGCCCTCCTCTAGCCCGTCGTTGAGGCGCTGGTAGACCGCTTCCAGCTTCGGCTTGCAGTACTGCCAGTCATCCAGCGCGGCCTGCAGCGTGGCGGCGACCTGCGGGACTTTCACCGCGAGGGCGAGATCACGGGAAACGACGACGAGTACGCCGTCGCGGCCCTGGTTGAGGGTTGCGAGTTTCATCAGGATTCCTTGCCCGGCGCACGCCAGGAGTTGACGTATTCGGGGACATCGACGGCTGCGGCAGCCTCTCCGACTTCCAGCGCACGACGGGTGTCGATCATCACCGCCACCTCGTCGGCGAAGGTCGCCGGGTCGGTGCTGGCCTTCTTCAGTGCCTTCGGGTGCGGCCCGTGGGGGAAGCCGCAGGGGTGGAAGGTCACCATGCCTTGCTCGATGTTGTCGCGGCTGAAGAAGTTGCCGCGGTGGTAGAACAGCACTTCGTCGTAGTCGTCGTTGTTGTGGAAGAACGGCACCTTCAGCGCACCCGGATCGGATTCCACCGGCCGCGGCGTGAAGGTGCAGACCACGAAACCGTTGGCGACGAAGGTGGTGTGCGCCGACGGCGGCAGGTGGTAGCGATGGCTCATCAGCGGGCGGATGTCGCGCCAGTTGAGCCGTACCACGGTGTTGTCGCCGTGCCAGCCGACCACGTCCAGCGGGTTGTACGGGTAGGTCACGGTGGTGATCTGGTCGCGCCGCTTGATGCGGATCTGCCAGGGGTTCTCGTCCTGCTGCGCGCGGAAGGCGTCGTCCAGCCGCGGATGGTCGAGCACCGCGGCGTCGAAGATGGCATGCGGGCCGACCAGGCCTTTTTCCGGCAGCTGGTAGGCGCCGTCGGTGTTCTCGATCAGCAGCATGAACACCGGCTGCGTCGCCTCGATGCGCCAAGCGGTGCCGCGCGGGATCATCAGGTAGTCGCCGTCGCGGAATTCCAGGTGGCCGAAGTCGCAGTAGAAATGCCCGGCGCCCTCGTGGATGAACAGCAGTTCGTCACCGTCACCGTTGCGCACCAGGTGGCGCATGGCGCCGTTGGTCTTCCACAGGCGCAGCTTGACGTCGGCATTGTGCAGCGCCAGCGGCGCCTGCAGCGGGCAGTCGCCTTCGCTGGGGATGTGATTGAAGTTGAAGGCGTGCGGGCGCAGCGGGCCTTCCCAGTCGATCCAGCCGGTCGGCGGATGCTTGTGATGCAGGTGCGAAGCCGGGCCGAAGAAGCCTTCGCGGCCCATTTCGCGCTCGTAGGTGCCCAGCGGAAAATCGCAGTGCGCCTGACGCGAACTCTCACCCTCGCGGATGGGGAAACTGATCCATTTGCGGCTCATGTGCCTCTCCTCGTGATACCGCGTGATCTGAATGGCGCTGCGGTGGTTGCCGATGCGTAGGGTGGAAGACTGCGAAGCATCTTCCACGCGTCTGAGTCGGCCACGCGTTCATGTCGGCCTACCGAAACGCGTGGATGTGCTTCGCGACATCCACCCTACGCAACCCCACCTCGACGCCGGCCTTACTCGCCCGCCTTGATCACGCCACGACGCACCTGGTCTTCCTCGATGGATTCGAACAGCGCCTTGAAGTTGCCTTCGCCGAAGCCCTGGTTGCCCTTGCGCTGGATGATCTCGAAGAAGATCGGGCCGATCACCGTGTTGGTGAAGATCTGCAGGAGGATGCCGTCATCGCCCGGCGCGCCGTCGATCAGCAGGTTCAGCTCGCGCAGCTGGTCGAGCGGCTCGCCGTGGCCGGCAACGCGGGTATCGACCTTCTCGTAGTAGGTGTCCGGGGTGGTCATGAAGTCCACGCCGTTGGCGCGCAGGCGGCGCACGGTCTCGTAGATGTCGTCGGTGGAGAGCGCGATGTGCTGGATGCCCTCGCCGTGGTACTCGCGGATGAATTCCTCGATCTGCGACTTATCGTCGGCCGACTCATTGATCGGAATGCGGATCTTGCCGCAGGGCGCGGTCATGGCACGTGAGAACAGGCCGGTCAGCTTGCCCTCGATGTCGAAATAGCGAATCTCGCGGAAGTTGGCGATGCGCTCGTAGAAACCGGACCAGACGTCCATCTGCCCGCGCTTGACGTTGTGGGTCAGGTGGTCGATGCACATCAGGCCGACGGCATTGTCGTTCGGCGTGCGCCCTTCGATGTACTCGAAGTCGACGTCGTAGATGCTCTTGTCGCCATAGCGGTCGACGAGATACAGCAGCGAGCCGCCAATGCCTTCGACGCAGGGGATGTTCAGCTCGCCGAAGTTGGCGTGGCTGCCGACCAGCTTGGCGCCCTGGGATTCGACGTAGGCGGCGGCCTGCGCGGCGTTCTTCACCCGGAAGGCCATGGCGCAGGCGCTCGGGCCGTGCTTCTCGCCGAACTCGCGCACATGCCCGGTGGGGCTGCCGTTGAGCACGATGTTGATGTCGTGCTGCTGGAACAGCCAGACCTCCTTGGAGCGGTGCTTGGCGGTTTCGGTAAAACCCATCTGGGTGAACAGCGTACGCAGCTGTTCGATGCCCTCGGCATTCGGCGCGGTGAATTCGACGAACTCGAAGCCGTCGGTGCCGATGGGGTTGTGCTGTTCGATCTTGTTCACTGCGTTCATATCGCCTCCTGATTATTGTTGTGAGGACTGCCGTTGCACGGCTTGGCTGGCCCCATCACACCCCAGGCCAGGGCGGCGAACAATGCTGTTCACGGGCACGGAAAGCGGCTGGCGCCATCCCCGCTGTCAGGTTTTCCTTACAGCTCCTTTTTTGCTGAAAAGCCTGGCTCGGCGGCTTGCCAGGCGTAACGAAAAACTGACAGCCTGGTGCGACAAGCTGCCGCACATGTCATCTGGCGCAATGGCGTCGCGCATAAAAAAAGGTGGGCTGAAGCCCACCCACCAAGGCTGGCGTCGGCCTCGATGGATGGACCTGAGCCCACCAAAAGGACTTCCTGAGAAGCCCGCAGCATGCTTGCGGGATGGGCTTCAGCCCACCGGCGCGTTCTGCACGGACGACCAAGGTCGCGCTAGATCAGCCCGAGCAGGTTGAGGAACACCAGCACGATGGCCACCGGCGTGCCGTAGCGCAGCAGCTTCCACCAGGCCTGGAACATCCCGGCGTTGCGAATGCCGATGGCCTCGCTGACCACGTGACGCTGCAGCACCCAGCCGGTGAACAGCACCGTGCCCAGCCCGCCCAGCGGCATCAGCCAATTGGTGGTCAGGTAGTCCAGGCTGTCGAAGAAGGTCTTGCCGAACAGCTGGTAGTCCGCCCAGTGGTTGAAGGAGAACACGCTGCCCAGGCTCAGCAGCCAGAGCACCAGGCCGCTGCCCAGCACGGCCTTGGTCCGGCTGATGCGGAAGCGCTCGGTGAGCCAGGCGATGCTCGGCTCGGAGAGCGAAATGGCCGACGTCAGCGCGGCGATCACCAGCATCACGAAGAACAGCCCGCCCACGACCTGCCCCAGCGGCATCTGGCCGAAGGCGATCGGCAGGGTGACGAAGATCAGCCCCGGCCCGGCCCCCGGTTCCAGCGCGTTGCCGAACACCAGCGGGAAGATCGCCAGGCCGGCCAGCAGCGCCACCGCGGTATCGGCCAGCGCCACCAGAATCGAGGTCTTGGCGATCGAGGTGCCTTCCGGCAGATAGGAGCCGTAAACCATCATCGCGCCGCAGCCCAGGCTCAGAGTGAAGAAGGCATGGCCGAGGGCGACCAGCACGCTCTGCGCGGTCAGCGCGGAAAAGTCCGGCACGAAGAGGAACTGCAGCGCCTGGGCGAACTCGCCTTCGATGGCGGCGTAGACCACCAGCACCAGCATCAGCACGAACAGCCCGGGCATCAGAAAGCGCAGCGATCGCTCCAGCCCGCCGCGCACGCCGAAGCCGACGATCAGCATGGTCGCCGCCAGCACCAGCGTGGCACAGACCACCAGGCGCAGCGGGTCCGCCAGCAGCGCGCCGAACAGCGCACCACTGGCCTCCCCGCTGACCCCGGTGAAGCCGCCGCTGAACGTCGCCGGCACATAGGCCAGCGCCCAGCCGGCCACCACCAGATAGAAACTCAGTATGAGAAAGCCGGTCAGCCCTCCGAGCCAGCCCACCACCCGCCAGCGCGAACTGGCCCCGGCCTCGCGCGCCAACCGCGCCACGGCGCCATCAGGGTTCGCCTGACCACGGCGGCCGATCATCACCTCGGCCATCAGCAGCGGAATGCCGATCAACAGGATGCAGGCGAGATAGACCAGCACGAAGGCGCCGCCGCCGTTCTGCCCGGTCACGTAGGGGAATTTCCAGATATTGCCCAGGCCCACCGCGGAGCCGGTGGCGGCGAGGAAGAACACCCAGCGGGAGGACCACAGGCCTCGGCTGGCGTTGTCCTGGATGCGTGCGCGCGCGCCGGCGAAGGTGCCGGCCGCGAGGCTGGTTTTATCGGTCATTGCGGATTCCTGCTTGTTGTTTTTGTCAGGGATGGTGCGAACGAACGGAGCGGGCACGGCGCTGGCGATCAGAGCCCGCCGCCCCGCTCAGCGAAGGCCGGCGCGCTCGGGCGACCGGCCATGTGCCGTCATGAAGCCTGCCGCTGCAGCGTCGCGACCTGAGGCGCGCCGCCGGCCTGCAAACGCTCGAGCGCCAGGCGGTCGGCGATCACCGAAGTGCATTCGCCGCTGGCGGCGGCCCGCTCGAAAATCTCGCGCAGCGTGCCGGCGATGGCGTTCACATGGGCATCGATCTGCGCGGCGCTGCCGCCGTTGCGCTGGTAGTAGACGTCGATGATGCCGCCGGCGTTGATCGCGTAGTCCGGCGCGTAGAGCTGGTTGCGCCGCTGCAGTTCGACGCCGATCTCGGCGCTGGCCAGCTGGTTGTTGGCCGCACCGGCGATCACCGGGGCACGCAACACATCCAGGGTCTGCTCGTTGAGAATGCCGCCCATGGCGCAGGGCGCGAAGACGTCTACATCGAGACCGTAGATGTCCTGCGGGCGCACCACGTTGGCGCCCACCTCCTCCATTGCCTGCTTGACGTTGGCATCGAAGATGTCCGCCACCCACAGTTCGGCGCCAGCCGCTTTCAGGTGCCGCGCCAGCCCCAGGCCGACATGGCCGACGCCCTGGATCGCCACCTTCAGCCCGGTCAGCTCGTCGCGACCGAGGCGCTGGCGCACTGCTTCCTTGAGGCCGACGAAGACGCCGTAGGCGGTAGACGGCGACGGGTCGCCGCTGGCGACGCTGCCGTCGAGCAGGGTGCGCGGCGTGGCGCCGACCACATGGCGGGTGCGCTGGGCGAAGGCCTGCATTTCGGCATCGCCGGTGCCGGAGTCGGCCGCGGTGATGTAGCGCCCGCCGAGGCTGTCGACGAAGTCGCCCATGGCGTGCAGCAGCGCCTGGCTCTTGCCGGTATGCGGGTCGCCGATGATCACCGCCTTGCCGCCGCCGAGCTTGAGCCCGGCCAGCGAGGATTTCAGCGTCATCCCGCGCGACAGCCGCAGCACATCGCGCAGGGCCTCGTCGTCACTGGCATAGGGGAACATCCGGCAGCCACCCAGCGCCGGCCCGAGGCGCGTGTCGTGGATGGCGATGATGGCTTTCAGACCCGACGCCTGGTCATGGCAGAAGACCACCTGCTCGTGGCGGTCGAAGTCAGGATGAGCGAAGACGGACATTTGGTTACCTCGTTCTTGTTGGTCTGGTGGCCTGTCACGGACAGGGCCTCGTTAGCGGGTATCGCCTGCGGCGGTGGCCATGCGGGGCGACCGATTTCACCCCGCTAGCGCACTGCGAGCTACGCCGCCGGCTGGAGCAGCCGTACGCTCTGCACCTCGTCGCCTTTGGCCAGCTGCTCGCGGAGCAATTTCTCCTGCTGGCGGGCCTTGGTGATGGAACGCTCCTTCACCGGGCCGTAGCCGCGGATCTGTTCCGGCAGCGCGGCGATGGCCAAGGCGGTGCGGTAGTTGGTCGGCTTGAGCTGGGCCAGCAGCTCGTCCACGGTCTTCTCGTACTCGCTGATCAACTGGCGTTCGACGCGGCGGTCGTGGCCATAGCCGAACGGGTCCAGAGGCGTGCCACGCAGGAAGCGGAACTTGGCCAGCACGCCGAACACATTGAGCATCCACGGCCCCAGCTCGCGCTTGCGCGGCTCGCCGGTAACCGTGTCACGCTTGGCCAGCCAGGCCGGAGCGAGGTGGAACTGCAGCTTGTAGTCGCCCTCGAACTGCGCCTCGAGCTGCTGGCGGAATTCCGGCTCGCTGTAGAGCCGCGCCACCTCGTACTCGTCCTTGTAGGCCAGGAGCTTGAAGTAGTAGCGGGCGACGGCCTTGGACAGCGCCAGATCGTCCGCCGTATCGGCATCGCGCACGCGCTCGACCAGCTGGCGATAGCGGCGCGCCAGCCCGGCGTTCTGGTAGCGAGTAAGGAAGTCCACGCGCCACTCGACAATCTCTTCCAAGGTTTTACAGAGTGGTTCGGCGACCTCGACTGGGCGCGCCAGACCTTCCACCGCTTCGCGCTCTAGCACCGCACGGCGGCCCCAGCGGAAGGCCTGCAGATTCAGCTTGGCGGCAACGCCATTGAGTTCGATGGCCTTCTCGATGGCCTCGGCGCTGATCGGCAGCAGCCCCTGCTGATAGGCGAAGCCGAGCAGGAACAGGTTGGTGGCGATGCTGTCGCCCAAGAGCCGCGTGGCCAGGCGGGTGGCATCGACGAAGTGGGTCTTGTCGGCGCCGACGGCGTCGCTGATCGCCTGGCGCATGGCCGCGCCGGGCACCTGGGCGTCCGGGTTGCGAGTGAACTCGGCGGTGGCGGACTCGTGGCTGTTCACCACGGCATTACTGATCTGCTCGTTGAGGCGGGTCAGCGATTCATCGCCCGCCGCGACGATCAGGTCGCAGCCCAGCAGCAGGTCGGCTTCACCGGCGGCGATACGCACCGCGTAGATGTCGCTCTGCTTAGCGGCGATGCGCACGTGAGTGGTCACCGGGCCGAATTTCTGCGCCAGACCGGCCTGGTCGAGCACGGTGCAGCCCTTGCCTTCCAGGTGCGCGGCCATGCCGAGCAGCGCGCCAAGGGTGGTCACGCCGCTGCCGCCAACTCCGGGGATCAGCACGTTCCATGGCCGCTCCAGCGACGGATGCTGCGGCTCGGGCAAGGTCGCCGCCTCGATACCGCCAGCCACGGCTCCGGGCTTGCGCAACCCGCCGCCATGCACGGTGACGAAGCTCGGGCAGAAGCCCTCGACGCAGGAGTAGTCCTTGTTGCAGGCGTTCTGGTCGATCTCGCGCTTGCGGCCCAGCTCGGTTTCCTTCGGCAGCACCGACAGGCAGTTGGACTTCTCGCCGCAGTCGCCACAACCCTCGCACACGGCGGGATTGATGAACACGCGCTTGGCCGGGTCTTCCAGCTTGCCGCGCTTGCGCCGACGACGCTTCTCGGTGGCACAGGTCTGGTCGTAGATGATCACCGAGACGCCCTTGAATTCGCGCAGCTCACGCTGCACCGCATCCAGTTCGCGGCGATGGTGGAAGCTGGTGATCGGCGCGAAGGTATCGCGGGTCGGGTACTTGTCCGGCTCGTCGCTGACCAGAGCAATGCGCTTGACGCCCTCGTGGAAGATCTGCCGGCTGAGCTGGTCGACGCGCAGCTCGCCGTCAATGGGCTGGCCGCCGGTCATGGCCACGGCATCGTTGTAGAGAATCTTGAAGGTGATGTTGACGCCGGCTGCCACCGCCGCACGCACCGCGAGGCTGCCGGAGTGGAAGTAGGTGCCGTCGCCGAGGTTCTGGAACATGTGCGGGGTGTCGGTGAACGGCGCCTGGCCGATCCAGTTGACGCCCTCGCCGCCCATCTGGGTAAAGGTCTCGGTGCGCCGGTCCATCCACTGCACCATGTAGTGACAGCCGATGCCGGCCGAGGCGCGGCTGCCCTCGGGCACCTTGGTGGAGGTGTTGTGCGGGCAGCCGGAGCAGTAGTGCGGCGTGCGCACGGTGCTGTAGCTGCGCGCGGCCAGGGCCTTTTCCTTGGCGTCGAGGAAGGCCAGGCGGGTCTGGATGCTGTCGCTGGTGTAGATCGGCGCGAGGCGCTTGGCGATCACCCGGGCGATCATCGCCGGGGTCAGCTCGGAGAGGTTCGGCAGCAGCGAGTTGCCCTGCTCGTCGAACTCGCCGACCACCCGCGGACGCTTGCTGACGGGCCAGTTGTAGAGCTGTCCGGTGAGCTGGTCCTCGATGATGCTGCGCTTTTCCTCGACCACCAGAATCTCGTCCAGCCCCTGGGCAAACTCGTGCACCGAGACCGGCTCCAGCGGCCAGCTCATGCCGACCTTGAGCACGCGCAGGCCGACCGAGGCGCACAGCGCTTCGTCCAGGCCGAGGTCATCCAGCGCCTGACGCACATCGAGATAGGATTTGCCGGTGGTGATGATGCCAAGCCGCGGATTCGGCGAATCGAGCGTCACCTGGTTCAGGTTGTTGGCCCGGGCGAAGGCGCGTGCGGCGTAGATCTTGTACAGGTTCAGGCGCTTTTCCTGAGCCAGCGGCGGGTCCGGCCAGCGGATGTGCACGCCGTCCTCGGGCAGTTCGAAGTCTTCCGGGATACGCGTCTGCACGCGCAGCGGATCGACTTCCACCACGGCGGAGGAGTCGACGTTCTCGGCGATGGTCTTCAGCGCCACCCAGCAGCCGGAGTAGCGCGACAGCTCCCAGCCGATGATGCCGTAGTCGAGGATTTCCTGGACGTTGGCTGGATTCAACACGGGTATGGAAGCGGCGATAAAGGCATGCTCGCTCTGGTGCGGCAGCGTCGAGGATTTGCAGCCGTGGTCGTCACCCGCCAGCAGCAGCACGCCGCCCTGGGGCGACACACCCGCCGCGTTGGCATGCTTGAACACGTCTCCGGCACGGTCGACGCCCGGGCCCTTGCCGTACCACATGGCGAACACGCCATCGTATTTGGCGCCGGGGAACAGGTTGGTCTGCTGGCTGCCCCACACCGCGGTGGCGGCCAGCTCTTCGTTGACGCCCGGCTGGAAGTGGATGGCGTGTTGCTTGAGGTAGTCGCGGGCTTCCCAGAGGCTCTTGTCCAGCCCGCCCAGTGGCGAGCCGCGATAGCCGGAGATGAAGCCACCGGTGTTCAATCCACGGGCCTGATCACGCTGATGCTGCAGCATCGGCAAGCGGGTCAGCGCCTGGGTGCCGGTGAGGTACAGATGACCGGTAGCAAGCCGGTACTTGTCGTCCAGACGGATCTCGGCCAGAGACATGGGGCGCTCCTAATTTGTTGTTATCGGAGTCAGGGTGGCGTTGTTCGCTACCCGCCTGACGCAGTCATGGAGAAACCGCACGGTTGTCTCTCCACGCCGGCAATCGGCAGGGGATCGCCCCACCGTCGCGTGTCGATTAACAGTCTGGCCGTGACGCGGAGAGATTTTCTTTCTACTTTTGCGGTAGAACAGCGGTTCTGTGCATGACCCATTCGCAAACAACAACAAAACAGGAACGACCATGCAGTCCACACCTCTGAGCAGCATCGATCGCAAGATCCTCCTGCTGCTGCAGCACAACGCCGATCTGTCCGCTGCGGAAATCGCCGAGAAGGTCGAGCTGTCGCAATCGCCCTGCTGGCGACGCATCCATCGCATGCAGGAGGAGGGGCTGATCGAGCGCAAGGTCGCCCTGCTCAACCCGAAGAAGCTCGGGCTGAACATGACGGTGTTCGTCAACATCAAGCTCTCGGCCCACGGGCGCAGCAACCTCGACGAGTTCGAGCGGGCGGTGGTGGGTTATCCCGAGGTGCTGGAGTGCCACACCATGGCCGGTGAGTCGGATTACCTGCTCAAGGTGGTGGCGCGCGATATCGACAGTTACGAACGCTTCCTGCGTGACCAGCTCCTGCAGCGCCCCCACGTGCAGGAGGCGCACTCGCATATCGCCATGAGCGAAGTGAAGCGGACCACGGAGTTGCCGCTGGATTGAGCGCCCCGCTCCCGCTTGCAGGAAAGATTTAAGAACCAGGCCCCGCCGGTCGATATTACGGGCGGTGCCTATCGCACCAGGCATTCTCGTCGACGCCCCCACCATCCATTGCCCATCGGCAGCCATTCCTACTGCCGGGAGTTCCAGAGCATGCTCGCCAATATCCGCATCGGACAGCGCATCGCGATCAGTATCGTGCTGCTGCTGATCGTCACCGTGACGATTCTTACCGCCCTGTTCTTCAGCCGCTTCGAGAGCCTGCTGGCCGACGCCGAGCGCCGCGAACTGCGTGGCATCTTCGACAACGTCAGCACCACGATCGCCGCGGAAAGCCTCACCGCCGAGCGCCTCGCCGCCCTGGTGGCGAGCATTCCCGAGGTGCAGCAGGCGATGGCCGACGATGACCGTGAACGGCTCTCGGCGCTGTTCGTACCGGGCTATGCGAAGCTGGCGAACGACTATGGCCTGACCCAGTTCCAGTTCCACAAGGCACCGGCAACGTCCTTCCTGCGCGTGCACAAGCCGGCGCAGTTCGGTGACGATCTTTCCGCGATCCGCCAGACCATCGTCGATACCAACACCCGGCAGGTGCCGGTGCGTGGCGTCGAGTCCGGCGTCGCCGGCCTGGGCATTCGCGGCCTCGTGCCGATCAGCCATCAGGGCCGACCGGTCGGCTCGGTGGAGTTCGGCCTGTCCTTTGGCCAGGCGTTCTTCGACGCCTTCAAGGCGCGTTACCACGTCGATGTCGGCCTGGTGCTGCGCGAGGCCAACGGCAGCTTCAAGCCCTTCGCCACCACATTTGGCAGCGCCCTGGTCAGCGATGAGCAGCGCGGCCAGGCGCTCGCCGGCAATGACGTGATCTTCCAGGCCGAGGCCGACGGCCAGCCGGTGGCGGTCCTGGTATCGGCGGTCGAGGACTTCTCCGGCAAGCCGCTGGGCGTGCTGGAAGTGGCGATGGACCGCACGCGTTACGCCGATGCACTGGCCTCGATGCGCAACACCGCACTGGTCGTCGCCGGCATCGCGCTGGCCATCGGCCTGCTGGTCGCGGCCCTGGTGGCGCGCGGCATTGTCAGGCCGATCCGGGTCGCGGTCGATGCGATGCGCGACATCGCCGCCGGCGAAGGCGACCTGACCCGCCGCTTGGAACAGCGCGGACGCAACGAGGTTGCCGAACTGGCCGGAGCCTTCAATCAGTTCGCCGAGAAGGTGCGCCGGCTGGTCAGCGAGGTGGCTGGCTCGACGACGCAAGTGGCCGCCGCGGCCGAGGAAATGTCGGCGATCACCGAAGAATTCAACCGCGACGTCGCGCAGCAGCGCCACGAGATCGAGCTGGTGGCCACGGCAATGAACGAGATGACCGCCACCGTGCAGGACGTCGCGCGTAACGCCGCACTAGCGGCCGAATCGGCCCAGGCAGCCGATGAGCAGGCCCAGCAGGGCCAGCAGGTGGTGCAGCAGACGGTCAGCTCGATCGAGAACGTCTCGGCCGAGGTCGAGCGTACCGCTGCCGCCATCCAGCGGCTGGAGGCCGACAGCCAGAGCATCAGCGCCGTGCTGGACGTGATCCGCGGCGTCGCCGAGCAGACCAACCTGCTGGCGCTGAACGCCGCCATCGAGGCGGCCCGAGCCGGCGAACAGGGCCGCGGCTTCGCCGTGGTGGCGGACGAGGTTCGCACGCTCGCCTCGCGCACCCAGCAGTCGACGGTGGAAATCCAGCAGGTGATCGAACGGCTGCAGGCCGGTGCGCGCGACTCCTCCGCGGTGATGCTGCAGGGCCGCGCTCAGGTCGAGACCAGCGTGCGCCAGGCCCAGCAGGCCGGTGTATCGCTGACCGGCATCACCGGGGCGGTCACCAGCATCAATGACATGAACACCCAGATCGCCAGCGCCGCGGAACAGCAGAGTGTGGTGGCCGACGAAATCAGCCAGAACGTGGTGAACATCAATCAGGTGGCTGACCGCGTGACCGAGTCCGCCGGCCAAACCGCCCAGGCCAGCAGCCAGCTCGCTCATCTGGCGGCGGGCCTGCAAACATTGGTCGGACAATTCCGATTCTGAAGACCAGAGGCGCAACCCGGGTCACGACTGACCCGGGGTCAGCCGTCAGCAGGCGGCCAGGCTTCGGGCAACCCTGTCAGCCGATCCCCCACGCGAATACCCTGCGCGTCGAACCAGCCCTGATGCATCTCCAGGGCATAGCGTGCCGGCTTCTCGGAGCAACGCACCTCCGTGCTCAGCGGTTCCAGATCGATCACATCGACGATCGCCCCGTTCTCATCGAGAAACGCCGCCGACAACGGCAACGGCGTGTCCTTCATCCATAGACAGTGCCGCCGCACCTCGTCGAAGCGAAACAGCATGCCGCTGTCCGCAGCGAGTTCGGTGCGCCCCATCAGGCCACGCTGACGCCGCAGGAAGGTATCCGCATATTCGGCCTGCACTTGATGCCCGCCAACCTCCAGCCGCAACGGCTCGGCGGGCTGGGCGGTGGTCGCGACGGCCATCAGCGATAGCAGCAACGCAATACGCATAAAGCAATCTCCTGAGACCGGGTACGGCGGAACAGCCAGCCCCGGCCGCACTCATAAGCGAAGCGCCGCCCGTCGCGGCCCATAACGACAACAAGGGAGAACCCCACGTGCTCAACAGAATAACCGCCGCCAGCGTCTACCTGGTGCAACGCTTCCTGCCCTCGCCCTTCGTCTTCGCCATCCTGCTCACGTTGATCGTGCTGATCGCCGCCATGCTCAGCACCGGTCAGGGCCTGCCGGCGATGGCGCAGCACTGGGGCAACGGCTTCTGGAACCTGCTGGCCTTCACCATGCAGATGTCGCTGATCCTGGTCACCGGCCATGCCCTGGCACGGGCGCCGGCAATCAACCGCCTGCTCGACCGCATGGCGCGCATCCCGCAGTCTCCGGGCCAGGCCATCGTGCTGGTGACCCTGGTGGCGCTGGCCGGTTCCTGGATCAACTGGGGCTTTGGTTTGGTCATTGGAGCAGTGTTCGCCCGCGCGCTGGCACGCCAGGTGCGCGGCGTCGACTACCCGCTGCTGGTGGCCTCGGCCTACTCAGGCTTCCTGATCTGGCACGGCGGCTTTTCCGGCTCGATTCCGCTGTCGCTGGCCAGCGGCGGGGCCGATCTGGAGAAGATGACCGGCGGCGCGCTGACCGAAGCCATCGGCGTCGGCCAGACGCTGTTCGCCTCCTACAACCTGATCATCATCGCCGTGCTGGTGGTGGGCCTGCCGCTGCTGAACTGGGCCATGCAGCCGAAGACGCCGAAAGTGGTCGATCCGGCGCTGCTGGAAGAGCCCCAGCCGAGCGATATCCCGCGGGAAACCGCCACCCAGCGCCTGGACGACAGCCGCATTCTCGGCCTGATCATGGTCGCGCTGGCGGTGCTGTTCTTCTACCGTCACTTCAGCGAGAACGGTCTGGCGCTGAGCCTGAACATCGTGATCTCGATCTTCCTCTTCGCCGGCCTGCTGATGCACGGCACGCCGGAGCGCTACATGCGCGCCATCGAGGAAAGCATCCGCGGCATCGCCGGCATCGTCGTGCAGTTCCCCTTCTACGCCGGGATCATGGGGATGATGGTCGGCGCCAACGCCGCTGGCCTGTCCCTCGGCCGGCAGGTCACCGACACCTTCATCGCCTGGTCGTCGGCCGAGAGCTTCCCGGTGCTGGCCTTTCTCAGCGCCGGGCTGGTCAACGTCTTCGTGCCCTCCGGCGGCGGCCAGTGGGCGGTGCAGGGGCCGATCATGCTGCCGGCCGGCGCGGCGCTGGGCGTGGCGCCGGAAGTCACGGCCATGGCGATCGCCTGGGGCGATGCCTGGACCAACATGATCCAGCCGTTCTGGGCTCTGCCGCTGCTGGGCATCGCCGGGCTCGGTGCCCGCGACATCATGGGCTATTGCCTGCTCTGCCTGGTGTTCTCCGGTGTGGTGATCGCCGGCGGGCTCTATTTCCTGACCTGAGGCCGGAGCATTCCGGACGGCAACGCTGTCCGGAATGCTGGACCAGGCTGTCCAGGACGCAAGACACAAGCGCCGTCCAACGATCTGGACACTCAAGATAAACACCATGCAAATCAGCGAGTTGCGTATCTGGCACGGAACTCGCTAAATCACCGTGCGGCCTGTCCGCAGCCGAAACAAGAAAAACAATGCGCCTGCCGTGCAGCAGCGAGTCCCCGAATGCCCTCGGCAGCGTTCGGTCGTGCCGCACGGGGCCAGGAGATCGTCCCCGATGAGCGTCGTCATCGCCCTTGCTGCATTGGCCCTGCTGATGCTCGCCGCCTACCGCGGCTACAGTGTCATTCTGTTCGCCCCCATCGCCGCCATGGGCGCGGTGCTGCTCACCGACCCGTCCGCCGTGGCGCCGGCCTTCACCGGCATCTTCATGGAGAAGATGGTCGGCTTCATCAAGCTGTACTTCCCGGTGTTCCTGCTCGGTGCGGTGTTCGGCAAGCTTATCGAGATGTCGGGTTTTTCGCGCTCCATCGTCGCCGCAGCGATCCGCCTGCTCGGCACCAGCCAGGCAATGCTGGTGATCGTGCTGGTCTGCGCGCTGCTGACCTACGGCGGCGTGTCGCTGTTCGTCGTGGTGTTCGCGGTGTACCCGTTCGCTGCCGAGATGTTCCGCCAGAGCAACATGCCCAAGCGGCTGATCCCGGCGACCATCGCCCTCGGCGCGTTCACCTTCACCATGACGGCCATTCCCGGCACGCCGCAGATCCAGAACATCATCCCCACCACCTTCTTCAATACCAACACCTGGGCCGCACCCTGGCTGGGCCTGATCGGCACCCTCTTCGTATTCGGCCTGGGCATGATCTATCTCAAGTGGCAGCTCGGCAAGGCCATTGCCGCCGGCGAAGGCTATGGCACCAACCTGCGCAACGAGCCGGAGACGCCCGCCGACATCGCGCTGCCCAACCCCTGGCTGGCGCTGTCGCCGCTGCTGCTGGTGCTGGTCGCCAACCTCCTGTTCACCCGCTGGATTCCCGAGTTCTACGGCACCAGCCACACGCTGCAGCTGCCCGGCATGAGCGCACCGCTGGTCACCGAGGTCGGCAAGCTCACCGCGATCTGGGCGGTGGAGGCCGCGCTGCTGCTGGGCATCGCCCTGGTACTGGCGACCAGCTTCGGCACCCTGCGCGGCAAGCTCGCCGAGGGCAGCCGCACGGCGGTCGGTGGTTCACTGCTGGCGGCGATGAACACCGCGTCGGAATTCGGCTTCGGCGCGGTGATCGCCTCGCTGCCGGGCTTCATCGTGGTGGCCGATGCGCTGTCGGCGATTCCCAATCCGCTGATCAACGAAGCGATCACCGTCAACCTGCTCGCCGGCATCACCGGTTCGGCCTCCGGCGGCATGAGCATTGCCCTGGCGGCGATGGCTGACAGCTTCGTCGCCGCCGCCAACGCCGCGCAGATTCCGCTGGAGGTGCTGCACCGGGTCGCCTCGATGGCCTCCGGCGGCCTCGACACGCTGCCGCACAACGGCGCGGTGATCACCTTGCTGGCGGTCACCGGGCTGACCCACCGCGAATCCTACAAGGACATCTTCGCCATCACCCTGATCGCCACGACCGCGGCCTTCTTCGTGATCGGCGTGTACTACGCTACCGGCATCGTCTGATCGCGGCGCTTCGCCGATATCGGCGAGCATCACGACATCTGCGATTGCCTTCCGACAACAAGAAAAACAAAGGCGCCGCCCCGTGCGGTCGCCACCAAGCGGGAGAAACCATGAACCTCACAGGCAAGACCGCACTGGTCACCGGCTCCACCAGCGGCATCGGGCTGGGCATTGCGCTGAAGCTGGCCGAGGCCGGCGCCGATCTGATCCTCAACGGCTTCGGCGATGCCTCGGCAGCGCTGGCGGAGGTCGGCAGACACGGCCGCAAGGTCGGGCACCACGGGGCGGACGTGTCCGATCCGGCACAGATCGCCGAGCTGTTCGCCTATGCCGAGCGCGACTTCGGCGGCGTCGACATTCTGGTCAACAACGCCGGCATCCAGCATGTCGCGCCGGTGGAGCAGTTTCCGGTGGAGCGCTGGGACGCCATCATCGCCATCAACCTGTCCTCGGCGTTCCACACCACACGCCTGGCCCTGCCCGGCATGCGCGAGCGCAACTGGGGACGGATCATCAACGTCGCCTCGGTGCACGGGCTGGTGGGCTCCGAGCAGAAGGCCGCCTACGTCGCCGCCAAGCACGGCCTGGTCGGGCTGACCAAGGTCGTCGCGCTGGAAACCGCCACCACGCCGATCACCTGCAATGCCATCTGCCCCGGCTGGGTGCTGACCCCGCTGGTGCAACAGCAGATCGACGAGCGCGCCCGAGAGAGTGGCGACGAGCAGCGCGCCCGCCACGACTTGCTGGCCGAGAAGCAACCGTCGCTGGATTTCGTCACCCCTGCCCAATTGGGCGCCATGGCGCTGTTTCTCTGCAGCGAAGCCGGCGATCAGGTACGCGGCGCGGCATGGAACATGGATGGTGGCTGGGCCGCACGCTAACCGTGGATTGACCTGCGGCAAAGCGCACGAGCAAAACTTGCGCGGCCGCTTGGCAAGCCCGCAGCGCTGGGGCTAGATAGCAACTACCCTCCCAGCGAAACCGCCCGCATGACCAGCATTTCCAGCGACACGTCGCTCAACGGCAAAGCCCCGGTGCACCTGGCGCTGCGCCGGGTCGCCATCGACACCTACCGCGAGAACGTCGCCTATCTGCACCGCGACTGCGCCGCCTGCCGCGCCGAAGGCTTTCAGGCGCTGGCCAAGGTGGAGATACGCGTCAACGGCCGGCGCATCCTCGCCAGCCTCAACCTGGTGGACGACCCGAGCATCGTCGGCTGCGACGAGCTGGGCCTGTCCGAAGATGCCTTCGCCCAGCTCGGCGCCGAAGCCGGTGTACCCGCGGCGATCGCCCAGGCCGAGCCGGCCGCATCGATCCCGGCGCTGCACCGCAAGATCGCCGGCGAGCGCCTGAACCGGGATGACTTCCTGGCGATCATGCGCGACATCGCCGAGCACCGTTACTCGAAGATCGAGCTGACCGCCTTCGTGGTCGCCTGCAACCAGGGCGAGCTGGATCGCGAGGAGGTCTTCTTTCTCACCGACGCGATGATCCGTGTTGGCCGCCGGCTCGACTGGCGCGAGCACCCGGTGGTGGACAAGCACTGCATCGGCGGCATCCCCGGCAACCGCACCTCGATGCTGGTGGTGCCCATCGTCGCCGCCCACGGCATGCTCTGCCCGAAGACCAGCTCGCGGGCCATCACCTCGCCGGCCGGCACCGCCGACACCATGGAGGTGCTGGCCAACGTCGAACTGCCGTTCGAGCGCCTCTGCGAAATGGTCCGCGAGGAACGCGGCTGCCTGGCCTGGGGCGGCAGCAGCGACCTCTCCCCGGCCGATGACGTGCTGATCGCCGTCGAGCGGCCGCTGTCGATCGACTCGCCGGGGCAGATGGTCGCCTCCATCCTGTCGAAGAAGATCGCCGCCGGTTCCACCCATCTGCTGCTGGACATTCCCATCGGCCCGACCGCCAAGGTGCGCTCGATGGCCGAGGCGCAGCGCCTGCGCAAGCTGTTCGAGTTCGTGGCCACGCGCCTGGGCCTGACCCTGGACGTGGTCATCACCGACGGTCGCCAGCCGATCGGCAATGGCATCGGCCCGGTACTGGAGGCGCGCGACGTGATGCAGGTGTTGCAGAACGACCCGGCGGCGCCGATCGACCTGCGTCAGAAGGCCCTGCGCCTGGCCGGGCGCATGCTCGAGTTCGATCCCGATGTGCGCGGCGGCGACGGTTACGCCATCGCCCGTGACATCCTCGACTCCGGGCGGGCGCTGAAGAAGATGCGCTCGATCATCGCCGCCCAGGGCGGCAAGCCGTTCGATCATAACCATCCGCCGCTGGCACGGCTCAGCTTCGATGTACTGGCCGACTGCGACGCGGTGGTCACCGGCATCGACAACCTGCAGCTGGCACGCATCGCCCGGCTGGCCGGCGCACCCAAGGTGCAGGGCGCCGGCGTGGACATCCTGCGCAAGCTCGGCGAACCGGTGCGGGCCGGCGACTGTCTGTATCGCGTTTACGCGGACTTTCCCGCCGACCTCGCCTTCGCCCGCCAGGCCACCGAACGCGCCAGCGGCGTCAGCCTCGGCAGCCCCGAGCAGGTCCCAACCGTATTCGTGGAGTTCTGATGCAAAGCCAGCTGCTGTATTTCGATGACGAGCGCGCCGCCGCCCTGCGCCTGGCCGAAGCCTCCGGCCTGCCCGCCGCCTCAGTCGAGCGCCACCGTTTTCCCGATGACGAGCTGCGCCTGCGCCTGCCGCTGGCCGAAGGCGAAGCGATCGCCGAGCAATTGGTGCTCTACCGCGGCCTCGACCACCCCAACGAAAAGCTGGTCGAGCTGCTGCTGGTGGCCGGCGAAGCGAGGCGCCTGGGCGCCAAGCGGCTGATCCTGATCACACCCTATCTGGCCTACATGCGCCAGGATATCGCCTTCAACCCGGGCGAGGTGGTCAGCCAGCAGGTGATTGGCCAGCTGCTGGCCGGCCAGTTCGACGCACTGATCACCGTCGACCCGCACCTGCACCGCGTCGCCACCTTGCAGGAGGCGGTGCCGCTGGCCGATGCGGTCACCCTTTGCGCGGCCCCGGCGCTGGCGCGACTGATCGCCGAACGGCATCCCGATGCGCTGCTGATCGGCCCGGATGCCGAGGCGCGGCAATGGATCGAGGCGGCCGCCGCCAAGCATGGTTTCGAGCATGGCGTGTGCAACAAGCTGCGCCATGGCGACCATCAGGTGGAGATCGCCTTGCCGGACCTGCAGTTCGCCGGGCGCCATGTGGTACTGCTCGATGACGTCGCCAGCTCCGGGCGCACGCTTGCCGAGGCCGCGCAGAAACTGCTGGCCGCCGGCGCCGCCTCGGTGGACGTGGCCGTGACCCACGCGCTGTTCGCCGGCGACGCGCTGCAGGTGATCCGCGCCGCCGGTGTCGGGCACGTCTGGAGCACCGACTGCATCGCCCACGAAAGCAACGCCGTGAGCATGGCGCCGCAGCTGGCCGAGGCGCTCAGGCCGCTGCTGCACTGACAGGTAGGGTAGAAAACGCGTAGCTTTTCCACCGATACCCGGCGAGCCACCTCGGTGGCGACGGATCAACCGCGTGGACAAGGCTGCGCCGTTGTCCACCCTACTATCACCCTGCCTGGGCCGACCGTCTGCACCCCAACGCCGTGCCCACCGTAGGGTGGAAAACGCGCAGCTTTTCCACCGAAACCCTGCGAACCAACTCGGTGGGACGGATCAGCCTCGTGGACAAGGCTGTGCCGTTGTCCACCCTACCCCTCACCCACGCTCGGCTCATCAAGCGCCACCTGCGCTGAATCGCCGTAGCGCTTCTGGCAGCGCTCGCAGAAGAACGCCCGGCGCCGGCTGCGCCCCAGTTCTTTCGCCTTCACCAGCGCAATCCGGCAGCGCACGCAGGTGTGCTTGCCGTGCGCCAGCCAGTTGGCCTTGAGCACGCCGGTCCGCTTCCACTCGAGAAACTGGAAGCTGTAGGTGCGCGCCTCGCGCACAAACTCGCGAAGCTTGGCCGACGGCAGTTCGCCGATCAGCGACAGCGGGTGCACGCGGATGCGATAGAGCACCTCGTTCTTGATGATGTTGCCGGAGCCGGCGAACAGCGTCTGGTCCAGCAGCGCATCGCAGGCCAGTAGCCGCGGGCGTTCGCGCAGCCGTTTGAGCGTGCCGCGCGGACTCCAGGCCGCACTCATCACATCCGTGCTCCAGTCGTAGGCCGCATCCAGCGACCCCTCGATGAGCTGCACCGAACAGGCATAGAAATTCAGCTCGCCGTCGGCGAAGCCGAGGCTCAGACGCGGCGTGGAGTCCTTGCGCTCGTTGATGCGGTAGCTGCCGAACAGCAGCAGGTGAATGCGCACGGAGACATCCTCCAGCTCGATCAGCAGATGCTTGCCCCAGCTGCGGAATTCACGCACCACCTGGCCGGTCAGCCGTGCCTTGTCGACCTTGGCACTGCCTTCGGCGCGCTCGATGCGTTGACCGGCGAATGCCGCGACTTCCTCGCGGAGAATGACGATGGATGGACCTTCGGGCATGGATGCACCAGCTGATCTGCCTTTGTCGATCAGACTCGCCCGTGCGGCGAAGGTGCGTAGCGCGCTACCAGGCCAGCTGCAGCCTGCTCTCGAACTCGCGCGGTTCACCACTCAGCGGATCGCGGAAGCGCAAGCCGCGCGCCAGGAGCTTGAGCGGGCGGCTGTAATCGTCCTGGTCGCGCTCCTCGCGCGGTAGCAGCTGCGGGTAGAAGGGATCGTTGCAGATACCGGCGCCGAGGGTCGCCATATGCAGACGCAGCTGGTGCTTGCGCCCGGTGACCGGCGTCAGGGCGTAGCGCCAGAGGCGGTCGCGGCGCTCGAGCACCTCGATCAGCGTTTCGCTGTTCGGCTCGCCGTCGCCTTCGCGCATCAGAAAGAACGGCTCGCCCGGCACCATGCACAGCTGCCGGCGCAGGGGAAACTCGAGCCCGGGCAGCGCCGGGCAGATCGCCTCGTAGCGCTTGTGGATCGCCCGCTCGCGAAACAGCGCCTGGTAGGCTCCGCGGCTCTGCGGGTTGACCGAAAACAGCACCAGCCCGGCGGTCAGCCGGTCGATGCGGTGGATCGGCACCAGATCAGGGTTGCCCAGCCGTTTGCACAGCCGGGCCAGCAGCGTCTCCTCGACATATTCACCAGCCGGCATCACCGAGAGGAAATGCGGCTTGTCGGCGACCAGCAGGTGTTCGTCGAGATGCAGGATGCGCTCCTGGAAGGGTACCGGCGTCTCGTTCGGCACCTCGCGAAAATAGTGGATGCGCAGGCCGACCCGGTAGGCATGCTGCGGGCCGATCGGTTGCTGCCGGGCATCCAGCACACGGCCACGCGCCATGCGGTCCAGCCAGGTTGCCCGGTCGATCGCGGGAAAGTGATCGCACAGGCAGTCGAGCACCGTGCGCCAATCACCGGCTGGCAGATGCAAGGTGCTCGGGCGGGAGTTGGAAGCGGACATGGTGCGAGAACGGCCGGCGATGGAACAGGGTCGCCGATGATACCCGCTCTCGCGCCGAACCCGCGCGGTTCACGACAGCTCGCTTGCAGCCCACACGATGCTCGCCGCGAACACGGTGGGAAACCCTCGCCGCCTGGTCCGGTCCAGAGTAGACATCGGGCCGCGAAGAGCGCGTCCAGCGCGCCTCCGGTGGACCAGCCTTCCCTATATGGCTGAATGGCTTTCAGCCCTGCTCAGACGAGGTTTCCATGGCGATGACGGTCAGCATCCGTTACCCGATGGAAGTGAACCTGCAGGGCGATTCGGCGGAAACCCTGCGCGCGCTGCTGCCCTTGTTGAACCAGAAGACCGAGCGTAGCTGGCGGCAGAACATCGAGCAGTGGCGAGCCGACTGGGACCAGACGCTGGAAAAACGCGCCATGGTCGCGGCCGATCCGATCAATCCGCAGCGGGTGGCGTTCGAGCTGTCGCCGCGCCTGCCGGATGCGGCTATCGTCACCAGCGACTCGGGTTCCTGCGCCAACTGGTATGCGCGCGACGTCAAGCTGCGTCGCGGCATGATGGGTTCGTTATCCGGCGGTCTGGCCTCGATGGGCGCCGCCGTGCCCTACGCCATCGCCGCCAAGTTCGCCCATCCGGAGCGTTCGGTCGTGGCCATGGTGGGCGATGGTGCGATGCAGATGAACAACATGGCCGAACTCATCACCGTCGCCAAATACTGGAAGGAGTGGCAGAACCCGCAATGGATCTGCTGCGTGTTCAATAACGAGGACCTGAACCAGGTGACCTGGGAGCAGCGCGCGATGGAAGGCGATCCGAAGTTCGAAGCCTCGCAGAACATCCCCAATGTGCCCTACCACCGCATCGCCGAATCCATTGGTCTGAGGGGAATCTACGTCGACCGCGAAGATCAGGTCGCCGCCGCCTGGGATCAGGCGTTTGCCGCCGACCGGCCGGTGCTGATCGTATTCAAGACCGATCCCGACGTGCCGCCGCTACCGCCGCACATCAAGCTGGAGCAGGCCAAGAAGTTCGCCACCGCGCTGCTGCACGGCGACCCGAACCAGGGCGGCATCATCAAGCAGTCGGTCAAGCAGGTGATGAGCAAGGTAATGCCGGCGCGGGACAAGGACTGACCCGGCGCCGGACGGTACGTCCGCGCGCCGACCAGTCGGCCCCCGCCGAGCTGCGGCTTACCGTCCGGCGGTCAGGACTCAAGAGAACGCCTGTCTAGCCGAAAGCCTCGTGTCCGTCGTCGCCCTGTGCGGCGCGCAACATAGGTTCAAGAGGCTTGCATGACCATCAAACTTCGCCTGATCGTGCTGGTGTCGATCGCTTTGCTATCGCTGTTCGCCGTCGGCGCGCTGGGGCTGATCCAGCTACGAAAACTCGACGCATCGGTCGCGCATATCACCAGCAATGAGGTTCCGCGCCTGGTGAATGCGAAGACCTTTGCCGGTCGTTATCAGGAACTGCGCGGCATCATCTTCCGGCACATCGCCGACCCCGATTCCGCGCGCAAGCGAACGCTCGATGAGCAGTTGCAACGCAAGGGTCGTGAGTTCGATGAGGATCTGGCTCGGGCCATTGCCGATGCCGACTCGGAAGAAGCCACCCGAGCGCTGGAAGAATTCCGCAAGACGGTCAAGGCCTACCTCATCGTCGGCGAGACGGCGCTGGCCCGCTCACGCCAGAACCAGACCGAGGCCGCAATGGAACTGGCCTCAAGCCCATTCATCGAGGATGCCGCCATTCTCACCGGGCAGCTGGCGGATCAGCTTTCCACCGATGCCACCACCGCCCTTAATGCCACCCAGCAAGCCTCTGCCGAGGCCTACCGCACATCGTTCCGGCTTCTGCTGGGCATCGTGCTGGCGGCGCTGGTGGTGATGATGGGCTTCGGCCTTACCCTGGGCCGCTCGATCATGTCGCCCTTGCAGGCGATGCGACGGACTGTCATGACCATCGGTGAAACGCTCGACCTGACTCGCCGCGTCGGGTCCCGTTCGAACGATGAGATCGGCCAGACCGTGCAGGCCTTCGACACCATGATCGAAGCCCTGCAGCGCAGCTTCAACGACCTGGCCAAGAACGCCGAGGATGTGGGCCGTGCCGCCGGCGTGCTGCGGGTCAATGCCAACGAATTCTCCGGCAGCTCCGTCGCCCAGGCCGACGCGGCGACGCAGATGGCCGCCGGCGTCGAGGAAATGACCGTCAGCATCGACCATGTGGCCGAACGCGCCGAGGATGCCGCCAAGCTGTCGACCGAGGCGGGCAACCGTGCCGCAGAAGGCGTCGCGGTGGTGCAAAGCACCATTGACGACCTGGGCATGATTGCCGAAGAAGTGAACGGCACCGCCGAGAGCGTGCATAACCTGCAACAGGAAACCACGCGCATCTCCACCGTTACCGGGGTGATCGGCGATGTCGCCGCGCAGACCAACCTGCTTGCCCTCAACGCGGCGATCGAAGCCGCACGCGCCGGGGAACAGGGCCGCGGTTTCGCCGTGGTCGCCGATGAAGTACGCAAGCTGGCGGCACGCACCGCCGAATCCGCCGCAGAGATTACCGGTATCGTCGCGGCCATCGAACAAGGCGCCAACGATGTGGTGAAGCGCATGCAGCAAGCCGTGCATACGGTCCAGCAAAGCGCCAGCCGAGCGGAGGAAACCGGCGTAGCGGTACAGGAAATCCGCAACGCTTCGACCCAGACCGTAGCGCTGGCCTCCGAAATTTCATATGCCATTCGCGAACAAAGCGCCGCCAGCAACCTGATCGCTGTACAGGTGGAGAAGATCGCCTTGATGAGCGAAACCAATACCGGCACCGCCAACCAGACCTCCAGCCAGGCTGACGATCTGCATGCCCTGGCCGAGCGGATGCTCACCGACATTTCACGTTACCGTTACTGAAGCAGGGGGCAGCCATGCGTTTGAAATCACTCACAGCCCTGTTGCCGGCGTTGCTCGTCTGCTTGAACGTTTCTGCGGCCGAGCCGGGCAAACTGCTCATTTGGATCAATGCCGACAAAGGCCACGGCGGCCTGCAACAGGTCGCGACCCGCTTCACCGAGGCGACCGGCATTGCGGCCCGGGTCGAACATCCCGACGATCTGGCGAAGAAATTCGAAGAAGCCGCCCGCAACGGTAGCGGGCCGGACATCATCCTCTGGCCGCAGGACCGCCTCGGCGATTTTATTGCCAAGGGTCTGGTCGTCCCTGTCGAGCCACCGCAAGCATTGCGCGAAGCACTGGTCTCGGTGGGCTGGGATGCCTTCACCGTCGGCGGACGGACCTGGGGTTATCCGGTCGGCGCCGAAGCCATCATGCTGCTCTACAACAAGGCACTGATCACGGCTCCCCCGTCCTCGTTCGAAGAAATCGAGACGCTGGATAGCGAGCTCGGCAAGCGCGGCATCGATGCCATCGGCTGGGATTACACCAATGCCTACTTCAGCTGGCCACTCTTGGCAGCCAACGGCGGCTACGTGTTCAAGCGTCAGCCCGATGGCAGCTACGACACGGCAGATATCGGCATCGATAACGCGGGCGCTCTGGCGGGTGGCCGCCTGTTGCGCCGTTTCATCGACAGCGGCGTACTGCCGCAAGGCGGGATGCCCGGCGATGCCGCACAGCAGGCGATGCATGCAGGCAAACAGGCGATGTGGATAACCGGCCCCTGGTCATGGGAAGGGCTGCGCCGGGCCGGCGTCGATTTCGGTGTCGCGCCCCTGCCCACCGTCGACGGTCAACCGGCGCGCCCCTTCGTTGGCGTCATGGGCGCGATGATCGCCGCGCAAAGCCCGAACGGCGCGGCTGCCAAGCAATTCATCGAAGGCTATCTGTTGGATAGCGAAGGGCTGCGCACAGTGAACGCCGACAAGCCCATCGGTGTGCCGCTGAACAAGCGGCTTTTCTGGGACATGGTCACGGATGAGCACCTGCGGATATCGATGGATGGCGTCACCTTCGGTCGCCCAATGCCTTCGGCACCGCAAATGAGTTCGTTCTGGGAGGCTGCCAACGCCGCGCTGCTGGACATTGCTCAAGGCACCGACGAGGCAACCGCGCTGGGCAATGCGGCACGGCAAATGCGCGGCGAAGAGATTGCGGCGGAGCCTGCCGCTGCGTCGAGTACCGAGCCTGACGAGGTTGTTTCCGAAGAATTGGAAGACATGCCGGAAGCCGATCCGGAGGCGCTTTGAGGGCCGGTCGGCCTGCGCCGGTGACCTGCATTAGGTATTTAGATCAACCCTGGCGGCACTGGCGCCGCCAGGGTAGCTGATGTCTGCTGCAAGGTCCGCCGTAGCGGGCCGTGGCGATCAGTCTTCCTTGTCGTGGGTGACTTCGCCAGTCTTGCCGTCAATCTTGAATTCCCAGGTCTTGCCGTCGGCCTTGGTGCCTTCGCCTTCCCAGGAGTTACCGTCGGCGTCGATCGAATGGAGCGTGGTGTAGCCGGCGGCCTTGGCCTTCTCGACGGCCTGTTCGAGGGTGATCCAGTCGGCGCCCGGCTTGTCTGCCAGAGCAAAGCCGCTGGCGCTTCCGAGTACGGCGATGGCAAGAGCTGCGGTCAGTTTCTTGTGATACATGCGCGTAATCCTCTTGATGTTTCATCGACACGGGCCGCAACGCAGCCCCTGTTGAATACGAGCCCAGCGGCTGCAAAGGGTTCCTTGCATCCCGTCTGCCATGGGCATCGAGACTGTGTCAGCGCTTGTCGATGGAAACGATCGCCGCCTCGTCGCCCTCGCTCTGGAAGCCGATGCGGACCGCGTCGCCCACTTCAAGTCCTTCGAGCTGCTGCTCTCTGACTTGAAACTGCATGGTCGAAGCCGGCCACTTCAGCGCCGGGACCGGGCCATGAGCGATGGTTACCACCTCCCGCTCGCGATCTATGGCCTCGATCGTGCCGGTGGCATGCACGACCGGCTCGGAGACCATTTCGGTGGCGGGTCCGGCGTCGATGTCCAGCGAAGGCGCCGGCGTAGTCGGTTTGAGTAGATCTTCGGCCAGCGCAGGCTGAACGAGTACCGCCAGGCTTAGCGTGATGCAATGAAGCGCTTTCATGACAGACCTCCTGAAACAGGTGGACGTACGCGTATTGGACAATACGCCCGCATCTATTGCTGCCGGTGAATGTTTCGACGCGTTCAGCTTGGCGTAAGCCGCGATTCGTAACCTGTGAACCGTCGAAACCCACACAGGAAAACGAACCATGAAAACACTGACTACGCTGATCACTGCCGCCACCCTCGCCCTGGGCGCCAACCTGGCCATGGCCCGCGACCTCGGCCCGGACGAAGCGTTGAAGCTGCGCGATGCCGGCACCATCCAGTCATTCGAGAAGCTCAACGAAGCCGCACTGGCCAAGCACCCCGGCGCCACCATCGAAGAAACCGAGCTGGAAGAGGAATACGGCCGCCACATCTATCAGCTTGAATTGCGCGACGACAAAGGTGTGCAATGGGACATGGAACTCGACGCCAAGACCGGCGAAGTGCTGAAGGACCACCAGGACGACTAAAGGCCATCCATGCGTGCCCCTCTTCTTGTAACGCTGCCACTGGTTCTGCTGCTCGCCGCCGCCCCGGCGGTGAGCCGCGACCTGGATCAGGACGAAGCCCTGCGGCTGCGCCGCGAAGGCCTCATCATGCCGCTGGAAGCCTTGCTCCAGCGCGCCCTTGAGCACCATCCGGGGGCCAGCCTGCTGGAAGCGGAGCTGGAAGAGGAAGACGGCCGCTACGTCTACGAAATCGAACTGCTCACCACCCAGGGCGTTGCCCGCGAGCTGGAATTCGATGCTCGCGACGGTCGCCTGATCAAGGATGAGGAAGACTGATGCGCCTGCTGCTGGTCGAAGACAGCGTGCCGCTGGCCGATGAACTGATCGCCAGTCTCAACCGCCAGGGCTACGCCACCGACTGGCTCGCCGATGGCCGAGACGCCGAATACCAGGGCGCCAGCGAGCCCTACGACCTGATCGTTCTCGACCTCGGATTGCCGGGCAAACCGGGGCTCGAGGTATTGCGCGCCTGGCGCGCCGCCGGGGTCGCCACCCCGGTACTGATCCTCACCGCGCGCGGCTCCTGGGCCGAGCGCATCGACGGCCTCAAGGCCGGTGCCGACGACTACCTGACCAAACCCTTCCATCCCGAGGAGCTGCTGCTGCGCATCCAGGCGCTGCTGCGCCGTGCCCACGGTCTGGCCAACCAGCCGCTGCTGCAGGCTGGCGGCCTGGAACTGGACGAATCGCGCCAGTGCTGCCGCAAGGACGGCAAGGACATCGAACTGACCGCCGGCGAGTTCCGCCTGCTGCGCTATTTCATGCTGCATCCGGGGCAGCTGCTGTCGAAAAGTCAGCTCACCGAACACCTCTACGACGGTGAAACCGAGCGCGACTCCAACGTCATCGAGGTGCACATCAATCGGCTGCGCGGCAAGCTCGGCCGCGAATTGATCGAAACGCGCCGCGGCCAGGGCTATCGCTTCGGCGGCCAGCCGTGAAGTCGATCCAGCGCAGCCTCAGCCTGGCGCTGATCGCCACCCTGCTACTGGTCGCGCTGGTGTTGGTGCAGACCAGCCTGTGGCTGTTCGAGTCAGGCCTCAGGCGCAGCCTGGAAACCGACCTGCGCGAGGAAACCGAGGGGCTGCTGATCGCTCTGGTGAAAGGACCGAACGGTGACCAGCTGGATGTGCAGCGCCTCAACCCACGTTATCAGCGGCCGTTTTCCGGTCACTACTTCAAGATCGAGCTGCCCGGCCGCACCTGGCGCTCACGCTCGCTGTGGGACGCCACGCCGCAATGGCCGGAGCGCCCGGGGCTGACCGAGGAGCTCATGGAGGGCCCGCAAGGCCAGCGCCTGCTGGGTTACCGCGCCGAGTACCGCCGCGACGGACAGCCGATCGTCATCAGCGTGGCGCAGGACTACACGCCGGTTCTCGACAGCTTCGCCCGCGTGCGGCTGAGCGGCCTGGGACTGGTCGGTTTCGCCCTGCTCGCCCTGCTGCTCTTGCAGCGCTACGCCATGGGCCTGGCGCTGCGCCCGCTGGAACGTGCCCGGCTGCAGATCGCCCAGCTGCAACAGGGCCAGCGCCAGCAACTGGATCAGCAGGCGCCGGTCGAACTGCAGCCGCTGGTGGAGCAAATCAATCATCTGCTCAGCCACACCGAGGAGACCCTGCAACGCTCACGGCACGCACTGGGCAACCTCGGCCATGCGCTGAAAACACCACTGGCGGTACTCGGCAGCCTGGTGCAGCGCGAAGAACTCGCCGCCCACCCCGAACTGCAGGCCAGCCTGCAGGAGCAGCTGGAGCAGATCCAGCAACGGGTCAGCCGCGAGCTGGGTCGCGCGCGGCTGTCGGTCGACGTGCTGCCCGGTGCGCATTTCGACTGCGACGCCGAACTGCCGGCGCTGTTCGATACCCTGGCGATGATCCACCGCTCCCACCTCGAGCTGCGCTGGCACGCCCCAGCTGGCTGCCGCCTGCCGCGTGATCGCGAGGACATGCTCGAGCTGCTGGGCAACCTGCTGGACAACGCCTGCAAATGGGCGAACAGCCGCGTCGAGCTGACCATCGAGCGATCGCGCGACGGCTTCGTGCTGCTGGTGGACGATGACGGGCCGGGCATTCCGGCCCAGCAACGGGAGATGGTCATCAACCGCGGCGTGCGGCTGGACGAGCGCGCAGAAGGCCACGGCCTGGGGCTGGGGATCGTCAGCGATATCCTGACGGCGTGGCGTGGCGAGTGGAGCCTAGAGGAAAGTCCGCTGGGCGGGCTACGCGTGCGTATCGCACTGCCCGCGATGCGCTAAGCGGGGCTATTGCGGGCGGGCCAGTTCGTTGCGCATGTCTTCGAGGATGGTTTCCACCAGCAGCGTGTTCTGAACCTGGTGCCCGGCGACGATGCGCGTGGCGTGGGTGCCGTTGATCGGGTAGCCGACATGGACTTCCAGACGGCCGTCCGCCTTTGGTTCGACACGGGTGCGGTATTGCGAAGTGAAGGTTTCGGCCAGGTGACGGGACAAAGTCTTCATGGAGCATCTCTACAGGTGAGCCTGACACAAAGACCCTGTACCAGGCTCGGAGATTCCAGCCGTCCATCGGGAAGCGCTCAGCCTTCACCAAACTGCAACCTGTCTCAGCCCTTTCGTTCACCGTCGGCGTACGCCAGCCAGGCCAGCAATGCCATCGCGACGAACGCCACGCCGGACCATGTCAGTGCAGCGATCAGCAGATTCATGTCGGTCACCCGTATCGAGTTGAAACACGCCTTGAATATATGTAGCGTTGCGCGACACGTCGACCCGCTCGACATAGGCATGTAAACCTTCGGTACAGGTGCAACGGCGATGAAAAGGAAGCAATCGATCAGTCAGATACGCTGGGACCTGGCGCTGCGCTACCGGTTGATCGAGACCATTGCCTGGTGGGAAGGCCGCCTGACCACGGGCCACCTGATGCAGAGCTTCGGCATCAGCCGCCAGCAGGCCTCGAAGGACATCAACACCTACCTCAACGAACATGCGCCCAAAAACCTGACATATGACCGTCACCTGAAAGGCTATAAGCCGAGCAAGGCCTTCCAGCCGCTGTTCATCGACGGCAGCGCCAGCGCCTACCTGCACCTGCTCGACCAGAACCGCGTGCGCGCTCCGCACATCGAAGGCCTGGCGCTGGCCTATGCACATACGGAAGTGCTGCAGGTGCCGGACCGCAGCATCCGCCCCGAGGTGCTACGCCCGATCCTGCAGGCCTGCCGCGAGGGGCTGCGGCTGGAGAGCGAGTACGTCTCGCTGGCCAACCCGGAGGTGGAGATCCGCGTGATGGCGCCGCACACGCTGGTCTTCACCGGCATGCGCTGGCACGTGCGCGCCTACTGCGAGAAGAACCGCGAATACCGCGACTTCGTGCTCAGCCGCTTCCGCGGCGAACCGGACCTGATGGACGAAAGCGAACATACCCGCGAGCAGGACGAAGCGTGGAACACACCGGTGACCGTGCTGATCGAGCCGGATGCACGGCTGAGCCCGGCGCAGAAGGCGATCATCGAGGTGGATTACGGCATGCTCGACGGCCAACTGCCGGTGGAGACCCGTGGCGCCCTGGTGCAGTACGTGCTGCAGCGCTTCGGCATCGATCCGAATACGGTGCAGGCCAATGCGGCCGCGCAGCAGCTGCAGGTGGGGAATCTGCAGGCGTTGAAGGGGTGGTTGTACTCGTGAGGGTTAGGCGTAACGTGGCCACTTGCAGGAGCGAGCTTGCTCACGAACTGTTGCCGGCGCAGACCTATGCGTACGACGCCGCGCTTTCCTCGGCCCGACCTGCAGGTTGCGCCTTGCACGGCGCGTCACTTTTTCTTGTCTGGCCAAGAAAAAGTAACCAAAAAGAAGGCCACCACTACATACGGGTTTTGCTTCGCAAAACTTCCCTCGCTCCAGCGCTGCTCCGGGGGTCGTCGCGAAGGGCCATCCCTGGCCCATCGCTCCTCGCTCGGCATCCATGCCTCGCGCCCCCCTGCGCAGCACCTACGCTCGGCCTCCTGAAGGGGATTCGAGACCGAGCCGTCTGTAAGTTTATTAATAGCGGGAGGCCGCTTCGCTCGTTTACCAGTCAAAAATCTGCCAGGCGACGCCGAACGCCCCTTTCAGGAGGCCGAATGGAATCCGCGTGGAGAGGAGTGAGCGGCATGGATGCCGCGAGAGGCGTAAAGGGCCATGGATGGCCCTTGTACGCCGGCCCCCGGAACGTGGATGGAATGAGGGAAGTCGAGCGCAGCGAGACCCGGATGCAGGGGCAAGACTTTTTGGTTCCTTTTGGGGCGACTGCCAAAAGGGACTCGCCCAGCAGGGCGAAACCAATGCACCTTCCCATCACCGCGATAGGCTGTATCCCGCGAAACCAACGTCCAAAAGCTTCGCCAGCAGAGACTCGACACGCTCCTCCGCGCCTACGGATACGCTGCACAAACGCTGCGCCCAGCCTCCTCCACCCAGCCGCGGCCCGTCGCGACACCTACGAAGAAAACTCCCTCGCATGCGCCTGATCCACACCTCCGACTGGCACCTCGGCCAGACCCTCCACGGCCAGGACCGCGACCACGAACACGCGCAGTTCCTCGCCTGGCTGCTCGACCAGCTGGTAGCCCACCGCGCCGACGCCCTGCTGATCGCCGGCGACGTGTTCGACACGGTCAACCCGCCACTCAAGGCCCAGGAGCGCCTCTACGACTTCATCGTCCGCGCCCACGAAAAGCTCCCGCAGCTGGACATCGTGATGATCGCCGGCAACCACGACTCGGGCGGGCGCATCGAGCTGCCGGCGCCGTTGATGAAGCGCCTCAATGCCCATGCCGTTGGCCGCATCAGCTGGGTCGCCGAGGGCCAGCTCGACCATCAGCGGCTGCTGGTGCCGCTGCACGACGCCAATGGCAATACCGCCGCCTGGTGTCTCACCCTGCCCTTCCTGCGCCCGGCCGAGGTCACCGGAATGACGCTGGGCGACGACTACATGGCCGGCATTCGCCAGGTGCATGAACGCCTCATCGCCGCCGCCGAGGCCGTGCGCCAGCCCGGCCAGGCGCTGGTCGCCATGAGCCATGCGCACATGGCCGGCGGCGCGGTGTCGGAGGAGTCCGAGCGCAATATCGTCATCGGCAATGCCGAGGCCCTGCCGGCCAGCCTGTTTCCCGAGTCCGTCGCCTACGTCGCCCTCGGCCACCTGCACAAGCCGCAGCAGGTCGCCGGGCAGGCGCGCATCCGCTATAGCGGCTCGCCGCTGCCGCTGTCCTTCGCCGAGGTCAATTACCCCCATCAGGTGCTGCTGGTCGAAGTTGACGGCGAGGCCCTGAAACAGGTCGACAGTCTGGCGGTGCCGCGTGCGGTGGAGATGATCCGCATCGGCCGCGCCCCGCTGGCCGAGGTGATCGCCGCGCTGGAGGCGCTGCCGCCCACCGGCCTGTTCGACGAACACCTGCCCTGGCTGGAGGTACGCGTGCTGCTCGACGAGCCGCTGCCGGACCTGCGCCAGCGCATCGAAACCGCGATAACCGGCAAGGCCTGCCGGCTGGTGCGCATCGCCAGCGAATACGCCGGCAAGCGCGGCGAGACGGAGTCGGACGTGCTCCTCGGCCTCGACCAGATCACCCCTCAGGAACTGTTCGCACGCGCCTGGGAAGAACAGTACGGCAATCCGGCAGATGAACAGGCGCTGGATGATTTCGCCACCCTGCTGCAACGGGTCGAGTTCGCCCATGCGGAGGACGACCGATGAAGATCCTCGCCATCCGCCTGAAGAACCTGGCGTCGCTGGCCGGTGAGCAGGTCATCGATTTCACCGCGGAACCCCTGGCCAGCGCCGGGCTGTTCGCCATCACCGGGCCCACCGGCGCGGGCAAGAGCACCATTCTCGACGCCCTGTGCCTGGCGCTGTTCGGCAGCACGCCGCGACTCGACAGCGTTTCGCCGCTGAACAAGGTGCCCGAGGTGGATGCCGAGATCGGCGGTGGCGACGAGCGCAACCTGCTGCGCCGCGGCTGCGGCAGCGGTTACGCCGAGGTCGATTTCGTCGGCGTCGACGGCCACCGCTACCGCGCACGCTGGGAGGTCAAGCGCGCCCGCGAGAAGATCGACGGCCGCCTGCAGGCCAGCAGCCAGAGCCTTACGGATCTCGACAGCGGCACGCTCCTGGCCAGCGGCAAGAAACGCGAGTTTGAAGGGTTAATTCAACTCAAGCTCGGTCTCAATCTATCCCAGTTCACCAGGGCCGTTCTCCTCGCGCAAAGTGAATTCAGCGCTTTCTTAAAAGCAAAGGATGACGAGCGCGGCCAACTGCTGGAAAAGCTCACCGATACCGGCCTCTACAGCCGCCTCGGCCAGGCCGCCTTCGAGGCCGCCAAAGAGGCGAAGGAAGGCCTCGTCCGTCTGGAGCAGCAGGCTGGTGGGCTGCAACCACTGGAGCCCGAGCAGCGCGAGGTTCTGGAGAACGAACATCAGGCTCAGCTCGACGAACTGAAAGCGCTGCAGCAGCAGCTCAGGGCGCTGGAAGCGCAGCGGCAATGGCTCAGCGAACTGCAGCGTCTGGAAAACGAGCGCGAAGCGGCATGCCAGCAACTGCAGGATGCCGAAGACGAGCGCAAAAACCTCGCCGAGGCCCGGCGCATCCTCGACCTGTTCGAGCAACTGGCGCCGCAACGCCATCGTTTCCTGCGCCTGCAGGATCTCGGCCCGCTGCTGGACAAGGCCGCCGACAGCCTGGCGCGCCTGCAGCATGAGGAACAGGCCGTGCAGCAGCGCCTGGCCGAGCTGCAGAGCCAATGCAGCGCCGCCAGCGAGCAACTGCGTTCGGCCGAACAGGCGCGCCAGGACGCCGAGCCGCGGCTCGTCCAGGCGCGCCGTGAAGAGGAACGCCTGCAGCATCTGAATGCCGACCTGACCACTATCCGCGAGGACAGCACCCGGGCCGATGCCGAGGTGACTGCAGGCGCAGCGACGCTCACGCAGCTCGCCGAACGCCAGCAGCGCGCCGCGGCGGAACTTGCCGCGCTGAGCCAGCAACTGGACAAGAGCACCGCGCTGCAACCGCTCTGCAGCGCCTGGGACGGCTACCGCCCGCGCCTGCAACAGGCCGTGCAGCTGGCGGCACGGCTGCATCAAGGTCAGGGCGAACTCCCGGCATTGGAAGCGCGGGCCAAGGCCGCCGAAAACCAGCAAAGCCTGGCCCGCGAGGCGCTAGACGCTCTGCAACGTGAGCGCGGCAGCCAAGTCGGCCTGGCCGAACAGCTCACCCAACTGCACGGGCAGCTGGACCAATGGCGCCAGGCCGAGCGCGAAACTGCGGCCCTGCGCGAGCTTTGGGCGCAGCAACGCGGGCTCGAAACCAGCCGACGCGAACTGAGCGATGCCACCACCGGCCAGCAGGCCGAGCTGGATGGCCTGGTGCCGCTGGGCAAGCAGGTTCGCGTCGAGCGCGACGCCGCCGAGCAGGCGCTGAACGTCACCCTCGCCTTGCTCGAACGCCAGCGCCTGGCGCGCAGTGCGAATGTCGAGGCGCTACGCGCCGCGCTGGTGCCGGGCGAGCCCTGCCCGGTCTGTGGCAGCCAGGAACATCCCTGGCATGCGGCCGATACCCTGCTCGCAGGCCTCGATCAGCAGGACGACCGCGAGGCCGAACGCGCCCGCGAAGCACTGCAGGCCCAGGACCAGCGCCTGCAGGAACTGCGCGATCGCCATGTCGCGCTCAGCACTCAATTGCGTCAGAGCCAACAGCGGCAGGTGGAAGTCGAGGCGCAGCTGCAGGCGCTGGCCCCGCGTCTGCACGCCCTGCCAGCGCATGCCGAACTGCTTCGCCAACCCGAAGGAACACGCGCGGACTGGCTGGAAGCCCAACTGGCGAACCTGAACCAACAGATCGCCGATGCCAGCCGGCAGCAACAACAACTGCTCGGGTTGCAACAGCGCAGCGAAACCCTCCAGCAGGCCTGGCAGGCCGCGCGCGAGGCCTGTGTCGAGGCGACTCAACAGCTCGCGCGCCAGCGCGATGCCCTGGCCCGCGATAGCCAACAACTCGACGAGGAGCTGGCTGCCTTCGCCGAACTGCTGCCAGTCAAGCAACTGCAGCGCTGGCGCGAAGACCCGGCGCAGACCTTTATGCAGCTGGACGCCAGCATCGCCACGCGGCTGCAGCAGCTGCTGGCGCAGACCGAGCTGAGTGAGGAGCTGCGCCAGGGCGAACAGCGCCGCAGCGACGAGCAGTTGCAGCAGCGCCATCGCCAGGAGAAACAGGCAGGCTGCAGCGCGCGACTGGCTGAGCGCGAGAAATTGCTGCTCGCCTGCCAGCAGACGCTGCGGGCCAGCCTCGGCGGGCAAAGCAGCGCCAGCGCCTGGCAACAGCAGCTGGATGCAGCCATCCAGACTGCGCGGCAAACCCAGGCCGGGATCGATCAGCAGCTCAACGAGAGCAAACTTGGCCTGACGCGCCTGCACAGCGAGCAACAGAACTGCCGCCAGCGCCACGCCGAGTTGCAGCAGGAACGCGACGCGCTGAACGCGGAACTGGGCGCCTGGCGTACCGCCCATCCGGCACTGGACGACATCACCCTCGCCCAGCTGCTGCAGATGGACGACACGTTGCTGGCCGAGGCGCGCCAGCGCCTGCAGCAGAACGCCGAAACCCTGACCCGCTGCCGCGAACGGCTGGATGGCTGCCTCAATCGGCTGGCCAGCCACCAGCAGCAACAGGCCGAAGTGCCGGAAGCCGAGCAGTTGCAACAGGCACATGCCGAACAGCTGCACCGCTGCGAACAGGCCGAGCAGCGCTGCGCCGAAACCCTGGCCGCGCTGCTCGACGACGACAAGCGCCGCCGCCAGAGCCAGGCGTTGCTGGCACAGATCGGCGAGGCGCGCGCCGAAATGCAGCGCTGGGGGCGTATCGCCGCGCTGATCGGCTCAAGCGACGGCGGCGCCTTCCGCAAGATCGCCCAGGCCTACAACCTGGATCTTCTGGTGCAGCACGCCAACGTGCAGCTGCGCCAACTGGCGCGGCGTTATCGGCTCAAGCGCGGCGGCAGTCCGCTGGGGTTGCTGGTAATGGATACCGAGATGGGCGACGAGCTGCGCTCGGTGCATTCGCTGTCCGGCGGCGAGACCTTCCTCGTTTCGCTGGCCCTGGCACTGGGCCTGGCCTCGATGGCATCGAGCAAGCTCAGGATCGAATCGCTGTTTATCGACGAGGGCTTCGGCAGCCTCGATCCCGAGTCGCTGCAGATCGCCATGGACGCGCTGGATTCGCTGCAAGCCCAGGGCCGCAAGGTGGCAGTGATCAGCCACGTGGCCGAGATGCACGAACGCATCCCGGTGCAGATTCAGGTGCAGCGTCAGGGCAACGGGCAGAGCGGGCTGAAGATCGTCGGCGGGCTGTCCTAGCGGTCGCGCTTTCAGGCGCGACCTTGCCGCCTTCGCAGACTCGGCACTGACAGGCTTGCGGCCATCGGTCCGCTTGTGTTTCGCCAGCATCGGCCGTAAGGTTCGCGCGTTTTTCTTATCCGCCCAGGTGTGCACGACCGCAAGGTCCGCATTAAACGGGAAGCCGGTGCGCTCGAAGAGCAAGGCCGGCGCTGCCCCCGCAACGGTAATCGACCGCGATCCTCAGGAATCGCCGTCCGCTCGACAACCACTGTGTTCCGACATGGGAAGGTGAGCGTGATGCGTGTCGAAAGCCCGGAGACCGGCCTGACGGATTCGACTGGTGTTGCGGAGGGCAGCACCGTCAAGCGCTGCTGCCCGTCATCCCCGCGCTTGTTCCTGCCCTCCTCAAAAGTCTGCGATCTTTTGAGGAATTCCAAGAATGAAACTGTCCCGACTTGCCCTCGCCGTGGCGCTGCTGCCTGGCGTGCAGGTGTTTGCTGCTGAGCTGACACGCGACGAAGCGCTGAAGCTTTCCGATACGGTGGTCAGCGCAAACCGCGAACCACAGCGACGCAGCCAGACCCCGGCGGCAACCACTGTATTCAACCGAGATGATATCGAGCGGTTGCAGATTCGCAGCGTCGCGGAGCTGCTGGAGCGTGTGCCAGGCGTAAGCATCACCCGCACAGGCGGAGCAGGCAGCCAAACCGGCCTGTTTCTTCGCGGCACCTCCAGTACCCAGACCCTGGTTCTGGTCGATGGTCAGCGCATCGCCGCAACCTCCAGCGGCACCAGCAGCCTCGAATTTCTAAGCCCCGATCAGATCGAACGGATAGAAGTCGTGCGCGGCCCGCGGTCGGCGCTGTATGGCTCGGATGCCATCGGCGGCGTGGTGCAAATCTTCACCCGCCAAGGTAGCGGTCAGGGGCTTGCGCCTGCGGTCCGCTTCGGCGCGGGAAGCAACGGCACCTTCGAACGCAGCCTGAACCTCTCCGGTGGGAATGGCCAGACTCGCTTCAACCTGGGGGTCGCGATGGATGAGACTCAAGGTATCGACGCGACGCGCGATAGCTTCGGCGCCAATGGCGATGACGACGCTTACCGCAATCGTTCGCTCAGTCTGAACGTTGCACACCGCTTTAATGATCGGCTCGAGGCGGGTGTCAGCGCGCTCGATCAGCGAGGCGAACTTGAGTTCGACGACACCTTCGACGGCTTTCAGCCGACCGTGGATTTCCAGTTGAGCAGCATCTCCGGGTTCGTTGACGCCAAACTCAATGATGTCTGGAACAGCCGCCTTGAGGTCGGGCACAGCGAGGACAAGCGGGACACCGGAAACGACAGCCCCCTGGCTCCTGACTATGTGTTTTTCAGCTACTCGACCTATCGTGACTCGGCCAGCTGGGTGAATACACTTCAGCTCGATCCGGCCCATCAATTGTTGCTGGGTGCCGATTGGCATGAGGACCAGCTGCACAGCTCGAGCGACTTTGCCCAAGACTCCCGTTGGAACCAGGCGGCCTTCATCCAGCACCGCTATACCGGCAACGCCTTTTCTACAGAGATTGGCCTGCGCCACGACAAGAACGAACAGTACGGCAGCGAGAACACCTGGAACGCGGCGCTAACCGTACCGCTGGATACCCGCAACGACGTGATCGTGTCCTACAGCGAGGGCTTCCGCGCCCCGACATTTAACGAACTGTACGACTCCTGGCTCGGAAACCCGGACCTTACGCCCGAAAAATCCAAGAGCTACGAGCTGCAATGGCGCAACCGCTATAGCGACAGCGGGTCGCTGGAATTGTCGCTGTACCGCACTGACATCGAGGATGCCATCGTCTCGGACGCCTTCTGGATTCCTCAGAATGTCCAGACCGCACGGATCAACGGCCTGGAGGCCACCCTCCGGCAGGACGTGTTCGGTTGGCAGGCTAGCCTCGCTGCCGGCCTGATCGACCCGCGCGATCGCGATAGCGGTCATACACTCGCCCGTCGCGCCAAGCGCACGCTAAGCCTGGATCTGGACCGCCAGTTCGGTGACTTTTCGGTAGGCGCGGGCTGGCGCGCCGTCAGCGGACGCTATGACAACGCTGAAAATACCATCGAGCTCGGCGGCTACGGCCTGCTTGGCTTGCGTGGGAGTTGGCAGGCCAACTCGGAGGTTAAGCTGGACCTGAAGCTGAACAACCTGTTCGACAAGGACTATGCGGAAACCACCTACAGCACCGCCAACGGACGCTACGGATACAACACCGAAGGCCGCACCGCGCTGTTCGCCGTCACCTGGACTCCATCACTGTAATCGCGTCTACCGGCACGCCCGCTCAGGGCGCTGCCGCCATCACCTCGCAGAGCTTCCGGATCGCCCCCAGCATCTGGAAGCTCGGGCGCTCCAGGCCCTTGTCGGGCACTTCCAGCAATCGCCCGTTGCGCACGGCATCTAGCTGTGGCCAGGCCTGCCATTCGTCCAGCTGCGCCCCGCTACCGGCCAGGATGACTTCCGGGTCGCGGGCGAGCACCGCTTCGATGCTCACCTGCGGCGCGGCCAGGGTCAGGTCGGCGAAGACGTTGCGCCCGCCACACACCTCGATCGCTTCGCTGATGATCTGCTGCCCGCCGAGGGTATACAGCGGGCGGTTCCAGACCTGGTAGAACACCCGCAACGGCCGTTCACGGGCGTAGGCTGTGCGCAGCTCGGCGAGGCCGGCGCGAAACGCCTCGGCCAGACGCTCGCCCTGCTCCGTGCGGCCGACCGCCTGGCCGATCACCCTGAATTGCTCGGCCAGCCCGTCGAGGCGAGTCTGCGCCACCACCAGCACGGGAACACCGAACTGCTGCAGCTGCTCGCGCTGGCTGCGCGGCACGCTATCCGGCCAGAGCAGCACGAGATCGGGGCGCAGGCTGAGCAAGGTCTCCATCTCCACCTGTCCATAACGCCCCACCGACGGTACCTGAGCCAGGGCAGCGGGACGTTCGCCGCCGTCCAGCACACCGGCCAGACGGTCTACGGCATCGAGCTCCAGCATGATTTCGCTGAGCGAGGGCGCCAGGCTTACGACCCGCTGCGCGGCAACCGCAGGCAACGTGGCCAGCAGAGCCAGGACGGCCAGCAGGAGACGCATCAGTGCAGCTGCCGCGGAATACGGTAGAGCACCAGCAGCACCAGGCTGCCGAATACCAGCAACAGGCGGGCAACCGGTTCCATGCCCAGCAGAGCCCCGGCGGCCGCGAACCAGGCCGGCAGCGAGGCGATCAGCAGGCCACGCCGGCGGAGGCGACGCAAGCGTGCCCAGGCGTCGGCCTCCATAGGGCCTCCCAACGCCTGCTCGGTGGCAATCAGTGCGTGCTTGAAGGCGGTGAAGGCCGGCAGGCTGAAGAACAGCGAGACCAGGCCGGCAGCGAAAAGAGGCAGGCCCCAGTCAACGCTCAGTGCCGGTGCACGGCCCAGCGCCAGCACAGGTATCACCATCAGGAGGGTGTGCAGCCAGCCGTCACGCGCGAGCTGGCGGCGGGCGGCGAGGCGGTTCACGACTGCTCGGCTTCACCCTGGTGGATCTCGCCGAGCATGTGGCCGAGTTTGCCGGCCTTGGTGGCGAGGTACTTGCGGTTGTGCGGGTTGTGCGCGACCTGCAGCGGCTTGCGCTCGGCCACGCGGATGCCGAAGCCTTGCAGCGCCTTGACCTTGCGCGGGTTGTTGGTCATCAGCTTGATCTCGGCGATGCCCAGGTGCTCGAGCATCGGCAGGCAGATGCCGTAGTCACGCATGTCCGGGGCGAAGCCCAGGCGCTCGTTGGCCTCGACGGTATCGGCGCCAGCGTCCTGCAGTTCGTAGGCGCGGATCTTGTTCAGCAGGCCGATGCCGCGTCCTTCCTGACGCAGATAGAGCAGCACGCCGCGGCCTTCGTCGGCAATCGCGCGCAGTGCCGCTTCCAGCTGGAAGCCGCAGTCACAACGCAGGCTGAACAGCGCATCGCCGGTCAGGCATTCGGAATGCAGACGCCCAAGCACCGGCTTGCCATCGGCCACGTCGCCGAGGGTCAGCGCGACATGTTCCTTGCCAGTGTCCTGGTCGAGAAAACCATGCATGGTGAACACGCCGAACGGTGTCGGCAGTTGGGAAGCGGCGACGAACACGACAGACACGGGCGGAAATCCCAGGCGGCAGAAAAGCGGACACTATAACACTAACCGGGGGCACATCTGGCTGAAGAGTTCGCCGTCGAGTGTGTCTATCGTGCCGTGTAGGCGGACGGATCAGCCTGAACTCAGGAGGTCTTCGACTCCAGCACCAGCACGCCCTGCTCCTCGCGCCAGCTGACCCGACCAAGGAAGCTCATGCCAAGCAGCGCCTCGGTGGGCGAGCCGCCCGCGACGACTACGGCCTCGACGCCAAGCACTTCGATCGCGCCGACCTTGACGCTGTTCAGGTGCACGCGCCAGGCCTTGGCCGTGCCGCTGGCGGTGCTCACCACCATCGGCCGGCCGTTGACGCGATAGTCGATGCCCAAGCGACGGGCCTGATGCTCGTTGATCGCCACCGAAGTGGCGCCGGTATCGACGAGGAACTGGATCGACTGGCCATTGATCGCACCGGCAATCCAGTAATGGCCGCCGGTGCCCTTGGCCACGCTCAGCTGGGTCTTGCTCGGCGCTGCATAGGCGCCGCTGTATTCACGGCTCAGGTTGTAGTGACGCTCGACGCCGTCGACCCGCAGCACCGCGCCGCTGGCATCGGCGCTGACCACCTGGACGCCACCCGGCCCGGTCTGCCCGACCCTGACCAGCTTGCGCTGGCCGTCGACGTTGACCACCGCAGCGCCCGGAAACAGCCCGACCACTTGCACCATGGAGGCGGCCTGCGCCAGCGCGGGCAGGAGCAACAGGCTGGCGAACAGAACGGAGACGCTACGCATGGCTATTTCTTCCTCGAAACCGGGCCCGGGGCGAACGCCGATCATCCTTCAATGGCCGACCGCCTGCAGCGACCGGACGCACAATCAAACCAACAGCGCCACCAGTCCCTGCATGACCGCCCAGGCGGCGACCCCGGCGAGGACATCGTCGAGCATGATGCCCACCCCACCATGAATATGCCGATCCACCCAGCTGATCGGCCAGGGCTTGGCGATATCCATCACGCGAAACACCACGAAGCCGAGCAGCAGCCAGTACCAGCCCTCCGGCACCAGCCAGAAGGTGATCCAGATGCCGACGAACTCATCCCAGACGATGCCTTCGTGGTCGTGCACGCCGAGTTCGCGCGCCACCTTGCCGCACAGCCAGACGCCGAACAGCATGGTCAAGCCGAGCATCAGCAGATAACCCCAGCCTGGCAGCAACTGCCACAGCGGCACGAACGGCAGCGCTACCAGCGAACCCCAGGTGCCCGGCGCCTTGGGCATCAGTCCGGAACCGAAGCCGAACGCCAGGTTGTGCCAGGGATCGGACCAGACCAGAGTTTGCGGCTTGGCCGCGACCGGCGAGGTATCAGTCAAAACAGCGTTCCTTCTCGGATTGATCGCGGGCTGAGCAGGCCCGCAACGCCCTCATGGATTGAAATGGTTGTAGCCGCGTTCGGACACGGCCACCTCGTTGCCCGCCGCGTCCAGCAGCTGCACCCCCTGCCCCGCCGTCACCCGGCCGATGACCTGCACCGGCCAGCCGGCAGCCTGCAGCGGCGCCAGTTCGGCAGGCGGCAGGGTGAAGGCCAGCAGGTAGTCGTCGCCGCCAGCCAGCGCGCAACGCAGCGCTTCGGCGTCGCCAGCGAAACGGCGCAGCGGCTCGGACAACGGCAGCCGATCACGCTCGATCTGCAAGGCCACGCCCGAAGCCTTGGCAATATGCCCACAATCAGCCAGCAGCCCGTCGGAGATATCCAGCGCCGCCGTGGCCTTGCCTCGTAGCACCTCGCCCAGGGCCAGCTGAGGCTGTGGCGACCAGTAGCGCGCCAGCAGGTGTTCGGCGACATCCGCATCGGCTTCCGCCTGACCAAGCACCAGGGGCAGCGCTCCGGCTGCTTCGCCCAGCACACCACCGACGCAGAGCAGATCACCGGTCTGCGCGCCGGCGCGGGTCAGCGCCTGCCCGGCCGGCACGCGGCCGAACACCGTTACCGTCAGGCACAGCGGGCCACGGGTGGTATCGCCGCCAATCAGACGCAGGCTGCAGTCGAGCGCCATGGCATCCAGTCCACGGGCGAACTCGGCGAGCCAGAGCGGATCGCCGCTCGGCAGGCTCAGGGCAAGGGTGAAGCCGATGGGTATGGCGCCCATGCCGGCCAGGTCGCTGGCGGCGACGGCCAAGGCGCGCTGGCCGAGCAGAAACGGATCGCAGGGATCAGGGAAATGCACGCCGGCGACCAGCGTGTCGGTGGATACCGCCAGCTGCTCACCAGTGGGAATCTTCAACAGGGCGCAATCATCGCCGATGCCGAGAACGACTTCGCCGCCGGCCCTGGCGCAAGCGGCGGCGGCGAAGTAGTGACGGATCAGCTCGAACTCACCCAGCAAGGCGAGCGGCCCTCAGCGCTTGTGGTTGCGCACTTCGGCGCTGCGCAGCGAGGGGGCCAGCTTGTCCAGCACGCCGTTGACGAACTTGTGTCCGTCGGTGGCGCCGTAGACCTTGGCCAGCTCGATGCCTTCGTTGATGACCACGCGGTACGGCACGTCGATGCGCTGCATCAGCTCGTAGGTCGACAGGCGCAGGATGGCCAGCTCCACCGGATCGAGCTCGTCCAGCGGACGGTCGAGATTCGGCGCAATGGCCTGGTCGACCTCGGTCTTCTTGCGCGCCACGCCGTTGAGCAGTTCGTGGAAGTAGGCACCGTCGACACCGCTGAAATCGTTGTCGACGCGGAACTGCGCCTCGATCTCGTTGAGGCTCTGACCGGCCATGTGCCACTGATACAACGCCTGCATCGCCAGGCTGCGCGCGACCCGGCGCGTGGCGATCTTGCCCTTGGCCTTGGGCTGCGGTGCGTCCTGGCTATCGTCGTGATTCAGGCTCACTTCGCCTCCAGCTGCGAAAGCAGGCTCACCATTTCCAGTGCGGAGAGTGCGGCTTCGGCGCCCTTGTTACCGGCCTTGGTGCCGGAACGCTCGATGGCCTGTTCGATGGAATCGACGGTCAGCACGCCAAAGGCAACCGGTACGCCGAACTCCATGGAGACCTGGGCCAGGCCCTTGGTGCACTCACCGGCGACGTATTCGAAGTGCGGCGTACCACCGCGGATGACCGCGCCGAGGGCGATGATGGCGTCGTATTCACCCTGCTGCGCGACCTTCTGCGCGACCAGCGGAATCTCGAAGGCACCCGGTGCACGGATGATGGTGATGTCGTTTTCGCTGACGCCGTGGCGAACCAGCGCGTCGACCGCGCCGCTGACCAGGCTCTCGACGACGAAGCTGTTGAAGCGGCCTACGACCAGGGCGTATTTGCCCTGCGGGGCGATGAAGGTTCCTTCGATGGTCTTCAGGGGCATGGTACAAATCTCGTATAGCGTTAAAGAGCTTATGGACAAAACAGGACAGCCCTACGGAGCAGCGCGTAGCGAGCGCAGGACAGACAAGGCGAAAGCAGGTGAGGCGGCGGAGTTTACCGAGGTAAATGAGCAAGCCTCGCCTGTTTTCAACGCAGTATGTCCAAGCGCAGTAGCGCGGCACCCTTACTCAGCGGGCAGGTATTCTACAACTTCCAGATCGAAGCCGGATATCGCGTTGAACTTCATCGGCGCGCTCATCAGGCGCATCTTGCGCACGCCCAGGTCACGCAGGATCTGCGAACCGGCGCCGACGGTGCTGTAGGTGGCCGGGGTCGGCGGCTGCTGACGGGTCAGCTGCGCCAGCAGCTGCGGGCCGGTCAGCGGATTGCCGAGCAGCAGCACCACGCCCTTGCCGGCCTTGGCCACCTCGCTCATCGCCGCGCGCAGGCTCCAGCGACCCGGCACGGTGACCAGCAGCAGATCACGCAGCGGCTCCATGTTGTGTACGCGCACCAGGGTCGGCTCTTCCGGGGAAATCTCACCGCGGGTCAGCGCCATGTGCACGGTGTCCTCGACGCCGTCGCGGTAGGTGACCAGGTTGAACTGGCCCAGCTCGGTTTCCAGCGGCTGCTCGGAAACCCGCTGCACGGTACGCTCGTGGATCATGCGGTAGTGGATCAGGTCGGCGATGGTGCCGATCTTCAGCCCGTGCTGCTCGGCGAACAGCTCGAGCTCCGGCCGGCGGGCCATGGTGCCGTCGTCGTTCATGATCTCGCAGATCACGCCGCTGGCCTCGAACCCGGCCATGCGCGCCAGGTCACAGGCGGCCTCGGTGTGGCCGGCCCGCGCCAACACGCCACCCGGTTGCGCCATCAGCGGAAAGATGTGGCCGGGGCTGACGATGTCCTCGGCCTTGGCGTTCTTCGCCACGGCGGCCTGCACGGTACGCGCGCGGTCGGCCGCGGAAATGCCGGTGGTCACCCCTTCGGCGGCCTCGATGGAAACGGTGAACTTGGTACCGAAGCCCGAGCCGTTGCGCGGCGCCATCAGCGGCAGCTTGAGCAGCTCGCAGCGTTCGCGGGTCATGGGCATGCAGATCAGGCCGCGGGCGAAGCGCGCCATGAAATTGATGTGCTCGGCGGTCACGCACTCGGAGGCGACAATGATGTCGCCCTCGTTCTCGCGGTCCTCGTCATCCATGAGGATGACCATCTTGCCGGCGCGGATGTCTTCGATCAGTTCTTCAGCGGTATTGAGCGCCATCGGGCGTCTCCTCAATTCTTCAAGTAGCCGTGCTCGGCGAGAAAACCTTCGGTGAGCCCCGAGGCCTTGGGTTCGGCGGCCTTGTCGCCCATCATCAGGCGCTCCAGGTAACGCGCCAGCAGGTCGACCTCCAGGTTCACCTGCCGCCCGGGGCGGTAGTCGGCCATGATGGTTTCGCCGAGGGTGTGCGGCACGATGGTCAGCTCGAATTCGGCGCCATTGACCGCGTTGACCGTGAGGCTGGTGCCGTCCACGGTGATCGACCCCTTGAGCGCAATGTACTTGGCCAGCTCGCGCGGCGCGCGGATGCGGAACTGCACGGCGCGGGCATTATCTTCCCGCGCCACGACCTCGCCGACACCATCGACGTGGCCGCTGACCAGATGGCCGCCGAGGCGGCTGGTAGGGGTCAGGGCCTTTTCCAGGTTGACCCGACTGCCGGCCTTGAGATCGATGAAGGCGGTGCGCGCCAGAGTTTCGCGGCTGACGTCGGCCCAGAAGCCGTTGCCCGGCAGCTCCACCGCCGTCAGGCAGACGCCGTTGACAGCGATGCTGTCGCCCAGCTTGACGTCGCCCAGATCCAGCTTGCCGGTTTCGACCAGCACGCGGACGTCGCCGCCCTTGGGTGTGAGCGCACGGATGGTGCCGATGGCTTCGATTATTCCGGTGAACATGTGGCCTCCCGTGGAAGGCGGGTAAAACGCTGCATACGACGAACTCCTGTTTATGAAAAACAGGGCGCTACGGATCGATAGGGATGCATGACGGGTGCACGGACGGCGCCCATCGGAATATCCCGCTCTCTCTCATCCGGACTATACCGTCGGCCCCGGAATCACACCGGGTCTGCTGACCTTGCCTGGGCAAGCGCTCGCGGGCTAGGCCGTGGCCATTACCGCCGGTGGGGAATCGCACCCCGCCCTGAGAACGTTGGGCCGTTTGCGGCCCGGCAGCGTTTTTAACACAAATAGCGACGCGGGGCAGCCCGTTATCGCCCGGTAGCAGCTATCTGAATGCAAGACGCAGGCTATCGGCGGACACCGCCGACACGGGTTGCCGATCAGTTGGCCGGGCGCGCCAGGATCTTCCAGTCGTCGCCCACCGCCCGGATGTCGACGATCTTCAGCTCGCGCGCCTCGCTCATGCGCTCGAGCGGAAGCTCCAGCAGCGGCCGCGCCGAGGAGCCGAGAAACTTGGCCGCCATGAACACCTGGTACTCGTCGATCAGGCCGAGGCTGGCGAACGCACCGACCAGCCGCGGTCCGGCCTCGACCAGCACCTCGTTGGCACCACGGGCAGCCAGCTCGCGCAGCAGCGCGCTCAGGTCGACCCGCTCCTGCCCCAGCACCAGCGCCTCGTGGCCGGCGCGAAGATAGGTCTCCTCGCGGCCGGCGACCACCGTGACGACCAGCGCCGGACCAGCCTGAAAGAACGGCGCATCCAGCGGCACGCGCAGCCGGCCATCGACCAGCACCCGCAGCGGCGGGCGCTGCAGCGCTAGCGCAGTGGTTTCCGCGTCCAGCCCCAATTCGGCGCCGCGCACGGTCAGCCGCGCGGCATCCATCAGCACGGTGTCGGCGCCGGTCAGCACCACGCTGGAGCGGGCGCGCAGGCGCTGCACCTCGGCACGCGCCGCCGGGCCGGTGATCCACTGGCTCTCGCCGCTGGCCATCGCCGTGCGCCCGTCCAGGCTCATCGCCAGCTTGGCGCGCACGTATGGCAGACCGCTTTCCATGCGCTTGATAAAGCCCGCATTGAGTTCCCGCGCCTCGGTCTCCAGCACACCGCTGGCAACTTCGATACCGGCGCTGCGCAGCAGCTCCAGACCATTCCCGGCGACCTGCGGATTGGGGTCCTGCATGGCCGCCACCACGCGTCCGACCCCGGTCTTGACCAGCGCTTCGGCACAGGGCGGCGTGCGCCCGTAATGGCTGCAGGGTTCGAGGGTGACGTAGGCGGTGGCACCGCGGGCGCGCTCGCCGGCCTGGCGCAGCGCATGGACCTCGGCATGCGGCTCGCCGGCGCGTACGTGCCAGCCCTCACCGACCAGCTCGCCATCGGCGACGATGACGCAGCCGACCCGCGGGTTCGGATGGGTCGAATAAAGGCCCTTGCGCGCCAACTGCAGCGCCCGGGCCATCCAGGCGTGATCGGCCGTCATTCGGGCTTGGCCGGCTCGCGGGACAGCCGCTCGATTTCCTCGCGGAACTCGTTGAGGTCCTGGAAGCGGCGGTAGACCGAGGCGAAGCGGATATAGGCGACCTCGTCGAGCTTCTGCAGCTCGGCCATCACCAGCTCGCCGAGCACCCGCGACTTGATCTCGCGCTCGCCGGTGGCGCGCAGCTGATGCTTGATATGGGCGATCGCAGCTTCCAGGCGCTCGACGCTGACCGGACGTTTTTCCAGCGCACGCTGCATGCCGGCGCGCAGTTTCTGCTCGTCGAACGGCTGGCGACTGCCGTCGGACTTGATCAGTCGCGGCATCACCAGCTCGGCGGTTTCAAAGGTGGTGAAGCGCTCGCCACAGGCCAGGCACTCGCGGCGGCGGCGCACCTGATCGCCCTCGGCGACCAGGCGGGAATCGATGACCTTGGTGTCGTGGGCACCGCAGAAGGGACAATGCATGGGGCTGGAATCGGTCGTACGTCGGGACGGCCATGGTAGCGCATCCGACCGGCAAGACAAGGCGACGGCTTTGCTGCTATACAAGCCCGCAATCGCCGTTCAGGAGGCCGTCTGTGCCATCACGTTTTCTCGTTCTGCCCGCCCTGCTGACGCTGCTCGTCGGCTGCGGCAGCCAACCCAGCGAACCACCGACGGCTCCCGTCGAGCTGAGCACCGCACCCCACTCCAAACTGCTCAACGAACTGAGCGGCAGCCTGATCGGCGCACCGGCCGGCAGCGACGTGGAGCTGGCCCTCTTGGAGGTCGACCGTCGCGACCAGCCCGACCGCCTGCTCAGCAACGTGCAGCTCAAGGGCCGCGGCAGCGAGCTGCCGTTCATCCTCCAGTTCAACCCCGACGCCTTCCCGGCCGGCCAGCGCGTCGAGCTGCGCGGCCGCGTCACGCGCGCCGGCCAGCTGATCATGCGCCTGCCGCCGCGCACCATATCGAGCGCTGCCAGCCAGGCGCTCGGACCGCTGCAGCTGGTTCCGGCACCGTGAGCGCACCGGCGCAGCTGCAGGCCGCGCTGCACGAACTGCTGGGCGATGCCCGCCTGGTCGCCGAGACGCTGCCGGACACCGAGCTGCGCCTCTGGCTGATCGATGCGGCCAACATGGATCGCGCCTTCAGCCCCGAGGAAACCCGGCGCATTCTCGACGAGCCACCATATTGGTGTTTCTGCTGGGCCAGCGGGCTGGTCCTGGCCCGCTGGCTGGCCGAGCGCCCGGACTGGGTGCGCGGCAAGCGCGTGCTGGATTTCGGCGCGGGTTCCGGCGTCGCTGCCATCGCCGCGGCCAAGGCAGGAGCCGCCGAGGTGGTGGCCTGCGACCTGGACCCGCTGGCGCTCGCCGCCTGCCGGGCGAACGCCGCGCTCAACGGTGTCGAGCTACGCTATTCGCAGGACTTCTTCGGCGAAGCGGATCGCTTCGATCTGATCCTCGTCGCCGATGTGCTCTACGACCGCGCCAACCTGCCGCTGCTGGATCAGTTTCTCAGCCGAGGCCGGGAAGCGCTGGTGGCCGATTCCCGCGTGCGGGACTTCGCCCACCCGCTGTACCGGCGCCTGGACGTGCTCGATGCCTGCACCTGGCCGGATCTGGCAGAGCCGGCGGAGTTTCGCCAGGTGAGCCTCTACCACGCGACGCGCTAGCCATACGGAGACACCATGAGCGAGGAAAGTCTGCGCCTGTTCTTCGCCCTGCCCTGCCCGCCCGAGCAGGCGACGGCCATCTGCGCCTGGCGTGACGGCCAGGCATTCGACGGGCGCCCGGTGGCCGAGGCCAATCTGCACATGACCCTGGCCTTTCTCGGTGCTCAGCCGAAGGAGCGGCTGGAGGCACTGCTGACCATGGCATCAGGCATCGAGGGGACGGCATTCGACCTCCGGCTGGACCGGCTCACCACCATCGGCAAGGGCTTCATCTGCCTGCAACCGAGCACGACGCCGCAGGCCCTGTCGAGGCTGGTCGCTACCCTCGCCGAGCATCTGGCCGCGCTCGGCGTGGTGCTCGACAGCCGGCCATTCCTCCCGCACCTGACGCTGGCTCGCCAGGCCCGCAGCCGACCGAGCGGCGCCGCGCCGGGCTTCGCCTGGCACGCCGACCACTTCGGCCTCTATCTGTCGACGGCAACGCCGGGCGGCGTGCGCTACGACGCGCTGGGACGCTGGCCGCTGGCCGCGCCATAGCGACCGTCACATGGCCCGCTCAGCGCGGCACTTCGATGAGAAAGCGGAACAGCGGACCGTGCTGCTCCACCGCCAGGCAGTTGTAACCCTTGGCCGTGGCGTCCTCGGGAATGCCGTGCACCGACTGCGAACAGTCCGTCACCACTTCCAGCAACTGCCCTGGCTGCATGGTCGCCAGGGTTTCCAGCGTGGCGATGGCGTTATACGGGCAGTGCTCGCCCCGCAGATCAAGCGAGAGATTCGGTTTGGCCTGGCTCACGGGCAGGACTCCTTTTCGGTTGAAAACGACGTGCGTTGAGGTGCACCAGCAGCATGGCGATGGCCAGGCCGGCAAAGGTCAGCAGCAATCCGCTGGCCGGGCCGAAGCTCTCCAGCAGATTGATCTTCGGATAGGGCAGCGCCAGCGACGTGCCGAGCTGGTCCCAGTACACCGCCACCAGCGTGCCGCCGATGACGTTGCCGACGCCCACCACCCAGAAGTGCACCTGCCCTTCCATGGCGCGATACATCCAGCCGGTTTCGCAGCCGCCGGCGACGACGATGCCGATGCCGAACAGCACGCCGCCGAGAATCGCGTTCGGCCCCATCCAGAAAATCTTCGGACTTGCCCCCAGCGCGATGGCACCGAACGTACCGACGCAGGCCACCGCCATGCCGAGAAGAATGCCGTAGGCCGCGCGGGTTCGGCCGGTGGTCCAGAGGTCACGAGCGGCACTGGTGAAGCAGATCTGCGCCCGCTCGATCAGCCCGCCGAACAACAGGCCGAACAGCACCGCCATGCCCAGCACCAGCGAGGTGTCGAAGCGCCAGGCGGCGAATGCGATGGCCAGCACCGCCACCCCGGTGCCGAGGCGCGCCTGCAACGAGGCCCGCCGCCGCGTGCCTTCCACGTCACCGAACAGCGAACTGGCCTGGCTACCGACCTTCAGCGGCGTGCGCAGCCAGGGCAGCAGGCAGATCTTCACGCCGATCCAGGCGCCGCCCACGGTGGCCAGCATGAAGGCCCAGGCATGCAGCGAGAACATTGGAATGCCGGTGAAGAAGGCCGCCAGGTTGCAGCCCATGGCCAGACGCGCACCGAAGCCGGCGATGATGCCGCCGACCAGACCCTGCAGCAGGCGGCGCCTGCTGGTCGGCCAGCGCAGGCTGACGTTGTTCGCCCACAGCGCCGCACAGAGCGCGCCAAGCAGCATGCCGATGATCATCACGCCGTCGATGCGATCGAGCGGCGTACCGGCCAGGCCGATCAGCTTGAAATAGCTCCACTCCTGCGGGGTGTAGCCGAACCAGGAAATGACGTGTCCACCCCAGCGAGTGAACTCGCCGGTGACGGCCCAGAAGGTCCCGGTGATGGCGAAGTAGTAGGCGGAAGCGACGCCCAGCGCGACGAGCGCCGGCAGGGGTGACCAGAAGCGCACGAGATAGCGCTCCCGGAAATCGGAGAGGAAGGACATCTGAAGCTCCTTATGACGCGCGACTGCAAACGCCGCACCGGTCTAGGAAAAGGGTTTCGCCTCGACGAGGCGATCGCGATACCGCGTCGTAGAGGCGGCGCAACCATAGACCAATGGCATCCATCACGCGAGCTCTTGCTTCTCGCCGGCGGCGCCCCCACTTACCATGCACAGCTTCCCAGTCACCCGTCGCCGACGAGAATTCCGATGAGCCAGACGCCCTATATCTTCGATGTCACCACCGCCAGTTTCGAACAGCTGGTGCTCGAGAACTCGTTCCACAAGCCGGTGCTGGTGGATTTCTGGGCCGAATGGTGCGCGCCGTGCAAGGCGCTGATGCCCCTGCTGGCGAAGATCACCGAGGAGTACCAGGGCGAGTTGCTGCTGGCCAAGGTCAACTGCGACATCGAGCAGGAGGTCGTTGCCCGCTTCGGTATCCGCAGCCTGCCGACCGTGGTGCTGTTCAAGGACGGCCAGCCGGTGGACGGTTTCGCCGGTGCGCAGCCGGAATCCGCGATTCGCGCCATGCTCGAGCCCCATTTACAGGCCCCGGCATCGCCGCAGGGCAATCTGCTGGAAAGCGCTGAGGCAGCCTTCGCCGAAGGCCGTTTTGCCGAGGCAGAGGCGCAGCTGCAGCAGCTGCTCAGCGAGGACAACGAGAACGCCGCCGGCCTGATTCTGTACGCGCGCTGCCTTGCCGAACGGGGCGAGCTGGGCGAGGCGGAAACCGTGCTCAATGCCGTGAAGGGCGATGAGCACAAGCAGGCACTGGCCGGCGCGCGCGCGCAGCTGACGTTCCTGCGTCAGGCCAATGACCTGCCCGATGCCGCCACGCTGAAGAGCCGCCTGGCGCAGAACGGCGAGGATGACGAGGCGGCGTACCAGCTGGCCGTCCAGCAGCTGGCGCGGCAGCAGTATGAAGCGGCGCTGGACGGGCTGCTCAGGCTGTTCGTGCGCAACCGAAGCTATGCCGACGGGCTGCCGCACAAGACCCTGCTGCAGGTCTTCGACCTGCTCGGCAACGACCATCCGCTGGTGACGCTGTATCGCCGCAAGCTCTATCAGGCGATCTACTGATCCCGGCCGCCGCTGGTGGCGAGTCCGTCGGCGGGCTCGCCGATCCAGTGATAGCAGGCCGAATCGTTGCCATGCTCGACCCGCACCTCATCGCAATGACGCAGCCGCACCAGCAACCGCTTGGCCAGCTGCGTGCTCCCGGTGATCGCCTCCAGCTCGGCGAACAACTGCGGCCCTTCCAGCTTCCCGGCACTGCGCAGGCATTCCCGGGCGCTGTGCCAAAGCGCATCGGCCGGCGGCGACGCCGCCGTTGCAGGCCGCCCGGCCGAGCTGATCTCGACGGCGCCCAGCCCACGCGTCAGGCCCGACCAGTCCTGTTCGCCCAGTTCGATTTCCAGATCGACCGGCCAGTCCCCTATGCGTCCGCGGATTCGGATCATGCTGTCCCCTCCTGAAATATCCGTTCATGCTCACATGCACGGGCCGCGCTGGCCAGCCAAGCGGCAAAGTTGTTATAACGTAACGGACCCTTGCCAATGGAGCTGACCATGCGCCACTTACTGCTCGCCGTACCCGTGCTTCTGTTGCCCCTGAGCTACAGCCAAGCACATGAAGATCATCATCACGAACATGAAGAAGCTGCCAGCCTCGGCGCCCACGAACATGGTGCGGCTCGCCTGAACGCCGCGCTGGATGGCAAGCGTCTTGAACTGGAGTTCATCAGCCCGGCCATGAATCTGGTCGGCTTCGAACACGCGCCTGCCACACCAGCGGACGAAGCGAAGATCGCCGAAGCACGGGCCCAACTCGAGCAACCGGCGACACTGTTCGGCCTGCCAAAGGCTGCCGACTGCGTGGTGAGCGAACAGCAGCTGCATGGCGAACTGCTCGGTTCGGCCCACGCCGGTTACCAGCGCCGCGACCAGGACGATGACCACCAGCACGAACACAGCCATGCCGCCGCAGACGAACACGGCGGCCACAGTGATATCGAGGCAAGCTACCAGTTCGATTGCAGCGATCCGGGGGCACTACAGGCGCTGGATCTCAAGGGCCTGTTCGAACGTTTCCCCGGCACGGAGAAGATTCAGGTACAACTGATCGGCCCCAACGGCCAACAGGGCGCGGAACTGACCCCGGCGCGCACGCAGCTGCCTTTCTGAACCAGCACTGGACATCGATGACCGCTCCACTTCTCGCAATCGACAACCTCGGCTTCGCCTGGCCACGCCAGGCCGAGCTGCTGGACATCCCCTGCTTGCGCCTCGAGCGCGGCGAGAGCCTGTTTCTCAAAGGCCCCTCGGGCAGCGGCAAGACCACCCTGCTCGGTCTAATCGGCGGCGTGCAGAAGGCCGCGCGCGGCAGCGTGCGCCTGCTCGACCGTGACCTCGGCAGCCTGTCGGCGGGCGCCCGTGATCGCTTCCGGGTCGATCACACCGGCTACATCTTCCAGCAGTTCAACCTGCTGCCTTTTCTATCGGTGCGTGAAAACGTCGGCCTGCCCTGCCATTTTTCGCGGCTACGTGCCGAACGTGCGCGCAAGCGGCACGGCAGCACGGACGCCGCCGCGGCCAGCCTGCTGGAGCACCTGGGGCTGGCACAGGAGCTGTTCGAGCGGCGGGCCGATGCGCTGTCCATCGGCCAGCAGCAGCGCGTGGCTGCCGCCCGAGCGCTGATCGGCCAGCCGGAGCTGGTCATCGCCGACGAACCGACCTCGGCACTGGATGCGGACAGCCGCGAAGCCTTCCTGCAACTGCTCTTTTCCGAGTGCCGGGCGGCGGGCGCCAGCCTGCTGTTCGTCAGCCATGATCAAAGCCTCGCACCGCTGTTCGACCGCAGCCTGTCGCTGGCCGATCTCAATCGCGCCGCACGCGCGCCGGAGTGCTGAGCGATGTATCTTCTGCGCCTGGCCCTGGCGAGCCTGAACAATCGCCGCTTCACCGCCCTGCTGACCGTCTTCGCCATTGCACTGTCGGTGTGCCTGCTGCTTGCCGTCGAACGGGTGCGCAATGAAACCCGCGCCAGCTTCGCCAGCACCATCAGCGGCACCGATCTGGTAGTCGGCGCCCGCTCCGGCTCGGTGAATCTGCTGCTCTATTCGGTGTTTCGCATCGGAAATGCGACGAACAACATCCGCTGGGACAGCTACCAGCACTTCGCCGAACACCCGCGTGTCGACTGGGCGATCCCGATTTCCCTCGGCGACTCCCATCGCGGTTATCGGGTGATGGGCACCAGCGGCGCTTACTTCAAGCATTACCGCTACGGCCGCAAGCAGCCGCTGCAGCTGGCCGAAGGCCGCGCCTTCGAAAGCGACCCGTTCGAGGTGGTACTGGGCGCCGAAGTGGCCAGCGCGCTGGGCTACCGGCTCGACGACAGTATCGTGCTGGCCCATGGCGTCGCCCGGGTCAGCCTGGTGCAGCACGATGACAAGCCGTTCCGCGTGGTTGGTGTCTTGCAGCGCACCGGCACGCCGGTCGACCGCACCCTGCACATCAGCCTGGCCGGCATGGAAGCGCTGCACATCGACTGGCAGAACGGCGTGCCGGCCCGCGGCGCGGCGCGTATCGATGCGGATCAGGCGCGCGCGCTCGACCTGCAACCGCAGCAGATTACGGCGTTCCTGCTCGGATTGAACAGCAAGATCGCCACCTTCACCCTGCAGCGGGAAATCAACCAGTACCGTGGCGAGCCGCTGCTGGCGATCCTGCCGGGTGTCGCCTTGCAGGAGCTCTGGAGCCTGATGGGCACGGCCGAGAAGGCGCTGTTCGTGGTCTCGCTGTTCGTCGTGCTGACCGGGTTGATCGGTATGCTGACGGCGATCCTCACCAGCCTCAACGAACGTCGCCGGGAGATGGCGATCCTGCGCTCGGTGGGCGCCCGCCCCTGGCATATCGCCGCACTGTTGATCATCGAGGCCTTCGGTCTGGCGCTGGCGGGCACGCTGCTGGGGCTGGCCCTGTTGTATGCAGGGATCGCCATCGCACAGGCGCCGCTGCAGAGCCTGTACGGCCTGTATCTGCCGCTGGCCTGGCCGAGCGCCTATGAGTGGAGCCTGCTTGGCGCTATCCTGCTGGCCGCGCTGCTGATGGGCAGCGTGCCGGCCTGGCGGGCCTATCGCCAATCGCTGGCCGATGGCCTGTCGATCCGACTATGAGGAAGCCCATGCCACGCCTGCTGTTCGCCCTGCTCCTGGCCTGCGCGCTGCCCCTGCACGCGGCTGAAGTCCGTCTGCTGCAATGGTCGGAGCTGATTCCGGAAGGAGCCCCTCCGCCGCCACCGCCGCTGGCGATACATGACATGTCCCAGCTCGCCGATCCGCTCGCCGCCGAGGCCGGCCCGGCTGCGGCACAGCAGTCGCCGGCCGCACCAGTGGTCGAAGCGCTCGATGGGCAGATGGTGAAGTTGCCAGGCTATATCGTGCCGCTGGACATGACCGACGAAGGGCGCGTCATTGAGTTCCTGCTGGTGCCCTATTTCGGCGCCTGCATCCATGTGCCGCCACCACCGTCCAACCAGATCGTGCATGCCACCAGCGAACTGGGCGTGCGGGTAGAAGCGCTGTACGAGCCGTTCTGGATCGAGGGGCCCATGCGCGTCGAGCATGCCAGCAGCGAGCTAGCAGAGGCCGGCTACCGCATGCAGGCGCAGAAGATCTATCCCTACGAGTTGCAGTGACCAGCAGGCGCAGGACGACGGCGATAGCGATCGCCGTGGTCGCCACGCCAATCAGCGGACGCTGGCGACCTGCCGTTCGCGCTCGAAGCTGAGCTCGTCTTCAGCCCACTCCCGCCATTCGCGCACCCGGCGACGCTCCGCTCCGGCTCGCTCCGCCTGTTTCAGCGCTTCGAGACCGGCCTGCCAGCGGGCCTGTTCCAGTTCGAGCTGTGCGACATTCATCCAGAACTTGGCGCTGCCGGTTTGGGTCGCCAACTGCCGATAGATCTTGGCGGCTTCGGTACGCTCACGTGCCTGCCACCAGAGCATGCCCATGCGTTCCTGACGTTGCGCATTGCTCGGCAGCAAGCGCGAGGCAAGCATGCCTTCCAACAGCTTGGCGCCCTGCCAGGGCTGGCCGGCGGCGCTGGCCAGCGCGACCAGGTTGTCCAGCTCGGCCTCAGTGAAGCGCAGCCCCTTGGTGTGCGCCGCCCGTAGGGTAGCCAGCGCGCGATCCTCGGCACCGGCCAGCTGCTGAAGGCCGGCGAGTTGCCGCCAGGCCTTGACCTGATCGGGATGGCGCAGCAAGAGTTTCTGTTGCCAGCGTTCGGCGGCCTGATAGCGTTTGAGTTCGGCATTGCCGGCGACCAGGAACTGCAGCCAGGTGTCGCCGGCTTTCGGATTAGCCTGCACGTAACGCTCGGCCAGCGGCAGGGCCTTGGCATGCTGACCGAGGCCCTGATAGGCCTGCACGAGCATCTGCAGGATCTCCTCGTCGGCCTGATTGGCCGAGCCCAGCAGGCTGACGACCTTGGCATAGCGCCCCTCGACCAGGTTCAGGCGTGCCAGGTTGAGGCGCTCGCCGGCCAGCAGTTGCTCGTCCAGCTTGCCGCTGGCCACGGCCTTGTCCAGCCACTCCAGCGCCTGCCGGTTGTTGCCTTCGGCCCAGGCCAGATAGCCTCGGCTGCGCCAGAGCAAAGCCTCTTCGTTGCTCCCCGGCTTGGCGCTCGCGCCCTCCAGCGCCTTGCGTGCAGCCGCATAGTCGCCCTTGCTCTGCGCGGTCTGCGCTCGCTCGAGCGCCATGAACACGGCCGGGTCGATGGCCTGGGCAGCCTGAACCGAAGCAGCGAGGGAAAGGGTCAGCACAAGCAGCAGACGAAGCATTTCAGCGTTCTCCTTGCAGGCGGAAGTGCAGGGTTTTAACGGCTTCTCGGGATACCGGCGCGCCGTTCTCGGTGCGCGGGGCGAAACGCCAGCGGGCCGCGGCACGCCGGGCCTCGCGATCGAACACGTTGCGTGGTGACGCCTCCAGTACGCGGATGTTCTCCACCCGCCCCTGGGGATTGATGGTGAAGGCAAGCTTGATATGGCCCTCGATGCCCTGCTGCCGGGCGCGATAGGGATATTCCGGGCGCACGTCGTTGAGCGGCATGACTTCCTGCTCACGGCCACCCGGCTTGCCAGCCGCCTCAACCGCCGCGCTAGCCGGTGCCGGAGCGGCCGCGGGCGCGCTCTGTGCAGCGGTCAGGCCGGACAGGCTGGGCGCCGGCGCGGTCGCGACCGAAATGCCCGCATCGATGCTCGGCAGATCGAGGTCGAGCTTCGGCAGGTTGGCATCTGGCGTGGCCATGTTCGGTGTCGGTGGCGTCGGTGGTTGCGGCGTTTTCGGCTGCGGTGGTTGCGGCGCCTGCTGGCGAGTGCGCGTGGCGCTGTCTTCATTGCGTCCATCCATACGCACGAAATTGGCGATGGCCAGCGGGTCTTCCTGAATCTTGCTGCGCGGTGGATTGACCATGCTCAGCATCAGGGCGAACAGCAGCAGCGCCACGACGCAGGCGGCGACGAAGGCCAGACTGAAACGGACCAGCCGCGGTTGCATCAGCGCGACCCCGTGCTGGCAGCCAGCGCCACGTCCTGCACGCCGGCCTGGCGCGCCTGGTCCATCACCTGTACCACGAGCCCGGTGCGAGCATCCTGGTCGGCCTGGACGACCACCGCGCCCTCCGGCTGATCCACCCGCAGCCGCTCGACATGGGCGCGAACGCTGCGCACGTCCACCGCCTGCTTGTCGATCCAGACCTGGCCATCGGCGGTGACGGCGATAAGGATGTTGCCCTTGTCCTGCGTGCTCGCGGTATCGGCCTGCGGGCGCTGGACCTCGACACCCGACTCCTTGATGAAGGAGCTGGTGACGATGAAGAAGATCAGCATGATGAAGACCACGTCGAGCATCGGCGTGAGATCGATGCCGGTGTCTTCTTCCTGCTGGTAATGGTGACGACGCATACGCATCCCGCTAATCCTCAATCGTGACGCAGCTGGTCGGCCAGCCGGTCGAGAGACTGGCGCGCGATTCGCTCGAGGCGCGCCAGACTGAACAATCCCGTGATGGCCAGCACCATGCCGGCCATGGTCGGCAGGGTCGCCTGCCAGACGCCCGCAGCCATGCCGCGAGGGTTGCCGGTGCCGCTGAGCGCCAGCACATCGAAAACCGCGATCATGCCGCTGACCGTGCCGAGCAGGCCGAGCAGCGGATACATCGCAACCAGCGTCTTGCTCAACCGCAGCGGGCCGGACAGCTGCTGCTGTGCCTGCGCCAGCCAGGCCAGGCGCACGGCGCGCTGCCAGCTGCCGGGTTCATCGGCCAGCTGCGCCCAGGCCTGCCGGCGCGACTCTACCCAATGCGGGAAGACCCGACGCATGAACCACAGGCGCTCGAACACCAGCGTCCAATACAGCACGCAGAGGCCGGCCAATGCCCACATCACCACCCCACCCGCGGTCATGAAGTCGAGCAGCGCGTGACCGCTGTCGACGACACTCAGCCAGTGAGCGCGCAGATCAGTCACGGCGTGGTGCTCCGGACAGATGCAGCGCGATCAGCCCCGCACTCTGCTGCTCCAGCAGCTGGATCAGCGCCTTGCTGCGGCTGGCCAACAGGCTGTGCAGGAACAGCAGCGGGATCGCCACCACCAGGCCCAGCACCGTGGTCACCAGCGCCTGGGAAATGCCGTCGGCCATCAGCCGCGAATCGCCGCCACCACTCTGGGTGATGGCCTGGAAGGTGATGATCATGCCGGTCACGGTACCCAGCAGGCCTAGCAGCGGCGCCACGGCGGCGAGCAGCTTGAGCAGCGGTTGGCCGCGCTCCAGCGGCGGGGTTTCCTGCAGGATGGCTTCGTCCAGCTTGAGCTCCAGCGTCTCCAGGTCCGACAGCTGCGGCTTGGGCCCCAGTACGCCGATGATGCGGCCGAGCGGGTTGTCGTCGCGCGGATGATTGAGCTCGCGCATCTGGCTTCCAACCTTGCGGCCAATGCCGCCGAGATAGACCATGCGCCAGATCGCCAGCAGCAGGCCAATGGCGCCGAGCACCAGGATCACGCCACCGACCAGACCACCCTGCTTGACGCGATCCCACAGGTCCGGCTGGCGCTGCAACTGCGCCAGCAGGGTGCCGCGGCTCGGATCGACCGGCAGCGTGGCCAGGGCATCGGAGCTTTTCAGGTAATCCTCGATCAGGCCCTTGCCGGACGGCTGACGCGGCGGCACCAACAGCTCCCCGGCATCGGCGTCATAGCGCAGGAAGGCGTCGCTGGTGAAAGCCGAGAAGCTGCCGACGCGCAGTACCGGCTGCTCGCTACGCGCACCATCGGTGCCCACCACCGGCAGCTGCACGCGCTCGACGCGGCCGCTGGCCGCCAGGTCTTCGAGCAAGGTCATCCAGAACGCATCGAGATCGTCGGCCGATGGCAGCGCGCGACTTTCGGCCAGGCTGCGCAGCTGCTCGAGGCGCTCGGGATATTGGGCATTGAGCAGGCTGTCCTGCCACTGACCGGCGATATCACCGGCGCTCTGCCGCACCACGCCGAACAGCTCACCGAGATGACCGACGCGCTGGGCCAAGAGCCTTTCCTGCTCGGCCAGCTCCGCTTCCTGGCGGTCGAAATCGGCCTTCAGTCGCTCGGCCTCGGCCTTCTGCTCGGCCAGTGCGGCACGGGCACGGGAAAGCAGTTGCTGCTGCTCGCCACGGTCACGCACGAAGGCCTGCTCGCGAGCCTGCATGGCACTAACCTCGGCCGCGCGGTCGCTGCGGATGCGTTCGAGCAACTGGTCAGGGCTGAGCGGCTCCGCCGCATGCGAGGTGAGCGGCAGCAGCGCGACAAGGAACAGGGAAAACAGACGGCTCATTGCGCGGCCTCCTCGGCCAGGGTCTTCACGGGCAGTTGCAGATAGGCGGGCGCCTGCTGCTGGCGGGCAATGGCGATAGCCTGGGTCAGCGGCCGTCGGGCGCTGCCATCGAGCACTTCCCAGCTGCGCGTCTGCGGGTTCCACCAGCCGCTCTCGTGGGCATCGAGGGTCTGGTAATAGAGCATCACCCGCCCCAGGCGGAGGAACTCGACGCTACGCGAATCACCGTTGCCCGGCAGTTCGCCGCGCCAGGCTTCCAGCGTGCGACCGTAGTCGCTTTCGATCTGATAGGCCTCGAGGATGCGCCGGTACTTCTCCGCCAGGCTGACATCGGCGCGCGGCAGCAGATCCTGCAGACCGGCCAGACGATCGGCGCGCTCCTCGGGCAGGAACGGCAGGTCGGCGGCAATGAATTCGCCAAGCACCTCGACCATGCGACTCATCTGCGGCGTCACCGCTTCCTGGGTGCGCTCGATGCTGTCCAGCTGGCGCTGAAAGCCCTCGAGTTCCTCGCGCTGTGCAGCCACCAAGTCGCGCAACTGACTGTTATAACCTTTCAATGCCTCAGCCTGCTGCAAAGCGCTGCGGTACTCGTTGAGCGCCTCGCGCGTGGCATCGTCAAGCTGGTTGATCCGCGCTTGCGAAGCCTTGGCTTCGGCAGACAGGCGCTCGCTCTCTTCGAGCGCAGCGTCGAGCGGAGCCGCGGAGAGCGACCCCGCATACAGGTGCAAGCAGCACGGCAGCACGGCAACCGCCAACAGGCGGGTGATGAAGGAAGGCATGGAGGGGTCCTTGCAGACGGTCGTTAACTCAAAAGAGAAACATTATCATCCAGCAATTGACGCAAAGCAACCCGGGCATTACGTCGCAGCTGGCGACGCGGCTTTCATTGAGCTGGATCAAAAAGCCCCGGCGCCTGCTCCCTAACATGGCGGCCAATCGCATTCCAACAAACGGAGCATCATCATGCGCAAGACCCTGTTCACTGCTTCCGCGCTGGCCCTGGCGCTGATCGCACCCCTCGCCCAGGCTTTCGAGGCCGGGGACATCATCGTTCGCGCTGGTGCGGTTACCGTTGATCCGCGTGAGGATAGCGGCAATCTGAAGTTTGACGGAGCCAGTGCTGGCGGCACTAGCGCTACCTTGAACAGCGATACCCAATTGGGTTTGAACTTCGCTTACATGGTGACGGACAAGGTCGGTATCGAACTGCTCGCCGCAACTCCGTTCAGCCATGAGGTAGGAGTAAAAGGCGTGAGCAATGCTGTAGGCATTCCAGGTCTCGACGGGAAATTGGGCGATCTGAAGCACCTGCCACCGACTCTTAGCGTCGTTTACTACCCGTTGGACAATAAGGCTGCTTTTCAGCCATATGTTGGCGTGGGTATCAACTACACCACTTTTTTCCAAGAAGATCTAAGCAGCGAACGCAAAGCACAAGGCTTTAGCAGTCTTGATGTCGATGACTCTTGGGGACTGGCTTTCCAGGTTGGCGCTGACTACATGCTGACCGACAAACTTATGATTAACGCTCAGGTTCGCTACATCGATATCGATACCGAAGCTACTGTTAAAGGCCCGACGGCACTTGGCGTCACCAAGACAAAGGTAGACGTAGACGTGGATCCGATGGTCTACATGGTCGGCCTCGGCTACAAGTTCTGACGCATCGGTCCAACCGAATCGCAGAGACAAAAGGCGCCATGGGCGCCTTTTGTCTTTTCCGGTTTCGCTTACTTGCCCAATAAACGGGCCAGCCCTTGGCGCATGCTGGTCGGCGGTTCCGGCACGCGGTAGCGCTGAACCAGTCGCGCATTGTTCGCCCGTGAATGACGAATGTCTCCCGAGCGCGCCGCCTGGTAGCTCACCTCGGGCAGACCGCCCAGCACATCGCCAATGGCGTCGAGCAGCTGGTTCAACGACGTCGCCTTGTTGAGCCCCACGTTCACCGCCCCTTTTGGCGCATCCTGAGCTTCAAGTGCCTGCACCAGCACCTCGACCAGATCCCCTACATAGATGAAGTCCCGCGTCTGCTCCCCATCGCCGAAAACCGCAATCGGCAGCCCCTTCTGCGCCCGCTCGGTAAAGATGCTGATCACACCGGAATAGGGCGACGACGGATCCTGCCGTGGGCCGTAGACATTGAAGAAGCGGAACACCACCGGCTCCAGAGCATGCTGGCGCCGATAGAAATCCAGGTAATGCTCGCTGGCCAGCTTATCTGCAGCGTAAGGGGTCAGCGGCGCCTTCGCGGTATCTTCATCGATGGCCTGGCCTTCGCCATTGTTGCCATAGACCGCCGCGCTCGAGGCGAAAAGCACGCGCTTCACACCCGCCTCTCGCATCGCCTCGCAAAGATTCAAGGTGCCTATCAGATTGCTCTGGTGGGTGCCGACCGGATCATCCACCGACGCCTGTACCGACGCGACAGCGGCCAAATGCACGACGGCCCGGCAGCCCTGTACCGCGCGACGAACACAGTCGACGTCGGCCACGTCGCCGACGATGAGTTCGAGCCGCTCATGCTGTTGCAGGTTCTCGCGTTTGCCGGTGGAAAGGTTATCCAGCACGCGGACGGCATAGCCGCGCGCCAGCAGGGCATCGACCAGATTGGAGCCGATGAAGCCGGCGCCACCTGTGATCAGGATCGGGGCATCAGCCATGGCGGTAATAACGCTCCAGCAGGCTCGGCAGGCCGGTGCGCCAGGCACGCGGCTTGATGCCGAAGGTGGTGAATATCTTCTTGCAGGCCAACACACCGTGCTGCGGCTCAGCCGCGGCATCGGAACAGTCGGCGTGAGCGACCGGCGTCAGCTTGGCAGTCGTCACATCGCGATACCTGGCGGCCTCACCCAGCAGCGCCTGCGCGACCAGCAGCGGCGTCGAAGCTTCGTGACCGCCGTAATGGTAGGTTCCCCACAACGGCGCCTGGCAATCGAGCTGTTTGAGCACTGCGAGGATCACCCGGGCCGCGTCGTCCACCGGCGTCGGATTGCCACGGCGATCGTCCGCCAGCAGTATCGCCTCGCTCTGCTCCAGCCGTTGCAAGACACGCCCCAACACACCGTCACGACTGTCGTCGAGCAGCCAGCCGAAACGCAACAGCACATGACGCGGGCACAGCGCCCGCACGCTCTGCTCGATGCGCCAGAGCGCCTGCCCCCGGGCATCCAGCGGCGCGACTTCATCCTTTTCGCTGTAGGCAGTGGTGCGCGCACCATCGAACACGCGGTAGCTCGAAGGCTGCAGGAGAACGAAATCGTGGTGCTGGCACAGCTCGGCAAGCCGCTCCACAGCGCGCTCCTGAGCCGCGAGCGCCGGTTCGTTGGGCTGCCCGCTCTGGAACCAGTCGTAGTAGTAGGCGAGGTTGATGACGACATCCGGACGGTTGTCGTCGAGCAACTGGGTAAGACTGGCGGCATCCCAGCCCTGGGCGGGCGGGCGCGGCGCGAGAAAGCCGATATCTTCCTCGGCGCCGAGGCGGATGAGCGCCTGACCCAGGGCATTGCCGCCGCCCAACAGCATCAGGCGCATTCGCATTCAGGAAGGACTCAGAAGGGGATGTCGTCGTCGAAGCTGTCATAGTCCGGCGCGGGCTGCTGCCGGGCAGCAGGCTGCTGCGGCTGAGCCTGCTGACGCGGGGCCTGCTGCGGCTCGCGCTGCGGACGCGGCTGGCGTGGTGCGTCATCGGAGCTACCGCCACGGCCGCCGAGCAGCTGCATGGTGCCGTTCATGTCAACGACGATCTCGGTGGTATAGCGCTTGACGCCATCCTTCTCCCACTCGCGCGTCTGCAGGCGACCTTCGATGTAGCACTGCGACCCCTTGCGCAGGTACTCGCCGGCGATCTCCGCGACCTTGCCGAACAGCACTACACGGTGCCACTCGGTGCGCTCTTGCAGCTGACCGGTCTGCTTGTCTTTCCAGCTGTCGGTGGTTGCCAGCGTGATGTTGGTCACCGCATTGCCATTGGGCATGTAGCGGGTTTCCGGGTCGCCGCCGACATTGCCGATCAAGATGACTTTGTTCACCCCTCTGGCCATGGGTAACTCCTCTTGGAACATATGATTTAAATGGGCACCAGAGGCGATCCTGCCTCCAAAAACCCGATGACCGCGAATCTTACCTCAGCCACCCCTGACAACCAACCGACGCGCCCTCAAGTTGCGCCCCGGCATGCACTGCGGCGTCCTCTGCGCCAGCGTTCAGGCGACCAGGCGGTCGAGTGCGTCCCTATCCAGATACAGCGTATCGACCTTCACATAGGCCGCCGCCTCGTCAAGCACGATCAGCACATCGCTCACGCCAGGCACGTGCAGCAGGTCGGCCTCGAGCCGGGTGTTGCTCAGCGCGCCGGCCGAAAGTGGCAGGCGCAGGCTGGTGACATAGGGAGGCTCGCGCATGCTGAAGGCGATCACGAACCACAGTGCGCAGAGTGCCGCGCAGCCAGCGAACACCAGGGCCAGCCCGCCCTGCTGATAGAGCATGCCGCCCAGGACGCCGCCCAGCCCGGCACCGAGGAACTGACTGGTGGAATAGACCCCCATGGCGGTGCCCTTGCCGCCGGCCGGCGCTACCTTGCTGATCAAGGATGGCAGCGAGGCTTCAAGCAGATTGAAGGCCACGAAGAAGGCGACCATGCCTATCACCAGCATCCACAGGCCATTGCCAAACCACCAGAAGAACAGCTCGCACAACAGCAGCGCAGAGACGGCACCGAGCAACACGCGGCGCATCTGGCGCTTCTTCTCGCCATAGATGATGAACGGGACCATGCCGAAGAAGCCGATCAACAACGCGGTGAGGTAGACCCACCAGTGCTCGTCCTTGGGCAGTGCCCCCTGCTCCACCAGCGCCAGCGGCAGCGCGACGAAACTCGCCATGAGGATCGCGTGTAATGCCAGGATGCTGAAATCCAGGCGCAACAGATCCGGATGACGCAGCGTCATACCCAGCGCCTGCTTGGCAACGCCGGATTCGCGATGGCGGACATGCACCTGGGCCTTGGGCAGCACCGTCACGATTACGCCACCGAGCACCGCCATCGCCGCCGTCACCCAGAACAACCCGGAAAGGCCGAAGGCGCGCGTCAGCAAGGGCCCGATGATCATCGCCACTGCAAAGGACAGGCCGATGCTCACCCCGATCAGCGCCATCGCCTTGGTTCGATGCTGCTCGCGGGTTAGGTCGGAGAGCAAGGCCATCACCGCGGCGGAGATCGCACCGGCGCCCTGCAGCACCCGTCCTGCGATTACACCCCAGATGCTGTCGGACATCGCCGCCAGCACCGCGCCGGCGGCGAAGATCGCCAGCCCGAAATAGATGATCGGCAAGCGCCCGATGCGGTCGGACAGAATACCGAAGGGAATTTGCAGCAGCGCCTGGGTCAAACCATAGGCACCGATGGCCAATCCGATCAGGGTCGGCGTTGCGCCGTCCAGATCCATACCGTAGGTCGCCAGCACGGGCAAAACCATGAACATGCCGAGCATGCGGAAAGCGAACACCAGCGCCAGCCCGGAGGCTGCGCGAGTTTCGCTGGCGCTCATGCGCTCGCTGTAGGGGTCCTGCATGGAGGGTCTCGCTTGTATGAACCGGCGGCGATTCTAGCAGCCCTACCCTGTTCGGCACAGGCGCACGGTTTTGCCGCGGCTGTTACCCCGGCCGTATACTTTCGGGTTTTCGCCCGCCACGCGAGGCTGTTTTGGACAAGATTCTGATTCGTGGGGCCCGCACCCACAACTTGAAGAACATCGATCTCACCCTGCCACGCGACAAGCTGATCGTCATAACCGGCCTCTCCGGCTCCGGCAAGTCTTCGCTGGCGTTCGATACGCTTTATGCCGAAGGCCAGCGCCGCTACGTCGAATCGCTCTCGGCCTACGCCCGGCAGTTCCTCTCGATGATGGAAAAGCCTGATGTCGATACCATCGAAGGGCTCTCCCCGGCCATTTCCATCGAGCAAAAATCAACCTCACACAACCCGCGCTCCACCGTCGGTACCATCACCGAGATCTACGACTACCTGCGCCTGCTCTACGCACGGGTCGGCACGCCGCGTTGCCCGGACCATGATGCACCGCTGGAAGCGCAGACCGTCAGCCAGATGGTCGACCAGGTGCTGGCACTGCCCGAGGGCCGCAAGCTGATGCTGCTGGCTCCGGTCATCCGCGAGCGCAAGGGCGAGCACCTGGCGGTGTTCGATGAGCTGCGTGCCCAGGGCTTCGTCCGCGCCCGCGTCAACGGCCGCCTCTATGAGCTGGACGAACTGCCCAAGCTGGACAAACAGAAGAAGCACTCCATCGATGTCGTGGTGGATCGCTTCAAGGTTCGCGGCGACCTGCAGCAGCGTCTGGCCGAATCCTTCGAGACGGCGCTGAAACTGGCGGACGGCATCGCGCTGGTCGCGCCCATGGAGGAGGATGACGAAGGCGAGGAGATGATCTTCTCGGCGCGATTCGCCTGCCCGATCTGCGGTCACTCCATCAGCGAGCTGGAACCCAAGCTGTTCTCTTTCAACAATCCGGCAGGGGCCTGCCCGACCTGCGATGGCCTCGGAGTGAAGCAGTTTTTCGATGCCAAGCGCCTGGTCAACGGCGAGCTGACCCTGGCCGAGGGCGCGATTCGCGGCTGGGACCGGCGCAACGTCTACTATTTCCAGATGCTCGGTTCACTGGCCTCGCATTACGGCTTCAGCCTGGACGAACCCTTCGACTCGCTGGCAGCTGACCATCAGAAGTACATTTTGCGTGGCAGTGGCCGTGAGAACGTCGAGTTCCGCTATCTCAACGACCGCGGCGACATCGTCAAACGTTCGCACCCGTTCGAAGGCATCATCCCCAACCTCGAGCGTCGCTACCGCGAGACCGAATCCAATTCCGTACGCGAGGAGCTGGCCAAATACCTCAGCACCCAGCCCTGCCCGGAATGCCGCGGCACGCGCTTGCGCCGCGAAGCCCGCCACGTATGGGTCGGCGACAAGACCCTGCCGGCAGTCACGGCACTGCCCATCGGTGACGCCACCGATTATTTCGGCGGACTTTCGCTCAGCGGCCGTCGCGGCGAAATCGCCGACAAGATCCTCAAAGAGATTCGCGAGCGTCTGCAGTTCCTGGTCAACGTCGGCCTCGACTACCTGACCCTGGACCGCAGCGCGGACACGCTGTCCGGCGGCGAGGCCCAGCGCATCCGACTGGCGAGCCAGATCGGCGCCGGCCTGGTCGGCGTGATGTACATCCTCGATGAGCCGTCGATCGGCCTGCACCAGCGCGACAATGAACGCCTGCTCGGAACCCTGCGCCACCTACGCGACATCGGCAATACGGTGATCGTGGTCGAGCACGACGAGGACGCCATCCGCCTTGCCGACTACGTAGTCGACATCGGACCGGGTGCCGGCGTGCACGGCGGCCGCATCGTCGCCGAAGGCACGCCGGACGAGGTGATGGCGCACCCGAACTCGCTGACTGGCAAGTACCTGTCCGGCCGGGTAAAGATCAACTATCCGCCGGAGCGCACCCGTCGCGATTCGAAAAAGCTGCTCAAGCTCAAGGGCGCCCGTGGCAACAACCTGCGCAACGTCGATCTGGAGATCCCGGTTGGCCTGCTTACCTGCATCACCGGCGTGTCCGGCTCGGGCAAATCGACGCTGATCAACAACACACTGTTCCCGATCACCGCCACGGCACTCAATGGTGCGACCACGCTGGAGGTCGCACCCTACGATAGCTTCGATGGCCTGCAGCACCTGGACAAGGTCGTCGACATCGACCAGAGCCCCATCGGCCGCACACCCCGCTCCAACCCGGCGACCTACACCGGGCTGTTCACGCCGATTCGCGAGCTGTTCGCTGGCGTGCCGGAAGCCCGTTCGCGCGGTTACGGGCCCGGGCGCTTCTCCTTCAACGTCAAGGGTGGCCGCTGCGAAGCCTGCCAGGGCGACGGCGTGATCAAGGTGGAGATGCACTTTCTGCCGGATATCTACGTTCCCTGCGATGTGTGCAAGGGCAAGCGCTACAACCGCGAGACACTGGAGGTGAAGTACAAGGGCAAGAGCATCACCGAGGTGCTGGACATGACCATCGAGGAAGCCCGCGAATTCTTCGATCCGGTGCCGGCGGTGGCGCGCAAGCTGCAGACGCTGATGGACGTCGGGCTGTCGTACATCAAGCTGGGACAGAGCGCGACCACGCTATCCGGCGGCGAGGCGCAGCGGGTCAAGCTGTCCCGCGAACTGTCCAAGCGCGACACCGGCAAGACCCTGTACATCCTCGACGAACCCACCACCGGCCTGCATTTCGCCGACATCCAGCAACTGCTCGACGTGCTGCATCGCCTACGCGACCACGGCAACACCGTGGTGGTCATCGAGCACAACCTGGACGTGATCAAGACCGCCGACTGGCTGGTCGACCTCGGGCCGGAGGGCGGCTCCAAGGGCGGTCAGATCATCGCCAGCGGCACACCGGAAGAGGTCGCGGAAATGCCGCAGTCGCACACCGGGCATTTCCTCAAACCGCTGCTGGAGCGCGACCGCCACTGACGAGCAGGCACAAAAAAACCGGCCTCTTACGAGGCCGGTTTCTAAACGCTCCACGCTCGATATGGCTTAGGCGACTTCGTTCGGATCGATACCCAGTCCGCGAGCGACACCCGCCCCGTATGCCGGGTCGGCCTTGAAGAAGTGGCCCAGCTGACGCACCTGTACGTCACGCGAAACGCCCATCATCGCACCGACGACATTGCCGATCAGCAGGTTCTGCTGCTCGGCTGTCATCAGACGGAACAGAGCACCCGCCTGACTGAAATAATCGTCATCGGCCCTGTGGTCATACCGGTCAGCTGCGCCAGAGAGCGCAAGCGCCGGCTCGGCGTACTGCGTCGCCTGCTTGGGGGCGTCGCTATAGCTGTTCGGCTCGTAGTTGGGCGCCGAACCACCGTTGCCATCAAAACGCATCGCGCCATCACGCTGATAGTTGTGCACTGGGCAACGCGGCGCATTGACCGGAAGCTGCTGATGGTTGGTGCCGACGCGGTAACGATGGGCATCGGCGTAAGCGAATACCCGCCCCTGCAGCATGCGATCCGGCGATAGGCCGATACCCGGGACGAAGTTGCTCGGAGCAAAGGCAGCCTGTTCGACCTCGGCGAAATAGTTCTGCGGATTGCGATTCAGCTCGACTACACCCACTTCAATCAGCGGAAAGTCCTTTTGCGACCAGACCTTGGTGACGTCGAACGGATTCTCGGCACGGTTGGCAGCCTCCGCCTCGCTCATCACCTGGATGCAGAGCTTCCACCTGGGGAACTCGCCCCGCTCGATCGCGTGGAAAAGATCGCGCTGCGCATAATCGGGATCGCTGCCGGCAAGGCGTGCCGCCTCGCTCGGATGCAGGTTTTTGATCCCTTGCATGCTCTTGAAGTGGAACTTCACCCAGTGCCGCTCGCCTTCACCGTTGACCAGGCTGAAGGTGTGGCTGCCGAAGCCGTGCATGAACCGATAACCATCCGGGATGCCGCGATCGGAAAACAGGATGGTGACCTGATGCAACGCCTCGGGTGAGTGCGACCAGAAGTCCCACATCATCTGCGGGCTCTTCAGATTGGTCCATGGGTCACGCTTTTGCGTATGGATGAAATCCGGAAATTTCAGCGGATCGCGGATGAAGAAGACCGGCGTGTTGTTACCTACCACGTCCCAATTGCCTTCCTCGGTATAGAATTTCACCGCGAAGCCGCGAGGATCACGCTCGGTATCCGCCGAGCCGCGCTCACCCCCTACCGTGGAAAAGCGCAGGAACAAGGGCGTCTGCTTGCCAACGGCCTCGAACAGCTTGGCGCGGGTGAGGTGAGTTATGTCTGCGGTCACGGTAAGCGTGCCGTAGGCGCCGGAGCCCTTGGCGTGCACACGACGCTCCGGAATGACTTCGCGATTGAAATGGGCGAGCTTTTCGACCAGGTGGAAGTCATCCAGCAACAAAGGGCCACGAGGCCCGGCCGAACGAGAATTCTGATTGTCGGCAACGGGGGCGCCACCAGCGGTGGTGAGGGTCTTGCCTAGGCTCATGCTGTATCTCCTTGAACATACCGGTGAAATCGGCTTGAGGAGAATTCTAACGAGACGCCACTAAAGAACTAATTTATTAAACGAACCAGCCTGATAGAACAGAGCCATTGCTTAGACAATAAAAAACCGGGCCTAGGCCCGGTTCTTCATACAGCGGCCGATTACTCGGCTGCGGCTTCGACCTCACCAGCGACCGGACGGTCAACCAGCTCGACGTAAGCCATAGGTGCGTTGTCCCCTGCGCGGAAACCGCACTTGAGGATGCGCAGATAGCCGCCCTGACGGGTGGCGTAGCGCTTGCCCAGATCGTTGAACAGCTTGCCTACGGCAGCTTTCGAGCGGGTACGGTCGAAAGCCAGGCGGCGGTTGGCAACGCTGTCTTCCTTGGCCAGGGTGATCAGCGGCTCGGCAACGCGACGCAGTTCCTTGGCCTTGGGCAGGGTGGTCTTGATCAGTTCGTGCTCGAACAGCGACACCGCCATGTTCTGGAACATGGCCTTGCGGTGGGCGCTGGTGCGGCTCAGATGACGGCCACTTTTACGATGACGCATGATTGAAATTCCTTACCAAACGTTCAGTTCGGTTACTGGGGGCGATCAGGCAGTGGCCTTATCGTCCTTCTTGAGACTTGCCGGCGGCCAGTTATCCAGGCGCATACCGAGGGACAAACCACGCGAAGCCAGAACGTCCTTGATCTCGGTCAGGGACTTCTTGCCCAGGTTCGGCGTTTTCAACAGCTCTACTTCGGTGCGCTGGATCAGATCACCAATGTAGTAGATGTTCTCTGCCTTGAGGCAGTTGGCCGAACGTACGGTCAGTTCCAGGTCATCAACCGGACGCAACAGGATCGGATCGATCTCGTCTTCCTGCTCGACAACCACTGGTTCGCTGTCGCCCTTCAGGTCGACGAACGCAGCCAGCTGCTGCTGCAGGATGGTCGCTGCACGACGAATCGCCTCTTCGGGATCCAGAGTGCCGTTGGTTTCCAGGTCAATGACCAGCTTGTCCAGGTTGGTGCGCTGCTCGACACGAGCATTCTCGACCACATAAGCCACGCGACGAACCGGGCTGAAGGTGGCGTCGAGCTGAAGACGACCGATGCTACGGCTTTCATCTTCGTCGCTCTGACGCGCATCAGCAGGCTCGTAACCACGGCCGCGAGCGACCTTGAGCTTCATGTTGAGCGAGCCGTTGGCCGCCAGATTGGCGATCAGGTGATCGCCATTGACGATTTCAACATCGTGATCCAGCTGGATATCGGCAGCGGTAACAGCGCCCGCGCCCTTCTTCACCAGGCTCAAGGTCACTTCATCACGGCCGTGCAGCTTGATGGCGATACCTTTGAGGTTGAGCAGGATTTCGATTACATCTTCCTGCACGCCCTCGATGGCGCTGTACTCGTGGAGCACACCGTCGATCTCAGCCTCGACCACAGCGCAGCCGGGCATGGAGGACAACAGAATACGACGCAGCGCGTTGCCCAGGGTGTGGCCAAAACCACGCTCGAGGGGCTCGAGAGTGATCTTGGCACGGGTCGGACTGACCACCTGCACATCGATATGGCGGGGGGTCAGGAACTCATTTACCGAACTCTGCATGGATACACCTATTTTCTAGCCCTTACTTGGAGTAGAGCTCGACAATCAGGTTTTCGTTGATGTCGGCGGACAGATCGCTGCGAGCCGGAACATTCTTGAAAACACCGGATTTCTTGTCGGCGTCTACTTCGACCCATTCAACGCGGCCGCGCTGTGCGCACAGCTCGAGGGCCTGGGCGATACGCAGCTGGTTACGGCACTTCTCGCGAACAGCAACCACGTCACCGGCTTTGACCTGGTAGGACGGGATGTTCACGGTCTGACCGTTGACTGTGATCGACTTGTGCGACACCAGCTGACGCGATTCGGCACGAGTGGAGCCGAAGCCCATACGGTACACGACGTTGTCCAGGCGGCATTCGAGCAGCTGCAGCAGGTTTTCGCCGGTAGCGCCCTTACGACTGGCGGCTTCCTTGTAGTAACCGCTGAACTGACGCTCCAGCACACCGTAGATGCGGCGGACTTTCTGCTTCTCGCGCAGCTGAGTGCCGTAGTCGGACAGACGGCCACGACGCTGACCATGCACACCCGGCGGGGTTTCAATGTTGCACTTGGATTCGAGCGCGCGCGCACCACTCTTCAGGAAGAGATCAGTGCCTTCACGACGAGACAGTTTGCACTTGGGACCAATATAACGAGCCATTCTTTACTGTCTCCTGATTACACGCGGCGCTTCTTCGGCGGACGGCACCCGTTATGCGGGATCGGCGTCACGTCGGTGATGCTGGCGATTTTGTAGCCGCAGGCGTTCAGAGCACGCACAGCGGATTCGCGACCCGGACCTGGGCCCTTGACGTTGACGTCGAGGTTCTTCAGACCGTACTCCAGAGCGGCCTGGCCAGCGCGCTCGGCGGCGATCTGAGCAGCGAACGGAGTGGACTTACGCGAGCCGCGGAAGCCCGAACCACCGGAGGTAGCCCAGGACAACGCATTGCCCTGACGATCAGTGATGGTCACGATGGTGTTATTGAAAGACGCGTGGATGTGGGCGATGCCATCAACCACTGTCTTTTTGACTTTTTTACGAGGACGAGCAGCAGGTTTTGCCATGACTAGATTCCTGTCGATTCGCTAACGCGATTACTTGCGGATCGGCTTGCGCGGGCCCTTACGGGTACGTGCGTTGGTCTTGGTGCGCTGACCGCGAACCGGCAGACCACGACGATGACGCAGGCCGCGATAGCAACCCAGGTCCATCAAGCGCTTGATTTTCATGTTGACTTCGCGACGCAGGTCGCCTTCAACGATGAACTTGCCGACTTCGCCACGCAGCAGTTCGACCTGCTCGTCGGAAAGATCCTTGATCTTTGCTGCCGGATTCACACCGGTAGCAGCGCAGATTTCCTGCGCGCGGGTGCGACCAACACCGTAGATGTAGGTCAGCGAGATAACAGTGTGCTTGTTATCCGGAATGTTGACGCCTGCAATACGGGCCATTCAGTGAAACTCCAATTGACAGCTACCTACGCCCCGGAAGCCAAGAAAAGGGCGCGAGATATTAACGCTGTAATAACAAATATTCAACCCGGCAGCGCACTAGCTGCCGGGTTCTCACGCTTTACACAATCAGCCTTGGCGCTGCTTGTGACGCGGTTCTGCGCTGCAGATCACGCGCACGACACCGTCGCGACGAATGACCTTGCAGTTGCGGCACAGCTTTTTAACCGATGCACGAACTTTCATCACCAACTCCTAGAACCTTACGAGCAACCTCAGCGGAGCATGCCGCTGCCGTAGCCCTTCAGGTTGGCTTTCTTCATCAGGGAATCGTACTGGTGCGACATGAGGTGCGATTGCACTTGGGACATGAAGTCCATGACAACCACAACCACGATCAGCAACGAGGTCCCACCGAGGTAGAACGGCACATTCGCTGCAACCACGAGAAACTGCGGCAACAGGCATACAGCCGTCATGTACAGGGCGCCGAACATGGTCAAGCGAGTCAGCACGCCATCGATATAACGGGCCGATTGCTCACCAGGACGAATCCCGGGAATAAACGCACCGGACTTCTTCAGATTCTCAGCAACATCCTTCGGGTTGAACATCAACGCCGTATAGAAGAAGCAGAAGAATATGATGCCAGCACTGAACAGCAGGATATTCAACGGCTGCCCTGGGGCAATCGCCTGCGAGATGTCAGCCAACCAGCCCATGCTCTCGGATTGACCGAACCACTGACCAAGCGAGGCAGGGAACAACAGGATGCTGCTAGCGAAGATGGCCGGGATAACCCCCGCCATATTCACCTTCAACGGCAAATGGCTGGTCTGCGCAGCGAAAACCTTACGACCTTGCTGCCGCTTGGCGTAGTGCACGGCGATACGCCGCTGGCCACGCTCGATGAAAACCACGAAACCGATGATTGCAACAGCCAGGAGGCCAACAGCAAGCAGCGCAATTATGTTGATGTCGCCCTGACGAGCAGACTCGAAGGACTGGCCAAGCGCGCCCGGCAACCCCGCGACGATACCAGCGAAGATCAGCATCGAGATGCCGTTACCAACGCCTCGCTCGGTGATCTGCTCACCCAGCCACATCATGAACATCGCACCAGACACGAAGGTTGTGATGGCGACGAAGTAGAAGCCGAAATCGTTGCTGAACGCGACCCCCTGACCGGCCAGACCGACGGACATGCCGACGGCCTGAACGATCGCGAGCACCAGCGTGCCGTAACGGGTGTACTGGCTGATCTTGCGACGCCCGGCCTCACCTTCTTTCTTCAACTGCTCCAGCTGCGGACTGACAGCGGTCATGAGCTGCATGATGATCGAGGCCGAAATGTACGGCATGATCCCCAATGCAAATATGCTCATGCGCTCCAGCGCGCCGCCGGAAAACATGTTGAACAAGCTAAGGATGGTCCCCTCGTTCTGACGGAACAGTTCGGCCAGTCGATCGGGATTGATCCCGGGAACAGGGATGTGTGCGCCAATCCGATAGACGATGATCGCCATGAACAGAAAGCGCAGACGAGCCCATAGTTCGGACAGACCACCATTACTCAGCGCGGAGAGAGCACCTTGCTTAGCCATTTATTCCTCGAACTTGCCGCCAGCTGCTTCGATAGCCGCACGCGCACCCTTGGTGGCTGCGATACCCTTGAGCGTCACCGCACGACCAACCTCGCCGGACAGCATGATTTTCACGCGCTGTACGTTCTGGTTGATGACGTTGGCGTCTTTCAGGCTTTGCACGGTAACGACATCACCCTCGACCTTTGCCAACTCGGAAGTACGCACTTCCGCGCGATCCATAGCCTTCAGCGAGACGAAACCGAACTTCGGCAGACGGCGGTGCAACGGCTGCTGACCACCCTCGAAACCGGGAGCAATCTTGCCACCGGAACGGGAAGTCTGACCCTTGTGACCACGGCCACCGGTCTTACCGAGACCGCTACCGATACCACGACCGGGACGCAGCTTTTCGCGACGGGCACCCGGCGCGGAACGCAGATCGTTCAATTGCATGATTAGCCCTCCACACGGAGAAGGTAATAGGCCTTGTTGATCATGCCACGGTTCTCAGGAGTATCCTGAACCTCAACGGTATGACCAATGCGACGCAGGCCCAAGCCCTTGACGCACGCCTTGTGATTGGCCAGACGGCCGTTCACGCTTTTAACCAGCGTGACTTTGACAGTAGCGTTAGCCATGGTTAGAGAATCTCCTCGACGCTCTTGCCACGCTTGGCTGCCACGGATTCGGGCGACTGCATGGCCTTTAGGCCCTTGAAGGTGGCATGCACAACGTTCACCGGATTGGTAGAGCCGTAGCACTTGGCCAGAACGTTCTGAACACCAGCAACTTCCAGCAGCGCACGCATGGCGCCACCGGCAATCACACCAGTACCTTCGGAGGCTGGCTGCATGTATACCTTGGAAGCACCATGCGCAGCCTTGGTTGGGTACTGCAGGGTAGTGCCATTCAGGTCGACCTGGATCATATTGCGGCGAGCCGCTTCCATGGCCTTCTGGATGGCAGCCGGCACTTCGCGGGACTTGCCACGGCCGAAGCCAACACGACCCTTTCCGTCTCCAACGACAGTCAGAGCGGTGAAGGTGAAGATACGGCCACCCTTTACGGTTTTTGCGACGCGGTTAACTTGAACCAGCTTCTCGATGTAGCCTTCGTCGCGCTTTTGCTCGTTATTTGCCATAACTTAGAACTCCAGCCCGCCTTCACGAGCAGCATCGGCCAGTGCTTTGACACGACCGTGGTACTTGAAGCCAGAACGGTCGAATGCAACCTGCGTTACACCAGCGGCTTTTGCACGCTCGGCAACCAGCTCGCCAACTTTCTTGGCCGCGTCGACATTGCCAGTGGCGCCATCACGCAATGCTTTGTCCAAGGTAGAGGCGCTGGCCAGAACCTTGCTGCCGTCGGCCGAAATGACCTGGGCGTAGATGTGCTGCGAAGAGCGATAGACGCACAGACGCACGGCTTCGAGCTCGTGCATTTTCAGGCGTGCTTTGCGAGCGCGACGCAGTCGAGTAACTTTTTTGTCGGTCATTTGCTATGCCCTACTTCTTCTTGGCTTCTTTACGACGGACAACTTCATCCGCGTAACGAACGCCCTTGCCCTTATAAGGTTCAGGGCGACGGAAATCGCGAATCTCCGCGGCGACCTGACCAACCAGTTGCTTATCGACACCCTTGATCAGGATCTCGGTCTGGTTCGGGGTTTCGGCGACCACACCTTCCGGCAACGCATAGTCGATCGGATGGGAGAAACCGAGCGCGAGGTTCAGCACCTGACCCTTGGCTTGCGCCTTGTAACCTACACCAACCAGCTGAAGCTTGCGCTCGAAGCCCTGGCTGACGCCGATCACCATGTTGTTGACCAGCGCACGAGTGGTACCAGCCATGGCGCGAGTCTGCTGATCACCGTTACGACCGGCAAAGCGCAGCTCGCCGGATTCTTGGATCACTTCCACAGACGGATGAACATTCAGTTCGAGAGCGCCTTTTGCGCCCTTCACCGAAAGCTGCTGACCGGACATCTTGATTTCGACGCCAGCAGGCAGCTTGACGGGGTTCTTAGCAACGCGAGACATGCTTATCCCCCCTTAGAACACAGTGCAAAGCACTTCGCCGCCAACACCAGCAGCGCGAGCAGCACGATCAGTCATCACACCCTTGTTGGTGGAGACGATCGACACGCCCAGGCCACCGCGTACTTTCGGCAACTGGTCAACGGACTTGTACTGGCGCAGGCCAGGACGACTTACGCGCTTGAGTTCTTCGATGACCGGACGGCCTTCGAAGTACTTCAGCTCGATGGACAGCTGCGGCTTGGCATCACCGCTGACCTGGTATCCCGCGATATAGCCTTCACCCTGAAGAACATTGGCTACAGCCACCTTCAGCGTGGAAGACGGCATGCTTACGACGGACTTCTCGGCCATCTGGGCATTACGGATACGAGTTAGCATGTCCGCTAACGGGTCCTGCATACTCATGGGCTCTTAGCTCCTAAAACAAAAAAATAAGCCTTAACGGCTCGTGTCGCCAATGGACAAACCCGGCAAAGTGCGAGGCTCAGGCGAGCCGAACATTCTAGAGAGTCGCCATAAACGAATCAAGCCCCACAGGGGGCTTGATCGAAAAACAAACAGGACCCGAAGGTCCTGTTGTTCTGTTACCAGCTGGCCTTGACCAGGCCCGGCACGTCACCGCGCATTGCGGCCTGACGCAGCATGTTGCGCGCGAGGCCGAACTTGCGATAGACGCCGTGCGGACGACCAGTTAGACGGCAGCGGTTGCGCAGGCGCGAAGCGCTGGCGTCACGAGGCTGCTTCTGCAGTGCGACCTGAGCTTCCCAGCGCGCTTCCGGAGAGGACTCCGGGTTTGCGATGATTGCCTTCAGTGCCGCACGCTTCTGGGCGAACTTGGCGACCGTTTGCTGACGCTTCAGCTCACGGTTCTTCATGCTTTGCTTAGCCATGTGCCTACTCCAATCAGTTACGGAACGGGAAGTTGAAGGCACGCAGCAAAGCGCGACCTTCTTCATCCGTCCGGGCAGTGGTGGTCAGAGTGATGTCCAGACCACGCAGGGCATCGATCTTGTCGTAATCGATCTCCGGGAAGATGATCTGCTCTTTCACACCCATGCTGTAGTTGCCACGTCCATCAAAGGACTTGGCGTTCAGGCCGCGGAAATCACGTACGCGCGGCAGGGAAATGGAGAGCAGGCGATCCAGGAACTCGTACATACGCTCACGACGCAGCGTCACCTTGACACCGATCGGCCAGCCTTCGCGGACCTTGAAGCCAGCGATGGACTTGCGAGCATGAGTGACCACGACCTTCTGGCCGGTAATCTTTTCCAGGTCAGCGACAGCGTTGTCGATGATCTTCTTGTCACCGATCGCCTCGCCAATACCCATGTTGAGGGTGATCTTGGTAATGCGCGGAACTTCCATCACGTTCTTAAGCTGAAGTTCTTCCTTCAGCTTGGGCGCGATTTCCTTCCGATAAACTTCTTTTAGTCGTGCCATGGTTATCTACCTAGCAGTCTCAAGCGTCAACCGGCTTCTGGGTCGACTTGAAGACACGAATTTTCTTGCCTTCTTCAACCTTGAAGCCAACACGGTCTGCCTTGTTGGTTTCGCCGTTGAAAATGGCGACGTTAGAGACGTGCAAAGGCGCCTCTTTCTCGACGATACCGCCCTGAACGCCGGACATCGGGTTCGGCTTGGTATGGCGCTTGACGAGGTTGATCCCACCGACGACCAGACGGTCGTCAGCGAGCACCTTGAGCACCTTACCGCGCTTGCCCTTGTCTTTGCCGGCGATGACGATGATCTCGTCGTTGCGACGAATCTTTTGCATGCGGCTACTCCTTACAGCACTTCAGGGGCGAGCGAGACGATCTTCATGAACTTCTCTGTACGAAGCTCACGCGTCACCGGCCCAAAGATACGGGTGCCGATAGGCTCTTGCTTGTTGTTCAACAGAACAGCAGCGTTGCCATCGAAGCGGATGATGGAACCATCGGGACGACGGACACCATGGCGGGTACGAACCACAACAGCGGTCATAACCTGGCCTTTCTTGACCTTGCCACGAGGAATCGCTTCCTTGACGGTAACCTTGATAATGTCGCCGATGCCGGCGTAACGACGGTGCGAACCGCCGAGCACCTTGATACACATGACGCGACGAGCGCCACTGTTATCAGCCACATCGAGCATGGATTGAGTCTGAATCATATAATTTCTCCGACCCCTAGCCCTTAGACTTCGACGGCACGTTCAACGACGTCAACCAGCATCCAGGTCTTGGTCTTGGCCAGCGGACGAGTCTCGCGGATGGTGACCTTGTCGCCGATACGGCACTGGTTGGTTTCGTCGTGGGCGTGCAGTTTGGTCGAACGCTTCACGTATTTGCCGTAGATCGGGTGCTTCACGCGACGCTCGATCAGTACGGTGATGGTCTTGTCCATCTTGTCGCTGACGACGCGGCCGGTCAGCGTGCGGACGGTTTTCTGAGCTTCAGCCATGATCACTTACCTGCCTGCTGGTTGAGCACAGTCTTGACACGAGCGATGTCGCGCTTGACTTGCGAGAGCAGGTGAGACTGCCCCAACTGGCCAGTCGCTTTCTGCATACGCAGATTGAACTGGTCCCGCAGCAGCTCGAGCAGTTGCTCGTTCAGCTGCTCAACGGATTTTTCACGAAGTTCATTCGCTTTCATCACATCACCGTCCGCTTAACAAAGGAGGTGGCGAGCGGCAGCTTTGCAGCGGCCAGGGCGAAAGCCTCACGCGCCAGCTCTTCGGAAACACCCTCGATCTCGTAAAGCACCTTGCCCGGCTGAATCTGGGCTACCCAGTACTCGACGCTACCCTTACCTTTACCCATACGAACTTCGAGGGGCTTCTTGGTAACGGGCTTGTCGGGGAACACGCGGATCCAGATCTTACCGCCACGCTTGACGTGACGAGTCAGCGCACGACGTGCAGCCTCGATCTGACGCGCAGTCAGACGACCACGAGAAACAGACTTCAGCGCGAACTCGCCGAAGCTGACCTTGCTACCGCGCTGAGCCAGACCACGGTTGTGGCCGGTCATCTGCTTGCGGAATTTTGTACGCTTGGGTTGCAACATTTGGCGTACCCCTTACTTAGCAGCTTTTTTACGAGGAGCAGGCGCTTGAGGCTTGAGCTCTTCATGGCGACCACCAATCACTTCGCCTTTGAAGATCCACACCTTGACACCAATCACACCGTAGGTGGTGTGCGCTTCGTAAGTGTTGTAATCGATATCGGCACGCAGGGTGTGCAGCGGCACACGACCTTCGCGATACCACTCGGTACGGGCGATTTCAGCCCCACCCAGACGACCACTGACCTGGATCTTGATGCCCTTGGCACCAATGCGCATGGCATTCTGTACGGCGCGCTTCATGGCGCGACGGAACATCACGCGACGTTCCAGCTGCTGAGCTACGCTCTGTGCAACCAGCATTGCGTCGAGCTCCGGCTTGCGGATCTCTTCGATATTGATGTGCACCGGCACACCCATTTGCTTGGTCAGGTCCTGACGCAGCTTCTCAACATCTTCACCTTTCTTGCCGATCACGATGCCGGGACGAGCGGTGTGGATGGTGATGCGTGCGGTTTGAGCCGGGCGATGGATATCGATACGGCTTACGGACGCGCTTTTTAGTTTGTCTTGGAGGTACTCACGCACGTTCAGATCTGCAAGCAGATAGTCTGCATACGTGCGGCCGTCTGCGTACCAGACGGAGGTGTGCTCCTTGACGATTCCCAGGCGAATGCCAGTGGGATGTACTTTCTGACCCATCTGATCGACTCCGTTACTTGTCCGCAACCTTGACAGTGATATGGCAAGACCGCTTGACGATGCGATCAGCGCGGCCCTTGGCACGCGGCATGATGCGCTTAAGCGAACGCCCCTCGTTGACGAAGACGGTGGAGACTTTCAGATCATCCACATCGGCGCCTTCGTTGTGCTCGGCGTTGGCAACGGCCGACTCCAGCACTTTCTTCATGATCTCGGCGGCTTTCTTGCTACTGAAAGCCAGGAGGTTGAGCGCGTCGCCCACCTTCTTCCCGCGGATCTGGTCGGCGACCAGGCGGGCTTTCTGGGCGGAGATGCGAGCGCCCGACAACTTAGCGGCTACTTCCATCTTTCCTTACCCCTTAGCGCTTGCCTTTCTTGTCCGCGACGTGCCCGCGATAAGTGCGGGTAGCAGCGAACTCGCCGAGTTTGTGGCCGACCATGTCTTCGGACACCAGGACCGGGACATGTTGACGACCGTTATGTACAGCGATGGTCAGACCGACCATTTGCGGCAGGATCATCGAACGGCGCGACCAGGTCTTGACTGGCTTGCGATCGTTCTTTTCCACCGCCGCTTCGACCTTCTTCAGTAGGTGAAGATCGATAAAAGGACCTTTTTTCAGAGAACGCGGCACTGTCGTATCCCTCTAGTTACTTGCGACGACGGACGATCATGTTATCGGTGCGCTTGTTAGTGCGGGTCTTCGCGCCCTTAGTCGGGAAGCCCCATGGCGACACCGGATGACGACCACCGGAGGTACGACCTTCACCACCACCGTGCGGGTGATCGACCGGGTTCATCGCGACACCACGAACGGTCGGACGAATGCCCTTCCAGCGCTTGGCACCAGCTTTACCCAGCGAACGCAGGCTATGCTCGGAATTCGAGACCTCGCCCAGGGTCGCACGGCACTCAGCCAGCACTTTGCGCATCTCGCCGGAACGCAGACGCAGCGTCACGTAGGAACCCTCGCGAGCGACCAGCTGAGCCGAAGCACCAGCTGAACGAGCGATCTGAGCGCCCTTGCCCGGCTTGAGCTCGACACCGTGAACGGTAGAACCCAGCGGGATGTTACGCAGCGGCAGGCTGTTACCAGCCTTGATCGGAGCATTGATGCCCGAGACCAGCTGATCGCCAGCGCTCACGCCTTTCGGCGCGATGATGTAGCGACGCTCACCGTCGGCATACTTCAGCAGCGCGATGTGCGCAGTACGGTTCGGATCGTATTCGATACGCTCGACGATGGCCGGAATGCCATCCTTGTTGCGACGAAAATCGACCAGACGATAGTGCTGCTTATGACCACCACCAATGTGGCGGGTGGTGATACGACCGTTGTTGTTACGGCCGCCAGACTTCGACTTCTTCTCGAGCAGCGGTGCGTACGGAGCGCCTTTGTGCAGCTCCTGATTGACCACCTTGACCACAAAACGGCGGCCCGCGGAAGTCGGTTTGCATTTAACGATTGCCATGATGCACCCCTTCCTTACTCAGCACTGCCGGAGAAATCGAGATCCTGGCCTGGCTGAAGAGCGATGTACGCCTTCTTCCAGTCGTTGCGCTTGCCCAGACCGCGAGCGGTTCGCTTGGTCTTACCCTGTACATTCAGGGTGTTGACCGCGGCGACCTTCACGTCGAACAGGCTCTCAACAGCCTTCTTGATTTCCAGCTTGGTTGCGTCGGTCGCAACCTTGAAAACGAATTGCTTCTTGCTGTCAGCCAGCACGGTAGCCTTCTCAGAGACGTGCGGACCAAGCAGGACTTTGAATACGCGTTCCTGGTTCATCCCAGCAGCTCCTCGAATTTCTTCACAGCCGACACGGTGATCAACACCTTGTCATAGGCGATCAGGCTGACCGGATCGGAACCCTGAACGTCACGTACGTCGACATGCGGCAGATTGCGCGCAGCGAGGTACAGGTTCTGATCGACAGCATCGGAAACGATCAGCACGTCGCTCAGACCCATACCATTGAGCTTGCTAGCAAGCGCCTTGGTCTTCGGGGCCTCGACGGCGAAATCTTCTACGACAACCAGACGCTCGGAGCGGACAAGCTCAGCAAGGATGGAACGCAGCGCAGCGCGATACATCTTCTTGTTCAGCTTCTGCTCATGGTTCTGCGGACGAGCAGCGAAAGTCACACCACCGCCACGCCAGATCGGACCACGCGTGGTACCGGCGCGCGCGCGACCGGTGCCCTTCTGGCGCCACGGACGCTTGCCACCACCAGACACGTCGGAGCGGGTTTTCTGCTGCTTGCTACCCTGACGACCGCCAGCCATGTAGGCGACGACAGCCTGGTGCACCAGCGTCTCGTTGAACTCACCACCAAAGGTGCGATCGGAGACTTCGATGGCCTGTGCGCCATTTACATTCAATTGCATGTGAACTCCCCCTTAACCGCGAGCCTTGGCGGCCGGACGCACGAACACGTCACCACCGGTGGCGCCGGGCACTGCGCCCTTGACCAACAGCAGGTTACGCTCGGCATCGACGCGCACGATTTCCAGAGACTGCACGGTTACGCGCTCGGCGCCCATGTGCCCGGACATCTTCTTGCCCTTGAATACACGACCTGGAGTCTGGCACTGACCGATAGAGCCCGGGACGCGGTGGGATACGGAGTTACCGTGGGTATTGTCCTGACCACGGAAGTTCCAGCGCTTGATGGTACCGGCAAAGCCTTTACCCTTGGACTGACCGGTGACATCCACCAGCTGCCCCGCCTGGAAAATCTCGGCATTGATCTGATCACCAACCTGGAACTCCTCGCCATCTAGGCGGAATTCCCAGACGCCACGACCAGCAGCAACGTTCGCCTTGGCGAAGTGACCGGCCTGAGCCTTGGTGACACGGGACGCGCGACGCTCACCGACAGTAACCTGCACTGCACGATAGCCATCGCTCTCTTCATTTTTGAACTGAGTGACGCGATTCGGCTCGATCTCGATGACCGTAACCGGAATAGAGACACCATCCTCGGTGAAAACGCGGGTCATGCCGCATTTACGACCGACTACACCAATAGTCATTTTGAAACCTCTTGAGTGTACGGGGCTTTCACCCGCTATGGCCGCCCATTTCAGAGCGTTACACGACTAAAACTCTCAGGTTTTAGCCGAGGCTGATCTGCACTTCCACACCAGCCGCAAGATCGAGCTTCATCAGCGCATCGACGGTTTTGTCGGTCGGCTGAACGATGTCCAGCACACGCTTGTGGGTTCGGATTTCATACTGATCGCGCGCGTCTTTGTTGACGTGCGGAGAAACCAGCACAGTGAACCGCTCTTTGCGGGTTGGCAGCGGAATCGGACCACGCACCTGAGCACCAGTACGTTTCGCGGTTTCCACGATTTCCTGGGTTGATTGATCGATCAGGCGATGGTCAAAAGCCTTCAACCGAATACGGATTTGTTGGTTTTGCATTTTGACCTCAGACTCCAAGTAGCCACCCTACCAGGCGCAATACCCCCGGTAAAAGGAGGCGCAATTGTACGGATGCGCCCATAGGGTGTCAATAAATGATCAATAATAGAAAAGGGCCCCCGAGGGGGCCCTTTTCATCATCGTCAAATATTAC
>NZ_JAMOHM010000013.1 GCF_024448335.1 Stutzerimonas frequens
GCAGCGATGGAACGAGGGGAGTCGAGCGCAGCGAGACCCGGATGGTGGGGCAAGACCTTTTGGTTCCTTTTGGGGGGCCGGCCATCCGGGCGACTGCCAAAAGGAACTCGCCCAGCAGGGCGAAACCTGAATCGCCAGGCAACTCGGCAATCGGCATCGACTCGATGCCAGCAAGCCCCTCGTCCAGAACTGATCCAAATCCAGCAGGGCAAACCACATCCCTAATCTCACCCAGCAAATCAACCAAACCAAAAAAACCCTGAGCCAATTCAACCCCCACCCCATTCATCCAACCGTCACATCCATCTGTTTCCGTGCCCTCACGCATTGGCGCGATCCCTCGCCACGGAGACCCGATGAAATCCCTGCTCAAACTCCACACCCTCACCCTCCTCGGCCTCGCCCTGGCCGCCAACGTCGGTCTGCAGCTGCTGCTCGCCGTCGGCACGGTCAAATCCTGGGGCGAGATCGACTGGATGGACGTCGTCGGCGAAGGTGGTTGCGCAGCCCTCGCCCTCGCCTGGCTGATCATGCTGCTGCACAGCCGCCCGGCCGGCCGGGTGACGCGGCTGCTGGCGCTGGGGCTGGCCTGCATCTGCTTTTCCTGGTGGATGGACCTGCTCGACGAGTTCATCCAGATCCCCGCCGGCATCGCCTGGGATAACTGGCTGGAAACCGCGCCCATGCCGGTGGGTCTGTTGCTGCTGACCTTCGGCATCTACCACCTGAACCAGGAACAGCGCGCCATCAACGCGCAGATGCACAAACGCGAGCGGCTCTTCCGCGAGCATCGGCTGTTCGACAACCTGACCCCGCTCGGCACCGCCGAATACCTGCGGCGGCAGCTGGATCAGGCACTGCGCCAGGCTGCCGACGAGCAAAGGCCGCTGTCGCTGCTGGCGGTGGACCTCGACGAGTTCAGTCGGGTCAACCAGCGTTACGGCCAGGCCGAGGGTGACCTGGTGCTGCAGGCCGTGGCGCAGTTACTGGTGCTCAACCTGCGCCATCAGGACCTGCTCTGCCGCCTCGCCGGGGATCGCTTCGTCGTGCTGCTGCCCGATACCGCCGAGCAACAGGCGCGGCAGCTCGCCGAGGAGTTGCAGACCGCCGTGGCCAGCCTCGCGCACAAGACCCGCCAGCACGGCGAGCGCCTGCATCTGCGTGCCAGCACCGCGGTGGTGATGGCCTTCGACGACGATGCCGAGCAGTTGCTCAAACGCCTCAACCTCGGTTTGGCCAAGGCCAAGCAGTCACTGCCACGCTGCGCCTGAGGCGACCATGGAAAGCCCGTCACGCTGGTATGAATGGGACACCCGCTTCATCGCCGCGCACCACCAGCCGGCGGTGTTGCTCGACCTGGCGCTCTCGCGCGGTATCGACAGCCATGCGCTGCTGCGCGGCAGCGGGCTGTTCTACGAGGACGTCGCCAGCGGTCGTGCCCGCGTCAGCCCGGAGCAGCTGCTGACGCTCATCGGCAACACCGAACGCTTGTTGGGTGCTGCGGACAGCAGCTTTCTGTTCGGCCAGCGCTTGCTGCCCGGGCATTACGGCGATGTCAGCCTTGCCTTGGCCAACGCCGGCAACCTCGAACAGGCGCTGGAGCGGCTTAGCCAGTTCCGCGCCCTGCTCTGCCCGCTGCTGGCGCCAAGGCTGCTGCTGGACGAGCAGCAGCTGCACATCTATTGGCTGGACAATGGCAGCGCCGGCCGCCACCAACGGTTTCTCATCGAAGCGCACCTGACCGCCATCGTCGCGCTGTGCAAGCGCGGCAGCGGCCTGCGCCTGCCCTGGCGCTTCCAGTTTGCCTACCCGCAACCGCGCCATGTCGAGCAGTACTGGGTGCACCTGGGTGACGCGCTGCAGTTCGACCGCCACCTGACCCTGCTCAGCCTGCCTCGCGAGTACCTGCATCAGCCCTGGCCGGATGCTTCGGCCACGGTAGGCCAGGTCGCGCAGCAGGCCAGCCAGCAGCAGATCGATGCGCTGGAAGGCCCCTGTGCGTTTCTCGATGCGTTCTACCAGTATCTGCATGACAACATCCGCGAGCCGCTGAACCTGGAGCGCGTCGCGCTGGCGTTCGCCATGAGTCCGGCGACGCTCAAGCGCAAGCTGGCCAAGCACGGCACGCACTTCCAGGAACAGCTCGATCTGGTGCGCACGCACGTCGCGCTCTACCTCTATCAGGCCCGCGGCCTCGGCAACGAGGCCGTGGCGCGGCACCTCGGCTTCAACGACACCACCAACTTCCGCCGCGCCTTCAAGCGCTGGACCGGCGTGGTGCCCAGCGGGCTGCAGCCGCTGTTCGACGCCCCCTGACGGCGTGCTAAGGTGCCGCCCGCACTACCTTCGAGGCGAGCGGGCATGGATATCAAGCAGCTGAAGTTTCTCGTGGCGCTGGATGAAACGCGTCATTTCGGTCAGGCCGCGGCGCGCTGCCATGTCACCCAGCCGACGCTGTCGATGCGCCTGCGCGGTCTCGAAGAAGAGCTCGGCCTGCAACTGGTGATCCGCAGCCAGCGCTTCGAAGGCTTCACCGCCGAAGGCGAACGCATCCTGGCCTGGGCGCGCAGCCTGCTCGCCGCACAGGACGGCCTGCTGGCAGAAGCCGCCTCCTGCCGTGGTCAGCTGGTCGGCACCTTGCGCCTGGGCGTGGTGCCGCTGGCCGGTTTCGACCCGATGCAACTGGTGCAGGCCTTCGGCGAGCGCCACCCGAACCTGCGCTTCGAGCTGTTCGCGTTGAGCAGCGATCAGATTCTCGAACGGCTCAATCGCAATCTGCTGGACCTGGGCCTGTCCTATCTGGAGCGGCTGGATGACGCGCACTTCACCAGCCTGCCGCTCGGCGAAACCCGCATGGGGCTGTTGCATGACGAGCGCCATTTTCGCTTCGACGCGCCATCGCTGCGCTGGGATGCCCTGGCCGATCTTCCGCTCGGTCTTTTGACCGGCGGCATGCACTTTCGCCAGTCCATCGACCATGCGCTGCGTAGCCGTGGCCTGAGCCTGGCACCGCGGCTGCAGACCGATGCTGTGCACCATCTGCTGCAGGCCGTAGAGGCCGGACTGTGTTGCGCAATCATGCCGCTGGATAGCGGCCTCGAAGCACTGGACAGCCGACTGACCCTGACGCCCATCGAGAACGCCAGTACCCTCGCGCCGCTGGGGCTGATCCTGCGTCGCGGCTCACCGCGATCCGCGCTGGGCGAAGCCTGTTTCAACGAAGCGCGCGAGCTGTTACAGCGGCAAAGACCTGCCATCTCCTGACGGGCGATCGATACGCTCGATCACCCTATCGAACATAGCGATTGGACGATCCATCCCTGCGCTCCTAGGCTCCCTGCGTCGACCTGTCGCAGGCCATCGCCATGCAATACGCCACCCTCAACGCCCCAAGCGCCAATGCTCCGGATCTCGGCGCGGCCCCCTTGGCTGACGAATGCGCCCTGGCCATCAGCTACAACGGCCTCAATCAGGCCGTGATGATGGTGACGCCGCTGGACCTGGAAGACTTCGTTATCGGCTTCAGCCTGAGCGCCGGCTTGATCGAGCGCATCGATGATCTACGCGATCTGCGTTTGCGGGGCGATGGCAGCGCGCAGCATGCCGAAGTACAGGTAAGCCCGCGGGCGTTCTGGCACATCAAGCAACAACGGCGGCAATTGGCCGGCCACAGCGGTTGTGGCCTGTGCGGTGTGCAGGCGCTGGAGCAGGCATTGCCGCAGCTCGCACCACTTTCGCCAATCGAGCTGCCGCCCGAAGGGCATTTCCACGATCTACGCCAGCGCATCGCCGACGCCCAGCTGCTGGCCCGCGATAGCGGCGCACTGCACGCGGCACTGTATATCGACGGCAACGGAGAGATCGCCCTGTGCCGCGAGGACATCGGCCGGCACAACGCCCTGGACAAGCTGATCGGTGCGCTGATGCTGCAGCGCCGTACGCCAAGCGAAGGCTTCGTCGTGGTCACCAGCCGCTGCAGCCTGGAGCTGATCCACAAGGCCGTGCGTGCCGGTATCGGCACCCTGGTCAGTCTGTCCGCGCCGACCCATCTGACCGTCGAGTGGGCGCGTCGGCACCACCTAAACCTCATTCACTTGCCCCACCACAGCGCGCCGCGGGTCTACAGCCCGGCGCCCGCGCTGCCCGAACAGAACGGATGCCACCCATGAGCCGCACGTCCCGCTTCCATCCCGCCACCCGTTTCCAGCCCTACGCCGGCCCGGCAGGCGGCTGGGGCGCGCTGCGCAGCGTGGCCAGCGCCTGGCTCGGCAGTGGCAACGCGCTGAAGAACATCCGCGCCATGCTGCGCACCAACCAGAACGGCGGCTTCGATTGCCCTGGCTGTGCCTGGGGTGACTCGCCGGAAGCCGGCGCGGTGAAGTTCTGCGAGAACGGCGCCAAGGCAGTGAACTGGGAAGCGACTCGGCGTCGCGTGGACGCCGCCTTCTTCGCCCGCCACAGCGTCAGCCAGTTACGCCAGCAGAGCGATTACTGGCTCGAATACCAGGGCCGCCTGAGTGAACCGGTCCGTTACGACGCCGCCAGCGACCGCTATCAGCCGATCAGCTGGGACGATGCCTTTGCGCTGATCGCACGACACTTGAACGGCCTGGACAGCCCGCACCAGGCAGCTTTCTACACGTCCGGCCGGGCCAGCAACGAAGCGGCCTATCTCTACCAGCTGTTCGGTCGCAGCTTCGGCACCAACAACTTTCCCGACTGCTCGAACATGTGCCACGAGGCCAGCGGCGTCGCCCTGAGCGAATCCATCGGCGTCGGCAAGGGCACGGTGACGCTGGAGGATTTCGCTCACGCCGATGCGATCTTCGTTCTCGGGCAGAACCCCGGCACCAATCACCCGCGCATGCTCGAACCATTGCGTCAGGCTGTGGAGCGCGGCGCTCAGGTGGTCTGCTTCAATCCATTGCGCGAGCGCGGCCTGGAACGCTTCCAGCACCCGCAGAAGCCCATCGAGATGCTCGCCAACCAGGACGCGCCGACTCACAGCGCCTACCTGCGACCCAATCTCGGCGGCGATCTGGCGGTGCTGCGCGGTATCGCCAAGTACCTGCTGCAATGGGAGCAGGAAGCCCAGGCCAGCGGCGCGCCGGCGGTGTTCGATCACGCGTTTCTGGCTGAGCACAGCCGCGGGCTGGACGCCTATCTGGCCGAGATCGAAGCCACGCCCTGGGCGCTGATCGAGCAGCAGTCGGGGCTCGACCGCGAGACCATTCGCCACGCCGCCGCGATCTACCGCAACGCCGACAGGGCCATCGTCTGCTGGGCGATGGGCATTACCCAGCACCGTCACTCGGTGGCGACCATCCAGGAAATCGCCAACCTGCTGCTCCTACGCGGCAACATCGGCAAGCCCGGCGCTGGCGCCTGCCCGGTGCGCGGCCACAGCAACGTGCAGGGCGACCGCACCATGGGCATCAACGAGCGGCCGCCGCTTGCGCTGCTCGATGCACTGCAGCGCCAGTTCGACCTGCCGATGCCACGCCAGCCCGGCTACAACACCGTGGAATGCATCCAGGCCATGCTCGCCGGGCAGGTCAAGGTATTCATCGGTCTGGGCGGCAACTTCGCCCAGGCCACGCCGGACACCCCGCGTACGCAGCAGGCGCTGCGCAACTGCGCGCTGACCGTACAGATCAGCACCAAGCTCAACCGCAGCCACCTGACCATGGGCCGTGACGCGCTGATCCTGCCTTGCCTCGGTCGCACCGACATCGACCGCCAGGCCTGCGGCCCGCAGGCGGTCACCGTGGAAGACTCGTTCAGCATGATCCACGCCTCGCGCGGCCAGCTCGAGCCCGCGTCCGCCGAAATGCGTTCGGAGCCGGCCATCGTCGCCGGCATCGCCGCCGCCACGTTGGGCAAACACCCGGTGGACTGGCTCTGGCTGGTGGAGGACTACAGCCGTATTCGCGAGCTGATCGCCGCCACCATTCCCGGTTTCACCGGCTTCGACCACCGCCTGCATCGCCCTGGCGGCTTTTACCTGGGCAATGCCGCTGCCCGGCGCGAATGGAACACCGCCAGCGGTCGCGCCGAGTTCAAGGCGCACCCGTTGCCGGCCGATCTGCTGCCCGAACAGGCCCGCCATGACGGCGTGGAGGCCGACCTGATCCTGCAGACGCTGCGCTCCCACGATCAGTACAACACCACGCTCTATGGTCTGGATGATCGCTATCGTGGGGTGAAAGGCATGCGCGATGTGGTGTTCGTCAATCCAGTCGACATCCAGCGGCTGGGCCTGGAAGCCGGCCAGCAGGTCGATCTGCTCTCGCTCTGGGACGACGGCATCGAGCGCCGCGTGCGCGGTTTCACCCTGCTCGCGTACGACACTCCGCTCGGCCAGGCCGCCGCCTACTACCCGGAAACCAATCCGCTGGTGCCGCTGGAGAGCTTTGGCGAGCGCAGCCACACGCCGACTTCGAAATTCATCGCGATTCGCGTGCTGCCGAACACGCAGAAGACCGAGCAGCCGCTGATCGCCAGCGGGCAATGACGCTCATTCGAAGCGGCTGGAGTCGTCGCGATCGTGCGGGTAGCGCCGGTTGAGGGGAAACGCCGGCAGCCAGCCTTCGCGGCGCACGGTCCAGCATTCGTACGTTGGCGTCAGCTGGTCGGGCGCATCCAGTGCGCCTAGGTGTACCTCGATCTCATCGGCGAAGCGGGAAAAAACCGATGAGCCACAGCGGGGGCAGAAGTACCGTCCGGCGTATTCGGCCGTCTCACCCTCGACGGTCACCGCATCCTGCGGGAACACCGCAGCGGCGTAGAACAGCGCGCCATGATGCTTACGGCAGTCCAGGCAATGACAGATGCCGACTCGATAGGGCTGCCCCGCCGTCACGATGCGCACGTTGCCGCACAGGCAGCCCCCAGTTAATGAGTTCACCTTCTGTCTCCTCCGTCAGTACCGAAAGCGCCGCTCAGGGGCAGCGCGCGCACGGTCGAGGCTCGGCCGCCCAAGAAGCGTAGTCGCCTCCGGACCACCGCACTAACGGAGACTAGCTTCAGCTTCCCTTGCGCCCCTGGCCAGCGAAACGCTGGATGTCATGGGTCGGCCCCGAGACGATCAGCAGATCGCCCGGCAGCACCTGGGTGCTGGGCGTCGCGTGCTGGAAGTCCTGGTTGGCCCGCTTGAGGCCGACGACAGTCACGCCGAATTTTTCGCGCACCCCAGCCGCAGCCAGGGTGCTGTTGTGGATGCGCTCGGGCGCATGGATCTTGGCGATGGCGAAGCCGTCGTCAAACTCGATGAAATCCATCATCCGCCCGGAGATCAGATGGGCAACCCGCTCGCCCATGTCCGCCTCGGGATAGACCACATGATGCGCACCGATCCGCGTCGCGATCTGTCCATGCTCGGTGGTCAGCGCCTTGACCCAGATGTCTTTGATGCCCAGTTCGGTCAACGCCATGATGGTCATCAGGCTCGCCGCCATGTCCGAGCCGATACCGACGATGGCGTGGGGGAAATCGGCGACGCCGAGCTGCCGCAGCGCCATGACATTGGCGGAATCGGCCTGCACCGCATGGGTCAGCAGATCGGCCCAGGCATGCACGGGCTCGGCGGCCTGATCGATGCCCATCACGTCGTGCCCCAGGCGCGTCAGTGAGCGCGCCACCGAGCTGCCGAATCGCCCCAACCCGATGACCACCACACTGTCGCCTTTGGAGAACGAAAATTGCTCTGAAAACAACAATTTAGCCAACAATTGGGTGCTCCTCCGGATAGCGGTAAGGCATGCGGTGCTCGCCCAGCGCGAGCGAGGCGGCCAGGGTGATGGTGCCGACCCGGCCGACGTACATGAGCAGCGTCGGCATCAGCTGGCTGGTCTCCGGCAGATCGGCGGTGATACCGGTGGACAGGCCGACGGTGCCGAATGCGGAAATGACTTCGAAGATCACCTGATCGGTGGGAATGTCGGTGTCACGCAGGATGACCAGCGTACCGAGCACGACCATGGCGCTCCCCAGCACCAGCACGGTGATCGCCTGGCGCTGGGCCGAACTGCCGACCCGGCGGCCGAACGCTTCGGTGTCGGCCCTGCCGCGGATCTCGGCGATCACCAGCAGCGCCAGGATGGCCACGGTTCCGACCTTCACCCCACCGGCAGTACCGGCACTGCCGCCACCGATGAACATCAGGAAATAGTGCAGCGCCCAGCTCTCATGGGTCAGCGCGCCGATATCGAGCGCATTGAAACCGGCCGCACGCGCCGAGACCGAAACGAAGGCTGCCGAAAGAAGCTTGTCGGCCCAGGCCATGGGCCCGAGCGTACCCGGGTTGGACCACTCGAACAGCAGCACCGCCATGAAGCCGCCCACCAGCAGCACCGCCGTCCCGGACAGCGTCAGCTTGGTGTGCAGCGACCAGTGACGCGGGTCCGACCACCTGCGGCGCAGATCGTTGAGAACCGGAAAGCCGATGCCGCCGATGACGATGGCGCACATGATCGTCAGCAGAATGAATTCATCGGTGGCGTAGCGCACAAGGCCATCGCCATGAATGGAGAATCCCGCGTTATTGAACGCCGATACGGCATGGAACAGGCCGCTCCAGGCGGCCTCGCCCCAGCCAAGCCCGTACGACAGATGCAGCCGCAGGGTCAGCAGCAGCATGACCGCCAGCTCCATCAGCAGCGTGACGACCAGCACCAGTTTCGCCACGCTGCTGATGTCGCCCAGACCCAGTACATGGGACTCGGCCTGCGCGATCAGCTTGGCCCGCAAGCGGAACGAACGGTTGACCAGCAAGCCCAGCAAGGTCGCCAGGGTCATCATGCCGAAACCACCGAGCTGGAACAGCACCATGATCACCACCTGGCCGAAGGTCGACCAGTAGGTGCCGGTGTCGACCACCACCAGGCCGGTCACGCAGACCGCCGAGACAGCAGTGAACAATGCAGTAACCCAGGGTACCGGCTCGCTCTGCACGTGAGCGGCCGGCAGGGACAGGAGGGCGGTACCACAGAGGATGGCGAACAGGAATACGAGCGCGACAGCCCGCCCCGGATGCAACAGTGATTTCATTCGATCCACACCGACGGAACCGAGAGGTTAGAGCCATCGGAATCGGCGGCCCTGGAAAGCAGGGCGAGTGGCTAGGCGCATTGCCGTGGATATTCAACACCGCCGAGAAATCATCCTGGGCCGCCCCGGCCTTAGCTGCTGAGCAGTTCCAGTACACGAGCGGCGAGGATCTCTATCGCGAACGGCTTGGTCAGTACCTGCATGCCCTCTCCAAGCGAGCTGTTGCCCAGGGCTGCGCTTTCCGCATAGCCGGTGATGAACAGCGTCTTGAGACCTGGCCGGACCTGCCTTCCAGCGTCGGCCATCTGCCGCCCGTTCATTCCGCCCGGCAACCCGACATCGGTGATCAGCAGATCGATCGCAACATCCGACTGCAGCAGCTTCAGCCCAGCAAGGCTGTCCGCCGCCTCGATCAATGTGTAGCCGAGATCGCCAAGCACATCGGTCAGCAGCAGGCGTACAGTCGGTTCGTCGTCGACGATCAGGATGGTCGCACAGGCTCCGGCCAGGGTCGCGCCGCTGCGGTCCGGGGTAGCGGCAGCGGCGCCTGCCTGACCGTGATAGCGCGGCAGGTAGATGGTCATCGAGGTGCCTTGGCCCACTTCCGAGCTGACACGTACCTGCCCCCCCGACTGTTTGGCGAAACCGTAGATCATCGAAAGCCCGAGCCCCGTGCCTTCACCGATCGGCTTGGTGGTAAAGAACGGATCGAACGCCTTGGCCATCACACCCGGCGTCATTCCCGTGCCGGTATCGCTCACCGACAGCGAGAGGTATTGCCCGGCGGGCAGCTCTTGCGCCTGCGCAGCGTCCGGCCCGAGCCAGCGATTGGCCGTCTCGATGGTGATGCGTCCGCCGTCTGGCATGGCGTCACGCGAGTTGATGCAGAGATTGAGAATGGCGTTCTCCAGCTGGCTGGCATCCACCGACACGGGCCAGAGAAAGGGAGCGCTGATGGTCTCGACGAGGATGCTCGGGCCCACCGTGCGCTGGATCAGCTCGGTCATGCCATCCACCAGGACACTCACGTCAAGCGGCCGCGGATCCAGAGTCTGCCGCCGGGAGAACGCCAGCAGCCGGTGGGTCAGCGCCGCGGCACGCTTGGCCGCGCCCTGAGCCGCCAGCATGTACTTGTCGATATCGTTCAGCCGGCCCTGGGCGATCCGCATGCTCATCAGCTCCAACGCGCCGCTGATGCCGGCCAGCAGGTTGTTGAAGTCATGCGCCAGACCGCCAGTCAGCTGCCCCACCGCCTCCATCTTCTGCGACTGGCGCAGCTTTTCCTCGGCGTGGATCAACTCGGCCGTCCGTTCGGCGACGCGCTGCTCAAGGGTGTCGTTCAGCGCTCGCAGTGCTGCAGTGGCACGGTCACGCTCGGCCTCGATGGAGCGTCGGTCCTCGACATCGATGAGCACGCCCGGAAAGCTCAGCGCAGTGCCGTCCGGGCCATGATCGACACGGCCATTGGCCTCGATCCAGTAGTAACGACCATCGGCGCGACGTACTCGGTATTGGTGTGCGTAGGCCCCACCGCGGGCAATAGCCTCGTCGATTGCGGCGAGCAGCCCCGCTCTGTCTTCCGGATGGACCGTCGTGATGATCTGTTCCAGGCCGAGCCCTTCGCGGCCAAGCCTAGGATCGAGGCCGAAGGCGCGAGCAAAACCGTCATCGACGGTGAACTGGTCCGTCTGCAGGTCCCAGTTCCAGGTGCCAATGATCGCCCCAGCCGCCAACGCCAGCTGGACGCGCTGGACATTCTCGCGTGCCAGCGCTTCGCTGATGCGCAGACGATTCTCGGCATCCCGCCGCTCGGTAACGTCGTTGAAAAGGATGGCGATCCGGCGCTCGCTGGGATCGCCGACCCGGACTGCCCGCACGTCGAACCAGCGCTCGAACGCTCGCGCGTAGCTTTCGAAGTTGGCCGGCTCACCGGTCTTGGCGACATGGCCATAGGCTTCGAACCAGAACTGCTCCAGCTCCGGCGCGATCTCGGTGACCCATTTGCCGCGCAGATCGACGCCTGTCTGGCGTTCGAAAGCCGGGTTGACCTCGACGAAGCGGTAGTCCACGGGGCGGTCATCGGCGTCGAACTTGACCTGAACGATGGCAAAGGCCGCTTCGATGGTCTGCAGTATCGCGCTGAAACGCTCTTCGCTCTGGCGCAACGCCGCTTCGGCGGCACGTACGCGGGTCAGATCGAGCATTGCGCCAATCATGCGCACCGCCCGGCCCTGTGCCGTACGAATCACATGGCCGCGATCGAGGATCTCCGCGTATGTCCCATCCAGGCGCTGAAAACGATACTCGTCGGTCCAGGTCGTGCCACCGCCGTCGATGATCGCGTGGATCGATCGCCTGATCCGCTCACGATCCGCCGGGTGGATCTGCTCCAGCCACCATTGGCCGGACGTGTCGACAAACGCCAGCGGATACCCATAGGCCTGTTCCAGCGCCTCATTCCAGAGCACATGATCCGACTCGAGATCCCAATCCCAGACGGCATCACGGGTGGCCTTGGCTGCCAGGCGATAGCGCATTTCGGAATCATCGGTGGTGCTGTCATTCAGCTTGGCGCGCAAGCGCACCACCTCAGCTACGAGCTCCTCGCGGGTAAGATTTTCCAGAAGTGTTCCCCTCGTCGATATCCATGATCAAGGGCGAACCGCTACCCATAATGTGGCGGCAATCAAAGCAAAAAAGGCCAGGTTTTGCACATCCGATATCGCCGAAAGCCGCTCATCGACTGGCGCAGCGCGCGCGAACTTTTCGCCGCAACGGCTGTCATTCAGCTGATGCGCCATACGGAGCGGCGACTGCGCGCTCGATTTCCGCGCCTTGTGTCTCGGGCTCCCGACTAGGGTCGCCGCCCCGCCGGCTGTGTCCAACGTGCCTGTCGTCCGGTATCGACAGCGCCCCAAAGGGCCAGGTGCAGCCAACCTCAGTGCCCCGCCCCGGGACTTACTCTTATTTCAATATCGCGAATCCTTCATGCCCATATCTCTTCATCCTTCTGCCCTGCTTTCCCGCCTTACCTCCTCCCGGTCGTGCAAGTGGATCGGCGCCGGCCTATTCGGCGCCATGCTGGTCGCCGGGCCGGCCCATTCCCAAGAGCCCACCGACAACACACGCTGGGTCAGCGACAGCCTGAACACCTATGTACGTAGCGGTCCAACCGATGGCTACCGCATCGTCGGTACGCTGACCTCCGGGCAAAAGGTCGAACTGATCAGCACCCAGGGCGACTACAGCCAGGTCCGCTCGGAGTCGGGCTCAACCGTCTGGATTCCCAGCAGCGAGTTGCAGGAAGTCCCGGGCCAGGCCGAACGCCTACCGCAGCTCGAGCAACAAGTGGCTGAGCTGAGCGAAGAGCTCAAGACCATCGATGACAGCTGGCAACTGCGGGTACAGGGCATGCAGGAGACCCTCGATTCGCGCAAGGCGCTGATCGACGAGCTCGAAGCCCGCCGCGCCGCGCTCGAAGCGTCTCTGACCGAAACCCAGTCCGAACTGCGCGCTACCCAGGCCCGTCTCGGTGACGAGAACAAGCAGATGCTCATGCAGTACATGATCTATGGCGGCAGCATCGCCGGTGCCGGGTTGCTGGTTGGGCTGATCCTGCCGTCGCTGACCCGCGGCCGCAAACGCAACGACCGCTGGTTCTGAGCGGGTCAGGCCAGGTAAGTGCCAAGCAGGTAGTAGAGGGCAGCCGCGAGCAGCGTGCTGCCTGTTAGCCCAACCCGACCATGCAGGGCGAGCACCGCGACGGCCATCAATGCCGGCCCGCCTGCGATGGGCGAATGGCTGATCTCGCTATACACGACGTACACGGCGAGGTTGAGGAACACAGCCATTGGCATCACCTGCCCGACCAGGTGTATCCCTCGTGCGCTCAGCGGGAAGCGGACGAATGCCGGCACGACGCGCACCAGCATGCTGGTGACCGCCAGCGCCGCAAGGGTGACCAGAGCCGCATCGTTCATCCGCGGCTCCTGCCCAGCAGCCAGGTCGCCAGCAGAACGCCCGCCCCCCAGAAATACACCGGCCCCAGCAGCAGGATCAATCCGCTCGCTCCAGCAGCAGCAAGCCCAACTCGCATGAGCGTCACCCGCCAATCATCTTGCAACGAGCCGATCCGGTTCTTGAGCTGTGACGCGGCCAGATACAGCAGCACAGCACTTGCCGGAAACGCGAGGTTCAGATCGTCGCCGAGCCAGCTGTCGGACAGCACCTCGCCGAGCGCAGCGCCAAGTACACCCGCCAGCACCCAGACAAGAAAAATGACCAGGCGAATGCGCAGCACCACGCCGGGCGAATCGTCATCACGCTCGCTGGCATAGGCCTCGTCGCCGAGCATATGCGCGCAACAGGCGCGTTTGAATGCGCCGTCCGGCAGGCGATCGACGGTGCTGAGTGCCATGGGCAGATAGCGACTATTGATAGAGGCCGTGACGAGCAACAGCGTGAGAAAATCCGCGCCATGCTCGCTAAGCGGCAATGCGGCGAACTGGCCACTGCCAGTGAAACCGAGCAGACCGACGAGCAGTATCTCCAGCATCGACCAATCGGAACGCGCTGCCAGCACGCCGAATAGCATGCTTACCGGCATGACCGACAGCGCGACCGGTAGCGCCCGTCTCAGTGCCGGCAGTCGAGCCGCAGGCCCGCCCTGAGGCCGGTCGAATGCATCCGCTGCTTCTGTCATCCGCAATCCCCACTGTTCAGCACCTGTTTCGCCCAGTCTCGGCGCCGCCACCCGCTGGCGTCTTGCACGATCGTGCAGCCAAGCGGCTCAGGCGCGGCGTATCAGCCGTAGCCAATGCCCAGGCGAAAGGCCGTAGGCCTGCTTGAACTGACGGGTCACATGGCTCTGATCGGAGAACCCGGCGATCAGCGCAGCATCGCTGGGCACACTTCCGCCAAGCAGCAGATGGCGCACGCGGTCGAGTCGCCGCAGCGTCAGATAGCGGTAGGGGCTGGTGCCATACAGCGCGCGGAAATCCCGCGACAGGCTCCAGCGGCCGCGGCCCGACACCCGTTCCAGTTCATCGAGGCTGATGGGCTGGGTCAGGAGTTCGTGGATGTAATCCCGGGCTCGTTCGGCCGCACGGTAATCCACACTGCGGCGCCGGCCTTTGGCACCGGAGACTGCTGCCAGGGCCTGAGCAACGTCATATAGCGCATCCTGCTCCTCCAGCCTGTCGAGTGGCCTGTCGAAGCTCTGCAGCAGGCTGCGGACGGCCCGTTGCATGCGCGGATCGCGGGACACGCCTTCGTTGATGAACGGCAGAGCCTGGCCGCCCAGCGCGCCCTGCAGCAGCGCGGGCTCGATGTAGACGATGCGGTAGCGGAAACCGGCCTCGCTGCCGGCCTCGCCGTCATGCAGTTCATCGGGGTGCAACACGATGGTGTCGCCCGGCAGGCTGTAGCGCGAACAGTTGCGGTAATTGAAGCGATGTACGCCCGCCAGCGTACAGCCGATGGCATAGGTATCGTGCCGGTGAGGAGCGAACCCATAACCGGCGAAATAGGCTTCCAGCCGCTCAAACCGTCCCGGTTCGTGCGGGCGCCTGACCCAGTCCTTGTCGCTCATGTGCGTTGCGCCATCGTCCGGTATCCATCGGTCGCGTTGTTGACCGCGCTACGGTAGCGAGCGATTGCGGCGGCAGGCAATCGCAAGCTGCCCGGGGCGCATTCTTGAGCCGCTCCGTTCGTCAAACCGCCATCGCTTAAGCCCCACGCGCCGACTATGCTTTGCTCAGACACTGCTAGGAAGCCAGGCACACATGGGCGCAGTATGGCGGTCCGACAAGACATCCCAGGATGGGCGTTATCAGCGCGCCCCCTCACCGGCCTCATCCCGTAACTCAGCCAAATCCCGCCGCAAGACAGCACGGCGGCTGGCGCTGGTTGTCGGGGGTTTTCTGCTGGCCGGCGGCGGCTATCTCGGCTGGCAGGAGCTGGAAAGCTCTCGTTGGCAATCCCATTGGCTAAGTCGCTACGCAGCCGATCTGGATTACAGCGTGCGACCCGGGCCCAGCGCCCGTATCCAGTTTCCGACGGATGGCCCCTTCGATCGCCGGCTGGGTTACGTCGACCTGCCGCACTTCATCGAGCGCCTGGTGCAGCGCAATTTCCGCATCGAGGAGCAAGCCCGCTTCTCGCGCGCGCTGCTGGATTACACCAGCCGCGGTTTTTTCCCGCCCTACCCTGAGCAATCCCAGGCCGGACTGACGATCAACGACTGTCGTGGCGTACCGCTCTATACCAACAGCTATCCGCGCCAGTACTACGAGCGCTTCGAAGACATTCCGCCGCTGGTGGTGATGAGCCTGCTGTTCATCGAGGACCGCGGGCTGCTGGACGCCAGCCGGCCGAACGCCAACCCGGCGGTGGACTGGCCGCGCTTCACCAAGGCGGCCATCAGCCAGCTGGAAAAACGCCTGGGCCTCGGCGGCCAGGCGGCGGGCGGCAGCACCCTGGCCACTCAGGTGGAAAAGTACCGGCACTCCCCCGAAGGGCGCACCGGTGACCCGCAAGAAAAGATCCGGCAGATGATCTCGGCCAGCATCCGGACCTACCGGGAGGGGCCGCAGACGCTCGCCACCCGCCAGCGCATCGTGCGTGACTACCTCAACAGCGTGCCGCTTTCCGCCGCGCCGGGGCACGGCGAGGTGCACGGCATCGCCGACGGCCTGCGGCTGTGGTTCGGCGCCGACTTCCGCGAGGTCAACCGCCTGCTCGATCCGCGTGCCGTCAGCGTGGTCGATCCGCAGGCCCGCGGTCTCGCCCTGCGCCAGGTGCTCTCGCTGCTGATCGCCCAACGCCGGCCGTCGTATTACCTGGGTGCCGGTCGCGAGGAGATGGCTGATTTGACCGACAGCCACATCCGCCTGCTGGCCAATGGCGGCATCGTCGACCCGGCACTGCGCGATGCGGCACTTGCCCAGCGGGTGGTGGCCGACAACCCCAGCCGTGAGGAGGCGATTCGTCCTGTCGAGGCGACCAAGGGGATCACCGTTGCGCGCATGCGCCTGGCCGGCCTGCTCAGTCTGCCGCTGTACGACCTCGACCGGCTGGACCTCACGGCGAGCACGCCGCTGCAGGGCGACCTGCAGCGGCAGATCAGCGAATACCTGGTGCGCCTGGCCGATCCTGCCTTCGCCGAATCGGTCGGCCTGTTTGGCGATCGCATGCTCTCGCCGGAAAAGACCGCTGATGTGCGCTACAGCTTCACCTTGTTCGAGCGCGGCGATGAAGGGTTCCGCGTGCGCGTGCAGACCGACAACACCCACCAGCCGTTCGACATCAACGAAGGCAGCAAGCTGGAGCTGGGCTCGACCGCCAAGCTGCGGGTACTGACTACCTACCTGGAAGTCATCGCCGAGCTGCACCAGCGCTATTCCGAGCTCAGCCCGAGCGAACTGCGCAAGATCGATGCGCGTGCCAATCTCAGTCGCTGGGCCATCGACTACCTGGCAACCAACAGTGATCGCAGCCTGGACCGCATGCTCGATGCAGCGCTGGAGCGCCGCTACTCGGCGAGCCCGGCCGAGCGCTTCTTCACCGGCGCCGGCATGCACCGTTTCGGCAACTTCCGCCGCGAGGACGACGGCCGTATTCCCACGGTGCGCGAATCGCTGCGAGAGTCGATCAATCTGCCGTTCGTGCGCCTGATGCGCGATCTAGTCAGCTACAGCACTTACGAGACCATCAACAGCGCCGAGCTGCTGAAAGACGACAAGGACCCGCGCCGCCAGGAATACCTGACCCGTTTCGCCGACCGCGAGGGCTCGGTGTTCCTGCAGCGCTTCTGGAAGAAGTACCGCAACAAGAGCACCAACGAGCGGATCGAAACCTTCCTTCAGGGCATGCGCCCGACGCCCGTACGCCTGGCCGCCGTGCATCGCTACCTGATGCCGGACGCCGAGCGCGAAGTATTCGATCACTTCCTCAAGCAGCACCTGCCGGATGCCGATCTCAGCGACAAGAAGCTGGATGAGCTCTACACGCGCTATGGCCCAGGCGCCTACAGCCTGCCCGATCAGGCCTATATCGCCCGCACCCACCCGCTCGACCTGTGGCTGCTCGGCTACCTGATCGCCAACCCGCAGGCGACGCTGTCCGACGTGGTCACCAACAGCCGCGCCGAACGCCAGGAAGTCTACGGCTGGCTGTTCCGCAGCCGACACAAGAGCGCACGCGATAGCCGCATCCGCATCATGCTGGAAGTGGAAGCCTTCACCGATATCCATCGCCGCTGGCAGCGCCTGGGCTATCCGTTCGACAACCTGGTGCCATCGCTGGCCACCGCGCTTGGCAGCTCCGGAGACCGGCCGGCAGCGCTGGCCGAGCTGATGGGCATCATCCTCAACGACGGCGTCCGCCTGCCCAGCGTGCGTATCGACAACCTGCACTTCGCGCAGGGCACGCCCTACGAGACACGCCTGGGGTTCGTCGCCGGCAACGGTCAGCGGGTGATGCCGGTGGAAGTGGCGCGCGCGCTGCAGGACGCACTGGCCAATGTGGTCGAAGGCGGAACGGCGAGGCGTCTGCAAGGCACCTTCGTCACCGACGATGGCACTCCCCTGCGCCTCGGCGGGAAGACCGGCACCGGCGACAACCGCATCCAGAGCGTCGGCGCCGGCGGACGGCTGATCAGCTCGCTGGCGCTGAACCGCACCGCGACCTTCGTGTTCTACCTGGGGCCACGTCACTTCGGCACGCTGACAGCCTACGTGCCGGGGCGCGCCGCCGACAGTTTCCGCTTTACCTCGGCGTTGCCGGTACAGACGCTCAAGGGCATGGCGCCGATCCTGCAGCCGTACCTGCAAGGCGCGAACAGCCTGTGCCAGCCCGAGCATCTGCCGGCGCTGACCAGCGGCATGCTTTCAGCCGAGCACTGACGCACAGGGGAACGCCGGCGACCAGCTCAGCCCTCGGCAGCTCGTAGCGCGCCGATGCACATGCAAACCCGCGCTCGTCCGCACGCTTCGCCTGTCAGCCTGTCGAACGCCATGGCGCTTGCACTCCCATAGGAGTGCAAAGCCGGTTCGCCGAACTGATCGATCACCAAGAGAACGCCATGCTCGAAGGAATCTTGCTGGCCAGTACAGGCCTCCTGGCACTCGTCACGCTGCTGCCGCTCTGTCGGTACCGCGTCTGGTGGATACGGGTCTGGGAGTTTCCACGTCTGCAACTGGGCGCCCTACTGGCGCTGCTGCTGCTCGCGCAGGTGCTGTGGCTGGACTATGGCCAACCCTGGCATGGCCTGATGACGGCCGTGACCGTAGCCTGCCTGATCTACCAGCTGGCCTGGGTCGTACCCTACACACGCCCCTGGCGCAACGAGGTGCGCCGGGCCAAGGCGGACGCCACAGGGCCGCGCATTCGGGTGATGTCATCCAATGTGCTGGGGCCGAACCGGCAGTCTGATCGGCTGCTGGCACTGGTTCGCGAGTATCGCCCCGACGTGCTGGTGACCCTTGAGTCGGACCAGTGGTGGGAAACGCAGCTGGAGCAGCTGGCCGAGGAGTATCCGCACAGCATCCGCTGTCCGCTGGACAACCTCTACGGCATGCATGTCTTTTCACGTTTACCGCTGGAAGAGCCGGAACTGTGCTTTCTGGTGGAAGACGACGTCCCCTCCATGCATGCTCGGGTTCGTGTCAGCGACAACCTCGCGGTGCGCATGCATTTTCTGCATCCGGCACCGCCCAGCCCCACCGAGAACGACGAATCCACCGAGCGCGACGTGGAACTGCTGGTGGTGGCCAGAAGCATCCAGCACAGCGATGATCCGATCATCGTGACCGGCGACCTCAACGATGTGGCCTGGTCGCCGACCACCCGGCTGTTCCGCAAGATCAGCGGGCTGCTGGACCCACGCGTGGGCCGCGGCATGTACAACACCTTCCATGCCCATCACTGGTTCCTGCGCTGGCCGCTGGACCACTTCTTTCACAGTGCGCACTTCCGTTTCGTCCGTCTGCTGCGCCTGCCGGACATCGGCTCCGATCATTTCCCGGTGTTCATCGAGCTGCAGTACGACCCGAAGCGCACTGAAGAGCAGCAAGGGCTAGAGGCTGATCGTGATGACCAGCGGCAGGCCGCCGAGACCATAGCCGAAGAACCGGCAACATCGCAGGATGTGCCACAACCCGAGGCCGGGCCACGCCGCTGAGGGTTACCCCGCTACGCGCAAAGCCTATGCTGGACGAGACAGCGCTCACCGGTTCAGAAGAGAGGTCACTTTGGCACCTGCATCCGATCGCCCCGCCCTCACACCCGACACCCTGCGCGAACTGGCTTTCGACCAGTCGATTCGCTGGACCAGCCAGAACGATGACCTCTGGCAGCTGATCGACAACGACCTCTGGGCGCTGACCCGCAATCCCAGCCTGATCCTCAGTACCGTGCCGGAGCAGAAGCTGGAGGCGCTGCTGCGCCGCGTCGACTGCCACCGCCTGGTGGACGGCATCGTCAAGGCGCGCCAGGCACGGCTGGAGCAGCCGACCTGGTTCGCCAGCCAGCAGTACGGCGAACGCCTCGCGCGAGTCGCCTACTTTTCCATGGAATACATGCTCAGCGAAGCCTTGCCGATCTACTCCGGCGGCCTCGGCAACGTCGCCGGGGACCAGCTCAAGGCCGCCAGCGACCTCGGCGTGCCGGTCACCGCGGTGGGCATGCTCTGGCAGCACGGCTACTTCCGCCAGAGCATCGGCCCGGACGGCCGACAGCAGGCGCTGTACCCAGTCAACGACACCCGGCAGATGCCCATCGAGCCGCTGCATGACGCCAGCGGCGCGCCTCTGAGGCTGGCCATACAGCTGCCGGGTCTGCAGATCTGGCTGCGCGGCTGGCAGGCCCGGGTCGGCCTCAATCGCCTGCTGCTGCTCGATACCAATGACCCCGCCAATCCACCCATGGCGCGGCTGATCGCCAGCGAACTCTATGGCGGCGACAACGAAATGCGCCTGCGTCAGGAACTGGTGCTGGGCATCGGCGGCTGGCGCCTGCTGGAAGCCGCCGGCCTGCAGCCCGATGTGCTGCACCTGAACGACGGTCACGCCGCTTTCGCCGTGCTGGAGCGCGCGCGCAGCCATATGGCCCGGGAGCGGGTCTCCTTCGCCGTGGCCCTCAATGCGACGCGCGCCGGCAACCTGTTCACCACCCATACGCCAGTGGAAGCCGGGTTCGATCGCTTCCCGCCGGAACTGGTGAGCCAGTACCTGGAACGCTATGCCGAGTACGAACTGGGCATTTCCATGCAGACGCTGCTGGCCATGGGCCGCAAGCAGCCGCAGGACACGCGCGAGCCGTTCAATATGGCCTACCTGGCGACGCGCGGTGCCGGCGCGGTCAACGCCGTCAGCCAGCTGCACGGCCATACCAGCCGCTACATCTTCCGTGAGCTGTATCCGCGCTGGCCGCTCGAGGCGGTACCGGTCGGGCACGTCACCAATGGCATCCACCTGCCGACCTGGGTATCGCCGGATGCCGAAGCACACTGGTACGAATTGCACGGCGACGAGATTCCCTGGCGCGGCACCGACGCGTCCTCGGTGGACGAACTGCTGGCCCGGGTCGACGACCGCTGGCTGTGGCAGATCCGCCAGCATGCTCGCAACGAACTGCTCGGCTTTGTGCGCAGCCATCTGGCCCGCAGCCTGGCCGTGCACGGCGCTTCACCGGCAGAAATCGAGGTAGCCGGTTCGCGCCTGCATCCGGAGCATCTGACCCTCGGCTTCGCCCGCCGCTTCGCCAGCTACAAGCGCCCCAACCTGTTGCTGCAGGACCCCGAGCGGTTGGCGCGCATCCTCTGCCATCCGACTTATCCGGTGCAGCTGCTGGTGGCCGGCAAGGCGCACCCGGCCGACCGCGCCGGGCAGGCATTGCTCTCCGACTGGCAACGCTTCGCCGCACGACCGGACATCGCCGGTCGTGTGGTCTTTCTCGAGGACTACGACATGCGCATCGCCCGGCACATGGTGCAAGGCGTCGATGTCTGGCTGAACACGCCACGGCGGCCATGGGAAGCAAGCGGCACCAGCGGCATGAAGGTGCTGGCTAACGGCGGCCTGAACCTGTCGCAGCTCGACGGCTGGTGGGCCGAGGCCTACGCCGCCGACCTCGGCTGGGCCGTGGGTGACGGCCTCGAACACCCAGCCGAACACGACGCAGTCGACGCCGAACAGCTCTACGCGCTGCTGGAAACTCAGGTGATCCCCAGCTTTTACGCCCGCGACACGGAAGGCCTGCCCACCGCCTGGGTGCAACGCATGCGGCGCAGCATGAGCGCGCTGGTCGAGCGCTTTTCCGCCGACCGAACCGTGCGCGAATACACCGAACGCTACTACCTGCCCATGGCGACGACCTTTCGCCGTCGCTGCGCCGAAGGCTCGGCGCTGGCCAGCGAGCTGGCGCACCAGCTCACCTGTCTGCGCAGCTACTGGCATGAACTGGCCTTCAGCGGTGTGCAGTGGACCTGCGAGAACGGCCAGCTTCAGGTCGATGTCCGTCTGCATCTCGGCCACCTGGAACCGCGACAGATTGCCGTGCAGCTCTATGCCGAAGGCCGGGGCGAAGCTCCCGCCGAGGTCCATCCGCTCACCCTCGTCGAACACGACGGTGCTTTCGCCAGCTACCACGGCCACTTGCCTGCCGACCGCTCGGCGACGGATTACACCGCGCGGGTCGTCCCTGGCAGCCAACTGGGGCTGTCTGTGCCGCTGGAGCTGGCATTGATTCACTGGCAGCGATGAACGCCCGGAACGCCAGCGCAGCGGCGCAGTCCTCTATTAACCACTTGCCTTTCGAGGATGCCGCAGATGATGAAGCAACTGTTCGACAAATCCGCCCCACAGAACGTCCACGGCTGGGAACGCGCCGCCTCGCTTGCCGGTGGGCTGGTAATGATGGGCAAAGGACTGCGTCGGGGCGGGCTGATCGGCTTGGCGGAGCTGGCCATGGGCGGCATGGCGCTGGCGCGCGGCATCAGCGGACGCTGCGAGGCCAAGCGCATGCTCGCCGAGATGGAAAGCAAGCCGGCGTTGCCGAGCCAGCGCTACAGCCATATGCCGATGGATTCGGAAGTACATAGCCCGGACTTTCAGGGCGATAGCGTAACGCTCCCGGACAGCTCGCCGATGGGCAACGAAAGCCGCACCACGCCACGCGTCTGATTCACCGGGCGGCGCTTCGATGATGTGCCGCCTGCGCACAGCCGTCACACGGCTGGCGCGCAAAACTCCCGGCGCTCTCGCAGCGCCGTCCTGGTTCTCTGGACAGCTCGGCCAGCGATGACTACTGGCCCAGCAGTCGGTGCTGGTTCTGCTGCGCCATCTCCTTCAGGTAATCCCAGGTCGTGCGCATACGCGCCAGGTCCTTGAACTCGATGGGCATCAGCATCCAGAAGGTGCGGGTGAAGCTGACCTCCTCGGGCAGCAGCAGTCGCAACCGCGGATCGGCATCGGCGGAAAACGCCGGCAGGATCGCGATCCCCGCCCCCATCGCCACGGCTTCCTGCTGCGCCAGCAGGCTGGTGCTGCGCAGGCCGACCGAGCGGGGATCGGCGATCCCATCGAGAAACAGCAGCTCCTTGCTGAACAGCAGGTCATCCACGTAGCTGACGAAGCGGTGCTCTGCCAGATCCTCGCGGCTGCGGATCGGCAGGTGTTCGTCCAGATACGCCGGCGACGCATACAGTCGCAGCACGTAGTCGGTGAGCCGGGTGATGATGAACGGCCCGCGCTCCGGGCGTTCCAGGGTGATGACGATGTCCGCCTCGTGACGCGACAGGCGCACCGCGCGCGGCAGTGCCAGCAGGTCGATGTTCAGATGCGGATAGCGCCGGCTGAGCCCAGTGAGCTGGCCGGCGAGCATCACCGTGCCGTAACCCTCCGTCGCGCCGATGCGCACCTGCCCGGAAAGGCCATCGGCCATGCTCGGCAGCGAATGTTCGATGGCCACGCTGGCGCTTTCCATCGCTTCCACTCGCGGCAGCAGGTTGCGCCCGGCTTCGGTGAGCTTGTAGCCACCCGGCTCGCGCAGGAAAAGCTGCAGGCCCATGCTTTTTTCCAGCGCCTGCAAACGACGGGACACAGTTGTGTGGTCGACCGCGAGCCGGCGCGCTGCGGTCGTCAGCCGCCCCGCTCGGGCGACCTCGAGGAAATAGCGCAGATTGTCCCAGTCCATGGTTGAAGCCTCCATCAGCCCCTGTGCATTTATGCAGAACGACTCTGCAGTCGATCGCATTGTAATGTGGTTTTTTGCATTGCTACATTCGGTGCAACTGGTCGCAGCCGTCCGCGAGCCATAACAACAACAGTGCCTTCTCAGGCGGAGAGCCTTATGACAACGTCCAGCTCCATTCCTACCGTCAAATTGCTGATCGACGGTGAATTTATCGAATCGACCACCCAGGACTGGCGCGATGTCGTCAACCCGGCGACCCAGGAAGTCCTGGCGCGCGTGCCGTTTGCGACCGCCGAGGAAATCGACCGCGCCGTCGCCAGCGGCCAGAAAGCCTTCAAGACCTGGCGCAAGACACCGATCGGCGCGCGGGCGCGGATCTTCCTCAAGTACCAGCAGCTGATTCGCGAAAACATGAAGGAGCTGGCGGCGATCCTCACCGCCGAACAGGGCAAGACCCTGGCCGATGCCGAGGGCGACGTGTTCCGCGGCCTGGAAGTGGTCGAGCACGCCGCCGGTATCGGCAACCTGCAGCTCGGCGAGCTGGCTAACAACGTCGCCGCCGGCGTCGATACCTATACCCTGCTGCAGCCGCTGGGCGTCTGCGCCGGCATCACCCCGTTCAACTTCCCGGCGATGATCCCGCTGTGGATGTTCCCGATGGCCATCGCCACCGGCAATACCTTCGTCCTCAAGCCGTCCGAACAGGACCCGATGGTCACCATGCGCCTCTGCGAACTGGCGCTGGAAGCCGGCGTGCCGCCGGGTGTACTCAACGTGGTGCACGGCGGGCCGGACGTGGTGAACGCGATCTGCGACCATCCGGATATCAAGGCGGTGTCCTTCGTTGGCTCGACCAAGGTCGGTACCCACGTCTACAACCGTGCCAGCCAGGCCGGCAAGCGCGTGCAGTGCATGATGGGCGCGAAGAACCACGCCATCGTGCTGCCCGATGCGCACAAGGAGCAGACCCTCAACGCCATCGCCGGTGCCGCCTTCGGCGCGGCCGGCCAGCGCTGCATGGCGCTGTCGGTGGTGGTGCTGGTGGGTGAGGCGCAGGCCTGGATTCCCGATCTGGTAGCCAAGGCGCAGACCCTCAAGGTCAACGCCGGTGTCGAGGCTGGCACCGATGTCGGCCCGCTGGTTTCCTGCGCGGCGCTGGATCGCGTCAGCGGGCTGATCGAACGTGGTGTGCAGGAAGGAGCCAGGCTCGAACTGGATGGCCGTAACCCGAGCGTCAGCGGCTACGAGAAGGGCAACTTCGTCGGCCCGACGATCTTCTCCGGGGTTACCCGTGAGATGAGCATCTATCAGGAAGAAATCTTCGGCCCGGTCCTCTGCGTCATGGCGGCGGCGACCATGGACGAAGCCATCGAGCTGATCAACGCCAACCCGAACGGCAACGGCACCGCCATCTTCACCCGCTCCGGCGCGGCGGCGCGGCACTTCCAGGAAGAGATCGACGTGGGCCAGGTGGGCATCAACGTACCGATCCCGGTGCCGGTGCCGATGTTCTCCTTCACCGGCTCACGCGCTTCCAAGCTCGGCGACCTCGGCCCCTACGGCAAGCAGGTGGTGCAGTTCTACACCCAGACCAAGACCATCACCGAGCGCTGGTTCGACGAAAACGAGGTCGGCGGCCCGGTCAACACCACCATCAATCTGAAGTGACATCACCCACCGGGCCGGCGGACGCGCCGGCCCTCAAGGACGCTGAAATGACATTCGAAACCCTGCTCGTCGACATCCAGGAGCGCGTCGCGCTGATCACCCTCAACCGGCCGCAGGCGCTCAACGCGCTCAATGCGCAGCTGATCAGCGAGCTGAACCAGGCCCTGGGCCAGCTCGAGGCCGATCCGCGGATCGCCTGCATCGTGCTCACCGGCTCGGCCAAGGCGTTCGCCGCCGGCGCCGACATCAAGGAAATGGCCGAGCTATCCTACCCGCAGGTCTATCTCGATGACCTCTTTGCCGAAGCTGACCGCATCGCCACGCGCCGCAAGCCGCTGATTGCCGCCGTCGCCGGTTACGCACTGGGTGGTGGCTGCGAACTCGCCTTGCTCTGCGACATGATCTTCGCCGCCGACAATGCGCGCTTCGGCCAGCCGGAAGTCAACCTAGGCGTGTTGCCGGGCATTGGCGGCACCCAGCGCCTGACCCGCGCAGTGGGCAAGGCCAAGGCGATGGACATGTGCCTGACCGGTCGCCAGATGGACGCCGCCGAAGCCGAGCGCGCCGGCCTCGTCGCGCGCGTATTCCCCGCCGAAAGCCTGCTGGAGGAAACCCTCAAGGCCGCCCGGGTGATCGCCGAGAAATCCCTGCCGGCCACCATGATGATCAAGGAAAGCGTCAACCGCGCCTTCGAGACCACGCTGGCCGAAGGCATCCGCTTCGAACGTCGCGTGTTCCATGCGGTGTTCGCGACCGCCGACCAGAAGGAAGGCATGGCCGCGTTCAGCGAGAAGCGCAAGCCTGAGTTCACCAATCGCTGAGCCGCATCTGGCCATAACAACAAGAGGAAACACGCCATGCATATCGGATTCATCGGCCTGGGCAACATGGGCGCACCCATGGCCCACAACCTGCTCAAGGCAGGCCACCAGCTCAGCGTTTTCGACCTCAACGCCGCAGCTGTCGAAAATCTGGTCGGCGCCGGTGCGCTGCCGGTCGACTCCCCGACCGCCATCGCCCAGGGCAATGCCGAGCTGATCATCACCATGCTACCGGCCGCCGCCCATGTGAAGAGCGTGTACCTGGGCGAGAACGGCCTGATCGCCAGCAGCCGTGCCGGTGTGATGCTGATCGATTGTTCGACCATCGATCCGCACAGTGCCCGCGAAGTGGCCAAGGCTGCCGCCGAGCATGGCAACCCGATGCTCGACGCACCGGTTTCCGGCGGCACCGGCGGTGCAGCAGCCGGAACCCTGACTTTCATGGTGGGTGGCAGCGATGCGGACTTCGATCGTGCACAACCGATTCTCGCGGCCATGGGCAAGAACATCGTGCACTGCGGTGCAGCCGGCAACGGCCAGGTGGCCAAGGTCGCCAACAACATGCTCTTGGGTATCTCGATGATCGGCGTCGCCGAGGCCATGGCATTGGGCGTCGCTCTGGGCATGGATGCCAAGACCCTGGCCGGCGTGATCAACACCTCCAGTGGCCGCTGCTGGAGCTCGGATACCTACAACCCCTTCCCTGGCGTGCTGGACAACGTACCGGCCTCCCGCGGCTACAGCGGCGGCTTCGGCAGCGACCTGATGCTCAAGGATCTGGGCCTGGCCACCGAGGCCGCCAAGCAGGTGCGTCAGCCGGTGATCCTCGGCGCCCTCGCCCAGCAGCTCTACCAGAGCTTCAGCGCCCAGGGCCACGGTGGCCTGGATTTCTCGGCGATCATCAATCAGTACCGCAAGGACACCTGACCATGAGTGCAACCGAACGCCCCGTGCTGGCCGCCGTACGCAACCACGTCGGCCACCTCACCCTCAACCGCCCGGCCGGGCTGAATGCGGTGACCCTGGAAATGGTCCGCCTGCTGCAACAGCAGCTCAGCGCCTGGGCTGCCGATCCGCAGATTCATGCCGTGGTACTGCGCGCCAATGGCGAAAAAGCCTTCTGCGCCGGCGGTGACATCCGTTCGCTGTACGACAGCTTCCAGCGCGGCGACACCGAGCACGAAACCTTCTTCGAGGAGGAATACGCCCTCGATCAGTACATCCATGCATACCCGAAACCACTACTGGCGCTGATGGACGGTTTCGTCCTCGGCGGCGGCATGGGCCTGGTCCAGGGCGCGTCGCTGCGGGTGGTTACCGAGCGCGTGCGCATGGGCATGCCGGAAGTCGGCATCGGCTATTTCCCGGATGTCGGCGGCAGCTATTTCCTCTCGCGCCTGCCGGGTGAGCTTGGCACCTACATGGGCGTCACCGGCCTGCAGATCCGCGCCGCCGATGCGCTACACGTGGGCCTGGCGGACTGGTGCGTCAGCCACGACCAGATTGCCGAGCTGGATCGCTGCCTGGACCGCATGAGCTGGTCGGTCCATCCCCAGGAGGCGCTGCGCACCTTGGTGGCCACACTAGGCACCAACAGGCTGCCCGGTTCCGAACTCAAAGCGCTGCACCAAGCCATCGACGAGCATTTCGCCAAGCAGGACGTGGCATCGGTTCGTGCCTCGCTGGCAGCCGAGAACCGTCCCGAATTCAGCGACTGGGCCGCCGAGACCCTCAAGGTGCTCGACAGCCGCTCACCCCTGGCGATGTGCGTCACCCTGGAGATGCTGCGGCGCGGCCGCAATTTGCCGCTGGCCGACTGCTTCGCCCTGGAGCTGCATCTGGACCGTCAATGGTTCGCCAAGGGCGACATCATGGAAGGCGTGCGCGCGCTGATCATCGACAAGGACAAGTCACCGCGCTGGAATCCGCCGACGCTGGCAGAGGTCACGCCGGAGCGCGTCCAGGCGTTCTTCGACGGCTTCAAGGCCACCACCGGCAAGACACGCCGCAGCGCCACGGCCTGAACCTCTTTGCAGCACAACAACAAGAAGAGACCGCGCAATGCATGACCTCGAACTCAGCGAAGACCAACGCATGATCCGCGACATGGCGCGCGACTTCGCCCGCCGCGAGATCGCCCCCCATGCACAGGCCTGGGAAAAGGCCGGCTGGATCGACGACGCCCTGGTCGCCCAGATGGGAGAGCTTGGCCTGCTCGGCATGGTCGTCCCGGAAGAATGGGGCGGCAGCTATATCGACTACGTCGCCTACGCCCTGGCCGTGGAGGAAATCTCCGCCGGCGACGGCGCCACCGGCGCGCTGATGAGCATCCACAATTCGGTGGGCTGCGGCCCGGTGCTGAATTACGGCTCGCAGGCGCAGAAGGACGAGTGGCTGGCTGAACTGGCCAGCGGTCGCGCCATCGGCTGCTTCGCCCTCACCGAACCGCAGGCCGGCTCCGAGGCGCACAACCTGCGCACCCGCGCCGAACGGGTGGACGGCCAGTGGGTGCTCAACGGCAGCAAACAGTTCTGCAGCAATGCCAAGCGGGCGAAGTTGGCCATCGTCTTCGCGGTGACCGATCCGGACCTCGGCAAGAAGGGTCTTTCCGCCTTTCTGGTGCCCACCGACACGCCCGGCTTTGCGGTGGAGCGCAGCGAACACAAGTTGGGCATCCGTGCCTCCGACACCTGCGCGGTCTCGCTCAGCGACTGCCGAATCCCCGAGAGGAGCCTGCTTGGCGAGCGCGGCAAGGGTCTGGCGATTGCGCTGTCGAACCTCGAAGGCGGGCGTATCGGTATCGGCGCGCAGGCGCTGGGTATCGCTCGTGCGGCCTTCGAAGCCGCCCTGCTCTACGCCCGCGAGCGCGTGCAGTTCGGCAAGCCGATCGCCGAACACCAGAGCATCGCCAACATGCTCGCCGACATGCAGACCCAGCTGAATGCGGCGCGTCTCTTGATTCTGCATGCCGCGCGGCTGAAGAGCGCCGGCCTGCCCTGCCTGTCCGAAGCCTCCCAGGCCAAGCTGTTTGCCTCGGAAATGGCCGAGAAGGTCTGCTCGCAGGCGGTGCAGATCCACGGTGGCTACGGCTACCTCGAGGACTACCCGGTCGAGCGCTACTACCGCGATGCCCGTATCACGCAGATTTACGAAGGTTCGAGCGAGATTCAGCGCCTGCTGATCGCACGGGAGCTGGCGAACTACGCGCTTTAGTAGATACGCCGCGAGGCTGGGGGCGTGAAGCTGCTGGGATCAGGAGCGCTTACTCCTTGCGGCGTTTGTTGGTGGGCTGAAGCCCACCCTACGGTGCATACAACAATGCAACGCCGGGTTCCCACCTAAGCGTCTACGGACTTGTAGGGTGGGCTTCAGCCCACCAATCCCACCTCCGCCCCGCCGGTAAATTCGCAACAACCGTTAACTGCGGCCAATAAAAAGGGGAGCCGCTAGGCTCCCCTTCAGGTCGTGTTGCTTTGTTCTTCTTCTGCTGACGGGCTTGTTGTTTTTGTTGGCAGCCCGGTCGGACATTGTCCGAGTAGCAGTCCCATTCGGGACACAAAGAACAAACGGATTATTTTGGTCGCTGATGTTGCCACTACCCTCGCGGGCTCAACCGGTTCTGGAGCTGCCTCAAGGCAGTTTTGTTGTTCTCGGTCCGGTCGACAGGAAACCTGTCGGGCAATTCCTCTCCAAAAGAATCAGTTTGCTACGTCTCCCACCTGCTTGTTTTTATTGTGTCGGAGTCGCTACGTGTTGTTCTTGTTATGGGGTGTGCTTTCTTGTTTTTGTTGTGCCCATAGGAAAGCATTCCCCGTGCCAGTTTTACGATATGCTTATTTTTCAATAGGTTAGCTGAAATTAGCCAATCGTAGCAGGATGCCGAAACGCCCTTTCGTTACCGCCCGCCTCAGCGAACCGTTACACCGTACGGAAGGAGTAACACCTTTGGATGGGTTTCCAGTAACAGCTGCGGCAGCTTCGAACGCGCAATGCAGGACACCCCGACAGTAGTCACCGTCAGGGTGTCGATCGCTCGATTGGCATAGGTAGGTTCTTCGGCTGGTTAGCGCCTGGGTCGTATCAGGCGTCTGCTGTCAGAACAGCAGTTTCCTTGGATCTGGCCAGATAATCGCAGAGTGCGATGGCCAGCAGTGGAGCGACACCAATGTTGAAGGCCGCGTGCCAGGTTTCCACCAGTCCCACGAAAAGCATCCCCACGACAACGATCGCGGCGAGACAGTGAGCAAGGAAACGGCACAATTCAAGTGCAACTACTTGTTGTTCGGCATTGTTATTCATACGTTTGACTCCCCGTTTTTGTTGTAATAAGCAGCCTCGGTTTTGATAGTAGTCCGCTGACCCAGCCGTGCAACTTCAACCGACGTGCGGCACGTCTACAACGCCTGTTCCAGCGCCCAGTCGAGACCTTGGTCGTATCCAGTTCATTACTTCTTACTGTGCACCGACATCAACGTTATATATGTGGGAATCGTTTTCTTGACTAACTGTCCAATAAACGCCGATCTCGCATTGATCATCAGACGAAACGCGGACTGGAGAAAAAGAACTTGTCCTTTTGGTCGCCTACACGATGCAGCTGCTTGGCGCTTAGCCATCGGTAGTGATTCGCCGCTGGCCATCCGGTCAATCCCACCCTGCTTCCGGCTCGCATCTGAGCGTCCGCCGCCCCTTGCCTGGCGTTCGTGAAAACCGCGGCGCCGGCGCCGCCTGCACCATCCCATCGAGCTCCTGATAGACCCCGCGCTGGCGCAGATGGGGATGCTGCGGCGCATCGGCCAGTTCCAGCACGGGCGTGAAACAGGCGTCGCTGCCCTCCAGCAAGGCACACCACTCGGCTTGAGTGCGGGTCGCGAACAGCCGCTCCAGCAACTCGCCCTGCGCAGGCCACTCGGCCGGATCTGCGCAGCCCGCCCACAGCGCTTCTGGTGCGTCCATGCGCTCCAGCAGCTCGCGCCAGAACTGCGGTTCCAGCGGGCCGATGGCGATTTCGCGACCGTCCGCGCAGCGGTAGCAGCGGTAGTTCGGCGCCGCTCCAGCCAGCGGATTGCGATCACGCTGCAGGTCGATCCGTCCACTCGGCAGCAAGCCGGCGAAGAACGTCATCAGCGACGACACCCCGTCGACGATGGCCGCATCGATCACTTGCCCCTGCCCTGAGCGCTCGCGCTCCCACAATGCGGCGAGAATGCCGACGGCGAGGTAGAGCGAGCCACCACCGAAATCACCGACCAGATTCAACGGAGGGATGGCCGGCCCGCTATCGCCACGGATCGCCGCCAGCGCGCCGGTCAGCGCGATGTAGTTGATATCGTGCCCAGCGGCCTTCGCCAACGGGCCGCTCTGCCCCCAGCCGGTCATGCGCCCGTAGATCAGCCGCGGATTGCGTTCCAGCAGCTCGTCCGGCCCCAGCCCCAGCCGCTCCATCACCCCGGGGCGGAAGCCTTCGATCAGCACGTCGGCGTTCATGGCCAGCGCCAGGCTTCGCTCTCGTCCCGCCACGCTGCGGATGTCGAGGGTCAGCGTCTTGCGCCCGCGATCGACCACCGGGTTCGGCCAGCCATTGCCACCTTCGCGCTCGATACGCAGCACCTCGGCGCCCATGTCGGCCAACAGCATGGCGCAATGTGGACCGGGGCCGATGCCGGTGAACTCCAGCACGCGCAGCCCGCACAGCGGTCCGCTACGGGTATCGTCATGTTCGTTCATGGGTCGATCTCCTCGATGCACACGCACGCGGACGCGCCCCGCGCCGAAGCACGGAGCGCGTCGGGCTAACAGGCGTTACTGGTTGACGACGCTGGGCTGGTTTTCCACCAGATGATTGCGATAACGCTCGCGCAGGACCTTCTTGTCGATCTTGCCGGTGGCGGTGAGCGGCACCGCGTCGAAGATCACCGCGTCAGGCATCCACCACTTGACGATGTTCGGCTCCAGGTGGGCGAGGATCTGCTCCACCGTGATCTCGGCATCGCTGTGCGGCTCGACCACCAATAGCGGCCGCTCCTCCCATTTCGGGTGGAACACCCCTACCACTGCCGCCACCTTCACGCCCGGGCAGGCCGCGGCCACGTTCTCGATATCGATGGAGCTGACCCATTCGCCACCGGACTTGATCACATCCTTGCTGCGATCGGTGATGCGCATGAAGCCATCGGCGTCCAGCGTGGCGATGTCCCCGGTGTCGAACCATCCTTCGGCATCCAGCGCGCTTTTCTCGCTGCGGTAGTAACGTTCTACCGTCCATGGGCCACGCACCTTGAGGCTGCCGGAGCTGACGCCGTCGCACGGTAGCTCACGTCCTTCCTCGTCGACGATCTTGAGTTCGATACCGAATTGCAGGCGCCCCTGGCGCGTCCAGATGGTGTCGTTGGTGGCCTGCTGGCCGCGTTCGGCCAGCTTGGGCGTCGGCGTCGCCACCACGCCCAAGGGGCTGGTCTCGGTCATGCCCCACAGCTGGCAGACCGCCACGCCGTATTTGGTCTGGAAGGTCTCGGCCATGGCCCGCGGCACGGCGGAACCGCCGATCACCAGCCGCGCGAGGCTGCCCGAATCCTCGCCGCTGCGCTCGAGATGCGCGAGGTACATGGTCCAGATGGTCGGCACGCCGCCGGACAGGGTCACGCCCTCGCTCTTGATCAGCTCCTGCAGGCTGGCGCCGTCCATCTTGTCGCACGGCAGGACGAACTTGCAGCCATTGATCGCCGCGGCAAATGGAATGCCCCAGGCGGTGCCGTGATAGAGCGACGAGCACGGCATGATGCAGTCGAAGGCGGACAGGCCGAACGCGCCGGACAACCCGGCGGCCATCGCATGCAGCACGACCGAACGGTGGCTGTAGAGCACGCCCTTGGGATCGCCGGTGGTACCGGAGGTGTAGCAGAGCACCGCACCAGCGTTCTCGTCGAACTGCGGCCAGGCGAGCGGCTGTTCGACGGCGATCAGCTGCTCGTAGCCCATCACCCCTTCGAGGCCGGACGAAGGCTGCGCGGCCAGTTCGATGAAATGCCGGATATTGCTCAACCGCGGCCGCAGACGGGCGACGCAGGCGGCGAAGCTGCTGTCGAACAACAGCACCTGGCTGCCGGCATGGTTGATGGTGTACACGATCTGCTCATCCGACAGCCGCGGATTGGCGGTGTGCAGCACCGCGCCGATGCCGGGTACGGCGAAGAACAGTTCGTAATGACGATGGGTGTTCCAGGCCAGCGACGACACGCAGTCGCCGGGGCCGATGCCCAGCGCACGCAGCATACTTGCCGCCTGCGCGGCGCGGTTCGCAAGGCCGGCGTAGTCGTAGCGCCAGAGGGGTTCATCGACCAGCCGCGAGACGATTTCGCGGTCGCCGTGGGCACGGGCGGCGTGGGTGAGGATGCCGCTGATCAGTAGGGGGGCGTTCTGCATCAAACCTGGTTGCATGTTTCCTACCTCTATCTTGTTTTTATTGTCGACGTGCCGGTCGAGGAAACGGCGTTCTACCGGCATGGTTCTTCGTTTGGCCGCCTCAGGCACGCGGGCGGCGCAGCGGTGCTCAGTCAGATCCTCCGAGGTTGCGGGAGATGACCAGGCGCTGGATGTCGCTGGTGCCTTCGTAGATCTGGCAGACCCGTACGTCGCGGTAGATGCGCTCCACCGGGAAGTCGGACAGGTAGCCGTAGCCACCCAGGGTCTGGATCGCTGCCGAGCAAACCTTTTCCGCCATCTCCGAGGCGAACAGCTTGGCCATCGAGGCCTCCACCAATGCCGGCCGACCGGCCTCGCGCAACGCCGCAGCGTGATGGACCATCTGCCGCGCCACGGCGATCTGCGTCGCCATGTCGGCCAGGCGGAAGGCCACCGCCTGGTGCTCGACGATCGGCTTGCCGAAGGTTTCGCGCTCCCTGGCGTAATCGCGCGCCGCTTCGAAGGCAGCGCGGGCCATGCCCACCGCCTGGGCGGCGATGCCGATGCGGCCGCCCTCCAGGTTGGCCAGGGCGATGCGGTAGCCCTCACCCTCCTCGCCCAGCCGGTTGGCCACCGGCACGCGCAGATCCTCGAAGGCGATCTGGCAGGTATCCGAGGCGTGCTGGCCGAGCTTGTCCTCGACCCGTACCACCTGATAACCCGGGCTGTCGGTCGGCACGATAAAGGCACTGATACCGCGCTTGCCGGCGTCCGGATCGGTGACGGCGAAAACGATCACCGTGCCGGCATGCTTGCCCGACGTGATGAACTGCTTGGCACCATTGAGCACGTAGTCATCGCCGTCGCGCCGGGCGCGGGTGCGCAGGCTGCTGGCATCGGAGCCGGCCTGAGGTTCGGTGAGGGCGAAGGCGCCGATCTGCTCGCCGCGTGCCAGCGGGCCGAGGAAATCGCGCTTCTGCTGGTCGTTGCCGAAACGCAGGATGGGCACGCAGCCCACCGAGTTGTGCACGCTCATGATGGTCGAGCAGGCGCCGTCACCGGCGGCAATCTCTTCCAATGCCATGGCATAGGCCAGGTAGCCCGTGTCGCTGCCGCCCCACTGCTCCGGCACCAGCATGCCGAAGAAGCCGAGCGCAGCCATCTCGCCGATTGCCTCGGCGGGATAGCGATGCTCGCGGCTCCACTGTTCGGCGAACGGCTTCAGCCGTTCCTGAGCGAACTGGCGAGCCATCTCGGCGATCGCGTTTTGATCTTCATTGGGCAGCATGGGCGCCTCCTCAGATCCGTTCGACGGCCATGGCCGTGGCTTCGCCGCCGCCGATGCAGATCGCCGCCACGCCGCGGCGCAGGCCACGGGCGCGCAAAGCCGAAAGCAGCGTCACCAGGATTCGCGCGCCCGAAGCTCCGATGGGATGCCCAAGTGCACAGGCGCCACCGTTGACGTTGACCTTTGCGTGGTCCAGGCCCAGCTCGCGCATGCTGGCCATGGCGACCACGGCGAAGGCCTCGTTGATCTCGAACAGATCGACCTCATCGATGGCCCAACCGGTGCGCTCCATCAGCTTGCGGATCGCCCCGATCGGCGCGGTGGTGAACAGATTCGGCGCATCGGCGTATGCCGCGTGACCGTGGATCACCGCCTGCGGCTGCAGGCCCCAGCGCTCGGCCTCCGAGCGGCGCATCAGCAGCAGCGCAGCGGCGCCGTCGGAAATCGAGCTGGAGTTGGCCGCGGTCACCGTGCCGCCCTCGCGGAACGCCGGTTTCAGGCTGGGAATCTTCTCCGGCATCGCCTTGGGCGGCTGCTCGTCTTCGCGAATCTGCCGCTGCTGTTTGCCTTGGGTGACCTCCAGCGTGACGATCTCCTCGGCGAAACGCCCCTCGTTGATCGCCACCTGAGCGCGGCGCAGGGACTCCAGCGCGTAGGCGTCCTGGGCTTCACGGCTGAAGCCGAACGTGTCGGCGCATTCTTCGGCGAAAGTGCCCATCAGCCGGCCCTTGTCGAACGAGTCTTCCAGACCGTCGAGGAACATGTGGTCGAGCACCCGCCCATGCCCCATGCGGTAGCCCCCGCGGGCGCGGTCGAGCAGGTACGGTGCGTTGCTCATGCTTTCCATGCCGCCAGCAACAACGATATCGGCGCTGCCGGCGAGCAGCTGATCGTGGGCCATGATCACAGTCTGCATGCCCGAGCCGCACATCTTGTTCACGGTGGTACAAGTCGTGGCGCGGGTTAGCCCGGCGCTCAACGCCGCCTGGCGCGCCGGTGCCTGCCCCTGGCCGGCAGGTAGCACACAGCCCATCAGCACGTCCTGCACGTTCTCGGCCGGCAGCCCGCTGCGCTCCACGGTGGCGCGGATGGCGGCAGCGCCGAGTTGCCAGGCGGTCATGCCCTGCAGGTCGCCCTGAAAGCCGCCCATGGGCGTGCGTGCGCTGCTGACGATTACGATCGGATCATCTTTCATCTCTGCTTCCTTCATTTGGCGGCCATGCGCAAGGCACCGTCGAGGCGGATCACCTCGCCGTTGAGCATGCTGTTCTCGAAGATGTGCCGCACCAGCGCGGCGTATTCGGCCGGGTACCCCAGACGTGGCGGGAATGGCACGTCGGCAGCCAGCGAGTCGCGGATTTCCTGGGTCATGCCGGCCATCATCGGCGTCTCGAATACGCCGGGGGCGATGGTCATTACCCGGATGCCGAAGCGCGCCAGCTCGCGGGCGGCCGGCAATGTCAGGCTGACCACGCCGCCCTTGGACGCGGCATAGGCGGTCTGGCCGATCTGCCCGTCGAAGGCGGCGATCGAGGCCGTATTGATGATCGCGCCGCGCTCGCCGCCTTCGTCCGGCGCGTTCTCGGCCATGGCCTCGGCGGCCAGGCGCAGCATGTTGAAGCTGCCGATCAGGTTGATGCCGACGATGCGGCTGAAGCTGTCCAGACTGTGCGGCCCGTTGCGGCCGAGGACCTTTTCGCCGCCGGCGACGCCGGCGCAGTTGACCAATCCGTGCAGCGCACCGAAGCGTTCGCGAGCAGCGCTGACGGCATGGCGGGCGGCCGTCTCGTCGCGGATGTCGGCGACCACACTGAACGCGTTCGCGCCCAGTGCGTCGGCAGTGGCCTGTGCGGCCGCTTCGTCGAGATCGACCAGAACCACCTTGCCGCCCGCCTCGACCAGCGCCTGGGCCGCTGCGGCGCCGAGGCCGGACGCGCCGCCGGTGATAAGGAATACGTTGTCCTGAATCCGCATGGCGTTCTCCCGTGCTTGTTGTTATGGGGTTCGAAGCCGGGATCATCTTTGGACAGCGACGGGCGGGCGGCAATGGTCGATCTATTCAACCTGCCTGACCGTTTTGGCCAATGGCAAAAAGCGATCACATCGCTGCCCCAGGGGACTGTGAGCAGAAGAGCTGGTGGGCTGAAGCCCACCCTACAAGTGCGGGGCGCGGCGCTCGGGGCTTGCAGGGTGGGCTTCAGCCACCAAACGCATGGTCAGCCGCGAGCCGGCGCGAGAATCAGATTGCGGTAGTGCCCGGGGTTGATCCCGGTCCACTTGCGGAAGGCCTTGTAGAACGAGCTGACATCGGCAAACCCCAGTCGCTCGGCAATCTCGCCATAGCTGACGCTGGCGTCGGCCAGCCACTCGGTGGCCATTTCCTGACGCAGGCCGTCCTTGATGGCCTGGTAAGGCTGCCCCGCTTCTGCCAGACGGCGCCGCAGCGTCGAGGCCGACATGCACAGTGCCTGCGCCAGTGTCTCGCTGTCCGGCCAGCGCTCGGCGGGGAGGCTTCGCAGGTGCTGCTTGATGCGACTGGCCAGGCTGGAATGGTCCCGGTAGCGCACCAGAATGTTGGCCGGCGCCTCGGCAAGGAAACTGCGCAGTTCCGCCTCGCTGCGACGGATCGGCAGATCGAGCACCTCGGCAGCGAAGATGATGCGCGTCGAGGGACGCGCGAAGCGCAGGTTGTCGGAGAACATGACCCGATAGTCGTCGGTGTACTCCGGCTCGGCGCAGCGCAACTCCACCGCCAGCAAGGGAATGCGCCGTCCCACCAGCCAACAGGCCAGCCCGTGCAGCAGCATCCAGTAGGTGAAGTAGCAGAACGCCCGGGCCGGCTCGGCGTTGCGCTCGCGCAACACCACTTCGGCAAGACTCTGGCTACGGATCAGCTTGCCGCGCAGGTTTTCCAGACCCAGGCCGAGAAATTCCAGCGCATGCACCAGAGCCTTCTCCAGCGTCGGCTGCTGCATGCAACTGCGGCTGAGAAAGACGAAGCTGCCCGAGCGCAGGCGTCGCGGGTCCATGCCGAAGAACTCGTCATCGAACCGCCGTGCCAGGCGCAGCCAGAGCTGCGAATAATCACGCACATCCATGCGCCCATCGGGGTTTCGCAGACAGCCGGGGTCGAGACCGATCTGTTCCAGCAGCTGCTCGGCGGTCAGCCCCGGTTGCAAGAAGCCGCGCAGTGCCTCGACCACCAGCCGCACGCTGATACTGTCGCGGCTAGCGGTGACCGCCTTGTCAGCCTTCAATTGCACCTCGGTGATCATGCGGCTCGGGTTCCTCCATCGATGCCAGCCATGATCGGCCAGGCCGCCGCGTCTGTCAGCCCTCGCCTCACATCCAGCCGAGCGTGAGCGCCATTACCATCAGATAACGACCGGTCTTGGCCAGGCTGACGATCAGCAGAAAGCTCCACAGCGGCTCGCGCATCACCCCGGCCACCAGGGTCAGCGGATCACCGATGACCGGCACCCAACTGAGCAACAGGGTCCAGCGGCCGTAGCGGTGATAGCTGGCTTGCGCCCTGGCGAGCTGACGCTCATTGACCGGAAACCAGCGCTTGTGACGAAAGTGCTCGACATAACGGCCGAGCAGCCAGTTCACCAGCGAGCCCAGAACGTTGCCCAGGCTCGCCAGCGCCACCAGCTCCCATGCTGCATAGCGTTCGGTCAGCAGCAGCCCGGCCAGCACGGCTTCGGACTGCATGGGCAGCAGGGTCGCAGCGCCGAAGGCTGCCAGGAACAGGCCGAGATAGCCGGAAAGCTCGAACATCCACCGCCCCGTGCAGCAGTCTCTGAGTGGTGCGGCAGTATGCTCGAAACAGGTCTGCGCTTACATCTCGTGGATGCGGCTGACCTGGCGCGCCAGGCGCATCGTCTCGTGCTCCTCGAGCTGCAGCAGGTCCTCGGCCAGGTTGCGCGCACCGTCGATCTCGGCCCGACGCGCGAGGGAGCGGTAGAGGTCGATGACCTGGTTGTGGATGGTGAAGATATCCAGCGATATCTCCTCCACGCTCATGGTGTCGTAGGCTTTGCAGGCCTGGTTGCGCAGCACCGGATTGCGCGTCAGGTAATCGTAGATCCAGGTGTGCAGTGCTTTCGGATCGGCGTGCTTCTCGATCTTGTCGACCGTTTCGGCCAGCGCTCGCTCGTGATCGGCGAGATAGACCAGCAGCCATTTGGCACGGGTCTCTTCGTGCTTGTCGGAACAACGAGCCATGCAGCGGGCGAGCATGGCATGGGTATCGCGTGTCCAGTCGATCAGGTCTTCGAATCGCTCGATCTTCATCGCCAAGTCTCCCCTGTGTGGCGGCAAACAGCGCGGCGCCGGTCGGCCTGCTGTCGCTCGAGTCTGTCCACGGCTCAGGCTCTCTGCCATGACCCTGGTTAAGAGATTAGCTCAGCCTGTCTCGGCGCGACCCGCAGCAGCGCCCAACCTTGCTACAGATCATTGCCGAGCGGACCCGCACGACCGACGATCTTGCCTTCATCAGCAGCCCCGCTCGCCACCAGCGGCGGGATTCATGGATGCATGCTCATGTTCCAGATCTTGCTGCGCAGCCTTCTGTTATTCCTGTTGGGCACAGCGGCTCCGACCTATGCCTTGGCCAACCCGCCGGTGCTGGAAGTGTTCGTACGCGACGGCTGTCCGCACTGCAGCGCGGCCAAGGATTTTCTCGTCGAACTGGCCGAAAGGCACCCGCAGCTGGAGATTCGCCTCCGCGAGGTGGACCGTGACCCCTCGGCCCGCGCCGACTTGCTGCGACTATCTCGTGAAGCCGGTAGCTGGCCACCGGCAGTTCCAACCTTCGTGATCGGCGAGCGTCTGCTGGTCGGCTTCGATGATGCCGAGCACAGCGGCGCGCAGCTGATCGCGCTGCTCGAACAATCGGTGCCGCAACCCACCACATTGGAGAGCAGGCTGTTCGGCAACCTCAGCCTGGAACGTCTGGGCCTGCCGCTTTTCACCCTTGCCCTCGGCCTGCTGGACGGATTCAACCCGTGCGCCATGTGGGTCCTGCTGTTCCTGCTGTCGCTGCTGGTCCGCCTGCGCGATCGCCACCGCATGGCGCTGATCGCCGGCACCTTCGTGCTGGTCAGCGGCGCGGTGTACTACCTGTTCATGGCAGCTTGGCTGAACCTGTTCCTGCTGGTCGGCCTGTCGTCCTGGTTGCTCGCCGGGCTGCACTGTTGGCGGTGCTTATCGGTCTCATCAATCTGCGTGACGGCCTGCGGCCTGCCGGCGGCTTCGCGCTGTCGATACCGGCCTCCGCCAAACCCGGACTCTATGCACGGATGCGTCGCATTCTGCAGAGCCAATCGCTATGCCCCGCACTCGGCGGCGTCGCGGCGCTGGCTTTGGTGGTCAATTTCGTCGAGTTGCTGTGCACCGCCGGGCTGCCAGCGATCTACACCGCCGTACTGGCGCAGCAGCAACTGGGCGCGCTGGCCCATCATGCCTATCTCGGGCTCTACATCCTTGGCTATATCGCCGACGACGCGCTGATGGTGACCGTCGCGGTGCTCGCACTGAGCAGCCGCAAGCTCACGCAACGATCCGGCACGACGCTGAAGCTGGTCAGCGGCGCGGTAATGCTGGTGCTGGGAGTCGTCATGCTGCTGCGACCGGAATGGTTGCGCTAGCAGCCTGCGAGTGGGCGGCACATCTGCTTGATCCAGACACCGCCGCCCCGAGCCGCGGCCTTAGCCGAACACCGTCACCGTCTGCCGGCTCAGGGCGATCAGCTCGCCGGATGGCGACCACAGCGCGGCGGCGCAATGGCCGTAACCGTCGCGGGCATGCTCGATCTCGGCGCGGTACATGCACCATTCATGCCTGTCGAGCACGGGCATCGGCTGGATGAACTCGATGGTCCAGGTCAGCGAGCTGCCCGGCGCGAAGCTCTTGAGGTGCGGCAGCACAGCGGGCGGCCAGGCATCGACCAGCGCCAGCAGGTGCGCTTCAGTCATCGGCTCGCGAGGAACATCGCCACGCTGACGCACCCAGCCGCCCATCTGGCGGGAGCTGTTGCCGCTGAACGGCAGGCCGCCGACACCCCAGCGCATCGCCAGGTAGCGGGTGAACTCCGGCGTCACGCCCGATACGTAGGGCAGCTCCTGGCAGGCTTCCACTGGCGGCATGGACGGACCGGGCTCGGCCGGCACATCGATCACCGAACTGCGCGGCGCGCCAAAACTGCCCTGAACGATGGTGACCACCTGGCCATCCTGCACCACCCGGCCCAGCATCTGGCTCACCGCCTTGCCTTCGCGCAGCACTTCGGCCTCGTACCTGGCTGGCTTGTCCACCGCCAGCGGACCAACGAAGGTGATCGCCAGCGAGCGCAGCGGGCGTCCTTCAGGCACCTTGGCGCGCATGTTCTCGAATACCAGCGCTGCGACCAGGCCGCCGAAACCCGCACGCCCCTGCCCCCAGCTGGCCGGCACGACCACGCTTTCGGGATTGTCACGCACCGCTTGCAGCAGCTCGCAAAGCTCCATATGCACCTCGTTATCGTTCGTTATGCCGGCGATGTTAAAGGCGCATGGTGGGCCGCGCGACCCTGTCTGGCAGAAGCAGCCGGATGAAATGCCGAATCATCCATGCCGGCAATGAACGAATTGTCAGGAACGCCGCGACGGGGCAGCGAGACGCCAGGGCATGGCACGTCGGGCAGTGGTCAGGGCACGCGACAGTTCATCCCCCGCTCCAGGCTGCTGCGCATAGCGCTGTGCCTCGTACAGCCTGACGAAGGCGCGAATGGCTGTCGCCTGTTCGGGCAGCTCGGCGGCAGCCCGCTCGGCGAAGCTGCGCGCGCCCTCGCCTTTGAGCCGGCGAACGCCCTGGCGCGCGAGCAAGCGCTCGAAGCGATCGAACTGGCGCTGCTGAACATCTTTTTCCCGCCGCCAGGGTTTGAACAGCACGAGCGCCAGTATTCCGGTCAGCAGCCCGAGCACGGCGACCAGGCCCAGACCGAGCGCCTGGCCGTCGAGCTTGCCAAACCAGCGCTGCAGCATCTGCGACTGCTGCTCATCCTGATAATTGAGGACCCAGCGCTGCCAGCCATAGTTGAGGCTGTCCCAGCGCAGCCGCAACGTGTTCATCCAGCCGACGTCGCGGAACCGCAGCAGCGACAGCGGCTCGTCGGCGAGAAAGCTCCGCTCCCGCGCCAAGGCTTGTTCCAGCCCCTGCTCGACGCGCTCGGGCGCGACCTGGAAAGTCGGGTCGACACTGACCCAGCCGCGCTCGGCGACCCAGTATTCGACCCAGGCATGGGCATCGAACTGATGCACCGAAAGGTAGTTGCCCGCAGGATTGACCTCGCCGCCCTGGTAGCCGGCCACCACGCGCGCCGGAATGCCCGCCGCGCGCAGCACGAAGGTCATGGCGCCGGCGTAGTGGGCACAGAAGCCGCTGCGGGTCTGGAACAGGAAGTCGTCGACGATATCGCTACCCACCGGCGGTGGTTCCAACGTGTAGTGATACGGCTCGCGGTTGAAATGCCGCAGCAGTGCATCCACCACTGCCTGTGGCTCCTGTGCGCTGCGCCGCAGCTCGGCAGCCCAGGTGCGGCTGCGCGGGTTGCCCTGCTCCGGCAACTGCAGCGCCCGGGCAAGGCTTTCCGGCGCACCGATGGCTTCGCGTCGGGCGTCCAGCCAGGATGTCACCCGGTACATCAGCGGCTTGGTCACCGGCTGGCGGCGTTGCAGGTGGAAATCGGTCATCAGTTGAGCCCCGCCCGACGCAACCTGAGCAACGTCCAGGGCGAACAGCCAGGGCTGGCCGCTGGGCTGCATGACCACGCTGTAGCTGAGCGGCTCGCCCAGCGCCTGCCACTCCGGTGCCTGGGGCACGTTGGATGCGTAAGACTGCGACCAGCGCCGGCCATCGAAACGCTCGAAGGTCACCGCGCGCCAGTAGAGCTGGTCGCGAGGGGGAATCTCGCCGTCGAAGCTGACACGAAACGCCAGCTCCGCCGAGCGCCCCAACCGCGCGATATCGCCAGGCGCCATGTGGTCGGCCAGACCGGTCGTACCCCTGTCGCCGGCCTGCGGCAGCGACCACAGCGGCGGCAGGCGGGGAAAGAACAGAAACAGCACCAGCATCAGTGGTACCGCCTGCAACAGCAGCGCGCCGGCCAGCCGCACGGTCGGCCACGGCCGCGTCACCAGGCTGCTCTGCTGCAGGCCGATCATCGCGGCGAGCAATGCAGTGACCGGAAGGAGGCTGTAGAGCCCGGCGAGCAGGCTGTCCTCGAACAGGTAGCTGGTCACCACCGCGAAGAAGCCGAGAAAGATCAGCACCAGCGCATCGCGGCGGGTACTCATTTCCACCAGCTTGAGGATGAATGCGGCAATCAGCAGCACCACACCAGCCTCGAGCCCGACCAGGCTGCCGCGGGAAAAGTACACCCCGAATCCCGCCCCGATCATCAGCAGCGCCTTGGTCCAGCTGCGCGGGTAACGAGCGCGCATGCGGAAGATCTGGATTCGCCAGCCCGCGCAGCCCAGCCACAGGCCGATGATCCACAGTGGCAGATGGGTGAGATGCGGCAGGATCACCAGCACCTGCGCCACCAGCAGCCAGATCAGGCTGTTGCGCGGAATACCCGGCTTCGCACTCATGCATCGCCCCCATCAGCCAGGCCGTGCAGCGCCAGCGCACGCAGGCAGGCATCTCGATGCGCCTGGCCGCTGTCCGGGCCGAACAAGCCGGCCGGCAGCCGCAGCGCGAACGGCTGCTGCTTTTCGCTGAGGTCGATGACCCAGTGGCAGAGCACCGACAGTCGTTGCTCGGTATCGCCGGTAAGCGCGTCGAAATCCAGCAGCGGATCGTTGCCGAGCAGGCTGGCGAAATCCTTGACCAGCAGGCCCTGGCCGCGCGAATAGGCCTTCCAGTGCAGGCGTCGACGCGGATCGCCCGGCTGCCAGGCGCGCAGGCCCTGATAGTCGTCGACGCCCGAGCCCCGCGTCAGCACGCCTTCATCCTCGCTCTCCGGCGCGCTGCCGCCCTGGGGACGCTCGGCTGCCGACGGCTGCGGATAGACCAGTGCGGCCAGCTCCAGGTCGATCCAGCTCCAGGCCACCAGCAGCCCCAGCGGAAAACGGCTCTCCACCCGCACCCGGCCCGGTCGCAACCAACCGCGGTGGCGGGTCGGCAGGCTCAGCTCGACCTCGACGGTGCCGCCAGCCGGAACGTCGACCAGGCGCAATCCGCTCGCCGGCCAGCCCAACGCAACGGCCTGATAGGCGCGCCCCTGGCTTTCCAGACGGACGCGCAGCAAGGCCTGCTCGCCGACGAATGCCGCCGTGGTGCCGCCGGCCTGCAATACCAGCCCGGCAAGGTTGCGCCAGGTGTGCAGGATGGTGACCAGATAGAGGGAGCCGAGCAGGAATGTCAGCCCATAGGCCAGGCTGTTCTGGTAGTTGATCGCGGTGAGCAGCATTAGCAGCAGCGCAGCCATGAACGTCAGCCCCACCGCCGTGGGCATGATGAAGATTCGCCGCTGGTTCAGCCGCACGCTGGAAGCCGGCGGTATGCGTCGTAGCAACCAGCGGTCGCGAAAGCGCGGCAGCAACCTCACGCCGGACGCCCGCAGTACGGGGCGGACAGCTGCCTCACAGCGCCGGCACCTCGCGCAGCAGCCATTGCACCAGCGCACCACCGCCGTGACCGGTGGCATCCGCGCGCTCGCGCAGGCGGTGGCCGACCACGGTGGGCAACACCGCCTGCACATCCTCCGGAATCACGTAGTCGCGCCCGTCGAGGAATGCCCAAGCGCGGGCGGCCGCCAGCAACGCCAGGCTGCCGCGCGGCGACAGCCCCCAGGCGAACTGCGGCTGAGTGCGCGTGGCCTCCACCAGACGCAGCACGTAATCGACAAGGGCATCGCTGACCCGCACATGGCCGACCGCATCCTGGATTGCCCGCAGTTCGTCGTGCTGCAGCAACGGCTCGAGTCGGGTGAGCAGATCGCGCCGGGATTCACCCAGCAACAGCGATTTTTCCGCCGCCTTGGCGGGGTAGCCCAGGGAGACGCGCATAAGAAAGCGGTCCAGTTGCGACTCCGGCAACGCAAAGGTGCCGCCAGAGCTCACCGGGTTCTGCGTGGCGATGACGAAGAACGGCTCGGGCAAGGGTCGCGTCGCCCCTTCGATGGTGACCTGGCCCTCCTCCATGGCTTCGAGCAGCGCGCTCTGGCTTTTCGGCGTGGCGCGATTGATCTCGTCGGCGAGCACCAGTTCAGCGAAGATCGGCCCGGGGTGGAACACGAACTGTCCGCTGTCCTTGTCGAACACCGAGGTGCCGAGAATGTCGCCAGGCAGCAGGTCGGAGGTGAACTGGATGCGCTGGAATTCCAGGCCCAGCACCTTGGCCAGGGCATGACTCAGGGTGGTCTTGCCCATCCCGGGCATGTCCTCCACCAGCAGGTGACCGCGGGCCAGCAGGCAGGCCATGGCCAGCCGGACCTGCGCCTCCTTGCCGAGCAACACTTCATTGACTGCTTGCAGGCAGGCGTCCAATCGGGTGCGCATAGACTCTCCTTGGTTCGTCTTCCAGCGATGCTACTTGCCGCAAGCAGCCAGGCAAAGCGCTGGAAACGCCCGGTGACGACTTTGTGATATGCAGCCGGAAGGTGTGCAGCTGTGTGCTCAGCACTACGGCAAGCGATGCCGAAGGAACGCTGGGGGGTGGGAGAGTCATGAACAGAGCAGTGGCCACTGCTTCAGCCAGTTGCAGGTCTGGAACGGCCGGGCCTGCTTGCGCAAGCATAGCCGGCCCGAGCGGGCCGGCCTATGTTGGAGCTCAGCGTCCGGCGCGGGATTCGCGCAGATAGAAGCGCGCCTTCTGCGCCTTCTGCGTGCAACCGCGGAAGGCTTCGAACTGCTGCTGGGTCTTGGCGCCGGTCAGCAACGCCATGGCCTTGGAATAGCTCACGGTACCGGCAAAGCCCTCGGCTTCCGCCAGGCTCTGCTCCTTCCATGCGGCATCCAGCTCCGCGGCACAGCTGTCACGGTACGCGGTCTTGCCGGCACAGCCGGCCAGCAGCACAACCAGCAAAGGCAAAGTCAGCCAGGTTTTCATCGCATCATCCCTCATGTGCCATTCAGGTTACGGCGCGCTGCGCGCCTTACGGTTACGCAGATACTCGACCACGGACGGCTGGTCGCCGGCGAACTCGATCCGCTCGGCCTTGCTCTCGCGTTGGTAGGCGTACATCGGGTCGTAATATTCGCCCAACAACGCTTCGATCCAGGCGCGATGCAGATCGACCGCACCGCTGCGCGCCTGCTCCGCCAGGGCCTGATCCATCAGCAGAGCCAGGCGCTGGTAACGCTCGCCGCCGAGCCGCTTGTTGATATTGACCAGACTTTGCTGAAGACGCTCAGCGAATGCAGCGAAACCGTTCTCACCCTGTTCGCTGATGAACTCGGCGCACAGGTCGATCACGTAGTCCTTGAGGATGCGCTCGACCCGGCCTTGCAGACTGTCCTCCAGCCAGATCAACGGAAACTGCTGCATGCCCTGGAACAGCGGCAGCGGGATGGAGCAGCGCCCGACCAGGCGCGCCTCGTCCTCGAGCACGAAGCTTTCGATCCCTGCCGCGCGCATCTTCAGCAGGCGGATCGCCAGCGCGTTCTCGAAATCGATCTGCGAGGGCTGCGGCGTGGCGCGCTTGCCGAAGCTGGAGCCACGGTGGTTGGCCAACCCTTCGAGATCCAGGCTGTTGCCAAGCTGGGCCAGCACCTCGGTCTTGCCGGTCCCGGTCATGCCGCCCACCAGCACGAACTCGCACTGCTCCACAGCTTGCTCGATGGTGTCGAGCAGGAAGTGACGCATCGCCTTGTAACCGCCAACCACGCGCGGATAGTCGATGCCCATCTCGTCCTTCAACCATTGCTGGACGATCTTCGAACGCAAACCACCTCGGAAGCAGTACAGGTAACCATCCGGGTGGGCGCGGGCGAAATCGGCCCAGGCCTGCAGCCGCTCGGCCTTGGTCTTGCCGGAGACCAGCTGATGGCCCAGCTCGATGGCGGCTTTCTGGCCGTGCTGCTTGTAGCAGGTGCCGACCTTCTGCCGCTCCACATCATTCATCAGCGGCAGGTTGACCACACCGGGAAAGGCACCCTTGCCGAACTCCACCGGCGCACGGGCATCCATCATGGGGACGTCGTTGAGGAACAGCTCGCGATAATTCTCCGTGTCGCCGCGCATCAACGTACCTCGACCGCGTGGCTACGTGCGGCGACCAGCTGGCCGATCGGCTCCAGCGCCAGGCCGAGCTCGGCACAGGCCGCGAGGAACTCCGCCTCGCCCTCCGGCGCCACGGCAACCAGCAAACCACCACTGGTCTGCGGATCGCAGAGCAGTGGTTTGTAACGTTCGTCGAGCGCGGCGATGCGCTCCCCGTAGCTGTCGAAATTGCGCTGGGTGCCACCGGGCACGCAGGCCTGCTCCAGGTAGTATTCGATGCCAGGCAGGCGCGGTACGCGGTCGTATTCGATCTCGGCGGTCAGGCCGCTGCCATCGGCCATCTCCACCAGATGACCGAGCAGACCGAAGCCGGTGACGTCGGTCATGGCGCGTACGCCGTCGAGCTTGCCGAAACGGCTGCCGGCGGTGTTCAGCGTACACATCCAATCGCGGGCCAATCCAACGTCCTCGGCGCGCAGCTTGGCCTTCTTCTCGGCGGTGGTGAGGATGCCGATGCCCAGCGGCTTGGTCAGGTACAGCTTGCAGCCGGCGGTAGCGGTGTCGTTACGCTTCATCTGGTGCTTGTTCACCAAGCCCGTGACGGCCAGCCCGAAGATCGGCTCGGGCGCATCGATCGAGTGCCCGCCGGCCAGCGGAATGCCGGCGGCGTCGCAGACCGAACGGCCCCCGGCGATCACTTCTCGGGCGACTTCCGGCGGCAGCACGTTGACCGGCCAACCGAGGATCGCGATGGCCATCAGCGGGTCGCCGCCCATGGCATAGATGTCGCTGATGGCATTGGTGGCGGCGATGCGGCCGAAGTCGAAGGGATCATCGACGATGGGCATGAAGAAGTCGGTGGTCGATACCACACCGCGCTCCTCGTCGATGCCGTACACCGCCGCATCATCACGCGAGGCGTTACCGACCCACAGACGCGGATCGAGGTTCTGCGCACCGCTGCCGGCAAGAATCACGTCCAGCACCTTGGGCGATATCTTGCAGCCGCAGCCGGCGCCGTGACTGTACTGGGTGAGGCGGATCGGTTCGCTCATCGGGCTCTCTCGTGGCACATGCACAAACGGGCAGCGATTGTAGCAAAGGCCGCCGTGCATTCGCCCTTGCAGCCTCGGCGGCCAGGCATGAAGCTATCGCCAGTGCCACAGGGAGATCCACATGAGCAAGAAGGTTGCACTGGTATTGGGATCCGGCGGTGCGCGTGGCTATGCGCACATCGGCGTGATCGAGGAGCTGGAAGCACGTGGCTACGAGATCGCCTGCATCGCCGGCTGTTCCATGGGCGCTGTGGTCGGCGGCATCTACGCGGCCGGCAAGCTCGACGAGTACAAGAGCTGGATCGAAAGCCTGGATTACCTGGATCTGCTGCGCCTGGTCGACCCCAGTTTCAGCCTCGGGGCGATCCGCGGCGAAAAGGTCTTCGGGCGCATCCGCGACATGGTCGGCAAGGTCTGCATCGAGGACCTGCCGATCCCCTTCACCGCCGTTGCCACCGACCTGACCAATCAGCAGGAAATCTGGTTCCAGGAAGGCAGCCTGGAGCTGGCGATGCGCGCCTCCGCCGCCATTCCCAGCCTGTTCACCCCGGTGATGCAGGGTAACCGGATGTTGGTCGACGGCGGCCTGCTCAATCCGTTGCCAATAGTCCCGGTGGTGTCGGCGCACTGCGACATGATCATCGCGGTCAACCTCAACGCCAACAATCACAAGCAGTATCCGCTGCCGGAAATCGAGCGCCCCGGACGCTTCGATTCGCTCATGAACTCGATTAGTTCGCACCTGCCCTTCTGGCGCAAGGAGGAGACCGCCCTGGCCGAGCTCGACGACATCCGCACCGGCGAGTTGCTGCGCGGCGATCAGCCTCCCGCGGCGCCGACCAGCCGCAGCGCTCCGAAATCCGCAGAAGGCGCGACCGTGGTCGACGTGACCGGGCCGGCGTCGCTGCTGGAGCTGATCAACCAGAGTTTCGATGTCATGCAGTCATCCCTGGCGCAGTACAAGATCGCCGGCTACCCGCCCAACGTGCTGGTCAACATCCCCAAGCGGGCCTGCCGCTTCTACGAGTTCTACAAGGCGCTCGAGCTGATCGAGCTCGGACGCATCGTCGCTCATGACGCGCTGGTGCGTTACGAAGAGGAGCAGTGAGCGCAGCCTGACGCTACGGGCCGACCGACTCGCGCGACTCGCCTGGAAGCTGTGTCGACTCATGGGTCGGCATCTGCGGCACCTCCTTGATCAGCCAGTCGCCGAGCAGACTGTAGGCGACCGCGAGTAGCGTCGGACCGAGGAACAGTCCCATGAAGCCGAAGGCTAGGATGCCGCCGAATACCCCGAGCAGCACCACCACCAGCGGCAGGTTGCCGCCCCGGCTGATGAGATAGGGCTTGAGCACGTTGTCCACGCCGCTGATGACGAACATGCCCCAGATGCCGAGGAACACCGCCATGCCGTAGTCGCCCTGCCAGGCCAGCCAGGCGACTGCCGGCCCCCAGATCAGCGGGGGTACCATGATGAAACTGCAGGCGAAGGTCAGTAGACCCAGCACCAGCGCGCCCGGAATACCGGCGATGAGGAAACCGATGTAGGCCAGAATCGCCTGTGCCGCGGCCGTCCCGATCACCCCGTTGACCACTCGCTGCACCGTTCCGGCCACGAGTTCGAGGTAATGGTCGGCTCGATCACCGATGAGCCGGTGCAGCAGACTGTGCACGAAGGCCGACAGCCGTGGCCCGTCACGATAGAAGAAGAACACCAGCACCAGGCTCAGTGCCAATTCGAGCATGCCGCCGCCTATCCGCGCACTGCGCACCAGCAGCCAGTTGGCGACCTGGCCGATGTAGGGGCGAATGCTGGCGATCAGCGCAGTTCCCTGCTCGTCTACCGTGTCCCAGAAGCTCACCAGCGAATCGCCGATCAACGGCAACTCACCGAGCCAGTCTGGCGCTGGCGGCAGTCCCTCAACCTGCAGGTCATGCAACAGCGCGTTGGCATCACGAATCTGATCGGCGATGTTGAACCCCAGCCATACCAGTGGCACGGCCACCAGCACCATCCAGCTGAAGGTGAGCAGCCCCGCCGCGAGCGTGGCGTTGCCGTTCAGCCAGCGGGTCAGCAGGCGCATCACCGGCCAGCTGGCGAATGCCAGCACGGCGGCCCAGAACAAGGCGGAAGCAAATGGAGCCAGCACCCAGAGGCAGGCCGCCAGCAAGCCGACCAGCAGGATCTGCACAAGCAGGCGATCATTGTTGAGCATGGGAAGTTACTCTAGAGATTAGAGCCGACGCGTCCTCTCGTTTGCGGATGCGTCGGTAAAGTCGGCTATTGCAGCCGCAATGACCGATCAGCGCAATAGCCTGATGAGCAGGCCGGCCTGCTCGGAATCATCCACCTCGAGCCGTCCAGGGCGAATACGTTCGACGATCAGCGCCTCGCGCCAGGCTACCGCACCGCGTCCGGCGAGGCTGATGCGCATGGTGCTGTCCAGGCGCAACATGCTGGCCAGGATGCCGCCCCACTCTGCCGTCGGCTCATCGGCAAGACGAAGCAATTGCAGCTCACCGGTGCTGCGCAATTGCCGCAACAGGGTCGCCGCGGTAGGTAATACCTCACCCAGCGGTTGTTCCGGCCGAAGCTGCTCCACATGCAGGTAAGGTCGGCCATTGCCACGCGTAATACCGTAGAGCGCCACCAGGCTGCCATCGACCTCCGGCAAACGCGCCAACAGGTAGGCCTGCTGGCCCTCTGGCCCGTAAAGCATGGATTTGCCGAAGATGGCGTTGGCCCAGAGGCTGCTGGAACCACATTCGCGCCCTTCGCACCAGAAAAGCAGCTCAGCACCCTGGCGCAACAGTTCACCCCGGGCCTGGGTGAACGCTTCGATACCGGTGTGCGTAGCCGGCAGCAGGTAAGTGATGGCCGTAAGCTCGCCAGAAACGGGGACTTGGGCAGCCATACGCAGTTTGCCGCTGATGCGCCGGATCGAATCCTGCGGATAGACGCGCTCCTGCACCTGTTCCTGCCGATAATCGACGATCTGAGCCTGAGCAAAACGGGAAAGCGCCTCCAGATCGGCACTGCCGGGTGTGTCGGCGGCCCCCGCTGCACCAGCGAACAGTAACAATGCCACTATCCATGCACTTCGCATAACACTCCTCAATGGACATGGGCACGAGACTGACATCGATGAATAGCCAGCCTGGAACAACGACGCCGGCCGAGGACCGATCAGCTCACAGCCCGCATGAACGCGCTGGCCAGCCAGCGCCGTTGCCAGCCTCACCACTTGCCAAAAACAAGTCAAGCGAGGCTTTACGAGAGAGTATTGCAGAGGCGTGCAGCGGCTACGCCTGAAAGAACGTGTTGAATAGCGAGGCGACCGCATCGGCGCCGGCTTCGTCGTCCAGATGCAGATGATGCCCGCCGGGCAGTTCGCGAACTGCGAACGGTAGCCCCTGGACCAGCGAGCGCAGCTCTGGCTGGGTCATCAACCCGCCCTCTGCCAGCACCAGGCTGGCTGGACACGCCACCCGCTCGACGAACGCCAGGGCGTGGGCGCGTGTCAGGCGCATCGCCGAAGGCAACATGAGGCGCGCATCGGTGCGCCAGGTGTAACCTCCCGGCACCGGCATCAACCCGCGCTGAGCCAATAGCTGCGCGGCCTCGTGACTGACCGCACCAACGCCTTTCATACGCGCAGCAACGGCCTGATCAAAGGTGGCATAAACCGGCTTGCGTTTGTCATCGACCGCCAGCAGCGCCTCGATCGCCGCACCCAGCTTCTGCGGTGCTTCGTCCGCTTCGCCGGTGTAGGGAATCACGCCATCGATCAAGGCCAGTCGCTCGATCCGCTCGGGCAACGCACCGGCCAGCAGGACCGAGACGATCGCCCCCATGGAATGTCCGAGCAGGGAGAAACGCTTCCAGCCGAACTGCTCGGCGACTTGCAGCACGTCGTGGGCATAGTCCCAGATGTTGTAACTGGCCCCGACCGGACGATGGTCGGAATGGCCGTGACCTGGCAAATCGAGCGCAACGATGCGCAGCCCCTGCAAGCGCGGCGCAAGCCGGGTGAAGGTCGCCGCGTTGTCCAGCCAGCCGTGCAAGGCAATCACTGGCTGACCGTCTTCAGGCCCGTACAGGTGGGCCGCCACCTCGAGGTGAGGCAGGCTCAGTCGGACCTCTTCGAACAGGACACTCATGCCGCCCCCTTGGATAGCTCCAGCTGCGCACCCCAGCGCCCGAGCAGCTCGCGCAATTTCTCGGCGGTCTGCTGCGGCCGCTCGAAGGGGAACATGTGCCCACCGGGTAGCGTATGCGCTTCGCCACGCGCCATCAGCCGCAGCAGGTAGCCGTGATGCGGCAGCACCACGCGGCTTTCGCGGCCACGCACCATGGCCAGTGGAATCTTCAGTGCCGGCGGCCAGCCCGGCGTGAGATGCGGCACGCTGCGGTAGATGCTGATTTCGGTCTGCGGATCGAAGCGCAGGCGCATTCCCTGCCCTGTCGGCTCCAGCCCATGTTCGATATAGGCTTCCAGACATTCCGGGTCGAAGCTGCTGAACAAAGCCTTGCCGGCGAAGTAGGCACGCGCTTCCTCGGCGCTGGAAAACTGCTCGCGACGTCCAAGCGTACGGCCAGCCGGGGTCAGTCGGTCGATGAAACCCAGGCGCTTGGCGGCCCAGATGACGGTCTGGTCGAACCAAGTCGGCAACGGTGAATCGAGCATGACCACCCCGTGATAGAGGTCGGGCCGCAACAATGCCGCGCGGTAGTGCAGCATGCCGCCAAAGGAATGGCCCACGCCCCAGACCGGCTCGCGCAGACGTTCGAGCTGCTCGAACAGTTCCTCGAGCAGGTTGTTCCAGTTGTCATCCACCGGAAAGCGCGGATCGTGACCGTGACGATCCATGTGCGTGACCTGATATTCCGGCGCGAGCGCCTCGAACAGCTTGCGATAGGTCGCCGAAGGAAAGCCGTTGGCGTGGGCGAAGAAAATGCGTTGCGTCATGAAGAAAGTGTTGCCGGACGGACTGGATCGCCATTGTCCGGCAGGCCCCGGCAGGCAGCAATCGCCATAGTCCTGCCGAATGAAGGGCATTCAGGCCAATCAGCAGGCCGCAATGGCGACCCGCCGCGCACTCAGTTCCTTTCCAGCGGCACGATTGCGACGGTCAGCCGGGAAATGCAGCTGGGCTTGCCGTCCTCACCACTCAGGCGGATGTCCCAGACGTGAGTGGAGCGCCCCAGATGCACCGGTCGGCACACACCTGTGACGCGACCGCTGCGCAAGCCGCGCAGATGGTTGGCGTTCACCTCGAGCCCGACGCAGTAGAACTTGCTGGTATCGATGCAGTGATAACTGGCCATGGAACCGAGGGTCTCGGCCAGGACGACCGAAGCACCACCATGCAAAAGGCCGTAAGGCTGATGGGTGCGGGCATCGACCGGCATGCTTGCCGTGATCGATGACTCGTCGAACGATTCGAAGCGGATATCCAGCAATTCGCTGATGGTGTTCTTGCGCGTGCTATGCAGTGCTTCCAGGTCGGGCTGACGGTGCCAGATGCTCAAGGGACGTGCTCCTGATGATTATTGTCGTTGGCTCACCTCACACGGAGCGGCGAGGTGAGCAGCAGCAACCCTAACCAACGTCGTGCAGCGATACCAGTCGCATCAGCCCGCCGGCGATCGCCTCGCCTTCGAGCTCCGCCAGCGAAGCAGTCGCCATCGGCAGCGGATCGCCATAGTGGCCGTTGACCAGCCAACCGGCCAGGTTGCCGACGAAGGGCTGGTGCGTGACCAGGAGCAGATCGCTCTCGCCGCGCAGATCGAGCGCTCGCAGGGCCTCTTCGAGATCCGACTCGGGCGTGGCCCAGTCCACGGTTTCGCGCCGGCCGCTGAAGCCCAGCGCCGCGCAGACCTCGTCCGCAGTCTGCTGCGCGCGCCGGTACGGGCTCACAAGGATCGTCTGCAGTGGTTTGCCTCGCAGAAAGGTGGCGCTGCGCCGGACATCTCGACGCCCTCCCTCGGTCAGATTGCGCTCGGCATCGGTGCGCGCGTTCGGCTCGGCGTGACCATGACGCAACAACCACAGCCTCATGGTGCCGGCCCCTCCTTCGGCTGCTCCGGCGCGGCGGGAGGTGCCGGCGGTGTCAGCTCGACGTCAGCCGGTCTCGGCGCCGGCCAGTCGGACAGCGGCCAGGGCTTTTGCTCGGTATTGAAAGTAGCGAAGCGTCCGATCTGCGCAACGTACTGACTGAGGCTGTCACCGAAGGCCTGCAGACTGGCGTCCGGGTGCCCCTTGACCAGACGCAGCACCAGCTGCAGGACCACCACGACCAGCAGCACCAGTTCGGCCAGTTGCCAGACGAAGAAGAAGATCAGCATCCAGACGGCTCGTAGAATCAAGGATTCCCGGTCCGTCGCCTGATTGGATTGGTTCATGGAGTCTCCTGGAGCTCGGTTCAGAATCCGTCGGTTGAGATGAAATCCACGTCGGTCTTGGGCTCACCGCGCATCAGCATGGCGATGATCTGATCGAGCGTACGACCCTCGAACAGAATGGCGTGCAACCCCGCGACCAGCGGCATGTAGACCTGCAGTTCCTCGGCCTTGCATTTGAGCACCTTGATGGTGTTCACGCCTTCGGCGACCTCGCCCAGGCGGGAAACCGCCTCGTCGAGACTTAATCCTTCGCCAAGGGCATAGCCCACCTGGAAGTTGCGGCTCTTGGGTGAAGTACAGGTGACGATCAGGTCGCCGACACCGGCCAGGCCGAGAAAGGTCATGGGGTTCGCCCCCAGCTTCACCGCGAAGCGTGTCATTTCCGCCAGGGCCCGGGTGATCAGCATGCTGCGCGTGTTCTCGCCCATGCCCAGCGCGGCTGCCATGCCGGCCATGATCGCGTAGACGTTCTTCAGCGCCCCGCCCAACTCGACACCGAAGCGATCGGAACTGGCGTAGACGCGGAAGGTACGACCATGCAGGACCTGCTGTACGCTGCGGCACAACGCCTCGTCCTGACTCGCCACGACGGTAGCGGTCAGCGCGTGTTCGGCCACTTCACGAGCCAAGTTCGGTCCAGACAGCACGCCGATACGAGCCTGCGGCGCAATCTGCTCGAGAATCTGGCTCATCAGCGTAAAACCGTCCGCCTCGATGCCCTTGGTGGTGCTGATCAGCATCTTGCCGCCCAGCTGCGCGGCGAACGGCTGCAACGCCTGGCGCAGGGCGCTGGAGGGCAGCGCGACGAAAACCAGCTCGCAAGCCTCGAGAGTCGACGCCAGATCCGTGGTCGGCTCCACCTGCGGCAGAACCTCGACGCCCTTCAGATATCGCGGGTTCTGCCGCTGCGTACGTATGCACTCGGCCTGCTGTGCATCGCGCATCCAGAGCAGGACGTGATGCCCGTTCTCGGCCAGCAGGTTGGCGATCGCGGTACCGAAACTGCCGCCGCCGAGTACCGCGATGGATTGCTGTTGTGTCATGTGGTTTCCGTTATGAGCCATTCGCGATGGCAGTGACGGGCATTATACGTTTCATGCTGGCGGTCACCAGCGCAAAGCCAAACCCCGACAAATCATCGACTTAGCGCCGCGTCTGCACCGCTGAAATACGTGTTTTCAAGCAATAGGCAACCGTCACTGCAACGATTGTCTATAGAGGACACGCTGTCGCAAGGTCCTCGTTAGCAGCTCAGGAGTGTTAAAGTAGCCGCCCAATTCTGTCTTTGCGCCCTTCGGCCACAGATATGGCATGAATGGCGTCGCTGTTGCCAGGCTGTGACTTTAGCCACAACACGGCAGTCTATGACTAGTCTTGATGATCAGGCCTTCGAATTCTGGGCCCGGTATGTAAGCAGCAAAGCCCTCTGTACGGGGCCCATTGAGGAATACGCATGACCAAACAACACGCCTTTACTCGGGAAGACCTGCTTCGTTGCAGCCGCGGCGAACTCTTCGGTCCCGGTAATGCGCAACTGCCTGCGCCGAACATGCTGATGGTCGACCGTATCGTTCACATCAGCGAAGTGGGCGGCAAGTATGGCAAGGGCGAGCTGGTCGCCGAACTGGATATCAACCCTGATCTCTGGTTCTTCGCCTGCCACTTCGAAGGCGATCCGGTCATGCCCGGCTGCCTGGGCCTCGATGCCATGTGGCAGCTGGTCGGCTTCTACCTCGGCTGGCAGGGCAACCCTGGCCGCGGCCGCGCCCTCGGCTCGGGCGAAGTGAAGTTCTTCGGTCAGGTGCTGCCGACCGCGAAGAAGGTCACCTACAACATCCACATCAAGCGCACCATCAACCGCTCGCTGATTCTCGGTATCGCCGACGGCACCGTTAGCGTTGATGGCCGCGAGATCTACAGTGCCGAAGGCTTGCGCGTCGGCCTGTTCACCTCTACCGACAGCTTTTGAAGGACATCCGCATGCGTCGCGTCGTGATCACTGGCCTGGGTATCGTTTCCTGCCTGGGCAATGACAAAGAGACCGTCTCCGGCAACCTGCGCGCCGGCCGCCCCGGCATTCGCTTCAACCAGTCCTACGCGGACATGGGGCTGCGCAGTCAGGTTTCCGGCTCCGTCAACCTGAACCTCGAAGAGCTGATCGACCGCAAGGTCCTGCGCTTCATGGGGGACGCTGCCGCCTACGCCTACCTGGCGATGGAGCAGGCCGTGAAGGACGCCGGCTTCAGCCTGGATGACATTTCCAATCCGCGCATCGGTCTGGTGGCCGGCTCGGGTGGCGCCTCCACCATCAACCAGATGGAAGCCATCGACATCCTGCGCGACAAGGGCGTCAAGCGCATCGGCCCATACCGCGTGCCGCGCACCATGAGCAGCACCGTCTCGGCCTGTCTCGCCACCCCGTTCCGCATCAAAGGCATCAACTACTCCATCGCTTCGGCCTGCGCCACCAGCGCGCATTGCATCGGCCATGCCATGGAGCAGATCCAGATGGGCAAGCAGGACGTCGTCTTCGCCGGTGGCGGTGAAGAGGAGCACTGGAGCCAGAGCTGCCTGTTCGACGCCATGGGCGCCCTGTCCAGCCAGTACAACGAAACCCCGGAAAAGGCCTCGCGCGCCTACGACGCCAAGCGTGACGGTTTCGTCATCGCCGGCGGCGGCGGCATGGTGGTGGTCGAAGAGCTGGAGCATGCCCTCAAGCGCGGCGCCAAGATTTACGCCGAGATCGTCGGCTACGGCGCCACTTCCGACGGCTACGACATGGTCGCACCGAGCGGTGAAGGCGCCCTGCGCTGCATGCAGCAGGCGATGTCCACCGTCGAGGGCTCGATCGACTACCTCAACACCCACGGCACCTCCACCCCGGTGGGCGACGTGGCCGAGATCAAGGCCGTGCGCAACATGTTCGGCGACAAGGTCCCGACCATCAGCTCGACCAAGAGCCTGTCCGGTCACTCGCTAGGCGCCGCCGGCGTTCACGAAGCGATCTACTCGATGCTGATGATGGAAGGCAACTTCATCGCCGGCTCGGCCAACATCGACGAGCTGGACCCGGAAGTCGCCGACATGCCGATCCTTCGCGAAACCCGCGAGAACGCTCAGATCGACACGATCATGAGCAACAGCTTCGGCTTCGGCGGCACCAATGCCACGCTGGTACTGCGCCGCTACAAGGCCTGAGCCAGCAGCAAGCGACACATGAGAACGGCGCCCTAGGGCGCCGTTCTTGTTTCCGCGATCAGTTGATTCAGACGCGCCGCTCGGCACCCTCGTCGATATCGCCATGGGCGATACAGGAGGCCGCAGTGAACAGCACGTCAGTCGACGAGTTCAGCGCGGTTTCTGCCGAGTCCTGCACCACGCCGATGATGAAGCCGACCGCCACGACCTGCATCGCCAGGTCATTGGAGATCCCGAACAGGCTGCAGGCCAGCGGAATGAGCAGCAGCGAGCCGCCGGCGACACCCGAGGCCCCGCAGGCGCAGACCGCCGCCAACAGACTCAGCAGCACCGCCGTGGCGATATCCACCTGAATGCCGAGAGTATTGACCGCAGCCAGCGTAAGCACCGTGATGGTGATCGCCGCCCCACCCATGTTGATGGTCGCACCCAGCGGGATGGACACCGAGTAGGTGTCCTTGTGCAGCCCGAGACGCTGGCACAACTGCATGTTCACCGGGATATTGGCAGCCGAACTGCGCGTGAAGAAGGCCGTGATGCCACTCTCACGAAGGCAGGTGAGTACCAGCGGATAGGGATTGCGGCGAATCTGCCAGAACACGATCAGCGGGTTCATCACCAGCGCCATGAACAGCATGGCGCCCACCAGCACGAGCAGCAGCCGGACATAGCCCAGCAGCACATCGAAGCCCGAATCGGCCAGCGTACCGGCGACCAGGCCGAACACACCGAGCGGCGCGAAGCGGATCACCACCTTGACGATCAGCGTGACGCCATCGGACAGGTCGCCAATCAGCCGCCGCGTGCTGTCCTGTGCATGGCGAAAGGCGAAGCCGAGACCGATTGCCCACGCCAGGATGCCGATAAAGTTGCCATTGAGCAGCGCACGCACCGGGTTGTCGACGATATTGAACAGCAGCGTGTTGAGGACCGCTCCCACCCCGGACGGCGGTGTCACGTCAGTTGCTTCGCTTACCAGCGTCAGCGAGGTCGGAAACAGGAAGCTCGCCAGCACCGCAACCGCCGCCGCGCTCAGCGTACCCAGCGCGTAGAGCATGATGATGGGCCGTATGTGGGTGGGCTGGCCGCGCTTGTGGTTGGCCAGTGACGAAGTCACCAACACGAATACCAGAACCGGCGCTACGGCCTTGAGCGCCTGAACGAACAGGTCGCCCAGCAGCGCGGCCGATTTGGCGGCAGCCGGCAGGAAGAGCGCCAGTAACGCTCCGACGACCAGTCCGATGACGATCTGGAGTACCAGACTGGTGCGACTGATGAAGCGGACGATTCGAGGCATATCGGACATAGGCGCATCTCGCAGCTGGGAAAGAGCGGCCCCGAACGGACCGTTCCTGCCATGGAAAAACGCGGGATGGTACGCCGCTGGACCGCCCATGCCCAGCATTGAGCTGTCACGGGTGGACGAAGTAGTCGGCTCGAAGCGCTTGAAGAACAAAGGGCGCCCTGGCGAGCGCCCTCGGGATCAGACCTGGAAGCGTGCCACGAGATTGTTCAGGTCGATCGCCAGGCGTGCCAGCTCCTGACTGGCTGCACTGGTCTGGTTCGCACCCGCTGAAGATTGCAGCGACAGATCGCGAATGTTGACCAGATTGCGATCAACCTCACGGGCGACCTGAGCCTGCTCCTCCGACGCACTGGCGATCACTAGGTTGCGCTCGCTGATCTGGCTGATCGCGCTGGCGATGCCATCGAGCGCCTCACCGGCTGCCCGCGCCAGCTCCAGCGTGGTCCTGGCGCGCTCATTGCTCGCCTGCATGGCATGCACCGCCTTGTCGGTGCCCTGATGTACATCGCCGATCATCTGCTCGATTTCCGCAGTCGACTGCTGTGTGCGGTGCGCGAGCGCCCTCACCTCATCGGCAACCACGGCGAACCCCCGTCCAGCATCACCGGCGCGCGCCGCTTCGATAGCCGCGTTGAGGGCCAGCAGGTTGGTCTGCTCCGCGATGGAGCGAATCACATCCAGCACCTTGCTGATATCGCGCACCTGGCCTGCCAACCGCTCGACCTCGGTGGCCGTCTGGGTTACGTCGCCCGCCAGCAGGTCGATCGACTCGACCGTGCGGATGACCTGCTGGCGGCCATGCTGCGCAGTCTCGTCGGACTCGCGCGAGGCTTCGGAGGTCGCGACGGCATTGCGCGCTACCTCATCCACCGCGGTGGTCATTTCGTTGACGGCGGTGGCGGCCTGCTCGATCTCGTGGTTTTGCTGATGCAAGCCACGGGTAGAGTCTTCGGTCACGACGTTGAGCTCTTCCGCCGCCGAGGCCAACTGGTTGGATGAGTGGGAAATACCCTGGATGGTATCGCGAAGACTTCGCTGCATGGCCTGAAGCGCAACCAAGAGGCGTGCCGGCTCGTCGTTGCCGACCACCTGAATGCTACGGGTCAGATCGCCGCCCGCGATGACTTCGGCGACGCCGACGGCCTCGGCCAGCGGTTGAACGATACTGCGGGTCAGCAACAGTGCCAGGATGATGGTCGCGAAGACCGCCAGCACCATGGCGACCACTACACCCTGGAAAGCGCTAGCCGCGACTGCCATAGAGTTGGCGCTAGCCGCATCGGCGGCTTTACGCTTGATGTCGATAAGGTCGCGCAAGGTCTCCGAAGTGACGCGCGCATGCTCGTTGAGCTCGCCTCGTGTGATCGCGATCGCCTCATCCGTACGTCCCTGCAACGCGAGATCTATCATCTGCCGCTGAAAGGACTCGTAGCGGGCCAGGGATTGATCGAATGTCGCCAGCAGCGCTTTGCCCTGGGCGTCCTGAACCAGGCGATCCAAATCCTGGCGCTCTTGCGCTAGCGTTCTGCGGAGCGTCTCCAAGCCGTCTACACCGCTGCGCTGCTCTTGCTGGTCACCAATAAGCAGCCGCAAGGTTCCGGCACGGATACGTAGGAACTCCTGGTTTGCTTGACCCAACAACTGAATCGTCGGTAACAGATGCTGCCCGATTTCCTCCGCCTCATCCTCCATTGCCGAGATGCGCGTCAGCGCGAAAACGCCGAGCGCAAAGACCAGCAACGCCACGATGCCGAACCCCAAGCCAGCCCTTAGGGCAATATTCATCTGTCTGAACATAACGCGACCTCATACGACTACTGTAATCACCGTATATCGGATGAGGTCACTGGTAACTTGACCCTTCCAGATAAATATGTTTTGGAGATACGAATCCTTCTCCTTTAGCGCAAATCAAATCTGGAACTTCTGCACCACTTCGTTCAGCCCTGTTGCCAACCGCGTCAGCTCCCAGCTTGCCGCGCTGGTCTGATTCGCCCTGCTGCTTCGCGCATGTTGGCCATCTGGTTCAGTGCGAACAGGCCGAGGAAAAGAACGAGCAGACCAATCAAGCCGAAACCCAGTGTTGGGCGCTTACCAATAGTGAGCGAGCGGATGGACATGTACCTTCTCCATGAAATGAAGCAACACCGAGCGCGTGGCATGCTGCATCATCGAAAGGCAAAACCGCTCACCTGAATCCTGCCGCCGATGGACCGCCCCGAGGGTTCTGATCGACTAACGGTCCGACTGCGATTAGCCACTACTGCTCGCGTACCGTGAAGCGTTGCTCGGCCAGCTTGCGATCTCCCTGGAACACCATCATCCGCCACTCGCCAGGCACTACTTCGTGGGGCTCGGTGAATTCGAATGCCATGACATCCTGCTCCACGTCAGGGACCAGCGCCTGGACCACTTCGAACTTGTCGTGCCGTTTGCCGTCGGGCGTCTGCACGCCTGGCGTCAGGTAGAGCAACGTCAACGGCGTATCAGCAGCCTGCTTGCCCACCAGGCGATAACGCAGGCCGAATTTGCTGCCGAGTTTCGCGGGAATCTCGGTGGTCTGGCGGATCGACTGATCGCGTCGTGTCAAAACGCGCTCCCCGGGCTGGAAATCCTCTTTCGTTGTTTCGAACAGACCATATTCCACTGGTCCCACCACCTGCACGTCGGCTTGCGCAAGCGGCGCACTTATTCCCAGCACGGCCACGGCCAACGCCAAACGGACTAACGACATGTACCTGCTCCTTGATGGATTACGGAGCCGGCAGGTTATGACGCAACGATGACAGCAGCGTGACGATCAGCGCAGTTGCTGCTGCCGCTTGCGTGGCAACAGCGCAAGGAAGTTGTCTCGAGCGACGCCCTGCGCCACCGATTCAGGGAGTGCATCGAGGAACGGCTCGAATGCCTGCATACCCGAGGCCAAGCTGTCGAAACGTCCTACTACGTCCGAACCGATCACGAAGCGATCCGGATATTGCTCGACCAGCGCCACCCATTTGGGGTCCGGATTGCCCTGCTCGTCCAGCAGGTAAGGACGCAGCATCGTCCAGGATAGGTCGATGTAAAGATTGGAATAGTCGCCGAGCAGTCGGCTAACCGTATCGTACAGAAACTCCAACTTCTCCTGATGCCGATGAAGCTCCATGCTGGTGCCAGCATGAGCCCAGATAAAGCGCGTATGCGGATGATTGCGCAGCGGCTCCTCCAGCTCGACCAGGTAGAGCGGATTGCGCTCTCGCTTGGAGGTGATGTTGGAATGCAGCATCACCGGCAGATCGAACTCGGCCGCCAGATGGTAGACCCTCGTCAGCGCCTCGTTGTTGGCCCGCGGGGTGTCGCCCTCGGTCAACGCGGTCACGTCATCGTGTCGGGTGAATACCTCCCCCAGACCCTGCCAGAGGCCCGGGTTCAGCTCCAGCATGCGGCGGATATGCGCGTCGGCGTTTTTGTCGTTAGGGTTGAAACCGGAAAGAAACGGATGGAAGCGCTTGCGCTGCTCCTCATCCAGATCTTCCAGCGCTGCGGCGACCAGCACGTCGGTCGCGCTGTACCAGTACACCGGCGCATCGTCCCCAGCGTAGTAACGCGGACGCTTGGGCTCGTTCTCGTGCCACTTCTTCGCTACCGGAATACCGCTGATCATGACGTGATCGATGCCGCCGGCGTCCATCGCCTTGAGCAGCTTTTGCATGCCGTCGGTCTCCTGGAAGAAATCCACGTAATGCAGATGTGCGTCGCTGTAGCGGTAATCTCGCGCTTGAGCACAAGCCAGCGGCAAACAAAGAAAGAGAGCGAGCAACAGGGCGGGTCGTTTTTTTGGCAAAGCGTGGTCCTCCGGACAGGCAGCGAATAGACCGCCGCCAGGCTCGACCGTTCATCCGTGACACAGCACCAATACCCCCTACCGTATTTGACAAACATCAAGGCCGGCCAGGGCAAAGCGCCCTAGCATGCCTGGAACAGAAACGCGGGCCACTCTGCCGCGTTTGATTGATCACCTAACTGAGCGAGGCACGTTTCCATGGCTCTGAAGACCATCAGCGCACGCGGACAATTGAATGCAGGTATGGCAATCGAGGTCGAGTGCGGCAACCACCGCCTGATCATGGATCAGCCGAAGAACGCGGCTGGTCAGGACCTCGGCCCCACTCCACTGGAAGCCATCATGGCTGCAGTGGCGGGCTGTTTCGGCACCATCGGCCGGTTCATCGCTCATCAGCAGAAGATCGAACTACGCGGCATGCGCTTCGAGATCGAAGCGGACTACGACCCCGCCGGCCTGCTCGGCCGCGATCCGGACGTCCGCCCTGGCTTCCAGGAACTGCGCGTCAAGGTCGAGATCGATGCCGATCTGGACCGGGAGGGCAAACAGGCGCTGCTGGAGCAGATCGAAAAGCGTTGTCCGGTCGCCGACAACCTCACCCATGGCACTCGCCTGGTCAGCGTATTGGTCTGAATGGAAGGAAATGAAAACGGCCCGTCGTTGACGGGCCGTTTTCATCTTGCAGCAGCGGCTCAGGCCGAAAGCTCGACCAGCAGCTTGTTCAGACGCTGCACATAGGCAGCCGGGTCCTTGAGGCTGTCTCCCGCCGCGAGTGCGGCCTGATCGAAGAGGATGTGTGAAAGATCGGCGAAGCGATCTTCGTCCGGCTCGGCGTCCAGCTTCTCGATCAGCGGATGCTGCGGGTTGATCTCGAAGATCGGCTTGGACTCCGGCACCTTCTGCCCGCTCGCCTCAAGGATCTGACGCATCTGCAAGCCGAGATCCTGCTCACCGATGGCAAGAATGGCTGGCGAGTCGGTCAGGCGATGCGAGACTCGCACCTCGGCGACCTCGTCGCCCAGCGCGCCCTTGAGACGCTCGATCAGCCCTTCCTTGGCCTTGGCAATCTCTTCCTGGGCCTTCTTGTCCTCTTCCGAGTCCAGCTTGCCCAGATCCAGATCGCCTCGCGCCACGTCAACGAACTGCTTGCCATCGAATTCGGTGAGATAGCTCATCAGCCACTCATCGATGCGGTCGGTGAGCAGCAGGACTTCGATGCCCTTCTTGCGGAAGACCTCCAGGTGCGGGCTGTTCTTGACCTGTGCATGGCTCTCGCCGGTCAGGTAGTAGATCTTGTCCTGGCCTTCCTTCACCCGACCCAGATAATCGGCCAGCGATACCGACTGCTCGCCGGACGCATCGCTGGTGGAGGCGAAGCGCAGCAGGCCGGCGATCTTCTCCTTGTTGGCGAAATCTTCCGCAGGGCCTTCCTTCAGCACCTGGCCGAACTGCGACCAGAACTTCTTGTAGTCCTCCGGCTTGTCCTTCGCCAGCTTTTCCAGCATGTCCAGCACGCGCTTGGTCAGCGCCGACTTCATCGAGTCGATTACCGGATCCTTTTGCAGGATCTCGCGCGAAACGTTGAGCGACAGGTCATTGGAGTCCACCACACCCTTGATGAAACGCAGGTACAGCGGCAGGAACTCGTCGGCCTGATCCATGATGAACACGCGCTGAACGTAGAGCTTGAGGCCCTTGGGCGCTTCGCGATGGTACAGATCGAACGGCGCGCGACCCGGCACGTAGAGCAGCGAGGTGTACTCCAGCTTGCCCTCGACCTTGTTGTGGCTCCAGGACAGCGGGTTGTCGAAGTCGTGAGCGACGTGCTTGTAGAACTCCTGATATTCCTCGTCCTTCACTTCGCTGCGCGGACGGGTCCAGAGGGCACTGGCACGGTTGACCGTTTCCCATTCGATTTCCGCCGGCTTGTCCTTCTCTTCGTCGCTCTCCAGAGAAGAAAGGGGCTCCTTCGGCAACTCGATGGGCAAGGCGATATGGTCGGAATACTTCTTGACGATATTGCGCAGGCGCCAGCCATCGGCGAACTCTTCTTCACCCTTCTTCAGGTGAAGGACGATGCGGGTGCCGCGCTCGGGCTTATCGACGGTGGCGACTTCGAACTCGCCCTCGCCCTTCGAAGACCAGTGCACACCTTCGCTCGCCGGAGTACCGGCGCGGCGGCTGTAAACGTCGACCTTGTCGGCGACGATGAATGCCGAATAGAAGCCCACACCGAACTGGCCGATCAGGTGCGAGTCCTTCTTCTGGTCGCCGGAGAGATTCTTCAGAAAATCCGCAGTGCCGGATTTGGCGATGGTGCCCAGATGCGCGATCACGTCCTCGCGGCTCATGCCAATGCCGTTGTCTTCGAGGGTGACGGTCTTGGCCTCCTTATCGAAGGAAAGCCGGATCTTCAGCTCGGCGCCACCTTCGAGCAGCTCCGGCTTGGCCAGTGCTTCGAAGCGCAGCTTGTCAGCAGCGTCGGAAGCATTGGAAATCAGTTCGCGAAGGAAGATTTCCTTGTTCGAGTACAGCGAATGGATCATCAGATGAAGCAGCTGCTTCACTTCGGTCTGGAAGCCCAGGGTTTCTTTTTGAGTCTCCACACTCATCGTCTACGAACTCCACATCATCTCAATGGCTCGGACCGCGGCTGCGGCGATGTCAGGCAGATGGGGGCACGACGATGGATTTCAAGGGCGGGCGGCGCGTGTCTTGCACCGCCCCTGGGTCATGGCTCGACCAGTTCGAGTAGTACGATTTCACCCGGTGCCAGGTTGTAGCTGGCCTCGCCGGGCCCGCGGATGACCCGCCGAATGATCAGCTTGCCTTCGCTGTCCAGCCCCAGGAAGCGACCCTCGGCAACCCCGCCACGTTCGGTATGCGCGCGGACCAGCATCTGTTGGTAGCGAGCCGGATCGCGCAACAACCGTTCCAGCGAAAACCCCGGATGACGATCCTTGGCGGTGACAGGGATGGCCTTCACGGCGGCGGGGCTTTCATCGCGGGCAGCGGCCGGCGCGATCACGTCGGCAGTCAGGGCAGGATAATCGTCGCCCCTGACCTGCCAGCCCTGCGCATCCTTGACCAGATGTAGAGTAAAGCCCTGCGCCTCGCCCTTGACCGTAGCCTGAACACTTACCTCAAGCTCATCGGCTGGCAGCGCCAACGTCGGCAGCGGTTGTATCGAGACATCGCGACTGGCGTGGCGACGCTGCAGGTAATCCTCGATGACAAAGGCCAGCGTATCCTGTGAATCGTGCCGACGATCGACCTCGCCGTTGCGGTAGCGCAGCCGATTGGTAAACAGTTCGACGTTGCCGTTGAGGCTGGTCTGATAATGCGGGGGCAGGACCAGGTGAAAATCGCCACTCAGCTTGTTCGGTGCGACGGGTTCCAGATCGAGATGCAGGGTATAGCCACGGTCGAGACGGCGACTTTCGGGCAATTCCCGGTCGCGGCTGAGCCAGGCTATCTCGACTTCGGGTAATGGTCCGGCGTCGTCGGGCAGCACATCGACGCGCAGGGCGCCGTCAACCGGCTCGCGCAGCCGTACGATGACTTCCTGCCGGGCGAAAAAGCCCCGCCCTTCGCGCAGTGTCAGCACACCATTGATGAATTCGCCCTGTTGCGGCGCAAATGCCCGACCATTGAGTTGTCCTTTGATGTTCATGCTCAGCTCGGGCTGAACCTGCGTCGGCAGCCAGCGCAGGCTGAAGATCGCTGCCAGGCGGTCAGCATCGCGACTGGCCAGCAACGACAACCCGACCACCAACGGGATCACCCCGAGACAGGAAAGCACCACGGCCCTACGTGCAGCACGCCAATGACTGAACACGAACGCCAGCGTCAGTGGCGGCAGCAAGCTGCCAATCCCCCACAACAGGCTCGTCGCGAATGCCTGGCTGATCAGCCAGACGAAACCGGCGAACACCAGCAATAGGCCGCCGAGAATCAACAGTGCTTCCATTCGAGTTCCTTCACGCAATCGCACTAGGTGACGCCGCGCACCGCAACGCCGCCACCCTGACGAATGCGTCAGGGCTCGTCGATCTTGAAATGGCAGCGGGCGGTGGCGATGGGCTCGGCCTGACGGGTCTGCCAGGCGGTGATCGCGACATTGGCGACCCTGCGGCCTTGGCGCCAGACCTGGCAGGCGGCGAAGGTGTCACGATAGTGACCGGCACGCAGATAATCTATCGAGAAGTCGATGATTTTGGGCAAATGTGGCGCCCCCATGAACATCAATAGGTGCAGCATCGCTGCATGCTCCATGAAGCCTGCGATGACGCCGCCATGGATGGCCGGTAGCGGGTTGCCGATGTTGCTCTCGTTCTGCGGCAGTCGAAAAACCATCTCGTCGCCCAGACGCAGACACTCGATGCCGATCAGGCGAGCATAGGGCACCAACTGGATCAGCGAGTTGTAGTCATTGGTCGCGTGCGCTTTCTGAACCAGCTCACCGAGGTTGAAATCGCTCATGCCTTCCCCTCCGAGCCAAACACACCCTGGGCGCCCTTGCCCATACGCATGAAGGTTCCCACCGCGTGGGCAATGGGCTCATTGATATCGCGTTGGTACGCGATGCCCCGAGTGAAGATTACCGTCGGCGTAACGCGGTAGCATTCGGCGAAACCGAAGATGTCGTGCCCCGGCTCAGCCGGATGCATGTAATCGATGCGCAAATCGAGCGTTGGGCAGACCTCAAGTTCCGGCAGTGCGCAGGCGGTGGAAATCCCGCAGGTGGTGTCCATCAGCGTAGTGATCGCGCCGCCATGAACGACTCCGGTCTCCGGGTTGCCGATGATCTTTTCGCTGTAAGGCAGGCGCAAGGTGAGTCCGCGGCTGTCGGCATGCTCGACACGCAGGCCCAGAACCTGGCAGTGCCGCAGGACTGACAGAAAGCGCTGGGTGCGCTCGAGTATCTGGCTATCGCTCATTCGAATTCTCGACGGTTGAATCAGCCGCGAATGATACCGCTCGCCCGCGCTGTGCCCTATTCCCTAGGCGCTTCGGCTGGCGAAGTTGGCGTGAACACCATGACTTCGAGCACGTCGGAGTGGAATTCCCGGCGATAGAGAATGAGGACCACGCCGGCCGTGACGAGCATGAAGAACCAGGGATGAACGAACCAGGCGAGCGTCGCCATGCCGAAGTAGTAGGCACGCAAGCCGAAGTTGAACTGGTTGGCGGCCATGGAAATGACCTGTGCCGCCCGATCAGCGAAAGCTCTTCGCTCCTGATCACTGACGTTGCGCTCCCCCACCATCGGCGCGGAGGCAACCAGCACGGCGGCGAAGTTGTACTGGCGCATGCACCAGCTGAACGTGAAGAACGCGTAGACGAAGACCACTGCAAGACACAGCAGCTTGATCTCGGACAGCCCGCGGCTGACCGGTTGCGCAAACGGCAGATCGGCGAGCAGCGAGACCGCGCGATCCGACGCACCCAATGCAGTCAGAATGCCAGCGAGAATGATCAGCGTACTGGACGCAAAGAAGGAGGCGTTGCGCTCGAGATTGCCGATGACATTGGCATCGGCAATGCGGTTGTCACGCATCAGCAGCCGCTGCATCCAGTCCTCCCGGTACAGATGCAGCACGCTTGCCAGACAGGCTGTGTCCCGCGCCCGCCAGCTGGCATAACGGGTATAACCGACCCAGCACAGGATGAACCACAGCACAGCGATCAGATGAGGCAGGTTTGGATCGGACAAGCTCATGGCACACCCTCGGAAACGTTGCGTGATTATAGCCAGCAGCGCTCCCGACGATAGCGCTGCAGTGCCGCCTGATCGCCAGCGGCGTTGCAGCGCAACGCTTACTTCATGCCCGACTGCACACGCTCGGCACGACCCAGCAGCCGGTCGGTAACAACTGCCAGCACCAGCATCAGCAAGACCGGAACCAACCAGCCCATGCTCTGATCGGCCAACGGCAACTGGCTGAACAGAGGCGGGACCCAGCCGCCCAGCCCGGCCGCGGCGAGGCCATCGACCACACCGAAGACCAGCGTTACTGCCATCACCGGCACGAAGACCCGCGGTGCCGACAGCCAGAAGCGATCAAGCAGACTCAACGCCACCAGCACGATGGCGAGCGGATAAAGTCCAACCAGCACCGGGACCGACACACTAATCAACTGAGTCAGGCCTTGGTTGGCCACCAACAGGCTGAAGAGTGCGAAGACGATCACCACGGCGCGATAGGACACCGGCAGCAAGGCACTGAAGAACTCGCCACAGGCCGTGGTCAGGCCTACCGCAGTGGTCAGACAGGCCAATGTGATGACGACCGCAAGCAGCAGACTGCCCGGAGTGCCGAAGGTGTGTTGCACGTAGGTGGTGAGAATCTGTACGCCATTTTCGGCGCCGGCGGCGATCCCCTGGCTCGTCGCACCAAGGTAGAACAGCGCCAGATACACCAGCGAAAGGCCGATGGCTGCAATCACGCCGGCGATCATCGAATAACGGGTCACCAGGGCCGGCTCGGTCACGCCGCGGTCTCGGATGGCGGTGGCGATCACGATGCCGAACACCAGCGCACCGAGCGTATCCATGGTCAGATAGCCCTCGAGGAACCCTTTGATAAGCGGTGACGCCCGATACCCCTCGGTCGCGGCGCCCACCTCACCCGCTGGAGCGAAGATCGCAGCACCGCCCAGCACCAGCAATGCCGACAGCAATACGGGGGTGATGAATTTGCCGATGCGATTGACCAGCTGCCCCGGGTTCAGCACCAGGAACAGCATCGCCGCGAAGAAGACCAGCGTATAGAGAAACAGCGGCATGCCCGAGTTACCGCTGAACGGCGCGATACCCATCTCGAACGAAACGACAGCCGTACGCGGTGTGGCGAACAGCGGTCCGATTGCCAAATAGACCGCCACTGCGAGAACGGTGCCTGCGACATTGCCGAGCGGAGCGGTCAGGCGGTCCATTCCACCGCCGACGCGGGCCAGCGCGACAACCGTCAATAGCGGCAGGCCGACCCCGGTCAGCAGGAAACCAAGCGCCGCCTGCCAGATGAATGCACCTGCAGCCATGCCGGCGCTGGGGGGGAAGATGATATTGCCGGCGCCCAGGAACAGCGCAAACGTCATAAAGCCAAGTGCCAGCAGGTCAAAACCTTTCAAACGATTCATGCGGGAAAAACTACCAGAAGATGACGGCAACCAATGAACGCGGCGCAGCTCACGAGCGCGACGGAACGACGATTCATATCGGCCTGAATGATGGAGTGCGGGTTTCCTTCAGGGATAAGGAAACATCATCCAGCCGTTTGGGCCGGATTCTTCTTGCACGCTGTCGCTCTTGTGAAGCGAACAAACGTATGAATGAGTGGCAATGATGCCACGATGCGCCGATGAATGCTGACCGGAACGTCAGCATCGGCCGCGAAACATTGTCGCTCGGCCTGCGCGAAGGAAAGCCAATCGCGCGAACAGATGGAACTCGTTGCGCCGCGGCGGCGCAACGAGGTACGTCTCGAATCCAAGCGCCCGGCGATTGCCCGGGCGCTTGGAGTCCGGTCAGGCTTTCATCGCCCAACCGGTCACATCTGCCAGTGCTTTGCCAATGTCGGCCAGAGAGCGTACGGTCTTCACGCCAGCGTCCTGGAGGGCAGCGAACTTCTCTTCCGCAGTACCCTTACCGCCAGAGATGATCGCCCCCGCATGCCCCATGCGCTTGCCAGCCGGAGCGGTGACACCGGCGATGTAGGACACTACCGGCTTGGTCACGTTGGCCTTGATGAAGGCGGCAGCCTCCTCTTCGGCCGAACCGCCGATCTCGCCGATCATGACGATGGCTTCGGTCTGCGGATCATCCTGGAACAGCTTGAGGATATCGATGAAGGTCGACCCTGGGATCGGGTCGCCGCCGATGCCGACGCAGGTCGACTGGCCGAAACCGGCATCGGTGGTCTGCTTCACGGCTTCGTAGGTCAGCGTGCCGGAGCGCGAGACGATGCCCACCTTGCCTGGCTGATGGATGTGCCCCGGCTGAATGCCGATCTTGCACTCACCCGGAGTGATCACGCCGGGGCAGTTCGGCCCGATCAGTCGCACGCCAAGCTCGTCGCACTTGATCTTCACTTCGAGCATGTCCAGCGTCGGGATGCCTTCGGTGATGCAGACGATCAGCTTGATGCCACCGAATGCCGCTTCGAGGATGGAGTCCTTGCAGAACGGGGCCGGTACGTAAATCACAGATGCATCGGCGCCGGTGGCCTCCACGGCCTCCTTGACGGTGTTGAACACCGGCAGCCCCAAGTGCATCGTGCCACCCTTGCCGGGCGTGACGCCACCGACCATCTTGGTGCCGTAAGCAATCGCCTGCTCGGAGTGGAATGTGCCCTGCGATCCGGTGAAGCCCTGGCAGATGACCTTGGTGTCCTTGTTGATCAATACGCTCATTACTTGCCCTCCGCGGCTTTGACAACCTGAATGGCCGCATCGGTCAGGCTGCTCGCGCCGATGATGTTCAGACCGCTCTCGCTTAGCATCTTGGCGCCCAAGTCGGCGTTGTTGCCTTCCAGACGAACCACAACAGGCACCTTGACGCCCACCTCACGCACGGCACCGATGATGCCCTCGGCGATCATGTCGCAACGTACGATGCCGCCGAAGATGTTCACCAGAACGGCAGCGACATTGCTGTCGGAGAGAATGATCTTGAACGCTTCGGTCACCCGCTCCTCGGTGGCGCCACCGCCCACGTCGAGGAAGTTCGCCGGTGCACCGCCATGCAGGTTGACGATGTCCATGGTGCCCATCGCCAGGCCGGCACCGTTGACCATGCAACCGATGTTGCCGTCGAGCGCCACGTAGTTCAGTTCCCACTTGGCGGCATGCGCCTCGCGCGGATCGTCCTGCGATGGATCGGCCATGTCGCGCAGCTTCGGCTGGCGATAGATGGCGTTGCTGTCGATGTTGATCTTGGCGTCCAGGCAGTGCAGGTTGCCGTCCTTCTTGATCACCAGCGGATTCACTTCGAGCAGTGCCAGGTCGTAGTCCTGGAACAACTGGGCAAGACCGACGAAGATGTGCACGAACTGCTTGACCTGGTCACCCTTGAGGCCCAACTGGAACGCCAGTTCGCGCGCCTGGAAGGGCTGCGCGCCTACCAGCGGATCGATGGTGGCCTTGAGGATTTTCTCGGGCGTGTCGTGAGCGACTTTTTCGATGTCCACGCCACCTTCGGTCGACGCCATGAAGACGATCCGGCGACTGGCGCGATCGACCACGGCGCCCAGGTAGAGCTCCTTGTCGATATCGGTGCACGCCTCGACCAGAATCTTGCTGACCGGCTGACCATTGGCATCGGTCTGGTAGGTCACCAGACGCTTGTCGAGCCACTGCTGGGCGAACGCCCGGGCCTCATCCTTGCTGCGAACCAGCTTTACGCCACCCGCCTTGCCACGTCCACCGGCATGCACTTGGGCCTTGACCACCCATTGTGTGCCGCCGATCTTGTCGCAGGCTTCCGCTGCTTCCTTCGGGCTATCGACTGCGTAGCCTTTGGACACGGGCAGACCGTATTCAGCGAACAGTTGTTTACCTTGGTACTCGTGAAGATTCATGCTTTCTACCGTCTGTTTTGGTATTGGCGCATTTACGGCACGACGAACCGCCGTGCCTCCCTCACAAGTCGCTGAAAACTATCTGCGAATTCACGATACCTCTCAGCGACCTGCAATCCTTTTCGAATCTGCAGTTTGCAAAAGGCCCGGCGTATCTGCAGATACGTCGGGCCCGGGTACAGCACGAAACCGATTAGCGCTTCTTGCGATTGGCGATGTGGATGGCGTGGCCATTCACTGCCAGGGCCGCTTCATGCAGCGCTTCGGACATCGTCGGATGGGAGAAGACCATCATACCCAGGTCTTCGGCACTGGTACCGAATTCCATGCCGATCGCGCCCTGCTGAACCAGCTCGGCGGCGCTTGGGCCCATCACATGCACGCCCAACACGCGGTCGGTCTTGGCATCGGCGATGACCTTGACCAGGCCGGCAGTGTCGTTGGCAGCCATGGCACGGCCACTAGCGGCGAACGGGAAGGTACCGACGTTGACTTCAACGCCTTCGGCCTTCAGTGCCTGCTCGGACTTGCCGACCCATGCGATTTCCGGGTGAGTGTAGATGACCGACGGAATCAGGTCATAGTTCATCTGGGTCTTGTGGCCAGCGATACGCTCGGCAACCATCACGCCCTCTTCCGAAGCCTTGTGGGCCAGCATGGCGCCGCGAACCACGTCACCGATGGCGTATACGCCCGGAACGCTGGTAGCGCACTGGTCGTCGACGAAGATGAAGCCACGCTCATCCATGTCGACGCCGGCATCGGCAGCCAGCAGGTCAGTGGTGACAGGACGACGGCCGACTGCAACGATCAGCTTGTCGAAGGTCATCTGCTGCTCGCCTTCGGCGCTGGTGAAGTTGACGGTCACCTGATCGCCCTTCACTTCCGAACCGGTCAGGCGCGCGCCCAGCAGGATCTTCAGACCCTGCTTGGACAGGACCTTGAAAGCTTCCTTGGAAATCTGCTCGTCCGCGGCCGGCAGGAACTTTTCCATGGCCTCGATGACGGTGACTTCGGCGCCGAGACGGGCCCAGACCGAACCCAGCTCCAGACCGATCACACCGGCACCGATGACGCCCAGCTTGCCCGGCACGCTCTGGAAGTCCAGTGCGCCGGTAGAATCGACGATGACTTTCTGATCAACCGGCGCCGGCGGGATGTTCACCGGAGTGGAACCGGAAGCCAGGATGACATTCTCGGCGGCGAGCGTCTGGACATTGCCGTCCAGGCCGGTGACTTCGACCTGCTTGCCGGCCAGCAGCTTGCCATGCCCTTCGAACACGGTCACACCGTTGGCTTTCATCAGGGACGAGACACCGCCGGTGAGGTTCTTAACGATCTGGTCCTTGCGCGCAACCATGGTCGGCACGTCCATAGCCACTTCGCCGGTGCTGATGCCGTGAACCTTGAAGCTCTCATGGGCTTCATGGAACTTGTAGGAGCTGTCCAGCAGAGCCTTGGAAGGAATGCAACCTACGTTCAGGCAGGTACCGCCCAGCGCGGTCTTGCCGTCCTTGCCCTGATATTTTTCGATACACGCGGTCTTCAGACCCAGCTGGGCTGCACGAATGGCGGCCACATAGCCGCCAGGGCCGGCACCGATGACGACGACGTCGAATTTCTGGCTCATTACGAATCCTCTTAAAAGCAGCTAAAAGCCAAAGGCTGCAGGCAGCAGGGACGGCTTTCGCCAGACCCGCCAACTGCAGCCTGGGGCGTTTCTATCAGATATCCAGCAGCAGACGGGCCGGGTCTTCCAGCAGGTCCTTCATGGTAACCAGGAAGGTCACTGCTTCCTTGCCGTCGATCAAGCGGTGGTCATAGGACAGCGCCAGGTACATCATCGGCAGGATGACCACTTGACCATTAACGGCCATCGGACGTTCCTGGATCTTGTGCATGCCAAGAATAGCGGTCTGCGGCGGGTTGACGATCGGCGTCGACAGCAGCGAACCGAACACACCACCGTTGGAGATGGTGAAGGTGCCGCCGGTCATCTCTTCGATGGTCAGTTTGCCGGCCTTGGCCTTCTTGCCGAAGTTGTTGATGCCGCCCTCGATCTCGGCCAGGCTCATGTGCTCGGCGTTGCGCAGCACCGGAACCACCAGACCGCGGTCGCTGGAGACGGCGACGCCGATGTCCTGATAACCGTGGTAGACAATGTCGTTACCGTCGATGGAGGCATTGACGCCGGGCTGGCGCTTGAGTGCTTCGACTGCGGCCTTGACGAAGAAGGACATGAAGCCCAGACGCACGCCGTTGTGGGTCTTCTCGAAGAGGTCCTTGTACTTGGCGCGCAGCTCCATGATCGGCTTCATGTTGACTTCGTTGAACGTCGTCAGCATGGCCATGGAGGACTGGGCTTCGACCAGGCGCTCGGCGACCTTGGCCCGCAGGCGGGTCATCGGCACGCGCTTCTCGACACGATCACCCTCGGCGAAGATCGGCGCGGCAGCAGCCGGAGCAGCAGGCTTGGCAGCAGCAGCCGGAGCGGACTTCTTGGCCTCGACGGCAGCGACGACGTCTTCCTTGGTCACGCGACCGTCCTTGCCGGTACCGCGGATGCTGTTCGGGTCAATACCGTTCTCTTCCGCCAGCTTGCGGGCCGCCGGGGCCAGGATCGGCTCTTCGCCACCCGCGCTGGCAGCGGCTGCCGGAGCAGCAGCGGCCGGGGCCGGGGCCGGGGCGGCAGCTTGAGCGGGTGCAGCGGCGGCAGCAGCGCCTGCTTCCAGCTTGCCGAGCAGCTCGCCGCTCAGCACGGTGTCGCCTTCGTTCTTGACGATCTCGGTCAGCACGCCGTCAGCTTCGGCCAGTACTTCCATGACCACCTTGTCGGTTTCGATGTCAACGATCAGTTCATCACGCTTAACCGCGTCGCCCGGCTGCTTGTGCCAGGTGGCAACGGTGCCGTCGGCGACCGATTCCGGGAATGTAGGGGCTTTGATCTCGATAGCCATTATTCAGGGGTCCTATTGATTCGGTTTCTACATCGAGGCCGCGAACGTTCGCGGCCTCTCGCACGAATGGGTTAAACGGTGAAGGCGTCCTGCAGCAGTTTTTCCTGCTGCTCGGCATGCATCGAGGCGTACCCGACCGCAGGCGCCGCAGAAGCATCACGACCCGCGTACTGAAGGAACAGTTCCTTCTTGTGTGCGGTCGCAACACGGCGCATGTGGTGCTGGCTGCAGTACCAGGCGCCCTGGTTCATCGGCTCTTCCTGACACCAGATGATGTGCTTGACGTTCTGATACGGCGCGAGCGCCTCGGCGAGGTCTTCCTCTGGGAACGGATAAAGCTGCTCGATACGGACGATGGCGATATCGTCACGACCTTCGGCACGACGCTTGTCCAGCAGGTCATAGTAGACCTTGCCGCTACACATGATGACGCGCTCGACCTTGGCCGGATCGACCGGATCGATCTCCGGAATCACGGTCTGGAACGAGCCCTGAGTCAGCTCCTCCAGAGTCGATATGGCCTGCTTGTGGCGCAGCAGCGACTTGGGCGTCAGTGCTACCAGCGGCTTGCGCAGCGGACGAATCGCCTGGCGACGCAGCATGTGGTAGACCTGCGCCGGAGTCGTCGGTACGCAGACCTGGATGTTGTGCTCGGCGCACAGCTGTAGGTAGCGCTCCAGACGCGCGGAGGAGTGTTCAGGCCCCTGCCCTTCATAGCCGTGCGGCAGCAACATGGTCAGACCGCACAGACGGCCCCACTTGTGCTCCCCGCTGGTGATGAACTGGTCGATCACGACCTGGGCGCCGTTGGCGAAATCACCGAACTGCGCTTCCCAGACCACCAGCGCATTCGGCGTAGTGGTGGCATAGCCGTATTCGAACGCGAGAACCGCTTCCTCGGAAAGGAAGGAGTCGTACAGATCGAAACGTGGCTGACCTTCGTACAGGTGCTGCAGCGGGATATAGGTGCTGCCATCCTTCTGGTTGTGCAGCGCAGCATGACGATGCGAGAAGGTACCGCGACCGACGTCCTGACCGGAGATACGCACCGGATGGCCTTCGAACAGCAGCGTCGCGTAAGCCATGGTCTCGGCATAGCCCCAGTTAATGGCCAGCGCGCCGGCGCCCATCTTCTGGCGATCTTCGAGGATCTTCGAAACCTGGCGCTGCACCACGAAGCCTTCCGGCGTCTGCAGCAGCTTGTTGGACAGATCCTGCAGGGTCTTCAGGTCGAAGCTGGTGTCGTGACGCGCAGTCCAGGCATGCCCCAGATACGGGCGCCAGTCGACGAACAGCTCCTTGTTCGGCTCCTTGACCAGGCTCTTGACCACATGCAGACCGTTGTCCAGCGCAGTCCGATACTCGTCGACTTTTGCCTGGACGCGCTCATCGTCGAGCACCTTGGTCTGAATCAGCGAGTCGGCGTACAGCTCACGGGTGGTGCGCTGCTTGGCGATCTTCTGGTACATCAGCGGCTGGGTACCGCTTGGTTCGTCCGCTTCGTTGTGACCACGACGACGGTAGCAGATCAGGTCGATGACGATGTCACGCTTGAACTGCATGCGATAGTCGACGGCAAGCTGGGTGACGAACAGCACTGCCTCGGGATCGTCTGCGTTCACGTGGAAGATCGGCGCCTGGATCATCTTCGCCACGTCAGTCGCATACTCGGTGGAACGAGCATCTTCCTGCTTGTTGGTGGTGAAGCCGACCTGGTTGTTGACCACGATGCGGATGGTGCCACCGGTGCGGTAGGCACGGGTCTGCGACATCTGGAAGGTTTCCATCACCACACCCTGGCCGGCGACGGCGGCGTCACCGTGGATGGTGACCGGCAGAACCTTGTCGCCAACCGGGTCGTTGCGGCGGTCCTGGCGAGCGCGTACCGAACCCTCGACCACCGGAGAGACGATCTCCAGGTGCGACGGGTTGAACGCCATGGCGAGGTGGATCTCACCGCCCGGGGTCATCACGTTGGACGAGAAGCCCTGGTGATACTTGACGTCACCGGAGCTCAGGCCTTCGACCTTCTTGCCTTCGAACTCGTCGAACAGGTCGCGCGGATTCTTGCCGAAGGTGTTGACCAGTACGTTCAGACGACCACGGTGGGCCATGCCGATGACGATTTCCTTGGTGCCGTAGGAGCCGGAGCGCTGAATGATCTCGTCGAGCAGCGGGATCAGGCTCTCGCCACCTTCCAGACCGAAGCGCTTGGTGCCCGGATATTTGGTACCCAGATACTTTTCCAGACCTTCGGCAGCGGTGAGGCGCTCGAGCAGGTGGCTCTTGATCTCCGGCGAAAACTCCGGACGGCCACGCACGCTTTCCAAGCGCTGGACGAACCAGCTGCGCTGCTCGGAATCGACGATGTGCATGTATTCCGCGCCAATGGTGCGGCAATAGGTTTCTTGCAGAGCCTTGACGATTTCGCGCAGAGTGGCCTGGCCGTTGACCATGGCCAGGTCGCCGGTGCGGAATACGGTATCAAGATCGGCGTCGGTCAGACCGTAGTTGTTGATCGCCAGGTCAGCGGGGGCGGTGCGCTGCTGCAGGCCAAGCGGATCGAGCTGTGCTGCCTGATGGCCGCGCACTCGGTAGGCCTGGATCAGGCGCAGGACTTCGATCTGCTTCTTCTCATGCTCGCTGCTGACAGCACCTGCGGAGACAGGCTGAGCACGGCGCTGGTTCTTGGCCAGCAGAACGAAGTGGTCGCGGATCGTCGAATGCGATACATCGGCTGAAGCGCTGCCACCGGAGGGCAACTTCTGGAAGTAAGTGCGCCACTCTTCGGGCACAGCGTTGGGATCGTGCAGGTAGAGCTCATAAAGCTCTTCCACATAGGCAGCGTTACCACCGGATAGGTGGGCACTGTCCCACATGCGCTGCATTACGCTTTCTTGCATGTCTGGTCACCTTCGATAAGGAGACACCACCAGCGTGGAAACCGCAGCATGACTTCCCAAGTTCTGAAGCAGCGACTCAGGTAAAGCCACTACGGACCGCGCAGATAGTTCCCGGGCACAACCCGGATGCTCCTGCTGGTCATCAAATTTTCAGAGTGAAATCCCGGCTTTGTGAGCTGGGATTCCTACTAAAACTACGGCGCCGAGCTTCGACTTCGGCGCCGCAGGTGTCACGGGTAAAGCAATCCGGCCGTTCCAGGCTAGCGCATAACCTTTCCCGACCGGGGTGTCATCAAGTACCGCTCTGCAGCAGCATGTTGCGTATGTGACCGATTGCCTTGGTAGGGTTCAATCCCTTCGGACAAACGTCAACGCAGTTCATGATACCGCGGCAGCGGAACACGCTGAACGGATCGTCCAGACCGGCCAGACGGTTCTCGGTTTCGGTGTCGCGACTGTCGGCCAGAAAACGGTAGGCCTGCAGCGACGCAGCGGGACCGAGGAACTTGTCAGGGTTCCACCAGAACGACGGGCAGCTGGTCGAGCAGCAAGCGCACAGAATGCACTCGTACAGACCGTCCAGCTTCTCGCGATCTTCCGGACTTTGCAGTCGTTCGATAGCCGGCGGCGGCGTATCGTTCATCAGATACGGACGCACTTTCTCGTACTGCTTGTAGAAGATGCTCATATCGACGACCAAGTCACGAATGACCGGCAGACCTGGCAGCGGACGGATGACCAGCTTGTTGCCCTTGACCACGGAGGACAGCGGGGTGATGCAAGCCAGACCGTTCTTGCCATTGATATTCATCCCGTCGGAACCGCACACGCCTTCGCGGCAGGAGCGACGATAGGAGAAACCCTGGTCCTGTTCCTTGATCAGAGCCAAGACGTCCAGAACCATCAGGTCTTTACCTTCGGTATTGACCTGGAAGTCCTGCATGAACGGCTTTTCGTCCTGATCGGGGTTGTAGCGATAAACACTCACTTGCAACATATCGGCGACCTCAATAAGTCCGAACCTTGGGCTCGAATGCCGGAACGGTCTTCGGAGCGAAGTTCACGGCACGCTTGGCAACGCGCTTGTCACCCGGGAAGTACAGGGTGTGGCACAGCCAGTTCTCGTCATCACGCTCTTCGAAATCTTCGCGAGCATGGGCGCCACGGGATTCCTTGCGGTGCTCCGCGGCAATTGCAGTAGCCTCGGCGACTTCCAGAAGGTTCTGCAACTCAAGCGCCTCGATGCGCGCAGTGTTGAACGCCTGGCTCTTGTCCGAGATCTTGACGTTGGCGATACGCTGACGCAGATCGACCAGCTGAGCGATACCCTTCTGCATGTATTCGCCAGTACGGAATACACCGAAGTAGTTCTGCATGCAGCTCTGCAGCTCCTTACGCAGCGGAGCAACGTCTTCACCAGTACTGCGCTCGTTGATACCAGCCAGACGCCCAAGCGCAACATCCAGATCGGTTTCGCTGGCACCGCGGTGCTCGATACCTTCCTTCAGCGCCTTCTCCAGGTGCAGACCGGCAGCGCGGCCGAACACGACGAGGTCGAGCAGCGAGTTGCCGCCCAGACGGTTGGCGCCATGCACGGATACGCAGGCCACTTCGCCCACAGCGAACAGACCGTCGATGATCTTGTCGTTGCCGTTGGCGTCTTGAGTAATCGCCTGACCATGGATGTTGGTGGCGATGCCACCCATCATGTAGTGGCAGGTGGGAACAACCGGCACCGGTGCGACGACCGGATCGACGTGAGCGAAGGTCTTCGACAGCTCGCAGATACCAGGCAAACGGCTGTGCAGCACTTCTTCGCCCAGGTGATCCAGCTTCAACATCACATGGTCGCCATCCGGACCACAACCGTTGCCCGCCAGGATTTCCTTGACCATCGAACGTGCAACGACGTCACGACCAGCCAGGTCCTTCGCGTTCGGCGCGTAACGCTCCATGAAGCGCTCGCCATGCTTGTTGATCAGGTAGCCACCTTCACCGCGGCAACCCTCGGTTACCAGTACACCGGCACCAGCGATACCGGTCGGGTGGAACTGCCACATCTCGATGTCCTGCACCGGCACACCAGCGCGCAGCGCCATGCCGACACCGTCACCGGTGTTGATCAGGGCGTTGGTGGTCGATGCGTAGATGCGACCAGCGCCGCCAGTAGCGAGCACGGTAGCCTTGGAGCGGATGTAGACGGTTTCGCCGGTCTCGATGCAGATGGCGATGACACCAACGACTGCGCCGTCCTGGTTCTTCACCAGGTCGACCGCGTACCACTCGTTGAGGAACACGGTGTCGTTCTTCAGATTGCTCTGATAAAGAGTGTGCAGCAGTGCGTGACCGGTACGGTCTGCAGCGGCACAGGTACGAGCGGCCTGACCACCCTTACCGAAGTCCTTGGACTGCCCACCGAACGGACGCTGATAGATGCGACCCTGCTCGGTACGGGAGAACGGCAGCCCCATGTGCTCGAGCTCGAACACCGCCTCAGGGCCTACGGAACACATGTACTCGATAGCGTCCTGGTCACCGATGTAGTCGGAACCCTTGACGGTATCGTACATGTGCCAGCGCCAGTCATCGTTCGGGTCGGCCGAAGCGATGGCGCAGGTGATGCCACCCTGCGCGGAAACGGTGTGCGAACGAGTCGGGAAAACCTTGGTGACCACAGCAGTCTTGTGACCGGACTGGGACAGTTGCAGCGCCGCGCGCATACCGGCGCCACCGCCACCAACGATGATGGCGTCGAAGGAAAGCGTACGAATATTAGCCATGAATCAGATACCCCAAAGAATCTGCACGCCCCAGACGAAGAAGGTGAACATGGCAATGCCACACACCGCCTGGAACAGGAAACGAACGCCGGTAGCCCACTTACCGATCGCCATGTTGGTCAGGTAGTCAGTAGAGATCGTCCACATACCTACCCACGCGTGCACACTCAGGGCGACCAGAGCCAGCAGGCTGAAGATTCGCATCCAGTTGGCCGAGAAAAGCGCGTGCCACTGGGTGTACTCCAGTCCCGGGTTCGCAATCAGGTACCCAAGCAGGAACAGAAAATAAGCCGCAAGAACCACTGCAGAAACGCGCTGCGCCATCCAGTCGTACAGACCCGAGCGCGAAAAGTTGGTGACATTGGTTACCATATCCACACTCCCGCCAGAACGATCAGCACCGCCGATACGGCGATTACGATTTTCGAGCCCAGCTTGCCGCCTTCCAGCGTCTCACCATGGCCAGAATCCATGATCAGGTGACGAACACCCGCCACAAGGTGGTACAGCAGTGCGGACAGCAACGCCCAACTCACCAGCTTTGCCAGAGGGCTACCCAGGTACGCACGAACCTCCTCGAAGCCTTCCGGAGAAGACAGCGAGGTATCGAGCGCGAGCAGCAGCAAGGCGATACCGACGAACAGGATGACACCGGATACACGGTGGAGAATCGACGTGTAAGCAGTGATGGGGAGTTTTATTGTCCTAAGATCTAGGTTTACAGGTCGTTGGCTTTTCACGGCTTTTTTTCACACTTGAGAGCCCCAGAGCGCAGGGCAAAGTTGTTGGGAAGAGTACGCAGCAGTACCCGCTACCCACGAGTGACAACCTACAGAATACTGCCTGTAAGGCCCCTGCCGGTCGGTGTCCGAGTATAAACAGTTAGGTCACTAATGACAATGTGGTGAAGTGCCACTAAAGGCTGATAGCACCCCCTATATAAATGCCGTAAACAGTGCACCCAAGCTGTACGCATCCCCCTGCAGAGCCCTCTACGGCATGGGTTCGCGCAAATTGACTTTGCGGTTTATCACACTATAGTGATGCGGGCCCTGCGTGGGGGGCCATGATGATTCCAAGCACAAAACAGGAGGCCATACATGGCTGACAAGAAAGCGCAGTTGATCATCGAGGGCGCTGCCCCCGTCGAACTGCCCGTTTTAACCGGTACCGTAGGGCCTGATGTAATTGACGTACGAAGCCTGACCTCCACGGGTCACTTCACCTTCGATCCCGGCTTCATGTCGACCGCCTCTTGCGAGTCCAAGATCACCTACATCGATGGCGACAAGGGCATCCTGCTGCATCGCGGCTACCCGATCGAGCAGCTGGCGGAAAAATCCGACTACCTGGAAACCTGCTACCTGCTGCTGAACGGCGAACTGCCTACCGCCGAGCAGAAGGCACAGTTCGTCAGCACCGTGAAGAACCACACCATGGTTCACGAGCAGCTGAAGTCTTTCCTCAATGGTTTCCGTCGTGACGCCCACCCCATGGCCATCATGTGTGGCGTTGTCGGCGCCCTTTCGGCGTTCTACCACGACTCCCTGGACATCAACGATCCGCACCACCGCGAAATTTCCGCCGTGCGCCTGGTCGCCAAGATGCCGACCATCGCCGCAATGGTCTACAAGTACTCGATCGGTCAGCCGCTGATGTATCCGCGTAACGACCTGAGCTACTCGGAAAACTTCCTGCACATGATGTTCAACACCCCGTGCGAGATCAAACCGATCAGCCCGGTGTTGGCCAAGGCAATGGATCGCATCTTCATCCTGCACGCCGACCATGAGCAGAACGCCTCCACCTCCACCGTGCGTCTGGCAGGCTCCACCGGCGCCAACCCATTTGCCTGCATCGCGGCCGGCATCGCCGCCCTGTGGGGACCGGCTCACGGCGGCGCGAACGAAGCCGTACTGACCATGCTGGACGAGATTGGTGACGTATCGAACGTCGAGAAGTTCCTGGCCAAGGCCAAGGACAAGAACGATCCGTTCAAGCTGATGGGCTTCGGACATCGCGTCTACAAGAACTTCGACCCGCGCGCCAAGGTCATGAAGCAGACCTGCGACGAGGTTCTGGGCGAGCTGGGCATCAACGATCCGCAACTGGATCTGGCCATGAAGCTGGAAGAGATCGCCCTCAACGATCCGTACTTCGCCGAGCGCAATCTGTACCCGAACGTGGACTTCTACTCGGGCATCATCCTCAAGGCCATCGGCATTCCGACCAGCATGTTCACTGTCATCTTCGCCCTGGCGCGTACCGTCGGCTGGATCTCTCACTGGAAAGAAATGATCGCATCCGGCCAGAAGATTGGTCGTCCGCGTCAGCTGTACACCGGCCACGCCAAGCGCGATCTGCCGCGTTAAGCGACAAGCTCGCGCAAAAAAGGCTGCCCTTGGGCAGCCTTTTTTGTTTATCACCCCCGCCAGACGTGTAGGCGCGAACGAGAGCCGCCACAAGCAACGAAAGCCGTAACTGGCGTACCGCTACGCTGTTGCCTGCTCAAGCCAGCCCAACAGACGAATCGCCTCCTCCCCGTCATTGCCGCAGCAAGCAGGATCGGCCGAGAACGCAGAACAGACAACTGGCCGCCGCGGGTCTCCAAACAGCGAACAAAGAAAATCAGCGGTCAACTGCACGCACCGCTCCCCCGCGCGCTTACCGTACGGCATGCCGGGTATAGGAGAACTGATGGAAGGCGCGATGCAGCAGGCGCCACAACCGGGGCGACAATCCATAAAACTGCCACTCAGTGAAAAAACGGGCGCGATAATAATCCGGCTGAAGCTTACGCACCAGATGCATCATTGCAGCCGAAAACGCTTGGAAATACCCTAGCGCGTCATCATTTCGAGCCCACAACCATCATGCCCGTCTGGTTGCAAACCGCCGCCCTGCTCTGCTGCTCCAACCTGTTCATGACCTTCGCCTGGTACGGCCACCTGAAAAGCCTGAACGGTAAACCCTGGCTTATCACCGCATTGATCAGCTGGGGCATCGCCTTCTTCGAGTACATGCTGATGGTGCCAGCAAACCGCATTGGCTATACCGAGCTGTCGGTTGGCCAGCTGAAGATCATGCAGGAGGTAATCACCCTGATGGTGTTCGTTCCGTTCAGCGTGCTGTACATGCAGCAGCCATTGAAGCTGGATTATCTATGGGCAGGGCTTTGCCTGATCGGCGCCGTGTACTTCATATTCCGCAGCTAGCATGCATGCCAGGTGACGCCAGCCCGGGCGCTTGGGCATACTGGCGCCCCTTTTCCAATCCTGCAAAGGCACCCAAAATGTTCAAGGTAAACGAGTACTTCGACGGCACCGTCAAATCCATCGCGTTCGACATGGCTGAAGGCCCTGCCACGATCGGCGTCATGGCGCCAGGTGAATACGAATTCGGCACTGCGCAACTGGAAGTCATGCACGTAGTTGCTGGCAGCCTGGACGTGAAACTGCCGGGTAGCGATGCCTGGGAAACCTTTGCCAGCGGCAGCCAGTTCACCGTACCGGCGAACAGCAAATTTCAGTTGAAGGTCAAGGTAGACACCGCGTATCTGTGCGAGTACCGCTGAGACGTAGCGAGCACTCCCTGAGACGGTGGGTTCGCGGTGGATGAGCGAAGCGTCATCCACCCTACTCCACGCACCCTCGGTACCGCCCAGCTCTGCGCCGCGCGGAGCATCCAGCGTGACGGGCGCCTAGCCTAACGGCTTGTAGGCACGGCTAACCTGCTTGGCCTGATTCAGCTTGGTCAGCTCCGCGGCCAGCCGCTCACGCTCAGCGCGCCCCGTCAGCTGAAGCTCTTCATACAGAGTCGCCATCGCATCGATTTCCGCGCGCAGCCCAGCATCAGTTGCGTCTTCGTCGGACAATGATGCCACCAGCGTGCCGCACTCTTCGTCTAGCGAGCGGACCGTTTCCCACTCACCCGCATCCAGCGCACTGCGGAGCTTTTGCGCCAAACTGGCAAAGGCTTGCTTCTTTAACGGCATAATTTTCTCGGCAACACTGTAAGCAACCGCATCAGCGGAAGATAAATCAACCCTTGGGCGCTATCTGATCCCATGCCAGCTTTATCTCACCCAATAGCTTGCCGACTTCGTTCAGCTTGTCGACATCGTTGTGCCGACTCGCTTCGAACAAGCGCATCGTCATGTACTCGTACAGGCGATCAAGGTTGGCCGCCAGCTCGCCACCAACATCCTGATCCAGCGCATCACGCAGCCCACCGATGATATTGATGGCCTTGCCGATCAGCACACCCTTCTCAGCGAAAGCCTCACGCTCCATTGCACCTTTGGCCTGAGCGATACGATCCAAACCGCCTTGCATCAGCATCTGAATCAGGCGATGCGGGTCGGCCTCGGTAACCTGGGTTTTTACGCCAACCTGCTGGTATTGCCGCATTGCTGCCATAGCATTCATCTGGATGAGCCCCTTGCCACATCGATTTCACATACCTGTTTATCGGTCATGTAGCGCAGGACTTGAGTACGTACGGAAAACAAAAAACCGCCTAACGGCGGTTTTTTAATAAAAGCAATTTGGCTTACTTCTTCGAGTTGCTTGCGGCCCACGGCAGATTTTCCAGCGAAGCCAACAAACTCGACGACGTATTGGACAACTGCCCCACCAGCAGATCCATGGCATTGAACTGCTTGTACAGTCGCTCCTGAAGCGAGGTGATGCGACGGGTGAGCGTCTCCTTCTGATCATCTATCTTGGCGATCGTCTCGGTCATTGCCTTGTTGCGCTGCTCGAGTATTCCGCCGGTCTCGGTGTATGGCTTCAGCTTCGCGTCGAGCCTGGAAGCCAATCCCTTGTCACCCGTGAACAGGCCCGACAATTCGCCGAAGTTACTGGCCATCGCCTTGTCCAGCTTGGCGCTGTCAATGGCGAGCGTGCCATCCTTCTGTGTGGTGATACCAATATCGGTCAGCGCACGCAGTGCACCATCACCCTGCACGTTAACCAGCTCGTTGCGAATCGTGTTGAGCAAGGTGCGCGCCGTGGCATCGCCCACCAATGCGCCTGTTACGGGCGCTTTGCCCTCGCCTACAGACGTGACCTTGGTCTGTGCGTTAATCACACCGATCAGTTTGTTGTAGCTGTCGACAAAGGACTGGATCTGTTTTTTGACCCCCGCCTTATCTTCAGCAACGGTCACGGTCAGCGGCTCGTTGGCAATGGTCTTGGCCTTGAGATCGAGCGTGACACCCTCGATGGCGCCTTCGACCTTATTGGTCTTACTGGTAATCAACAGACCATCAACAGAAATCTGCGCGCTTTGCGCCTTGGAAAGGGTCATGGGGCCTTCTCGGTACAAGGCCATTGCAGCCTCATCGCTTGGATCCGGCTCGGCGATGGACCCATCAAAACTCAGCGCTTCCAATAAACGACTTCCCAGCCCGGCATTCGTTGTTTTGCCCTCGACAGTTATATCTTCACCTGCCCCGGTACTGGCACTGCTAAGTACCAGTCGCGCCCCCGCATCATCAGTGACAATAGTGGCAGTCAGCCCGATATCCTTGCCACCCACATTGATCGCATCGCGAATACCCGCCAGCGTGTTGTTGGCCTCATCAACAACAACCGAAAGGTTCTTGTCGCCGATCTTGAAAGTCAGCGTGCCGCCGCCAAAGGTAGCGGGTGTCTCGGCCGTATTGGTGAACGGTTGCAACGCCACTTTGCTGCTGCTCGCCAGTGACTTGACTTCCAACTGGTAGCTGCCTGCTCCTGCGGTGGTTGCCGCCGTAACGCCCACGAGGTCGGACTTGCTGGAGGTGGACGAGCGCGCCTGGAACAGGTCCGGCTTGTTCAAAGCGCCCAGCGCGGTCTGGAAATCACTTATTGCGCCCTTAAGGGCGCCAACCGCTGTGATTTGCGTAGTGGTCTTTTTCTCGAGGGTTGCAAGCTGGCTTTCCTTCGGAGCACGCTCAGCGGCAACCATACTCGCAACGATACTATCGATGTCGATGCCGGAACCGATGCCTGATACGCCTGCCATAGTTGCACCTCGTCAAATAAACCACACGACCGTATTCGATCAAACATTAAACAAGAAACGTGCCGCTAAGCCTTAGCCTCGAACAATAGGCTACGCATCTCATCCAAACGCTCTGCCAGACGGAGAATATCCTCGGATGGAATCTGCCGTACCACTTTGCCCGAGTCGCCGTCCAGCACCTGCACTACAACCTGACCGGTGGAATCATCCACGCTGAAGTTCAAATCGCGCTGCAAAGTCTGCACCTGCGTGCGAATTCGCTCTACTGCTTCGTTTACATCTACTTTTACTTTCTGTGGCGCCTTGCCAGAGCCACCTTCGCCCTGCAACGACGAAAGCCCAGCTTCCTGACGAAAGCTGGGCATCGCATTGCTCGACGAGGATGACGCAAGCGTGGCACTCGCTGCTCTTGCGACGTCCATGATTCACCTCTCAATGAATCGATGGGGTGGAATTAACCACCCCATCGGTGAGCCCCGCTTACTGCAGCAGGCTGAGAACAGCCTGCGGCAACTGCTTGGCCTGGGCCAGGATCGCGGTGCCGGCCTGTTGCAGAATCTGGTTCTTGCTCAGATTCGCGGTTTCGGCGGCGAAGTCGGTGTCCTGGATACGGCCGCGAGCGGCGGAAACGTTCTCGGAGATGTTTTGCAGGTTGGCGATCGTGTTGTCGAAGCGATTCTGCACCGCGCCCAAATCCGAACGCTGGGAGTCAATCGATGCGATGGATGCATCAAGCACATCAATCGCCTGCTGCGCCCCTGCAGCCGTAGTTACATCGATTGCCAACACCGTCTTAAACTCATTAGCAATATTCGATCTAGTCGCTACGTCGTCCGTTGCTTTCGAAGCGGTAGTAATTCCGCCAGTAGTATCTGAAGAGTGCAGCGACACTGATTCAGCGGTGGTTTTGAAATCCAGCACCCCGGTAACAACAGTGCCTTCGTTGGCTGAATCCAGGGTGACCGTACCACCAAGGAGCGAGGCATCGGCCGTAGCCAAATTATCGGCGTCCACCTTACCAGTAAAGTTATCAACCTCAAGAGACAGAGCAGCTGCCGTTCCAGCGTCTGCGCTAGACTCAAACTTGATTGCGATGTTTCCGCCGGCTGTGTCTACCAGGTTGACCTTAGTGTCGTCGGTACCATCGACTACAGCGGTCATAGTAGATGGGAGGTTCCCGTCAGTGACCGCCTGGTTAATTTTAGCAACTAGCGCCGCGGCGAATTCGGTGCCATCGGCCGCACCTGTAATGGCACCTAACGAGTATCCGTTAATCGAAACAGACATCGAGTCACCAACATCATTAACGCCTGCGCTGCCGACTTGTACCGCTGTCTGGGCAGTAGCTTGGAGCTTACCAAAAGTAACGTCGGTCAACGATTCGGCAATGCTTTCTGCAGACGCTCCTTTGGCGACCTTTGCGTCATAAGATTTGCCATCAGCCGTGACAGTCAAGGTTTGCTCTTTGACGGCGGATTCGGCAGATGTACTCGCAGCAGCCATGTTATCGGTGGCCAGGCTAGCGAACGTTGCGTCTGCAGTTTTTACCTCTTTGCCCAGCTTGGAGGCATCGGCAGACGCGATACTAAAACTGATCGCTTCAAATGAATTAGCACCAACTTGAAAGCCGACGTTTGAAAAGGTTCCATCAAGCAACTTTCGCCCACCAAAAACCGTAGTCTCGGAAATTCGCGTCAGTTCACTCTGAAGCTGCGACACCTCCTTCTGCAAAGCCTGGCGATCCGTCTGGTCATTAGACCCGTTAGCTGACTGGAGGGACAAATCACGCATACGCTGAAGAATGTTGGTCGACTGCTGCAGCGCTCCCTCGGCGGTCTGGGCGAGAGAGATACCGTCATTCGCGTTACGGACGGCTACACCCAAGCCGCTTATCTGGCTGGTCAGGCGATTCGAAATCTGCAGGCCGGCAGCATCGTCCTTGGCGCTGTTGATACGGCTACCGGTGGACAGACGCTGCATGGACGTTTGCAGCGCACTGGAAGAATTGCTGAGGTTGCGCTGGGTGTTCAGCGAAGCAATGTTGGTATTGACGGTAAGAGCCATGATGTGCCTCCAAAGGCGCTGGGTTACTTAGGGTTTGCCTGAGCTTGCGACTCCGGGCCGGCTTGTGCCCAGGCACCCATTGAGTTCGCATTCGATTAGCTTATCGGCGCCGTTTGGGTTGGCTTTAGGGCAGATTCGAACTTTTTCTGAGCCCGGTACCGCTCCAACGCTACGCCAGCACATCCATACTGCGGACTTGCTTGACTAGCTTTTCGGGTGAAGCGGGGAAAACTTTAGGGGATGGCTGAGGCCGTTTCCCTGACCTGGAGTCAAAGGGAGCTCACTCACTGCTGGTGAGCTTTGCTGGCGCGTCCCGGCCAAGGCCGCCCCCACAGATTCGGTGGAAACATTTGGGGAGCGGGTATGACAGCGAAGCTCGCTGGGATGAGGCGTTGCTGACGTGCTATGAACCAAGCTGTGCGAGACGTTCGAGGAATTGCGCTTCGTCGAGCACCGTCACGCCGAGCTCGTTGGCTTTGGTGAGCTTCGAGCCCGCGCCTGGGCCCGCTACTACGCAGTTGGTTTTGGCGGATACGGACCCGGCGACCTTTGCCCCCAAAGCCTCCAGCCGCGCCTTGCCTTCATCACGACTCATGGTTTCCAGCGTGCCGGTCAGTACCCAGGTCTGCCCGGCCAGCGGCAGGCCTTCGGCGGCTTTCCGCTCGCTCTCCCAGTGCATACCGAAATCCCGCAGCTGGGCTTCGATAGCACGGGCGCGCTCGGCGTTACCAGGTTTGTCGAAATAGTCGCGCAGTGAGCGCGCAGCCTTTTCGTTAAGCCGTTCAACCTGGCGCAGATCGAGCCAGTCGGCGGCGATGATCGCGTCCAGGCTGCCGAAACGCTCTGCCAGACGCTGCGCACCGGTGCGGGCGATATAGGGGATGTTGAGCCGGTCGAGCAGGTCAGCCAGCGTCGCGCATGCGGCGAATTCGGGATGTACGTCGCCCTCCCCCTGTGGTTCCACGCCGCGTTCGCGCAGCAGCGCGATGACCGTGCGGTTATGTTCGTCCTCGAAGAAGCTATGGATTTCATGAGCGACTTCCAGCCCAACGTCGGGCAGGTAGACGAGCACGTCGGGCAGCGCGCGGCCGATTCGATCCAGAGAGCCCAGCGCCCGCGCAAGCAACTTGGCGGTTTCCTCACCGACGTCTGGGATGCCGAGGGCGTAGACGAACCTTGCGAGACTCGGTTTGCGGCTGGCATCGATTGCGTTGATCAGGTTACGCGTGGATATTTCGGCGAAACCTTCCAGGTCGATGACCTGATCATGGGTCAGGCAGTAGAGATCCGCCGGCGATTTGACCAACCCCCTGTCGACCAGCTGCTCGACGATCTTGTCACCCAGGCCGTCGATATCCATCGCTCGGCGCGATACGAAATGGATGATCGCCTGCTTAAGCTGCGCCTGGCAGGCCAGACGACCGACGCAACGGTAGATCGAGCCTTCGCTCACCGATTCACGGCCCTTGCTGCGCTTGATCAGCTGGGTACGCTCCACGGCAGAGCCGCACACCGGGCACTGCTCCGGCACATGCACGGCGCGGGCATCGGTCGGGCGACGCTCGGCGATTACGCCGAGAATCTGCGGAATGACATCACCGGCGCGGCGCACGATCACCGTATCGCCGATCATCACGCCCAGGCGCGCCACTTCGTCCATGTTGTGCAGCGTCGCGTTGGAAACCGTAACGCCCGCCACCTGCACCGGCTTCAACCGGGCGACCGGGGTGATCGCGCCGGTACGGCCGACCTGGAATTCCACATCGAGCAGTTCGGTGATTTCCTCCCGCGCGGGAAATTTGTGGGCGATGGCCCAGCGCGGCTCGCGCGCACGGAAGCCCAGCTCACGCTGCTGCGCGACTGCGTTGACCTTGAACACCACACCGTCGATTTCGTAAGGCAGCGCGTCGCGCTTTTCACCGATGGCGTCGTAATAGGCGCGGCACTCGGCAACGCCCTTGGCCAGTTTCAGCTCACGGCTGATGGGCAGACCCCAACCTTTCAAGGCCTGGAGAATACCGATGTGCGTGTCAGGCAGTTCGCCGTCGCTGCGGCCGACGCCGTAGGCACACAGTTCGAGCGGACGGCTGGCAGTGATCTTCGAATCCAACTGACGCAGGCTTCCAGCAGCGGCGTTGCGAGGATTGGCGAAGGGTTTGCCGCCGCTTTCCAGCTGTCGCGCGTTGAGCGCTTCGAAGCCGGCCTTCGGCATGTAGATCTCGCCGCGCACCTCGAGTACCGCAGGCCAGCCACTGCCATGCAGCTTCAATGGAATGTTGCGTACGGTGCGCACGTTGGCGCTGATGTCCTCACCCGTGCTGCCATCGCCCCGGGTGGCGCCGCGCACCAGATGACCGTTCTCATAAAGCAGGCTGACCGCCAGACCATCCAGTTTGGGTTCGCAGCTGTACTCGACCACAGCGTCATCGCCGAACAGGTCGCCCGCCGGCAGATCCAGCCCTTCGCGCACGCGGCGGTCGAAATCGAGCAGATCCTGCTCCTCGAAGGCATTGCCCAGACTCAGCATCGGCACTTCGTGGCGCACCTGACCGAACGCCGCCAGCGCCGCGCCACCGACCCTCTGGGTTGGCGACTCGGGTGTCACCAGCTCCGGGTGCTCCGCCTCGAGCGCCTTGAGCTCATTGAACAGACGGTCGTACTCGGCATCGGGAACGCTGGGTTCGTCGAGCACGTAGTAGCGGTAGTTGTGGGCGTCAATTTCGCTGCGCAGTTCGGCGATGCGCTCGGCGGCGGTTTGGGCGGAAGGCATAGGGACGGAGCCGTGACTGGGGCTGTGCTGATTCAGACCGCATCAGCGCGCCTTGGTTGATATGGAAGGCGTCGGATTCTAGCCGAATGCGAGTCCGAAGGCAGGTCTGCGGGTTCTGTTGGCTGGGGTCGGACTGGGCAGGCAGCGTTGCGTGACGATGCGCTGAAGCGAAGTGCCGGTGGGCTGAAGCCCACCCTACGACAGTCTGCAGAGCGAAGCGGCAGGCCAGTGAAAGCGAGCCTGCCCAATCAAACGCAGCACCGGGCGCGAGGGCCCGGCGCGGTGAATTATCAGCGTTGCTTGATGGTCATCTGTCGGCGTTCGAACTCGACGATGCGCTGGCGGTAGTGTTCGATGGTCTGGGCGGTCAGCACGCTGCGCTGGTCGTCCTTCAGCTCGCCGTTGAGCTCCTGGGACAGCTTGCGCGCCGCGGCGACCATGACATCGAAGGCCTGCTTGGGATGACGCGGCCCCGGCAGACCAAGGAAGAAGCTCACGGCCGGCGTGGTGAAGTGATCGATATCGTCCAGATCGAAGGTACCGGGCTTGACCGCATTGGCCATGGAGAACAGCACCTCACCATTCCCGGCCATGCTTTCGTGGCGGTGGAAGATGTCCATCTCACCGAAGCGCAGACCGCTTTCCAGGATGTTCTGCAGCAATGCCGGGCCACGGAAGCCGTGCGGATCGCGGCAAATGACGTTGATGACCAGCACTTCTTCCACCGGTGCCTGCTCTTTCGCCGGCTGCGCCTCGGCATCGTCCGCGTCGCCGACGACCGGATCCAGCAGGGTCGGCACAGGCTCGTCAGTGCTCAGTTGCAGATCGCCCTGGTAAGGCTCGCTATGCCGGCGCTTCTTGCCCGCGTCGCGACCAGACTGGCGGGCGCTCACCGGCGGCATGTCGGCTTCGTCCAGCGAAGGCTCATGCTCACGATCCACCACGCGAGCCGGCCCTAACAGCTCGGTGGAATCATCGACATCAGGAAGGTTGGAAAGGCTGCGGTCCAGCTTGAATTTCAGCTTGCCCTTGCCACCGCGCATGCGACGCCAGCCGTCGAACAAAATGCCGGCAATGACGATGATGCCGATGACGATCAGCCACTCGCGCAGACCGATATCCATTAATGCATTAACCTCTGAATTCGATGATAAAGACGCAACAAGCGGTCACCTGGGACTGCTCTCAGCGCATCGTGAAAATTGTGCCCTAAGCTAGCACGACGAACGGTAGATTTGCACCGTGCGGTAGTTCTCTTTTTATGGGCTCTTCAGTATCAAAAACGCTCAAATGCGCGGCTTAATCCTCATGCTTCGGCCAGTGCCACAGCCTGTTCGACATCGACTGCTACCAACCGTGAACAACCCGCTTCATGCATCGTCACACCCATGAGCTGATCGGCCATTTCCATGGCGATCTTGTTGTGGGTGATGTAGATGAACTGCACTTTCTCCGACATTTCCTTGACCAGTCGTGCATAACGGCCGACGTTGGCGTCGTCCAGTGGCGCATCGACTTCATCCAGCATGCAGAACGGCGCCGGGTTTAGCTGGAAGATCGCAAATACCAGCGCCAGCGCAGTCAATGCCTTTTCGCCACCGGAAAGCAGGTGAATGGTGCTGTTCTTCTTTCCGGGCGGACGCGCCATGATCGCCACCCCGGTATCGAGTAAATCTTCTCCGGTAAGTTCCAGATAAGCATTGCCGCCGCCGAACACTTTCGGAAAGAGCGCCTGCAGGCCACTGTTGATCTGGTCGAAGGTTTCCTTGAAGCGGTTGCGGGTTTCACGGTCGATCTTGCGGATGACGTTTTCCAGCGTGTCCAGCGCTTCGACGAGGTCGTCGTTCTGCGCATCGAGATAGCGCTTGCGTTCGGACTGCTGCTGGTATTCGTCGATCGCCGCCAGGTTGATCGGCCCCAGACGCTGGATACGCTGAGCCAATCGCTCCAACTCCGCTTCCCAGGCCTGCTCGCTGGCTTCGCCGGGAAGCGTGGCGAGCACGCCATGCAGGTCGTAGCCGTCCTCGTGCAGCTGATCCTGCAGCGCCTTGCGCCGGACGCTCAGTTCTTGCCAGCCCAGGCGCTGTTGCTCCAGTTGCCCCCGAAGCAGCTGCGCCTGTTGTTCGGCCTGGGTACGGCGTTTCTCCGCATCGCGCAGTTCGCGATCGGCGTCTTCCAGCGCCAGACGCGCATCCTTGAGCTCGTCCTCGACGCCCATGCGCCGCTCCAGCAGCTCTTCGAGCTTCATGCGCAGCTCTTCCAGCGGTGCCTCACCCTCCTCCAGGTTCAGCGTCAGCTGCTCGCGGCGCTCGATGGCGCGCTCGAACTGCTGTTCCAACCGCTCCAGAGCCTGGCGAGTCGACTCGTGCTGCGCCCTGAGCGAACCGACCCGCAACGCCAGCTGATGGGCATGATCCTTATGCTGCCGCGCCTCCTGGCGAATACGATCGAGCCGCTCACGGATGCCGTCGCGGCTGGCCAGCAGCGTCTCGCGCTGCTCGGTATCCTGCGCCATCGCTTCCAGCGCTTCCTGCAGCTGCAGGCGCGCTTCGCCCAGCTGTTCGGTCTCGATCTCGCGCTGCTCCTGCTGCTCGGCCAGCTCCTCGTCCAGCCGACGACGGCGCAGCGCCAGCTGTTCCAGGCGTGCCTGGCCGGCCGACAGCTTGGCCTTGAGGTCGCCATGCTTGCGTGCTTCTTCCTGTTGCTGACGACGCTGCTGTTCGCGCTCGCCTTCCAGACGGGACTGCTCGCCGCCCAGCACGGCGATGCGGTCCTCCATCGTCGCCAGGCTCGCTTCGCGCTCGTCACGCTCGGCCAGCAAGCGCTGCAGCTCCTGACCGCGCGCCAGTACGCCGGACTCCGCCTCGCTCGCGCGACGCACACGCAGAAAATGCCGGCCGACCCAATAGCCATCGCGGCTGACCACACTCTCGCCCTCCGCCAGCGACGCGCGCGCGGCCAGTGCCTGCTCCAGCGATTCGACCGGCCGCACGCGGCCCAGCCATGGCGAAAGATCCTGCGCCGATTCGACCCGTTCCAGCAGACTGCCAGGGCAGCGGACGCCGCCACGCGACGCGTTGGCCAGATTTAGCTCGCCCTGCTGGAAGCCCGCAAGCTCGACCTCGGCGAAATCATCCAGCAGCACCGCCTGCAGATCCGCGCCCAACACGGTTTCCACGGCCAGTTCCCAGCCTGGCTCGACCCGCAGCCCATCGGCCAGGCGTGGGCGCTGCTCCAGCCCCTGTTCGCGCAACCATTCAGCGACGCCCTTGCCCGGCTCCATCGCCGCCTGCTGCAACGCCTCCAGCGACGCGATTCGCCCATTCAGGCGCTGCAGTTCACCTTGCGCCTGCTGCTGGGTTCGGGTCGCCAGCTGCAACTCTTCACGAAGCTGTTCAAGACGTTCATTGAGCGCTTCGCCCGCCGCGGCGAATGCTTCGAGCTCGAGCTCACTGGCCGCAAGCTGCTCATCCAATTCAAGGATCGCGACATCTTCCGGGTCGGCCGCCAGCAACGCACGCTCGTCATCCAGACGGCGTTGACGCTCGGCCAGGCGTTCCAGGCTCTGCTCCAGCTGCTGGATGCGCGATTGCTGCACTTCCGCGGCGCGGCGCGGCTCGGCGCTGTGCTGGTTGAAGCGCTCCCACTGTTCCTGCCAGGCCTGCATGGCGGCTTCGGCTTCTTCCAGCTGGGCGGCGGACTCTTCGGCAGCGGCGCCGGACAGCTCCTGTTCCGGCTCGAGCATCGCCAGCTCCTCGCCGAGCGTGGCCAGCAGCGTGCGGTCGTGGCCTAGGTGCGACTCGGTCTCAAGGCGCGCCTGTTCCGCCTCACGCAGATCGTCCTGCAACTGTCGCAGGCGCTGCTGCCCATGCTGGATGCTCTGCTCGACGCGCGCGATGTCGCCGCCGACCGAATAGAAGCGACCCTGCACCTGATTGAACCGTTCGGACAGCTCATGGTGACCGTCCCGCAGGCGCTCGATGCTCGCATCAGCGCTGCGCTGTTCGGCCACCAGCGCTTCGAAGGCGACCTCCTGATCACCGATGACCTGCTCGCGCTGGCCCACCTGCTCGTTCAAGGCCTGCCAACGAAGTGCCGACAGCTGCGCCTTGAGCTGGCGCTCTTCGGCCTTGTATTCCTGATACTTCTCCGCCGACTGCGCCTGACGGTGCAGGCGTTCGAGCTGGCGTTCCAGCTCTTCGCGCAGGTCGGTCAGGCGCGCCAGGTTCTCGTGAGTGCGGCGGATGCGATTCTCGGTTTCGCGCCGGCGCTCCTTGTACTTGGAGATGCCGGCCGCCTCTTCGATGAAGTTGCGCAGATCCTCCGGCTTGGCCTCGATCAGCTTGGAGATCATGCCCTGCTCGATGATCGAATAGCTGCGCGGTCCGAGCCCGGTGCCGAGGAAGATGTCGGTGATGTCGCGGCGCCGACACTTCACCCCGTTGAGAAAGTAGGTGTTCTGCGAGTCACGGGTGACGCGACGGCGGATGGAGATTTCGGCAAAGGCGGCGTACTCGCCGGTAAGCGTGCCATCGGAATTGTCGAAGATCAGCTCGATGCTCGCCTGGGTCACCGGCTTGCGGGTGTTGGAGCCATTGAAGATGACGTCGGTCATCGACTCGCCGCGCAGGTTCTTCGCCGAGCTTTCGCCCATGACCCAGCGCACGGCGTCGATGATGTTGGATTTGCCGCAGCCGTTCGGGCCGACCACCGCCGCCATGTTGCTGGGGAAGCTGACCGTGGTGGGATCGACGAAGGACTTGAAGCCGGCGAGTTTGATGCTTTTCAGTCGCATGCGGCCTATCCGTGGCGATCAGCGGGAAAACGAACAAGCGGAGTCGCCATGAGCATCGGGATTCCTGGCATCGATTGGGCTACTGGCAAGAAGCCGCGAAGCTTATCACGGCGCCCCGGCTGTCTCGCAGCGCGTCGGCGCACAGAAACACAGCCGCGCACCTCGCCGAGCTCTATGGCGACAGGAGGAACACAGGAATGAAGCGCCATTCGGTGAATGGACGACGAAACGGTCTCAGCCGCCGGTCATGCTCATGAAACGCACCACCTGGACTTGCTCGTCGGTGCGGAAGTGGTGCTTTTCCGGCTTGAGCTGCAGGGCATCCACCAGCGCATTGCGCAAGCGCTCGCTGTCACCCGGATAGCGGCGCATCAGGCTCTTCAGATCCAGCGCGCCCTCGTGGCCAAGGCACAGCACGAGCTTGCCCTCGGCTGTCACGCGCACGCGGTTACAGCTGCCGCAGAAGTTGTTGCTGTGCGGGGAGATGAAGCCGACCTGCGTCTCGCTGCCGGCCACCTGCCAGTAACGCGAGGGGCCACCCGTGGCATGGCTGCTGCGCACCAGCGTATGGCGCGCCTCGATGCGTTCACGCACCTCGTCGCTGGAGCAGAAGGTGATCTGCCGCTGATGACTGGACACACTGCCCAGTGGCATTTCCTCGATGAAGCTGATATCCAGCCCGCGCTCGATGGCGAACTCCACCAGATCGAGAATCTCGTCGTCGTTGCGCCCCTTCTGCACGACGCTGTTGAGCTTGATGCGCTTGAAGCCGGCGCTACGCGCGGCCTCGATGCCTTCGAGCACCTGATCGAGCCGGTCACGGCGGGTCAGCTCGGCAAAACGCTCGCGCTTGAGCGAATCGAGGCTGATATTGAGCCGCTTGACGCCGGCTTCGTGCAGCGATGCAGCCAGGCTTGGCAACTGCGAGCCGTTGGTGGTGATGGCCAGATCCTCCAGCTCGCTGCGCTCGCCCAGGCGCGCCAGCAAGCTGGTCAGCCCCTTACGCACCAGCGGCTCGCCACCGGTCACGCGAATGCGCTTGACGCCCAGGCTGATAAAGGCGTCGGCCACCGCATAGAGTTCTTCCAACGTGAGAATCTGCGCACGGGGCGCGAAGACCATGTCCTCGCTCATGCAATAGGTGCAGCGAAAATCGCAGCGGTCGGTTACCGACAACCTCAGGTAGGTAATGCGCCGGCCGAATGGGTCGACCAACTGGGAATCGGGCATGGAACTCTCCAACTGCTGGATGCGCCTGTAGTCAGACTATGCGCTAAGTACGATTCAGGCAAAGCGACGTTACCAATGGCGCAGCTGCAACGCCACCGCGCGACATGCAGTCGCCGCAACGCAATGCTTTAATGGACCGCTTTGGCAGGCGACCGCGAAATCTGCCACCCATGCGAGAGACCACGGCCAATGGACAACGACTCCCTGAAAGCGATGAGCTGGCGTGAGCGCCTTTACACCATCATCTTTTTCACCAACACCCCGGCCGGCAAGCGCTTCGACACCTGGCTGCTGGTGATCATCTTCGCCAGCCTGGTGGTAGTGATGCTCGACAGCATCGCCTCGTTCAACGAGCGGCACGGCCAGTTGCTGACCAATTTGGAATGGGGCTTCACGGCGATCTTCGCCGTTGAGTACGTGCTGCGCATCTACACTCACCCCGAACCCCGCAAGTACATCCTCAGCTTCTACGGCATGGTGGACCTGTTCTCGGTGCTGCCGGCCTTCATTGCGCTGCTGTTGCCCGACGCCCAGTATTTGCTGGTAGTTCGCGTCATACGCATGCTGCGGATCTTCCGCGTGCTCAAGCTCACCCCCTACCTCAGCCAGGCCAACTTTCTGCTCGTGGCGCTGCAGGGCAGCCGGCAGAAGATCATCGTTTTCCTCGTCAGCGTGACCACGCTGATCATCGTCTACGGCACGCTGATGTATGTGATCGAAGGGCCAAGCAATGGCTTCACCAGCATTCCGATAAGCATCTACTGGGCTGTGGTCACCCTGACCACTGTCGGCTTCGGCGATATCGTTCCGCATACCCCGTTGGGCAAGGCGCTGGCGACGATGGTGATGATCACCGGTTATTCGATCATCGCGGTACCGACCGGTATCTTCACCGCCGAGCTGGCCAATGCCATGCGCCAGGACAGCCTGCGCCACAATTGCCCTACCTGCGACAAGCTCACCCACGAGCCCAATGCGGCGTTCTGCAGCCGCTGCGGCAGTCAACTGTTCGAGCCGAAGCAGCAGGACACGGCAGACTGAGCGCAGCGACCCCGCGCCCACCCGTGCGCGCGGCGGCCACCTCGCTAATCACACCCGAACTGCCCACCAGCAGGGCTGTCACATCCTCAGATTCGCATCAGGCAGGATGGAGACCGGCATGCCCTTGCTCAAACTGCTGCACTTCGCCGCTCTGCTCTGCTGGTGCGGCTCGCTGCTGTATCTGCCGGCTCTGATCGCCGCCGGTACCAAACGCAGCGACCAGCTCTTCTATCGCGACCATGCCCATCTTACCCGCATGGTCTTTACCCTCATCAGCACCCCCGCCGCACTGCTGGCCATCGGCTCCGGCACGGCGCTGTTCCTGCGCGACGGCACCCTGGCCGGCTGGCTGATCCTGAAACTCACGACGGTAACGGGGATGGCGCTCTGTCACGCACTGTGCGGCGTGTTGGTGCTGCGTATCGAACGCCAGCCGGAGCGTGGCGTCACATACCAATGCATGGCGCTGGGAGTACTGGTGCCGGTTCTGATTGCCCTGACCCTGTGGCTGGTACTGGCCAAACCCTTCTGACTCAAGGAATGACCACCTCGCATGACCGATCGCCCGGCCCGCCTCGACCATTCCCATCCCGCCTGCCCGAGCTGGCCGTCTCCGGCACGTCGTTGCGACGGCTCAGGGCGCCTGCTCGCCATCCAGATCCACACCGACCGCGTGCTCGTAGACCAGCCGCCCGCCAAGGAAGGCGGCCAGGGAAATCAGCACGGCCGTGAGCAGCGAGAGATACAGCCCCCACATCGCGTCGCCGTCGCCGCGGTCCATGCCCTGGTAGCGCAGCAGCCAGTTCAGCGAAGCCAACGAGAGCATCATCACCGCCAGGATCGCATGGCACCAGGCGGTGACCTTGCGGCGGATCTGCTGGACCGAAACCAGGTCGATGATGCCGGCAATGCTGGCGATCCAGCCGCCGATCGCGCCGACGCCCGACAGCCACAACCCTGCACGCCACCAGAACTCGTCGAGTGTCCACAAGTAGGCCAGGTCGGCCGGCACCAGCCCGATCAGCGCGGCGACCGGAAAGTGGATCATCATCGGGTGCAGCGGATGGCCACCAATGGCGGCGTTGCTATTGATGGACTCGCGTTCTATGGCCATCCAGCCCTCCCAGGCATTGAAGTGAAACGAGCCGTACGTGCGACGAGGCGAGACGGCAACCCTTTCAAATGGACCACACTGGCGCTGGCAGTTCCTTTGCTCGCTGCTTGCGACGGACCGCAATCGGCGCTTTCACCGGCCGGGCCGATGGCGCGCGACGTAGCGAACGTCTGGTGGGCGATGTTCGGTTTCTCCGTCGTGGTGCTGCTGGCCGTAAGCGTGCTGTGGATCTACGCCATGCTGCGCCGCCCGCAAACCCACAGTGCCGAAGAGGCCAAGCGCATCAATCGGCGCTGGGTCATCGGCGGCGGTATCGTTCTGCCCACCGTCAGCATCATCGCCCTGCTGGCCTTCGGCATTCCCACCGGGCGCAGCATGTTGCCGCTGCCGGTCGAGGGCGAACAGCCGCTGCGGGTTCAGGTGATCGGCCATCAGTGGTGGTGGGAGGTGCGTTATCCGGAAAGCGGCGTGGTGACGGCCAACCAGTTCATCCTGCCGGTGGACCGCCCCGTCGACGTCGAGGTCACCAGCGCCGACGTGATCCACTCATTCTGGGTGCCGCGCCTGGGGGGCAAGCTGGACATGGTCCCCGGGCGAACCAACACCTTGCGCCTGCAGGCGGCGCAGACTGGCGTCTTCCGCGGGCAGTGTTCTGAATTCTGCGGCAGCCAGCACGCGCACATGATCCTGCATGTCGAAGCGCTGGAAGCCGATGCGTTCGCCAGCTGGATCGAGGCCCGCACCGGGCGTGAGCACCAGCCTCCGGGCGGCGCCGCCGGCCAGGTGTTCGACGAGCGCTGCGGCCAGTGCCACCGCGTCGCCGGTGTCAGTGACGGCAATCGCGCCCCGGATCTGAGCGACCTGGCGACCCGCCCGACGCTGGGTGCCGGGGTGATTGCAAACGACGCCGAAGGCCTGCGCCGCTGGCTCAGCGATCATCAGAGCATCAAGCACGGCATTGCCATGCCCCGCCACGACGACATTCCCGAAGAAACCCTCGGCCAGCTTGCCGACTGGCTGGAGACGCTCGCTCCATGACCCCGACCCGTAACACTGGCGCCCCCGCCACCGACCCCGACCAGCTGCACGACCAGTTCAACGAGGTCTGGGGCAACCCGCGCGGCTGGCGTGCGCTGACCATCGTCAACCACACCAGCATCGGACTGCGCTTCCTGGTCACCGGAGCGTTCTTCTTCCTCGTCGGAGGCCTGCTGGCGATGCTGATCCGCACCCAGCTCGCCCTGCCCGGCTACGAGCTGATGGAGCCGGACGTCTACAACCAGGTCTTCACCATGCATGGCACGGTGATGATGTTCCTCTTCGCCGTGCCGATGATGGAAGGGCTGGCGGTCTACCTGATCCCGAAGATGATCGGCGCCCGCGACCTGGTATTCCCGCGGCTGTCCGCGCTGGGCTATTACTGCTACCTGTTCGGCGGGCTGATCCTGCTGTCGAGCATCTTCCTCGACATCGCGCCGAAGGCCGGCTGGTTCATGTACACGCCGCTGTCCAGCTCGGCGCACACGCCGGGGGTGAATTCGGATTTCTGGCTGCTGGGTATCACCTTCGTCGAAATCTCCGCGGTCTCCGCCGGGGTCGAACTGGTGGTGTCGATCCTGCGCACCCGGGCCAGCGGCATGGCGCTGCACAAGATGCCGATCTACGCCTGGTACATCCTGGTGATGGCGATGATGATCGTGGTGGGCTTCCCGCCATTGATCCTCGGCTCGATCCTGCTGGAGCTGGAGCGCGCGGCCGGTATGCCATTCTTCGATGTCGCCCGGGGCGGTGACCCGGTGCTCTGGCAGCACCTGTTCTGGCTGTTCGGCCACCCCGAGGTGTACATCATCTTCCTGCCGGGCGCGGGAATCGTCTCGACGCTGATCCCGGTGTTCTGCCAGCGTCCGCTGGTGGGCTACCGCTGGGTGGTGCTGGGCGTGCTGACCACCGGCTTCATCAGTTTCGGGCTGTGGGTGCACCACATGTTCACGGTCGGCATTCCGCAGCTGGCCACAGCGTTCTTCTCGGCGGCGAGCATGCTGGTGGCGATCCCCACCGGCGTGCAGATCTTCGCCTGGCTGGCGACGCTCTGGCTCGGCAAGCCGGTATACAAGGTGCCAATGCTCTGGCTGGTGGGCTTTCTCATCGTCTTCGTCGCCGGCGGGCTGACCGGCGTGATGCTGGCACTGGTGCCGTTCGACTGGCAGGTGCACGACACCCATTTCGTGGTTGCGCACATGCACTACGTGCTGGTGGGCGGCATGGTCTTCCCGCTGATGGCCGGGCTGTATTACTGGCTGCCGCACTTCTCCGGCCGCATGCCCTCGGCCAAGCTCGGCCGCTGGGGCTTCTGGCTGTTCTTCATCGGCTTCAACGTCACCTTCATGATCATGCACTGGACCGGCCTGATCGGCATGCCGAGACGGGTCTATACCTATGACACCGGCCTCGGCTGGGACATGCCCAACCTGGTGTCCTCGGTCGGCAGCTTCATCATGGCGGTGGGCGTGGCAACCATCCTGCTGGATATCGTCCTGCACTTTCGTTTCGGAGTTCCGGCGCCGAAGAACCCGTGGAACGCGGATACCCTGGAGTGGGCCACCAGCCTGCCGCCGAGCGCCTACAACTTCGTCAGCCTGCCGGACGTGACCGACCGCCATCCGTTGTGGAAAGACCCGGACCTGCCCGACAGCGTTGCCCGCGGTGAGCACGCACTGACCGTGATTGACCATGGCCGACGGGAAACCTGGGGCAGCGACCCGCTGACCGGCAAGGTGCGTGAGATCATCCACCTGCCGGGCAACAGCTGGCTGCCGTTCATCGCATCGGTGTTCCTCGCGGTGCTCTGCCTGAGCCTGCTGAACAAGTTCTACTGGGTCGCGCTGGGTGCGACCGTGGCGACGCTGGTCGTGCTCTTTCGCTGGTCCTGGGAGAACGGCGCGCATCCAGCGGCCGCGCCGGATGCCCATACCCAGCCCGGCGAACCGCCGCTGCATTCACGCACGTTCGATGGGCCGGGCCTGTGGGGCATGGGCGTAACCCTGCTGGCCAACGGCGCGCTGTATCTGTCGCTGCTGTTCGGCTGGTTCTACCTGTGGACCGTTTCGCCACAATGGCAGGTGCCGGAGAGCCAGCTCAACGGCTGGCTAATGCTGGCCAGCACGCTGCTGCTGAGCGCCGGCACGCTCTGGCTACACCGCCTGATCAAGCGCCTGCGGGCCGGCCCGCACAGCAGTTTGATGTCGCAGCTGGCATGGCTGGGGCTGCTGGCATTGACGCAGTCGGCGATGCTGCTGTGGCTGATGTTGAGCGCCGGGCTGGCGCCGACCGAAACCGCGCATGATGCCGTAGTGTTCGTGATGCTCGCGTACAGCCTGATCCATTGCACACTGGCAGCGGTGCTCACCGGTCTGCAGGCGTGGCGCGTAGCCCTCGGTTACGTGGGCGACAAGGCGCCATACGAGCCCGTCGTGGTCGAGCAGCTCTGGTACTACAACCTGGGTGTGCTCTGGGTCAGCTATGCGGCCATCGTGCTGTTTCCGGCCACCTGGGGAGGTGCGTGATGAGGTATGCGCGGACGTCGCCCTACCATCCGATCCAGATTCCGATCGGCCTGATCATCTGGAGCCTGTGGTTCGTCGCCATGTATGGCGGCCAGGCGGTGATCTGCAAGCTCAGCCCGCCCGACCCGGCCCAGGGCGTATGGAACTGGCTGAACGGCAGCCTGGGTGCCCTGACCCTGCTGACCCTTGCGTTGCTGCTGTGGATGGCGCGCTATTTCTGGCGTCTGTCGCGGGCACCGGAGGAACAGAACGAACGGCAGCAGTTCGTCACCAAGATCGCTGCGGGGATTCACTTCATCGCGGCCCAGGCCACGCTGTTCGTCGGCATTCCGCTGTTGCAGATACCGCCATGCCTGTGATCTCCCGAACCAAACGGCGGATACCACCGGGACTGCTAGCGCTGCCGGCAGCCCTGAGTGTATCGACGCCGGCTTTCGCCCACGGCCTGTTCGACGCCCATCTGCTCGACCGCGCGCCGCTGCTGCTGACCGCCCTGCTGGTGGCTGCGGCCTGGCTGCTGTACCTGCTCGGTGGGCGCAAGGTACCGCCGCGGCGCCATGAAGCCCTCTGCTTTCACGCGGCAATGCTGCTGGTGGTGTTCTCGGTGTTCGGCCCCATCGACGACTGGGCGGAAACCAGCACCGCCTGGCACATGACCCAGCACATGCTATTCATCATCGTGATCGCCCCGTTGTGGGCGCTGGCGCGGCCGTTGCCGCAGTGGCGCGGGGTCACCGGGCGCTTCGCCCAGCCACTGTGGACCGGCATCCTGCGTGCCGGGCGCTACCCCACATTGCTGGCGCTGCTGCATGGCGCGGTGATCTGGATCTGGCACACGCCGAAGCTCTATGTGCTGGCGCTGGACGACCTCTGGTGGCACGCCTTCGAGCATGCATGCTTCCTGTTCACCGGCTGGCTGTTCTGGTGGTCGGCGCTGCGCGCGAATCCGAAGCAGGTGCCACAGGCGCTGATGGCGGTGCTGCTGACGCTTATGCACACCGGTCTGCTGGGCGCCCTGCTCACCTTCGGTAGCGTGTCGTTCTACGGTGAAGGCCGCTCAGTGGAAGATCAGCAGCTGGCCGGTCTGATCATGTGGGTGCCGGGCGGGCTGATCTATCTGATCGGCGGCGGCTGGATCGCCTGGCGCTGGCTGACCCGCATGTGGCGGCGGCAGAACACGCGAGCCGCTGCCCCGGATACCTAAGGCTCAGCCAGGCATCACGTCTGCCGACGTCAGTCGACTTTCTTGCGAATCCAGTAGAGATAGGTGCCTGCGTCTTGCTGCTGTTCGACCAGATCATGGCCGAGGAACACGCAGAACTTGGGAATGTCGCGCTGGGTCGAGGGATCGGTGGCGATGACCTTGAGCATCGCCCCGCCAGCCAGGTCGCGCACCTTGTTATGCAGCATCATCACCGGCTCAGGGCAGTTCAGGCCGGTGGCGTCGAGAACGGCGTCGACAGTCATTTCAGCTGATTGGCTCATCAGTGGGCTCCGGAAAACAGGCGTGCATTGTGGCGCAAGCGCGCGGACAGGTCATCCGCAGGTGATCGACGATCAGAGGCGGCGCAGGTGACAGGTCACCTCTTCCCGGTCGTGATACAGCTGCTTGCAGCCGATGCTGGCCTTGACGCCACGTTCGGCCAATCCAACGGCGATACGTTCGAGCAGGCGCTTGACCTCGGCGTAGCGCTGCTTCATCGGCAGCTTGAGGTTCACCACCGCCTCGCGGCACAGGCCCTCGCCGATCCAGGTTTCCAGCAGCGCAGCATTGCGCGCCGGCTTCTCGACGATGTCGCAGACCATCCAGTCCACCGGCCTTTTCGGGCGGAAGGTGAAGCCATCAGCGCGAAAGTGCTCCACCAGCCCGGAATCCATCAGGTCGGCGTTCATCGGCCCGTTGTCCACCGCGCTGACCTTGATATGCCGGTTGACCAGCTGCCAGGTCCAGCCGCCCGGCGCCGCGCCCAGATCGACCCCCGTCATGCCCGCCGCCAGCCGCGTATCCCATTGCTCGCGCGGGATGAAATGGTGCCAGGCCTCCTCCAGCTTGAGCGTCGAGCGGCTGGGTGCCTGGCGCGGAAACTTCAGGCGCGGGATGCCCATCGGCCACAGCGCGCTGTTGTTTGCCTCGGCGATGCCGGCGAACACCTCGCGTCCGCTCTTGAACGTAAGCAGCAGGCGCGGCCCCTTGCCCTGCTCGTCGAGGCGACCGGCCTTGATCAGCGCCTTGCGCAGCGGCGCCTCGAACTTGCGACAGAAGTTGGAGAGCTCCTTGCCATCGTTGGTATCCAGCACTTCAAGCCATAGGCTGCTGCATACCGGATAGCTCGCCAGATGCGCCAGCAGCACGCTGATCCGGTCGGTTTCCGGCAGTTGCACGTACTCGCCACGCGCCCACTGCCGCGGAAAGATCAGCTCGGCGAAGCGTAGCCGGCGCATCAGCTTCTCGGCACCGCCGGCTTCGCTGCAGATGAACTCGGCGCAGGCGCTGTCGGGCCGCGCCTTGGCATAGCCTGCGACTTCGAGGATGGCGGCGTGCTCACTGATTTCCGCACACACCTCGCCCTCGAAACCGGGACGGCAATGCAGCAACAATGTGTTCATGTTCGAATCCTGTCAGCGGTATGGCCTGGACCAAAGCCGCGCATCATAGCCGACCGCGGGAACCCTCGCCCGCATCGCCCGGTCCAGTGCAGTAGCGAAACACCTGCCCAAGGGCTAGTTTCAAAGCTCGTTCATCAGCCAGCCCCTCACCGTGTGGGCACAAGGAGATGAGGAATGCCTTCCCTGGATAGCCTGAAATGTCGCCGCAGCCTCGAGGTTGCCGGCAAGACCTACCACTACTACAGCCTCCCCGAAGCGGCCGCCCAGCTGGGCGACATCAGCCGCCTGCCAACCTCGCTGAAAGTGCTGCTGGAAAACCTGCTGCGCTGGGAAGACGGCGAGACGGTACGCGGTGAGGACCTCCAGTCGCTGGCGCGATGGCTGCAGACGCAGAGCTCCGAGCAGGAGATCCAGTACCGCCCCGCCCGTGTACTGATGCAGGACTTCACCGGCGTACCGGCCGTGGTCGACCTCGCCGCCATGCGCGATGCCGTGGCCAAGGCTGGGGGCGATCCGCAGAAGATCAACCCGCTGTCGCCGGTGGACCTGGTGATCGACCACTCGGTGATGGTCGACCGCTTCGGCAGCGACCAGGCCTTCGAACAGAACGTCGAGATCGAGATGCAGCGCAACGGCGAACGCTACGAGTTCCTGCGCTGGGGCCAGCAGGCCTTCGACAATTTCAGCGTGGTGCCGCCGGGTACCGGCATCTGCCACCAGGTCAACCTGGAGTACCTCGGCCAGGTGGTCTGGACCCGCGAAGAGAACGGCGAGACCGTCGCCTACCCCGACACCCTGGTCGGCACCGATTCGCACACCACCATGATCAATGGCCTCGGCGTGCTGGGCTGGGGCGTGGGTGGCATCGAGGCCGAAGCGGCGATGCTTGGCCAACCGGTGTCGATGCTGATTCCTGAGGTGATCGGTTTCCGCCTCAGCGGCAAGCTCAACGAGGGCGTCACCGCCACCGACCTGGTGCTGACCGTGACGCAGATGCTGCGCAAGCACGGCGTGGTCGGCAAATTCGTCGAGTTCTACGGCCCGGGGCTGGATCACCTGCCGCTGGCCGACCGTGCCACCATCGGCAACATGGCGCCCGAGTACGGCGCCACCTGCGGCTTCTTCCCGGTCGACCAGATCACCATCGACTACCTGCGCCTGACCGGTCGCAACGAGGAGCGCATTGCCCTGGTCGAGGCCTACAGCAAGGCTCAGGGCATGTGGCGTGACAGCGATTCGCCGGACCCTGTGTTCACCGCTACCCTGGAGCTGGACCTGGCCCAGGTGCAGCCGTCCGTAGCCGGGCCCAAGCGCCCGCAGGACCGGGTCACGCTCGGCGATATCGGCGCCAACTTCGACCTGCTACTGGAAACCGGCGGACGCAAGCAGCAGGCCGACACCTCGGTGGAGGTCAAGGGCGAGAACTTCCACCTCAAGCACGGCGCGGTGGTCATCGCGGCAATCACCTCCTGCACCAATACCTCTAACCCCAATGTACTGATGGCCGCCGGCCTCGTCGCCAAGAAGGCGGTTGAGCGCGGGCTCAAGCGTCAGCCCTGGGTCAAGTCCTCGCTAGCGCCAGGCTCCAAGGTGGTCACCGACTACCTCGAGCGGGCCGGGCTGACCCGCTATCTGGACCAGCTCGGCTTCAACCTGGTGGGCTATGGCTGCACCACCTGTATCGGCAACTCCGGGCCGTTGCCGGATGCCATCGGCCAGGCGATTACCGACAACGACCTGATCGTATCGTCGGTGCTGTCCGGCAACCGCAACTTCGAGGGCCGCGTGCACCCGCTGGTCAAGGCCAACTGGCTGGCCTCGCCACCGCTGGTGGTCGCCTTCGCCCTGGCCGGCACCACGCGCATCAACATGGATCGCGAGCCGCTGGGCTACGACGACCAGAATCAGCCGGTGTACCTGAAGGATATCTGGCCGAGCAGCGCCGAAATCGCCGAAGCCGTGGCGCGTATCGACGGCGAGATGTTCCGCAGCCGCTATGCCGACGTATTCAGCGGTGACGAGCACTGGCAGAAGATTCCGGTCAGCGCCGGCGACACTTATCAGTGGAATGCCAGCTCCAGCTACGTGCAGAACCCGCCCTACTTCGAAGATATCGGCCAGCCACCAGCGCCGCCGGCGGACGTCGAGAATGCCCGGGTTCTGGCGGTGTTCGGCGACTCCATCACCACCGACCACATCTCGCCCGCCGGCAACATCAAGGCGAGTTCGCCGGCCGGCCTGTACCTGCAATCGCTGGGGGTGGCGCCGGAAGACTTCAACTCCTACGGCTCGCGCCGCGGCAACCACGAAGTCATGATGCGCGGCACCTTTGCCAACATCCGCATCAAGAACGAGATGCTCGGCGGCGAGGAAGGCGGCAACACGCTCTACCAGCCGAGTGGTGAAAAGCTGTCGATCTACGACGCCGCCATGCGCTATCAGGCCGAAGGCGTGCCGCTGGTGGTGATTGCCGGCAAGGAGTATGGCACCGGCTCCAGCCGTGACTGGGCCGCCAAGGGCACCAACCTGCTGGGCGTGAAGGCGGTCATCGCCGAGAGCTTCGAGCGCATCCACCGGTCCAACCTCATCGGCATGGGCGTGCTGGCGCTGCAGTTCGTCGGCGAGCAGACGCGTCAGTCGCTGGGTCTGAACGGCACGGAGAAGTTGTCGATCCGAGGGCTCGGCGCGGACATCAAGCCACGCCAGCTGCTCACCGTCGACGTGGAACGGCAGGACGGCTCGCGCGATTCGTTCCAGGTGCTGAGCCGCATCGACACGCTGAATGAGGTCCAGTACTTCAAGGCCGGCGGCATCCTGCACTACGTATTGCGCCAGCTGATCGGGAGCTGAGCGCAGAAAGAAAAACGCCGGTGCGAAGTCCTTTCGCACCGGCGTCAGCCACTCCCTTGGCATCGAATCTCCAGCCGCCTGGGCCTCCATGCACGGGTCCGGCTCCCTGAACTGGTCGCCGCTGCCTTCTCGAGCGCAGCGTCCGGACATGCACCGACATTGCCGGAAAAGCATTGCAGAAAGATTAAGCCCCGACGTCCGTCAGTCGCCTGTATCGACAAAGCTGATCCTCGAATCAGCTTTTTCCCTCAAGATCGCCACGCTACGGCCGACCCATTGGTCAGCCTGAGACCGAATTAAAACTATAAAGGTCAGGTGCGCCATTCCGAGAACACTTCTATGCCAGGCGTGAAAGTCGATGCGTAACAACCAGCCCGTAACCCAGCGTGAGTATGCCTTCCCCGATCAGCAGCGCCTCATCTCGACCACCGACCTGAAAGGCCAGATCACCTACTGCAATGACATCTTCGCCGAAGTCAGCGGTTTCAGCCGCGACGAGCTGATTCGAGCGCCACACAATCTGGTGCGCCATCCCGATGTGCCGCCCGCGGTGTTCGAACACATGTGGGTGACCCTCAAGCAGGGCAAGCCTTGGATGGGTATCGTGAAAAACCGGCGCAAGACCGGTGATCACTACTGGGTCAACGCCTACGTCACGCCGATCCTGGATCAGCAACGCCAGGTAACCGGCTACGAATCGGTGCGAACCAAGCCGAGCCGCGAGCAGGTCCAACGGGCCGAAGCGCTATATGCCCGACTGAACGCGGGCAAGAGCGGTGTGCCCCGCCGCGATAGTTGGCTTCCGGTATTGAAGAAATGGCTGCCATTCATCCTCGTCAGCCAGGTCGGCTTTTTGGTAGGTGCTTCCTTCGATCACGCGATGGGATTCGTCGCGGCCGCGCTGCTGTCCGTTCCGCTCGGGCTTGCCGGGCTGCATTGGCAACAGCGCGGTCTGCGGCGCCTGATGCAGCTTGCCCAAGAGACCACCAGCGACCCGCTTATCGCCTGCATGTACACCGATAGCCGAGGCGTCGAGGCCCAGCTGGAAATGGCGATGCTCAGCCAGCAGGCGCACCTGAAGACCTGCCTGACCCGCCTGCAGGACACAGCGGTGCAGCTGCAGGGACAGGCCAAACAGGCCGATACCCTGGCGCAGAATTGCGCCAACGGCTTGGCCCAGCAACATCAGGAAACCGAGCAGGTGGCCACGGCGATCAATGAGATGGCCGCAACGACGCAGGAAGTGGCCAGCAACGTCGCGCTGGCAGCCGACGCCACGCGTGAAGCCAGCCGGCTGACCGTTCACGGGCGCGAAGTCACCGCCGACACCCGCAAGGCGATTCAGCAGCTATCGGAATCGGTCAGCAAAGCCGGCGAGTCGGTCAACCAGCTGGCAAGCGACAGCGAGGCCATCGGCAGCGTGGTCGATGTGATCAAGAGCATCGCCGACCAGACCAACCTGCTGGCGCTCAACGCTGCAATCGAGGCCGCACGAGCCGGTGACAGCGGCCGCGGCTTCGCGGTGGTCGCCGATGAGGTGCGTCAGCTGGCGCAACGTACCGCGGCAGCCACCGGCGAAATCCACCAGCTGATCGAGAAGCTGCAATCGCAAGCTCAGCATGCGGTGTCCACGACCGAGCAAGGCCGTGTGCACGCGGCCCGTGGCGTCGAGCAGATGATCCAGGCAGACCAGGCCCTGAGTGGAATCAACGAGGCGATGGGCAACATCATCGACATGACCACCCAGATCGCCTCCGCCACCGAAGAGCAGAGCGCAGTGGCCGAGGAGATCAGCCAGAACGTCAGCACCATCGCCCGCCTGGCCGATCAGACGTCCGGCGACGCGCGCAGCTCGGCATTGCTCAGCGAAGCGCTGACCGCAACGGCCGAGGGCCAGTATTCGCTGGTCGAGCGCTTCAACCGCTGATCGGGTAACCCGCCCGGTCAGCCAGTTGGGCGGCCGACCGGGCCTGAAGCCTAGGCCAAGGCTCGCAGAAACGTCGCCACTGCCGTGACCGCGGCGTTCATGTGCTGATCATGCGTCAGACCGGAACGCTTCAGCGGCTTGAGATCGTGGTCGGCGGCGGCCAGCCAGTGCAAGCTGATGGCAGCTGACAGCGGGTACTGCTCGACTGTCGCGCGGTTACCCAGCGCATCACGCTCGCCCTGTACGATCAGCGTAGGCGTGAGCAATTTCTCCAGATGGGCGGTGCGCGTTTTCTCCGGCTTTCCGGCCGGGTGAAACGGATAGCCCAGACACACCAGACCGTCGACACCCAGCTCGTCGGCCAGCAGGCTGGCCATTCGCCCGCCCATGGACTTGCCACCGATGGCCAGCAGTCCTGTGGCCTGCTGTCGCACCTCGGCATGGACCTCCCGCCACTGAGCCAGCAGCTGCGCCTGCGGGCTGGGTGGTCTTTTGCTCGCACCCAGGCGCCGCGCGGCCATATAGGCGAATTCGAAGCGGCATACCGCAACCCCGCGTGCGGCAAGGCGTACGGCTACTTCCTCCATGAACGGACTGTCCATCGGTGCCCCGGCGCCATGCGCCAGGATCAGGCTCGCCCAGGCGTCATCCTGCGGCCGGTTCCACCTGACGAGATACCCTTTGTCACTTTGTGTGTATTGACCCGCGTCAATACCGGCAGATTGCCCTTTCCCCATCCTTGCCCCGCTTTCTATTAGAAAGAAAAAACTGCTCATTACCCGTGGATGGAAGCCCATACATGAACACAGCAACCAGTACCGCCTACAGCTACAAGGTGGTCCGCCAATTCGCCATCATGACGGTGGTGTGGGGAATCGTCGGGATGGGGCTCGGCGTTTTCATCGCAGCACAATTGGCCTGGCCTTTCCTGAACTTCGACCTCCCATGGACCAGTTTCGGTCGTCTGCGCCCATTGCACACCAACGCGGTGATCTTCGCCTTCGGTGGCTGTGCATTGTTCGCGACGTCCTATTATTCGGTCCAGCGCACCTGCCAGACCACCCTGTTCGCGCCGAAACTGGCCGCGTTCACCTTCTGGGGCTGGCAGCTGGTCATCCTGCTCGCCGCGATCTCCCTGCCGCTGGGCTTCACCAGCTCCAAGGAGTACGCGGAACTGGAGTGGCCGATCGACATCCTGATCACCATCGTCTGGGTGGCCTATGCGATCGTCTTCTTCGGCACGCTGGCGACGCGCAAGGTCAAGCATATCTATGTCGGTAACTGGTTCTTCGGCGCCTTCATCCTGACCGTGGCGATCCTGCACATCGTCAACAACCTGGAAATCCCGGTCACCGCGATGAAGTCGTACTCGCTGTACTCCGGCGCCACCGACGCGATGGTGCAGTGGTGGTACGGCCACAACGCCGTGGGCTTCTTCCTCACCGCCGGCTTCCTCGGGATCATGTACTACTTCGTGCCGAAGCAGGCCGAACGTCCGGTCTATTCCTATCGCCTGTCGATCGTCCACTTCTGGGCACTGATCACCGTCTACATCTGGGCCGGCCCGCACCACCTGCACTACACCGCCCTGCCGGACTGGGCGCAGAGCCTGGGCATGGTGATGTCGCTGATCCTGCTCGCCCCGAGCTGGGGGGGCATGATCAACGGCATGATGACCCTGTCGGGCGCCTGGCACAAACTGCGTAGCGACCCGATCCTGCGCTTTCTGGTGGTCTCGTTGGCCTTCTACGGCATGTCCACTTTCGAAGGCCCGATGATGGCGATCAAGACCGTCAACGCCCTGTCCCACTACACCGACTGGACCATCGGCCACGTACACGCCGGCGCCCTCGGCTGGGTTGCCATGGTGTCCATCGGCGCGCTGTACCACCTGATCCCGAAAGTGTTCGGTCGCGCCCAGATGCACAGCGTCGGCCTGATCAACACCCACTTCTGGTTGGCCACCATCGGCACCGTGCTCTACATCGCTTCGATGTGGGTCAACGGTATCGCCCAGGGCCTGATGTGGCGCGCGATCAACGACGACGGCACGCTGACCTACTCCTTCGTCGAAGCACTGGAAGCCAGTCACCCCGGTTTCGTGGTACGGATGATCGGTGGTGCGATCTTCTTCGCCGGCATGCTGGTGATGGCCTACAACACCTGGCGCACCGTGCAGGCTGCCAAGCCCGCCGAGTACGACGCTGCCGCGCAGATCGCCTGAGGAGCCTAGGTAAATGAAATCGCACGAGAAACTAGAAAAGAACGTCGGCCTGCTGGCCCTGTTCATGATCCTGGCGGTGAGCATCGGTGGCCTGACCCAGATCGTCCCGCTGTTCTTCCAGGACGCCGTCAACGAGCCGGTCGAAGGCATGAAGCCCTACACCGCGCTGCAGCTGGAAGGCCGTGACATTTACATCAAGGAAGGCTGCGTCGGT
>NZ_JAMOHM010000014.1 GCF_024448335.1 Stutzerimonas frequens
CCCGCACTGAGGGGCACTTTCGGTGTTCACACAACGCTGACTGAGAGCAATCAGTATCGGATGGCCAATCAACGAAATTGGTTCTTGCAACAAGATTTGATATTGTATCGATATCGAATTTCGGAGAGGCGGCATGATTTCAGGTCTGAATGGCGGCAACTGCATCTTAAGCTCTATGGCGAAAGAGAGGGTTAAGAGCGGCATGCTGAAACAAGCCCATATTTGTGGCAAAAAAGGGGCGTACACCGTGATTTTCCGTGGCACTGATTGGAAAGGCGAACCGCTAGTACTGAGTAGTTCTAGGCAACCTTATGAAGCCAGAATTTTTAAAAGCGTAGATGGTGCATTATCCGAGCTACTACGGATCGGACTAACAGAAGCGTCGATTGAAATTAGTCAGCCGTCCAACTAGCCGAAAGCAATTGAGATTAAAAGTGAAGATTCAAAAAGAAACTCTCTATTCTGAAATTGAAACCACAAATAGCAAACAACTGAAAGCTCTCAAGAAATTGCTGCCCAACTGCTTTGACATGAAAGGAAACCTTATCCAAGAGCGTCTCCTTGAAATCGTACAGAGCAGTGATATCGACTTATCAAAAGAAAGCTACAGCCTTAACTGGCTTGGCAAGTCGTATGCCCGCCTGCTCGCGAACCTCCCACCTAAATCCCTTATCAACGCTGATAACGAACACAATAGCGAAGCACCACACAAAAATAGCAAAAACCTGCTCATAAAAGGTGACAACCTCGAAGTTCTCAAGCATCTAATCAACGCGTACAGCGAGAAGATCAAGATGATCTATATTGACCCGCCATATAATACCGGGTCAGACGGGTTCGTGTACCATGACGATCGAAAATTTACCGCAGAACAGCTCTGCGACCTCGCCGGGTTAGATCTGGAAGAAGCTGAGCGTATCCTCAGTTTCACTGACAAAGGTTCTAGTAGTCATAGCGCTTGGTTGACATTCATATACCCAAGGCTTTACGTCAGCAAAGAATTGCTTACCGACGACGGTATTATATTTATATCGATTGACGATAATGAATTAGCGCAGCTCCGATTGGTGTGTGACGAGATATTTGGTGAGCATAACTTCATTGGCATTATCTCCCGCTCGACCGGAACCCGTATGGGTTCTGGCAGCAGAGGCGTAGCTAGAGAACTTGATTACCTAGTAGTCTACGCGAAGTCAGATGCAGGTACGCTTAACAAATTGCTAATGACTCCTGAGCAGACTGAGATATACAACGAAGAAGACGAAAAAGGTAAGTATCTACTTCGCTCTTTAAGGCGCACCGGCGGAGAAAACAGACGCGAAGATCGTCCCAGCATGTTTTACCCTGTAATCAATCCTGATGGCGAAGAGGTCTATCCACTTGCCCCTGAAGGATGGGAAAGCAGATGGGTTTGTGGTTACGATACATACAAAGAACTACTAAAAGCCAATGAGATCGTTTGGAGAAAAGTAAAGAAAGCAGAAATTGAAAAATGGCAAATATACCAAAAGCATTACTTGAATGAAGATGGACGAGAAGTGTCTGATCTATGGACTGCTGAGGCAGGTAATAAAAAAGCCACCAAAGAGGTGAGCGCTTTATTCGGCGGCTCAAAAGTCTTCACCAATCCGAAATCTGTCGACTTGATAAGTAAGACTATTCTTCTGGGCTCTAATGCCAACGATATAATTTTGGATTTTTTTGCAGGATCTGGAACCACTGCACATGCAGTTTTTGAGACCAACATCAAGCGAGAAGAAAATCGTAGCTTCATATTGGTGCAGCTACCAGAACTTACCGATGCCGACTCAGTCGCCTATGAGAAAGGGTACACATCAATATTTGATATCACCAAAGACAGAATTATAGAGGCGGCAAATACTCTTAGGCAGAAAAACCCCGAATATCAAGGCGACCTCGGGTTTAAGATATTTGAGATTACTGAAGACTTCAGAGTAACTGACGAGAATCAGGAGCTCACGCTTTCAAATCTTACAATGTTTGACGATGTATTACTCAACAAGCATCAGTACAACACTCTTCTCACTACATGGGCATTGTATGACGGAAGCGAGCTTACTTCGCCAATGCATGAAGTTGACTTAAACGGCTATAAGGCTCACCTCTGTGATAGACGTCTTTATCTTATAGACTCGGGCTTCACCACTGAGGCTCTGAAAGCACTAATCCTAAAGCTTGACGACACCAACGATCAAAATTTTGATCCGAACAAAATAATATACTTTGCTAACAACTTTGACAGCGTCAAACAAATGGAACTTAATGAGGCCCTAAGAAGCTACTCCAATAAAAAGTCCATTGAAATAGATATTGTGGTGCGAAACTAATGGCCAAGGGATTTACATTCGAGAAAAACCTCCCCCATCAAACTGCGGGAGTCGATGCAGTCCTTGAGATTTACAGGGGAGCAACGCTTGGACACTCATCGGACGCTGGTGTGCGTCTCCTGGCAAACCCCGAATTAAAGCTTGACAAGAAACAGTACGCCGAAAATGTCAAAGCTGTCCAAGAGCACAACAATATTGAAAGAATAAAAGCTCATTACGACGAAAATACACGTGTTATTGACGTATCTATGGAAACAGGTACAGGCAAAACATACACTTATACAAAAACCATATTTGAGCTGAATAAAGCCTATCAACTAAACAAATTTATTGTTGCCGTACCAACGCTTTCGATTAAGGCTGGCACAGTAAACTTTTTGAAAAGCGAAGCTTTGAAAGAACATTTCCGCGAAACCGGAAAAGAAATAAAGCTATATGTAGTTGAGAGCAAGAAGAGCGTCAAGAAAAACACCAAGTCTTATATGCCACAAGCAATCTATGACTTCGTTGAAGCCACTAATTATAATAAAAAATACATACACGTACTTATAATTAATTCAGGAATGATCAATTCCCCGTCATTGACAGACACCTATGACCGAGGTTTACTGGACAATAGATACAACACTCCTGTTGATGCAATAAGCGCGGTTAAGCCTATAATAGTAGTTGATGAGCCACATAAATTTCCGGCTGGCAAAAAAACTTGGGAAAACATCGCTAAATTCAACGCACAAGCAGTGATTCGCTATGGCGCGACATTCAACGAGCAATATTATAATCTAGTCTATCGCCTGACTGCGGTCGATGCTTTCAATAATGACTTGGTTAAAGGGATAAGTGCTTTCATAGAAGACATGGTCGGGGATGACTATGCAAGCCTTACTCTCAAACAGACAACCACGAAAGAGGCAGTATTTGAGCTTAACGAAAGCGGCTTGAAAAAAACCTTCAAGTTAAGCAAAGGTGAGTCTCTTGCAAAGACGCATCCGGTGATTCACGACCTGTATATTGAGTCGATGAATACTAAGATGGTCGTGCTGAGCAACGGAATTGAACTTAGAGTCGGCAAATCAATAAATCCGTATTCTTACTCGGACACGCTCGAGAACAACATGATCCGCCGAGCGATTAAAGAGCATTTCAAACTGGAACGAGAAATGCTCACGCAACGCCCGCGAATTAAACCACTCACCCTCTTTTTCATCGATGACATCGAGGGATATAGAGACGGAAATAATATCTCCGGCAGCCTAAAGTCTGTTTTCGAAGAGTATGCACTCGCAGAAGCAAAAGAACTCTTGAAAAACGAAAAAGATGCATTCTACAGAAAATATCTAGAGAAGACGATATCAGACATCAGCAATATTCATGGCGGCTACTTTTCCAAGGATAACAGTGAAAGCGATGAGAAAATTGAACAAGAAGTTAACGAGATCCTACATGACAAAGAACTTCTTCTGTCGTTAGATAATCCTAGACGCTTCATTTTCTCAAAGTGGACCCTTCGTGAAGGGTGGGACAATCCTAACATATTTAACATATGCAAGCTGCGATCGAGCGGTAGTAACACCTCAAAGCTGCAGGAAGTGGGAAGAGGTCTCCGCCTTCCAGTGAACGAGTATATGGCACGTGTAAACGACCGCCCGTTCACGCTCAATTACTTTGTAGACTTCACCGAGAAAGATTTTGTTTCTTCACTAATTGAGGAAATCAATACGACGTCCTATAAGCCTGAGGCTCCTGCTAAGCTGACCCCAGAAATAAAAGCAATGGTGGCTGCCGCCTACCCTGCTCTATCATGGCTTAAAATCATGATGAATTTGGTGCAGAAGGGCATAATTGACGAAAACGAAAACTTCACTGGCATCGATGCCTATAATCGATTTAGAGATGAATACCCTAATGCATTCCCAGCAGGTTTGAAACCTAATAAAATCAAATCTGCCAGCCTATCCAAAACCCGCGTAAAAATGCGTGAAGGGAAGTTTGAAGAGCTTCGAACTCTTTGGGAAATCATTAACCGAAAAGCGATCTTAGAATATAAAATTGCAAATGAAGATGAATTCTTTCATCTATTTAAAGCATATCTACAACAGGACTCCTTTAGATTCCGAAAAACTGGCATTCAAACCCGAATTGAGAAGTTGTATATTCATAATGACACTGCAATGTCGAAATCAGTCTTTGGGGACGACGACGACTTTGCAAGGTTAAGCACCATGAATTACAAAGAGTTTGTCAACCGGCTAGCGGAGACCACCTTCATTAAACGCTCCACGCTGCACAGAGCCTTTACTGAAACGCAAAATGTATTTGACATAACTGAATTTCTTAACATTCACACAATAAGAAAAATAAAGTCAGGATTTAACAAGTTCTTGCTCCTCAACTCGTTTGCAAAATTTGAACTTGGATACAATATTATTTCGAACTCCGTCCACCCGACGAAGTTCACCGATACCACGGGAGATCCTTTCTCTGAGGTAAATGCTTCGGACTTAGGGGTTCTGAGTGATAATTCGCTCAGACCGTTAGACAGCTATCTTTTTGAAAATGCTTTCTACGACTCCGAACTCGAAAAGCTTAATATTACTTACCATGAAATTGAGAGCGTGGTTGTATTCACTAAAATACCAAAAAACTCAATCAAAATACCCGTTTCTGGCGGATACACCTACTCTCCAGATTTTGCTTACGTAGTCAAAACTGCGAACGGTGAATATTTAAATTTCATTATTGAAACAAAGAATGTTAATGGGAATGACCAGTTAAGAAAAGAGGAAGAACGAAAAATTGAGCATGCAAAAGAGTTGTTCAGCAAAATAACCAAAGATATAAACGTTGAGTTCAAGACACAATTTGAAGAAGACGTCATTTACGACCTTCTAAAAAAAGCGCTTAACGCCTAATTCCAACTTCCAGTATAGGCCAGTATAAACACTGCGCCTATACATTTAGACGCTCATCACCTTAACAACTCATCTTTCACCGCCGAGTTAGCGAATGCAATTTCTATATATCTTACAACGTTAATAATTTCATCCAGTTGGCCATTCCGAAGCACCTCGTTGAATAGCTCTGCGGCGTAACCAGGGTCAGCACGAAACACTCTAGCCATAGCGTGGACATGAGAAACATCCTTCATCTGCATTCCTCCTGCTAGCTCTAAACTTGTGTTAAGCAAGTCCCTCCAGCCTGAACTATGTCATTTATGAGTCTTTAATATTTCCCCCATCTGTTCACAGAGCCGGGTCTGAAGTCGTCTAAAACTAACCATAAGGGTCTCCACATCAATCGGCCCTCCGCCCCTCACAGGTCCGGCTGATAGCAAAAGTTTCAAAAGGCCAGCGACCCGCCCAAGGTCTCCATTGATCTTACCCAAGTCTGCAATAGCTTGCAGGTCAACAATCGACCGGATTGGCTGATTCAAACCAACAGCTCGCAGGAACGCTGACTGAGACATGCCCGCTTGCGCGGCACGCTTTACCAGCTCAACGTGCTTATCTCCGTCACGAATACCTTAATGTATTCGTTCCGGGGCCGGGTGCCATAGGTCGTCTTTTTCTTCTCTGCCATTCGTCTCTCGCTCATGCCGGAGCGCCATCCAGGTGGGGCAGCAGCGCGCTTTTCCTTTGGTGCCGATCAGGCTTCCGTATCAGGTCGCGGCAGCGACTGTCTGCCTCGCAGAGCAAGATACTGTCGAGCCGCAGGCGAGTAAGGGGCGGTGGTGGAGGCCCTAGCTACGAAGTAGCGTAGGCCTACAACACACATCTTGCCAGCCATACTAACGCGATACTAGGCGATGAAAAGCGCAACTTAAAATATTCAATTCAAAATCGCGTACATTCGCATAGTGTCGCGCAGGATCGCATAGCGTCGCATAGCCTCGCGCACTGTCGCATTCAATCGCATAGATTCGCGTTAATTAAGTGCTAATACCCGAACTTATTAGATCCTGTTAATTTAATAATCGAATCGCACGATGCGCGGTTGGAATGACTAACCACACCACCACCGAATCAGACGGGTCACGCTATGGCACGAAAAACTTTATTGGATCGGCGCTCTGACGCTGTTCTTGAGCTAGAGACCGCAAAAGCAAAATTGGCGAAACTTGACAATGAAGCGGCAGAGAGAATTGCCCGAATTGCAATTAAGTCAGGACTGATTAATCTTCAATTGACGGACGAGAGAATCCGTGAAGAATTCGGCAGAATTGTGGAGCGAATCAGCAGAGAGGAATGATGATGAAGACAGCTCGCCGCATCAGCGCAATGGCTAATGAACTCAACGAACTCCAAGCCTGCCTGGGGCGGGCCAGCTTAAGGCCTTGCAACGACATTCAAGCAGCCCAACGCATTGCCGCTGAGCTGGCTTCGGCTTTGGAAGAATGGCACCTAGAGGCTTTGCACATCCCGGAGGCTGAGCGCGACGTATATCGATCTACAAACCCCTACTTTTTTCGCATTAACTAAAGTCTTTTCTATGCGAGCTTGAAGCCCACTTAGGTGGGCTTTTTTGTCCGCCAACCGTTAGAAGACGGACAATATCCCTTTAACGCAAGCCAGGAATCTAGCGGCACTCGTTCAATCTATTCAAAATGATTTACGGACAGTTTCCGGACAACGGAACAGCGCTCTAACGGATAGAATTCTATCCGCATATTCCAATATCTCTAACGACCCACAATAATGGATCTCGGAATATCCAAAAACAGAGGCTGCGACATGACGTCTAATCCACGTAATTCGCGTTATCGGAGCGCGTCGGTATCTGTCCGCAAAGGCATTATCAGCATCGTAACGAGCGGAGCCATAGCCTCAGGAGGTGTAACTTTCGTTACGCCGACTCCTGCTTACGCGATCTACTGCTCAAATTGCTCAACCTTCTATCAGCAAATGTTCGAGTATGCCGAAGCGGTAAACACCGCTTTAAACACTGCTGAGTCGCTTCAAACTCAAATCCGGCAATACCAGAACATGGTCATTCAGGGCACCGCCTTGCCGAGGTCAATGTTTAGCAGCATCGCGGCCGACCTTGGATCTGTCGTTAGCCTCTATAAACGCTCGCAAGCGATAGGTCGCCAAATCCAGAATATGGATTCGCAATTTAACGCGGCTTTCCCAGGTTTCGAGTTCTACCTGAGTCAGGCTGCGAACTCGGCAGAGGTCTCGGCACGGGATCGCTACCAGAAATGGTCGGCGCAAGGTCGAGACAACGTAAAAACAGCACTCGAAGCAGCGAACCTCAACACGAGTACATTTGAGTCGGAAGACGTCCGGCTAGACCGCATGGTGGCTCGCTCACAATCTGCCGTGGGACGGATGCAAGCCATTCAGGCGGGTAACGAGATCGCTTCGCAGAACGTGCAGCAACTGCAGAAGCTACGGGACCTTTTAGCGACGCAAATCAACATGCAGGGCAATTACATGGCTCAGGCAGACGACCGGAAGGCCGCTAGCGAAGCCGCCGAACAGCAATTCGAGGCCCGGGAAAATAACTGGGGCCCTTCGGAGGATTTCTGACCATGTTGAAACATAAGAGCTTTATCGCTGTGCTGTGCATCACTTCTGCTCTGGGTGGTGCCGCTGTATCCGGATTCGTTATTCCGGTTAGCACCGACTGCATGACTGCTCAGCAGGCTACGCCGGATGCCGACAGGAAATTCGAAGCCCGGAAAAACAATTGGGGACCTTCTGAGGACTTCTGACTATGCAACGCACGGCACTGCTCGCACTTTCTGGTGCTGCATTCTTGCTATGGGCCGGCACTGCTGCGGCCGCAGGTGACATAACCCAAGGTAATGAAATGAACGGGCTCTTGCGGATGCTCTATGGCGCCGCAAACGAATGGTCGCCCCGGCTACAGGGCTACGCCCTCACGCTGCTGGGGTCTCTTGCGCTCATCCAATTGGTGTGGACGTTCATCCCGTTGGCCATGAAGCAAGCGGACCTCGGCGAGATTCTCGCTGAGTTGATCCGTTTCTTCATGGTGATCGGTTTTTTCTACGCGGTAATTCAGCATTCCGTCCCTTGGGCGACGGCGATAGTAGATAGTTTCCGCGAGGCAGCGGGCACCGCTAGCGGTTTGGGTCGTGCGCTTCAACCGGGTGATATGTTCGCCGTAGCTGTCGATTTCTCGCGCACCATAGTAGAGGGAATCTCAGTTTTTTCTCCGGGGAAAGCGGTCCTCATCGCACTTGTGGGCTGCTTGGTTCTTCTGTGCTTCGCATTTATCGCGGCGTTCATGTTTGTGACGCTCGTGGAGTCGTACGTAATCATCAACGCGTCCGTGCTGTTCTTCGGTTTTGGTGGTTCGCAATGGACACGTGATTTTGCAATCGCCCCGCTCCGCTTCGTTATTGCGGTAGGAGCCAAGTTGTTCGTTTTGACGCTAATCGTAGGAATCATCGTCTCGTCTGCGAAGTCATGGTTAGCGGCCTATACCAACGACGAAGCATCTTTGATGACGTTGGCAGGCCTTGCTCTGGTATGTGCATACCTGACAAAGACGATCCCTGAACTGATCGGCGGAATGATCAGCGGCACATCGATGGGCGGCGGCTCGGCCATTGGCGGTATGGCGGCGGCCGGTGCTGCCGGCGCCGCAGCCGCTGTAGCAACTATCGCCACAGCCGGGGCGGCCGCTCCGGCTGCTGCCAGCGCGCTTGGCGCGACCCGTTCTGGTGGCACAGCCGCATCGGGTGCCAGTGGACTTGGCGCCGGGGGCCTAGCGAGTGCGACCAATTCCAGCTTTGCCGGAGGCGGTGCGCCCGCTGCGGCGGCCACCGGTAATAGCGCGGCATCTGGCCTCGGCGCTAGCACTGGCGGCCAAGCTACTGCCAAGAGCGCGTCGCCGAGCGGTGCCCGAGTAGGCGGCAGCTCAGCGTCTAAAATGCCAAGCGCCACGGAAAAGCAGCCCAACAGCGGCGTACAGCATGCCGCTAAGCAAGCTGCAAAGGCCGAGCACGGCAGCAACAATTCAGAGCAACAAGCGGCACCAAAAGGAAGAGCAATCAGCTCTGGCCTCGTCGCCCACCAAGCGGCAAATGGCGCGGCGAAGGTGCTCGGCGTGATGGCCTCGATGGGTGTGCCGGGCATGGAGAACGCGCACGCTTTGTCTCTAGGCGCAGGATCTTCTGTTCAGGACACCTCCACTTCGATCGATCCAGCTAACCCCGCAGAACCAGATGCGGAAGCAGGGCAAGCAGAAGATAACGTCATCCGCCCTGCCGCATACGAAAGCTCTAATGATGCTCAGCTTGCCTCGCTGAACGTGCCAGGTATGGCCTCGAATACTGACCAACCGGAGAAATAACCATGATCGACATTCTGATGTTCGCTGGATTTGTAGTATTCGCTTCAACATTTTCCATCGGTATGTGGGCGCTCGGCCGGTGGCTACGCAGCAAGGGCTACGGGCCAAAGCTCGATTGGCTGGATCGCCATTACACAGCCTTACAGCTTCGAGTCAGCCCGCTCGCCCTATCAGCGTCCTATCACATGTTTACAGGAGCACAGACTCTAAATCGCATACCGTTGCTGGGCAGCAAAAATAACGCTGCCCTGAACCTGCAAGTGCTAACGGCCGTCCAAGCCGCGCAGGACGCGCAGAAGCGCGCGAATCGCTGATCACTGGTCCGCCTCTCAGCAACCCCGCCTGAGTGCGGGGTTTTGTTTACCTATCTCATTTTCCTCCGTCTATTACACACCGGAAAGAGAGTGCTATGAGCACGGATCGGTTGTGGCGGAGCGCACCTTGGGTGGAGCCGCTGCCTATAGAAGCCCGGAACCGGGCTAGCAGCAGCCTGGAGATCCAAGCTGCCTAGTGAAAGAGCTGTTTGTGTTGATGTCCGCCACTCCGTCTATTACCCACCACCATCGCGCTAGCGATTTCCAATAATGCGCAGCCCTCACACCTCCGGTGGGTTTCCGCTCCCGTTGTGGTAGCCCTTTCCTTTTGGTGTCAGGCCGTAGGCCACCAAGCAAGCATGCGCAGCGCCCAAAGGCGCGGCGCTCAGCGCGCAGGGTAGAGATTCATGGAGAATCTTGGATCGACGGTGAAGGCTGGCTGCTAAGCCGCGGCTCGGGGGAAGGTCGGGCATCTGTCTGGATGCCGTTAACGTGGGCTATGGATGTCGAAAACGTGGGGGCCTGGTGTCGTTAACGTGGTGCTAACGTTGATTTTGGACGCTTTGGGACGCTCGATTAACCACTTCCCTTTGACGTATTCGCTCAACGTCCAGCCGACTGCAGCGAGCTCGCCTAACGCGTTGCGCGCTTTTTGGCGGCGTGCTTTTACAGTGTTGGCATTCTTCGCTTCGTCTGGCCAGATGTAGCCGCAAAGCGTGTCTAACTCAACCCGCCGGGACCTACCTGGGTCGATGAAACCGCATAGTCGTTGATGAATCAGCCTGGCAGGATCGGTCCGCAGAACCCTCACCTCGGCCATATCTATGCGAACGTGCTGCCCGCCCATCACTGCGCGAGCAATCATTGGATTTAACGCTACATACAATTTGCCTTGAAACTCATCTCTTCTGTATTCAGACAGCATGCGAAAACCCTGTCGTTTTCGGCCGACCTGGGCAATGACTGAAACTTTCCATAGCCTCTCGATACAATCGCGGACGGGTCTAGTATCTTCGATGTTGGCATAGCCTACCTCGCGTGCCAGCGACCGATAGCTGCCTTTGACTACCATCGCATCGTTCTGAATAGCTTCCCATTTCGGCTCAAGGAATTCGCGAAGTCGCTGGCCAGCTTCGGTCTGTGGGTCCGGAGACAGGATAAGGCCTGAAGGACCAGCCATCGCCACCAAGCCCTGCAAGATACGAAGGTCGTCTACGCCAAGTGGTTCTGGGCCACTAAACTCGATGCGTTTACCGTCCCCATAGTCATAAACCACGTCAAGCTTTCTGCGTTTGCGCTCCCCCCGCTTGAGGCTCCTAAACAAGCCCGGCGCCAAGCAGTGCGCCGGGTCATGTCGAGCGTGCGTCAAATCAAACTTGCTCACGGCGCCACCCCTTCCCGCCGGTATGCTTGGTGTCTAGCAGGTCCACCGGCAGCAATACGCCGCCACTGTGCTGCTTGTACCAACGCTCTCTCGAGGTGAGGCCATAGTTCTGTTTGTTAACACCGAAACGGACGAAGAAGCCACGGTGGTCTTCTCCGATAGGTTGCCCGCCATAGGCATGCTCAGTGAGATTCTGGGCTTCTTTGTCGGCCATTCTGGCGACAAATCCGCACCACCGAACATTATCGACGAGAGCGGAAGCGCCTCGTGCTGCCTGTTGCTGATCTGTCTGCCCATCGCGAGCGCTGCCTTTGCTGACATGATGAAGGTACAGAACCGACGCTCCAGTGCTGACCGCGACGTGCTCTAACGTAGCGACAAGCTGCGCCATCTCACCGTTGCTGTTTTCATCAAGGTTGTGAATCCGGCTCAAAGTGTCCAACACAATCAGCCGCGAATCCGAACAGTATTCGATGACACGGGCAAGGTGCCGATCGTCCATTACGTTCAAGCGCTTGCCCAATATCGCTTCGATAAGCAGGTTATCTGCGATGGCCTCACGCGCCTGCGGACCTAAATGTTTGCCGATGGCATGAATACGCCCGATCAGGGCTGATTCTGGGTCTTCTCCCGCAAAGTAGATAACACGGCCGGCTTTAGTAGGCGCGAGTCCTACCAGGTCGCCACCGACCGCTCGACTTTCAACGGTTGCACCGCAGGCAACGGACATTGCCGCCTCGAGCGCCCAAAAGCTCTTACCAGTAGCGCCCGGAGCAACCAGCGCTCCTACAGTGCTAGCAAGGAAGCCGGGCCATATAAAGTCCAGCGTCGGTGGCTCGCTCTCGAATGCTGCCCGTAAGTCAATCGCCACAGCTCAGCCCCCCATCCCTGGGCGATGTGCCGACCCTGAATGCGTGCATGAATCAATCCATGCCTCGACCTCAGCCAAATTCCACACGACCTTACGACTGCTAAGAGCGATGCGACGCGGAAACTTCCCTTTTTTCTCAAAGTTGTAAATCGTCCTTTCGCAAAGCGGGATCATGGCCAGCAATTGCTTCTTGCTGATCAGCACATTGTTCGTATTCCTCGCTTCCCTCTCCATACCGGAAACCTCGTCTTTGTCTTCTTTCGAGGTCGGATTTTTGCCCTGTTTTTCCAGTAATTTCCAGCACCGTTTGGCTATTTTTCTCTTTATAGATCAGTAGGTTACTGTCCCGAAAACGTCTAATTTTCGGACAGCCTACTTATCCTATTCCCTTGTTTTTCTTTTATTTTTTCTAGGTGAATCCGGAACATGGAGCTTGTCCCACAAACGTTAGTATCGGGACAAAAAATATTTACCTGTATAGTCTGGGTATCCGGATTAAGTGGTTGATGGGCCTTCCAGCCCCATCCAACCCTTAGTCCTTCCAGAAGGTTGATAGATCGACACCGAAGTTCTTCTCAGGCTCGGGGAGTCCCATGTTGTAGGTCATGGTGGCTCTGCCCAGAAACGGGGATTCCTTGACTTGTGGCGCCTTCTTCTTGTGCTTGGTGGTATAGAGCATCCGGGCTCGCATTACCTCGAACGAATAGCCCCGGCCATCACGGTTTTTGTCCTTGGCTAGGCGGTTTATCGACTACGTGAAAGCGTTGGTGATCGGGAGTCGGTCTCAAAGTAGGTCAGCATCTCTTCACGCCAGCCACTGACGGCGCTGACGAGATCCTTCCAAACCTCCTTCTGCCCCTGAGGGATGTTGTCAATCCAGGTGGCGAGAGCCTGTTCGGCACCACGCCGATTGGTACAGTCCCAGATATGGTAGAAGCGCTCCTTGTGCTCGTAAGCCGCCAAGAGCTGGGGGGAATGCTCCTGTCCAGGTTCTCCATGATGAGCCGTTCGCGGTCTGAAACGTCGTGAGCGCGCTTCAGCAGGATTTTCCGGTCACCTTTGAGGGTCCGGCGCTGATTGGGCTTCAACTCCTTCCTTAGGCCTTTGCGGATCTTCTCTAAGGCCTCGTTGGCCATGCGCACGACGTGGAACTTATCGACCACGATACGGGCCTGTGGCAGCACCGTCTGGAAGGCGCGGCGGTAGGGCTTCCACATGTCCATGCTGACGATCTCGACCTGGTGGCGGTTGGCCATGCTCATGAGGCGTCTTGTCACCCTCTCTTGCTGACGACCGGGTAGCAGGTCCAGCAGGGTGCTCTTCCAGATTGGTTAGGATGCAGCAGAGCCCTTGGCAGCAGTCGTGCATCAGGAACGTACAGCTGGCTCATGAAGGCGTGCCGCCTTATCAAGGCCCAGGACGCGCCTATTCCGGAAGTCAAGCATGCGATAGCGAAGACGCTAGGCGATTCAGCGGCGGCGGCTGCCTGGTTGATGTCGTATTTCCGCCCAAATAAAGAGGGCGACACCGAGGAAGATCCATACGTCCGCTAGGTTGAACGATGGCCAGTGCCACTGGGCATAGTGAAAATCGAGAAAATCCTCTACGTAGCCTAACCGCAAGCGATCTGCGACATTGCCCAACGCGCCGCCGAGGATCGCACTGAGGGCGAGCCGATAACTCAGTACGCGTGGTGAACGCCAAAGCCAGTACACCAGTAATATCGAGATAACCAGGGCCAGTCCGATGAAAAGCGGCTGCTGCCAACCGCCGACATCCGCGAGAAAGCTGAAGGCCGCCCCCGTATTGTGGCGGTGGACCCAATTGAAGAAGGGTGCGGCAGGCACGCTTTCACCATGCGCTAGCATGGTGCTGGCAAGGTACTTGCTCGCCTGATCGACAAACAGTAACAGGAGCGAGAGCCACAGCCAGCGCATCGCCTTTCCCGGCTCGTGGGCTTTCTCTGCGAGCCGACTGCCATAAGTAGACATATCCCCTTCCTCCTGACCCAATCTAGAATTTGCTCGCTGCTAAATAACAAGCGTCATGTACCCAACCGATGATGCCGACGAATTCGACGGAGCAGGAGCAGGCCGAGTCCGAGTGCGGTCAGGCCAAGGACAGGCCAATCCCGCCAGCGCACATAAGGGGGCGCGCCAGTTCGCGGTGTCACTTCGGCGCTGAGGGTGGCCACTTCGAACTGCGGAGCACGCTTGAGCACTTTGCCCTCATGATTGATGGCTGCTGTGATACCGGTGTTCGTGGCTCGAAGAAGGTCACGTCCGGTTTCGATGGCACGCATGCGTGCCATCTGGAAATGCTGGAGGGGGCCGAGCGAGCTGCCGAACCAGGCATCGTTGCTGACATTCACCAGTAACTGCGCTTCGGGCAGAAGCTCAGTGACTTCGGCACCAAAGACCGCCTCGTAGCAGATGAGTGCCCCTACGGGCACCCCTGCTGCATTCAGGACGTGCGCTTCCCGTCCCGGTGTGAAGTCGGACATGGGCGCCCCGAGCACGTCGAGGGCCGACCCCAAAAGATCCCGAAACGGAACATATTCACCGAAGGGCACCAGGTGGCGTTTGTAGTAGAAGCCTGAGGGATCGGAGAGGCTTACCACGGCGTTGTAGGTACGGCCCTCCGCCTCGCGTACCGGGACGCCAATCATTAACGATGTGCCTGCCTGATCGGCTAACGCCTCAAGCTCAGCAAGATATGCTTTGGCCTGGTCATGCCACATCGGGATTGCCGCTTCTGGCCAGATCACGATATCGGCTCCGAGATGCTGCGCGGTAAGCGCCTGATAGCGCTCAAGTGTGATGTCCCGGTATCTCGGGTCCCATTTCTTGTCTTGCGCGATGTTTCCTTGCAAGAGGACGACATCGATCGGGTCAGCGGCTGGCTGCGTCCATTCACGATCCAGCAGTTGCAAGCCGGCGAGGGTAGCGACTAACACGGCACCGACTACCGCAGCACGGCGCAGGCTTGGCCCCTGGACAACCCAGGCAAGCCCGCCAGCGAGAAGTGCCACCAGTAAACTCACGCCAAGCACGCCAAAGACGGGAGCGATAGTGGCAAGTGTGGTGTCGGTCTGGCTGTAGCCAATGAAGAGCCAGGGAAAGCCGGTCAAGAACCAGGTGCGCATCCATTCACTCAGCACCCATGCCGCAGGTAGCCCTAGCCAGAGTGCCATTGCATCCATCTCAGGGCGCAGGCAGCGCACGAGGTACGCGACGCCCCATGGAAAGAGGGCGAGCAGCGAGACAAAGGCCGCCGTGACTAACACCGCCACCACGGGGCCATTGCCGTACTGGCTAATGCTGATAAAGACCCAGGAGACACCCACGCCGAAGTAGCCAAGGCCAAAGAGGTAGGCCGACCACAGCGCCTGACGCCTTGAAGACTGCGCGGTCAGGACAAAAAATGTTGCCAGAGCGATCACCGCAAGCCATGCCCAGCCCACAGGGGCAAAGGCAAGCGGCATGGCGCCTCCAGCAAGTAGAGCCATCCCCCCTGTCAGAAGCGGCTTATAGCGCACGCCCGTGTATAGGCTAGAGGGTAGCGCGCACTTATCACCCAATGCTCTCTCGCCTCCGAATCCAGGATCAACCCTGTGGCTCATGCTTTCTTGCTCCGCTTAATCAAGCTGCGTCAATTCATTCGGCCGGCTGGCCAGGGTGGCAAAGTGAATGTTTCTGGACTCGACTAGGTGCGCCGTAAGCTGGGAGCTGCTTCGTATTCGGCCAGCACGACAGTGGCTGTGTTGGGGAGCAGTACGTTAGCTTTGCGATACCACCCCTTCCAAGCCCGCTGATACCAGAACGAACAGGACGAAGCCGCCTATGAAAGCCAGCGGTGAGATGTGCGTATCGTCACCGCTCTCGTGAGCCTCGGAGACCATATCTTCGATGGCAGCGACCGTGAGAAGGCCTGCCGTGAACGTCAGTGCCGCTAGCTTAAATGCCTCCGGCTGGTTCCTGAGTACGAAGTAAGCAAAGACGGCTGCCGAGAGCACAGGAATCGCGAAGGAAGCAGAGAGCAGTATCCGCTTGCTACGAGGGATTCCTTTATCTTTCATGGTGGCGATCGTCGCAAAGCCCTCAGGAACATCGGCGAGAACCTGACCCGCCGCCAGGATTATCGCGACCGACGGTGAGACCGCCGACCCCGCCCCGATCAGGAGGCCATCGCTGAACAGGTCGATGGATACGGCGATATAGATCATCCAGACACTCGTCTGACCGCCTTCTCCCTGCTGGCCTTGTCGCTTCTGGAGACTCTCAACGAGCTTCTCGATACCTACGTAAGCAATGCCGCCCAGCGCGAAAGCGAGGGCGATTACCCAGGCTGAGAGGTTCTCTAGCACGCGCGGCATGATTTCAACCGCCACCACCGCAATGACGAGGCCGGCAGCGCCGTGAAGGGCGTAATTGAGACGGCGCCCGGTAGTTCGGGAGGCCTCCGCAGCGAGCCCACCACTAAAATTGCCTAAGGCGGGCAACAGCGCCAGGCCGAGTACCAGCCAGATACTATCCATCATCTTCCTTCCTTGGTTGATTCCTAGATACGCTACCTTGCTGGCTCCGAGCCTTCGCGCTATATGCTGTCGTTCAGGCCTAGCGCGCTTGTACAGCCACTTCGATCAAGTGTCCCAGGCATCGATAGCTGCGTACCGTGCAGCCTCACCCCTTGAGCGCCAGGATGCGCCGAGCGCCGTTGAGGACGATCAGGCCCACGATGGTACCGATAATCAGGTCAGGGTAGCTGGACCCCGTCCAGGCGACCAAGGCACCGGCGGCGATGACGCCCATGTTGATCACCACATCATTGGCCGAGAATATCCAGCTTGCCTTCATATGCGCGCCGCCTTCGCGGTGCTTGGATATCAACAGCAGGCAACCGGTATTGGCGATCAACGCGACGAAGGCGATCGCCATCATCATCAGCGATTCAGGCTCACTACCGAAAACAAAGCGTCGCACCACCTCGACGAGTACGCCGATAGCCAAAATCAGTTGCAGTACCCCTGCCAGATGCGCGGCACGTACCTGCATTTTCGCACTGCGCCCTACGGCATAGAGAGCCAGGCCATAGACGGCTGCATCGGCAAACATATCCAGGGAATCAGCGATCAGGCCGGTAGACTGGGCGATCAGGCCAGCAGTCATTTCCACCACGAACATGATCGCATTGATACCGAGCAACACGCGCAGAGTGCCTGACTCCTGCGTAGCAGAGACTGCCGAGCTCTCAGCGGCCTTGATCGTCTCTGGGTCGGCAATGACGGTTTCCTGAAGAGAGGCGCCTAGCCCCAAGGTCGCCAGTTTCGCGGTAATGGGCTCAGCCTCGCCGTCATGCACGACCTCCAATCGGCGGTTCGACAAGTCGAAGGACAGCGTTCGAATCTCATCAAAGCCGTTCAGCGCCAAGCGGATCATCCGTTCTTCTGAGGGACAATCCATCTTCGGCACAGCATACACGCTGACCCATTCCCCTGACGCTTCGGAGGAGACCGGCATATCGGTATCCGCTGCAGGCGTTGCATCGCAGCTACATGGGCCACCACAGGCTTTACTCACGATACGGCTCCAGTTAACCAACATAGATTGCTAGTATTAAAAACTATATAGCTACTATAAGGTCAATGGGACAGATGATCCGTTGAGGAGTAAGCCTGATGCGCATTGGTCAGTTAGCCCAGATAGCGGGTATCGACACGCAGACGATCCGCTTCTATGAGCAGCAGGGCCTGTTGCCGCCGCCAGAACGGCAGGAGAATGGTTACCGTGTCTATACCGAGAAGCATGGCGAGTGGCTTGCCTTTATCCGCCGCTGCCGAATTCTGGACCTGTCACTGACAGAGATTCGCGAGCTACAGAGCTATCAGGACGACCCTCGCCAGCCCTGTACCGCCGTCAACGCCATGCTCGATGACCACATCTCTCATGTGCGGTCGCAGATAACTGCTCTGCAAGCGCTTGAGCAACAACTCGTTTCACTGAGGGCGAGTTGCAACGAGGGTCGGGAGATCAATGCCTGCGGCATCCTGACGGGGATCAGCGAGGAGAGCAAACAACAGCTGTATAGGGCTAGCTCAGGCCGTAAGGACTGAGCAGAGACATGCCGGACCTTGCAGTGACATTGTGAATGCATGGTGTGTTGATCGCGAAGCCTCACTGCGTATCTCGGCATGCGAACCTGGGCGTTGCTGCAAACTTGCAGGGGCCGTGAAGAAGAGTCGTCATCAACCAGGTAATCCGCTGAGCTGATGGTTGGTTCCGTCATCATGATATGAGCCAATCAACCAAAAAATCCGGATACCCTATAGTCTTTCGTACCGGTAGAAAATGCTCACTGGGGCTTAGTGCAAGGAGGGGTTTCAGTCACTAGTGGGGCGTTTTCGGATGGTCCATTCGTCAATCATGTCTGCCCAATCCTGAAGCATCGCCCTGCGCTGATCACGGTACTCAGCCTTGTTGTAAACGGCCCGTACACCTTTCTGCTCGTGTGCCAAGCATTTCTCGATCCAGTCAGTGTTGTATCCCGCCTCATGCAGCAACGTGCTGGCCGTGCGGCGCAAATCGTGCGGACCGAACTTGCCCAGCGATTGCCCCTCTTTCTGGGCTAAACGGTAGGTCAACGTCAGCACCTGATTGAGCGTTGCGCTGCTCATAGGCGCGTCGGAGTCATAGCGCGATGGAAGGACGTATTCCGAACCGCCTGCGAAGGTTTTCAGCGCTATGAAAATGTCCAGCGCCTGCCGGGAAAGAAACACCAAATGTGGATTGCGCCGCTTCATCCTCTCCTTGGGAATCGTCCAAAGCGCTTCACTGAAGTTAACCTCGCTCCACGTTGCATTGGTCAGCTCACTCTTACGCACCATGGTCAGTAGCAGGAGTTTGGCCGCCGCTCGCACCGAAGATGCCGTGCCGATACGCTCCATGTATTGGTACATCAAGCCGATTTCGTCAGGCGTCAGCGCTCGATCACGCGGCTCGAATCTGGCGATTGTCGCAGGACGCACCAAATCGGCAGGGTTCTCTACCTTCTGGCCACGTCCAATTGCCCAGCGGTACACCTGCAACACGATCTCCCGCGAATGCACTGCCGTGGCGGGTGCCCCACGCTCAACAATTGCGTCTGTAAGGGCTCTTAAGTCCTCGTGCGTAATTTCAACCAACTTCTGGTTGCCGAACCGAGGTTTCAGCTCGCGTTCATAGACCGAACGACGCATATCGCGGGTGCTATCCGCCATCTGGTAACCGCGCAGCCACTTATCGGCCCAGGCACCAAAGGTTTCTGCGTCCTTGATTCGCGCCTTATCTCGCGCTTTTTCCTTCGCTGGAGACTTACCGGCGGCAATCAATTTCTTCGCCTCGCCCAGTCGTTCACGGGCTTCAGCCAAGCTTATTCCGCCGACACCATAACGACCGAAAGTGATGGTCTCCTGCCTGCCGTGAATCGAGTAGTTGTACCGGAACGAGATCGAACCAGCAGGCGTGACGGCTACATAGAGGCCGTCACGGTCGTTCACTTTGTAGAGCTTGTCCTTCGGTTTGAGGTGTCGCAGCTTGGTATCGGTCAGCATGGTCTCCAGAATCCTCCTGCAAAAATACCATGCTCAAAAACCAATCTTCCGCATACATAAAATACTTTAAAATCAGCAGGATATAGGTTTTTGATACCATGCCGCACGAGAAAAACTCAGCATGGTACTCGGCCTGAGCATGGCATTGGGCTCGATCAATGCCCTGTACCATGCCATACAAAATCGTTGCTTGGCGATGCAAAAAGCTGCCAGTGATTGCCAGACGCAGAAACCAAAAAGCCCGCAATTACGCGGGCTTCAGGGCATTTTTTGCTAATCGGTGCCGGTTCGTTCCAGACGTCCGATCATTCCCACTCGATGGTCGCCGGCGGCTTGCTCGACACATCGTAGGTGACGCGGGAGATGCCTTCGATTTCGTTGATGATGCGGTTGGACACCTTCTCCAGCAACTCGTATGGCAGGTGCGCCCAGCGCGCGGTCATGAAGTCGATGGTCTCCACCGCGCGCAGCGCGACAACCCAGGCGTAACGGCGGCCATCACCCACCACACCGACCGATTTCACCGGCTGGAACACCACGAAGGCCTGACTGGTCTTGTGGTACCAGTCGAAGTTGCGCAGCTCTTCGATGAAGATATGGTCGGCGCGACGCAGCAGATCGGCGTACTCCTTCTTCACTTCGCCCAGGATGCGCACGCCCAGTCCCGGGCCCGGGAAGGGGTGGCGGTAGACCATGTCGTAGGGCAGACCGAGTTCCAGGCCGATCTTGCGCACTTCGTCCTTGAACAGCTCACGCAGCGGCTCGACCAGCTTGAGGTTCATCTCTTCCGGCAGACCACCGACGTTGTGGTGCGACTTGATCACATGGGCCTTGCCGCTCTTGGCGCCGGCTGACTCGATGACGTCGGGATAGATGGTGCCCTGGGCGAGGAACTGGATGTTGTCCAGCTTGCTGGCCTCGGCATCGAACACGTCGATGAAGGTGCGACCGATGATCTTGCGCTTCTTCTCCGGATCCGCCTCGCCTTCGAGGTTGGCCAGGAACTGCGCCTCGGCATCGGCACGGATCACCTTGACGCCCATGTTCTCGGCGAACATGGCCATCACCTGGTCGCCCTCGTGCAGGCGCAGCAGGCCGTTGTCGACGAAGACGCAGGTCAGCTGGTCGCCGATCGCCTTGTGCAGCAGCGCCGCAACCACCGACGAATCGACACCACCGGAGAGGCCGAGCAGGACGTTGGCATCACCGACCTGAGCACGCACCTGGGCGATGGCGTCCTCGACGATGTTGGACGGCGTCCACAGCGCTTCGCAGCCGCAGATTTCCAGGATAAAGCGCGACAGGATGCGACCGCCCTGGCGGGTGTGGGTCACTTCCGGGTGGAACTGCACGCCGTAATAGCCACGGGCATCGTCGCCCATGGCGGCGATCGGGCAGCTCGGGGTGCTGGCCAGGATGTGGAAGCCGGTAGGAATCTCGGTGACCTTGTCGCCGTGGCTCATCCACACGTCGAGGCCGAACACGCCGTCGTCATCCATGTGGTCTTCGATGCCGTCGAACAGCTTCGACTTGCCGACCAGATCGACGCGGGCATAGCCGAACTCGCGAACATCGGAGCCCTGCACCTTGCCGCCGAGCTGCTCGGACATGGTCTGCATGCCGTAGCAGATGCCGAACAGCGGCACACCGAGATCGAACACGGCCTGCGGCGCGCGCGGGCTGCCTTCCTCGTGAACCGACTCCGGGCCGCCGGCGAGAATGATGCCGCGTGGCGCGAAGGCACGGATATCGTCCTCGCTCATGTCCCACGGGTGCAGCTCGCAATACACGCCGATCTCGCGCACGCGGCGGGCGATCAGCTGGGTGTACTGGGAACCGAAGTCGAGGATCAGGATGCGGTGGGCGTGAATGTCTTGGTGAGCCATGAGCTTTCCTTCGGAAAGAGCCTGAAGCTGAAAGCCGGAAGCTGGAAGCCGAAACCAGGATTTCTCCCGGCTCCCGCTGCCAGCTTCCGGCGCCTGTCTAGCTGAGCGGATCAACCCACTCGGTAATTCGGGGCTTCCTTGGTGATCTGCACGTCATGCACGTGCGACTCGGCCATGCCGGCACCGGTGATGCGCACGAACTGCGGACGGGTGCGCATCTCGTCGATGGTGGCGCTGCCGGTGTAGCCCATGGAAGCGCGCAGGCCACCCATCAGCTGATGGATGATCGCCGCCAGCGAGCCCTTGTACGGCACGCGACCTTCGATGCCTTCGGGAACCAGCTTTTCGGCACCAGCGGACGAGTCCTGGAAGTAACGATCCGAGGAGCCCTGCGCCTGGGACATGGCGCCCAGGGAGCCCATGCCGCGGTAGGCCTTGTAGGAGCGGCCCTGGAACAGTTCGATCTCGCCCGGGGCTTCTTCGGTACCGGCGAACATCGAACCCATCATCACGGCGTTGGCGCCGGCGACAATGGCTTTGGACAGGTCACCGGAGAAGCGGATACCGCCGTCGGCGATCATCGGCACGCCGGTGCCTTCCAGCGCGGCGGAAACGTTGGCGATGGCGGAGATCTGCGGCACGCCGACGCCAGCGACGATGCGGGTGGTGCAGATCGAGCCCGGACCGATGCCGACCTTGACCGCGTCGGCGCCAGCCTTGACCAGGTCCAGCGCGGCTTCGGCGGTGGCGATGTTGCCGCCGATCACCTGCACCTGCGGGAAGTTCTCCTTCACCCAGCGCACGCGATCGATCACGCCACGGGAATGGCCATGGGCGGTATCCACCACCACCACGTCGACGCCGGCCGCAGCCAGCGCCTCGACGCGGTCACCGGTGTCGGCGCCGGTACCGACCGCCGCGCCGACGCGCAGGCGGCCCTGGCTGTCCTTGGACGCCAGCGGGTAGGTCTTGGCCTTCTCGATATCGCGGAAGGTCACCAGGCCGCGCAGGTGGAAGTTGGCGTCGACCACCAGCATTTTCTCGATGCGGTGTTCGTAGAGCTTGGTCTTGATTTCTTCCAGGCCAGTGCCCTCGAGCACGGTGACCAGCTTGTCCTTGGGCGTCATGATCGCCGCGACGGAATCACCGGCGTTCGGCGTGAAGCGCAGGTCACGACCGGTGACGATGCCCACCAGCTCTTTGCCGGATACCACCGGGAAGCCGGAGAAGCCCAGTTCATGGGCCTTGCGCAGCAGCTCGCTGATCTTGGTTTCCGGGGTGACGGTGACCGGGTCGTGGACGATCGCAGTCTCGTGGCGCTTGACCTTGCGCACCTCGGCGGCCTGCTGCTCGATGCTCATGTTCTTGTGGATGATGCCAATGCCACCTTCCTGCGCCATGGCGATGGCCAGGCGGGCTTCGGTGACGGTGTCCATGGCCGCGGAAACCAGCGGAATGTTCAGCTCGATTTCGCGGGTCAGGCGGGTCTTGAGGCTGACATCCTTCGGCAGAACCTCGGAATATCCCGGGATCAGGAGAACATCATCGAAAGTCAGGGCTTCTTGGCTGATACGCAGCATGGCGGGGGCTCCCAGGCGGGAAAAAGGAAGCGCGGCATTATACCCACGCACCCCCTTGCGCTCAATGCGGATGTGAGCGACGGCACGAAGGACGACAGGCACAGCCTCGCCGGAGTGACCGACCGGTCACGGCCGATCGATCACCAGCGCCACAGCAAACCCTAGGCGCTCGGCAAACTCGTCGAGAAACGACTGACGCAAGCCGGCCTCACCCCATCCGTTGAAAATGAAGCCCAGGTTGGAAAATGCGCAGGCCGGAATGAACAGGAAGCCATTGATGTCGTCCTCGAAGCCACATTCCGGACAGGTGAAATTGTCGGTCTGCTTAGGCATCCACTCGTCAAGGCTTTCAAACAACGCCTCGCCAATCTCGCGGCGGCACTCGGGGCAGCCTGCTTCCTCGGCGAAATCCCGTGTCGGCGTGTAAATGCAGCGCTTGGTGACCACTTCAAGGCCGTTGATGGCCGCGCCAAAGGGCAAATACTCCGGATGCTGCACGACACTGCGCGCACCGGAAGCGATGGCGTAACCCATGCCGCCAACACCGCGGCCACAGGTGGTCGGCAGCGACTCGACGATGCGCCGCTCGGCCAGCCAACGCAGAATCATCCGCGCCTTGGCTTCGTGCGCTGGGAACGTGGAAATGCGCGGCACGATGATGGCTTGACTGTGGCTCATGACGGCTCGGAACCGGAGATGGGGAAAGGCCGCGCAGCTTAGCGCCGCCCGTTGGCTGGTCAAGGCCCGCTGGACGGACGCCAAGCAGATTCGGTTTCCGCTTGGCCGCGCGCGGCTTATCATCGCCGCCATGCTCAAAGATCCCTTCCAGCGCCTCAATCTCGATCGCGAAGTGCTGACCGTCAGTCAGCTCAACGGTCGCGCCCGCCTGTTGCTCGAGGACGTGTTCGCCCAGGTCTGGGTCGAAGGCGAGATTTCCAACCTCGCCCGTCCCGCCTCCGGCCACGTCTATTTCACCCTCAAGGACAGGAACGCCCAGGTGCGCTGCGCCCTGTTCCGCCAGAATGCCGCGCGGGTACGTCAGGCACTGCGCGACGGCCTGGCGGTGCGGGTGCGTGGCAAGGTCTCGCTGTTCGAAGGCCGTGGCGACTATCAGCTGATCCTCGACATGCTGGAGCCGGCGGGCGACGGCGCACTGCGCCTGGCCTTCGAAGCGCTGAAGGAAAAGCTCGCCGCCGAAGGCCTGTTCTCCGCCGAGCGCAAGGCCGCCCTGCCCGCCCATCCGCGGCGCATCGGCATCGTCAGCTCACCGACCGGCGCAGTGATCCGCGACATCATCTCGGTGTTCCGCCGCCGCGCACCGCAGGTGGAGCTGACGCTGATCCCCACCGCCGTGCAGGGCCGCGAAGCCACTGGGCAGATCGTCCGTGCGCTGCAGCTGGCGGACGCCCAGGGCTTCGACGCCCTGATCCTCGCCCGCGGCGGCGGCTCGCTGGAAGATCTCTGGTGCTTCAACGAGGAAGCCGTGGCGCGTGCGGTGGATGCCTGCGTCACGCCGATCGTCTGCGCGGTTGGCCATGAGACCGATGTGTCCATCGCCGACTTCGTCGCCGATGTGCGCGCCCCGACGCCGTCCGCGGCGGCAGAGCTGCTGGCGCCTAGCAGTGCCGATCTGCAGCAGCGGCTGAACGGCCTGCAGCAACGTCTGGTACTGCGCATGCGTGATCGCCTGCACCGCGACGCCATGCGCCTGGACGGCCTGACCCGCCGCCTGCGCCATCCCGGCGAGCGTCTGCAGCAGCAGGCCCAGCGTATCGATGACCTGGAGCAGCGGCTGCTGCGTGCCGTCGACCGTCGGTTGTGCAGTGGTCAGGAGCGTCTGGCCCGGCTGGAAACGCGACTGGCCGCGCAGCATCCGGGGCGCACGCTGAATCTGCTGCGCCAGCGCCTCGACCATCTGTCCTCGCGCCTGCCGCGGGCGATGCAGGCCAATCTCAAAGGCCGCCGCCAGCAGCTGCAGGGCCTCGTACAGACGCTCAATGTGGTCAGCCCGCTGGCCACACTCAGCCGCGGTTACAGCATTCTGTTGGACGAGCGCGGCCAGGCGATCCGCAGCGCCAGCCAGACCGAGCCTGGCCAGCGCCTCAAGGCCAGGCTCGGCGACGGCGAGCTGGACGTTCGGGTGGAAGACAATCATCTGCAACCGGTCACCCTGCCACTGCTCTAAGCAAGCCGCGCCAGAAATCTCCTGACATCCCTGGCCCTTTCTCTTGCCCGAGGTTTACGCGAGGATTGGGCCATTTTCCGCAACGGACCCGCCCATGCCTCGTGTCTTCGCCCTGCTGTTCTCCCTCGCCCTTGCACTGCCTGCGCATGCCGAAGGCTTCATCACCCGTCTACTGAACAAGCCGGTGCCCGGCGGCGTCGCCGTGATCGAACTCGGCAATGGTCCGCACGCACCGCAGGCACGCTACCAGGGCAAACCGACGCTGGTGATACGCGAGGACGGCCAGCGCTGGATTGCCATCGTCGGCATCCCGCTGTCGGTCAAGGCAGGTACCCAGCAACTGGAGGTCGATGGCCGCAGCACGGGTTTTCAGGTTGGCAGCCGCGACTATCGCGCCCAGCACATCACCCTGAAGAATCAGCGCCAGGTCAATCCGAATCCGGCAGACCTCAAGCGCATCGAGCGCGAGCTGGACGAACAGACCCGCGCCTACCGGCAGTTCAGTGCCAACCAGCCAAGCAATCTGCTGTTCGATCGCCCGGTGGACGGACCTTTGTCCTCGCCCTTCGGCCTGCGCCGTTTCTTCAACGGCGAGGAACGCAACCCACACTCCGGCCTGGATTTCGCCGCCAAGAGCGGCACGCCGATCAAGGCGCCGGCAGCCGGCAAGGTCATACTCACCGGTGACTATTTCTTCAACGGCAAGACCGTGTTCGTCGACCACGGTCAGGGGCTGATCAGCATGTTCTGCCATTTGTCCGAGATCGGCGTGAAGGTCGGCGATCAACTGGCGCGCGGCGAGGTGCTCGGCAAGGTCGGCGCGACCGGCCGTGCCACCGGCCCGCACCTGCACTGGAACGTGAGCCTGAACGACGCCCGTGTCGATCCGGCGATCTTCATCGGTGCCTACAAACCCTGAACCACGAGGAAGCACAGCGATGCGCATCAAGGCAACGGATTCCACCCTGTTGATCGTCGACATCCAGGAGCGCCTGTTTCCGGTGATCCTGGACGCCGCCGCGATGGCCGAACACACCGCCTGGCTGCAACAGGTGGCCAAGCGGGTCGGCGTACCGGTACTGCTGACCGAGCAGTACAGCAAGGGCCTCGGCCAGACCATCGCCGCGCTGCGCGACGGCGTGGAAGACAGTGCGATCCTCGAGAAGCTGGACTTCTCCGCCGCTGGCGACGGCGAGCTGTTCAAGCGCCCCGGTGGTGAACGTCGCCAGTTCGTCGTCTGCGGCTGCGAGACCCACGTCTGCGTGCTGCAGACGGTGCTCGACCTGCGTGCCCGCGGCAACGAGGTGTTCGTCGTCGAAGAAGGCGTCAGCTCACGCCGCGCCAGCGACAAGGCCCTGGCCCTGGAGCGCATGCGCCAGGCCGGTGCGCAGATCGTCTCGCGGGAGATGGTCGCCTTCGAGTGGATGGAGCGCGCCGGCACCGAGTTGTTCAAGACGATCAGCCGCGAGTTCATCCGTTAAACCAGCGCCGCCAATCGCAGCCCGGGCACACCGCTGGGGCCGCCCGCCCACCCTTCGATGGAGAAACACATGTCTGACGATCTGGCCACCTGGCTGGACTGGCTCAGAGCCCATGCCGAACTGCAGACCCTACTTGCCAGCGCCACGCTGATCTTCGCCGCCTGGCTATCCAACTGGATCGTCAAACGCATCCTGGTGCGCGGCCTCTACCGCCTGTTACGGCACACGCGCGATGGCGAACTGCAGGATTTCGGCGTCATCAAGCGGCTGTCGAACATTGTCCCGGCACTGGTGCTGTCGATCGGCGTAAGGACGGTCCCCGGCCTGCCGGACGCTGCGGTGACCGTGGTGCAGAATGTCTGCGGCGGCTTCATCGTGCTGACCATCGCACTGGCCCTCGGCGCGGTGCTCGACATCATCAACGTGGTCTACCAGCGCCGGCCGGACGCCCGCCTGCACCCGATCAAGGGCTATCTGCAGGTGGTGAAGATCGTCATCTACGCGATCGCCACCATCCTCATCATCGCCACGCTGATCGATCGATCTCCACTGATCCTGCTGTCCGGCCTGGGTGCCATGGCAGCGGTATTGATGCTGATCTTCCAGGATACCCTGCTGTCGCTGGTGGCCAGCGTGCAGATCACCTCCAACGACCTGATCCGCGTCGGCGACTGGGTGGAAATGCCGCAGCTCAACGCCGACGGCGACGTGATCGACATCGCCCTGCATACGGTCAAGGTGCAGAACTGGGACAAGACCATCACCAGCATCCCGACCAAACGCTTCATTTCCGACTCGTTCAAGAACTGGCGCGGCATGCAGGAGAGTGGCGGTCGACGCATCAAGCGCAGCCTTTATCTGGATCAGCAGAGCGTGCATTTTCTCGACGCCGAAGAGCGCAAGCGGCTTTACCGCTTCAGCCTGCTGGAGGACTACCTGGTCAATAAGCGCAAGGAGATCGACGAGTGGAACGCCAAGCTCGCCGAGCGCGGGCAGGACCCGGTCAACACCCGCAGGGTCACCAATCTGGGGACGTTCCGCGCCTATGTCGAACGCTACCTGCGCGCCCATCCTGGCGTGCATCAGAACATGACGCTGATGGTGCGCCAGCTGAGCCCGACCGCCGATGGCCTGCCGCTGGAGATCTACTGCTTCACCAACACGGTGGCCTGGACACAGTACGAAGCGATCCAGTCGGACATCTTCGACCATTTGCTGGCGATCCTGCCGGAGTTCGGCCTGCGGGTATTCCAGCACCCGAGCGGTGGGGATATGCGGGACTGGCGTGATTCACTGATACCGCGCGGTAATGCCGCGCTGCAGCAGCCGGATGAGCACCCGACCGGGGAGAAAAGCTAATCGTAGGTTGGCGCTGAGGCACGAAGCGTGTGGCATCACCTTGGGCACTGCCCATTGCGTCATCCCTGACGCCAGCGCCGCCAGTGGCACCATCGCGCCCCGCGCCTCAGCGCCAACCTACGTCCGGAGCGGGGACGCCCCCGCTCCTTTACCGCTAGCGTTGCATTCAGAAACTCATGTCGACCCGCGCCCAGTACGTGCGCCCAGGCTCGTTCACCCGACTGGTGGGCTCGAGGCCGTAGTCGGCGAAGCCGGCGCTACCGGCGAGATTGAGATGCTCGCTGTAGTTCTTGTCCAGCAGGTTGTCGATGCCCGCGCTGAGCTTGAAGTGCTGGTTCACCCGATACGCGCCGTTGACCGCCAGCACGCCGAAGCCGGCGGACTCGCCGAAGTCCTTGCCGACCACGGTGCCCTGGTTCTCGGCGACCCGCCCCTGCGCGGCGACCACGCGCCAGAGGCCACTGGTGCTCCAGTTGTCTCGCTCGTAGGTCAGACCCAGGCGCCCTTCCAGCGGCGGGATCTGCGGTAGCGCGCGATCGTCGCTGCGGTTCTCGCCCCAGGCATAGGCCAGGCTCGCATCCCCCTTCCAGTTGCTGCTGAAGCGGTAGCTGGCGCCCATCTCGGCACCGGCAATGGTCGCGTCGACGTTGCTGACCTCGGCGCGGAGCATGCCGGGCATCACACCGGGTACGTAGCTGAACAGGATGTAGTCTTCCACCAGCCCCGCATAGGCTGAAACCCAGGCCTCCAGCGGCCCCTTGGCATACTGCAGGCCGACGTCCAGCTGTGTGGTCTTCTCCGGGCGCACGGAGTCGAACGGCTGCACGGTGCCCACTGGCCCCGGGTTGGAGACGAACAGCTCCCAGTAGTCGGGGAACCGCTCGGCATGGCCGAGGCCGGCATACCAGGTCGCCGGCAGGCTGGTGAGTTCTTCCTCGTAGCGCACGAAGCCGCTGTAGAGCGTGTCGCGACGGGTTTCGCCGGCGGTGGGGTTGTCCCAGTTACGCTTGACCATCGGCATGCTGGAAGGATCGTGGCTGTTGAAGAACTCGCGCTGATCCTCGGCCTCGTGTAGATCTACCCGTACGCCACTGACCACCTTTTGAGTGTCGGTGATATCCCAGGTCAGCTCGCCAAACAGCCCATAACTGTGCAGCATGGCATCTGGCACCCAAGGCAGCGCGGCGCTACCGGCCGCGAGCACCATTTGGTTAACTGCCTTGGTCGGGTCCATGACTTTTCGGTGCTCGCTACGCTGCGCATCGACACCCGCCTTCAGCTCGACATCGGTCCACTGCCAGGTGCCAACCAGCCGCCCGCCAAGGGTACGACGATCGACCCGCGAAAGCGTCGGGTCCGGCATCATCCCGCCCGGACTGCGCAGGCTGTAGTTGTCCATGATGTGGTCGGCGTAGTTGTAGTAGACCTGCGCCTCGAGGCCATAGAAGGTCTCACCGATGTTGGTCTTCTCGAAACGCAGGCCGAGGCTTTCACGCTGGAACTGGCTGCCGTCCATGCCGCGCCCTGCGTAACGCGCATAGCCATCGCCGCGACCTGCGGTCAGTTCGACGAGCGTGTCCGCATCCGGCGTCCAGCCCAGGGCGACATCGGTGTTCCACTTGTCGTAGCGCGACGGCATGGTGTCGCCATTGCCGTCGTCGTAATCGTCGGCCTGAGAGCTGTTGGCCATCAGCCGCGCGTAGCCCTGGGCGTTGCCTGCCGCGGCATCCAGATTGCGGTCGAAGCGCCCGTTGGTGCCGGTCAGCAGGCTGCCGTTGATGCGGTAGTCGGGCTCACTGAACTGCTCAGCCTCACGCTCGAACAGCACTGTGGCTGCTGACGCGCCGGGGCCCCAGAGCACGGTCTGCGGCCCCTTGATGACGGTCAGCTTGTCGAATGTATCCGGGCTGATATAGGAACTGGGCGAATCCATGCGGTTCGGGCAGGCGCCGAGCATCTCGCCGCCGTTGGAGAGCAGCTTGAGGCGCGAGCCGAACATGCCGCGGAATACCGGATCGCCGTTCACCCCGCCGTTGCGCACGGCGGAGAAGCCGGGAATGGTCTTCAGATAGTCCGCGCCGTCGCTGGCCGGCATCGGCTGGCGGGGAATCTTCGGGTCGGTAACAACGGTGAGTGGCGACTGCTGGCTGACACCGGTAATGACCATCGGTGCCAGTTCGACGCTGTCGGCCTGCTCGCCGTGGGCGGCATGATCATGCTCAGCCGCCAGCGCGCCACCGGCGAGCAGCGCCAGGAGTGCGGTATGAGCAACCTGCCAGCGCAAACGGGACGGCTGGACTGAAAATGATTCGGACAGGCGCGCACGCGCCGCACGGCCATGAGTAATGCTGGACATAGATACTTCCACTTCTGCGTGTGATTGAGCCGCCAGGAAGGCGGCTGATGAACATCAGCAATGCAGAAGCGGGGGCGCACGGGGATGGCCACTGCTACGGCGCGTGGCCGGCGGCAGCGGTTGCTCGGGAAGCGGTTGCAGAGTGCCTGGCTCATGCCGCGGCAAGACCAGGTCGACGGATAGGCTGAGCGGTGGATTGAGCGTCAGCAGTTCGCAGTAGCCGCAGAGTTCCAGCGCGGCCAACCATGCCGGTTCCCCTGCACGCGCCTGGCCATGATGACCGTGGGCTGCGGGCTCATGCTCGGCATGATGGTGATGCTGTGCGCTAGCTTGGGCGGCCTGGACGGCGGAGTACAACGGGCCGACATGAATCATCAGCATGGCGAACAGGCCAAGCCAGATACTCATTGTCGATAGCCGTTTGCGTGTCACCGGCATGTCCTTGGTTGACCCGAGCCAAGCCCGCGGGAGGTGCGCGGATGATCGCATGTCCGCCGTGCCTCGTCCGCTGCGACATGAGGCCGCAAGCCGGGCGAGCAATTGAACACGAAGATTTCCCCTGCGATAGAAATAAAACACTCACCAAGCTCAATAATCGAAATAAATCACCAATTTTTTTCCATGTATTGCAATGCGTGCGTACGAAGCAATAGCTTTGCACCATAAACCGGTGCCCGCACCGGGCAGACAAGTTGCTTAGCTCGAGCTTCACCTGGGGAAACGCCATGACCATGCTCAAGAATCCATCGACTAAATACCGCGCCTTCCCGGCCATCGACATTCCGGACCGCACCTGGCCGTCGAAGTCCATCACCCAGGCGCCGATCTGGCTGAGCTCCGATCTGCGCGACGGCAACCAGTCGCTGATCGAACCGATGGATGCCGGGAAGAAGATGCGTTTCTTCAAGACCCTGGTGCAGGTCGGCCTCAAGGAAATCGAGGTGGGCTTCCCCTCCGCGTCGCAGACCGATTTCGACTTCGTCCGCGAGCTGATCGAAGGCGCCCACATCCCCGACGACGTCACTATCCAGGTCCTGACCCAGGCCCGCGAAGACCTGATCACCCGCACCTTCGAGTCGCTCAAGGGTGCCAAGCAGGCCATCGTCCACTACTACAACGCCACCGCGCCGAGCTTCCGCCGCATCGTCTTCAACCAGGACAAGGCCGGCGTGGTTCAGATCGCCGTGAACGCCGGCAAGGTCATCAAGCGCCTGGCCGAGCAGAATCCGGAGACCAACTGGCGCTTCGAGTATTCGCCGGAAATCTTCAGCTCCACCGAGCCGGAATTCGCGGTCGAGGTGTGCAACGCGGTGATCGAGGTGTTCCAGCCGACGCCCGAGCAGAAGCTGATCCTCAACCTGCCGGCCACGGTCGAGGCCGCCACCCCGAACATCTATGCCGACCAAATCGAGTGGTTCTGCCGTCACATCGACCGACGTGACAGCGTGCTGGTCAGCCTGCACACCCACAACGACCGCGGCACCGGCGTGGCCGCCACCGAGCTGGGCCTGATGGCCGGCGCCGATCGCGTCGAGGGCTGCCTGTTCGGCAATGGCGAGCGCACCGGCAACGTCGACCTGGTCACCGTGGCGCTGAACATGTACACCCAGGGCGTCGACCCGCAGCTGGACTTCTCCGACATCGACGCCGTGCGCAAGGTGGTCGAGGAATGCAACCAGTTGCCGGTGCACCCGCGCCATCCCTATGTCGGTGACCTGGTGCATACCGCGTTCTCCGGCTCGCACCAGGATGCGATTCGCAAGGGCTTTTCCCAGCAGGATGCGGAAGGCGTCTGGGAGGTGCCGTATCTGCCGATCGACCCGGCCGATATCGGTCGCAGCTACGAGGCGGTGATTCGCGTCAACAGTCAGTCCGGCAAGGGCGGCATCACCTTCCTGCTCGAGCAGGAATACGGCATCAGCCTGCCGCGACGCATGCAGATCGAGTTCAGCCAGGTGGTGCAGAAGGAAACCGATCGCCTCGGCCTGGAGATGAGCGCCAAGCAGATCTACGCGCTGCTGGAAGCCGAATACCTGCAGGCGACCGCTCCCTATACGCTCAAGGGCCATCGCCTGCAGGAAGAGAACGGCACCAGCGCGGTGGACGTGGAAGTCGCGGCCGATGGCGAAGTCGCCCACTGGCGCGGCATCGGCAAGGGCCCGCTGGAGGCGCTGGTGGCCGCGTTGCCGGTCAAGCTGGAGATCATGGACTACCACGAGCACTCCATTGGCGCCGGCAGCAACGCCAAGGCCGCGGCCTATATCGAGGTTCGCCTGGATGGCGAGCGCCCGCTGCACGGCATCGGCATCGACGAGAACATCACCACCGCCAGCATCCGCGCCCTGTTCAGCGCCATGAACCGCGCGCTGCGTGAAACGCAGGTGGCAGCCGCCTGAGGCTGATCAGGCAGGTCGCTTACCCTGCCCTTGTAGATCCAGCGTAACGACGGGCGCCATCCGCGATGACGCCCGTTTTCGTTTCCAGCCGACAGCGCTCGTCGCCCAGCAGCTGCGAACAACTGAACTGTTCGCCTCCGAACACCCTCCCAGTTCGGTCACCAAGCCGGACCACCCACAGTCCCTTTCCGGCAGAAACGCGTCAGCCATCGGCAGGATTGTGCAAACGGCCCAGCGCCCGTCGCCGTTAGGCTTGGCCGACACATACCGATCAACCAAGGAGCCGTCATGAGCAATACCACCGCATACGCCGCCCTCGACCCGAACAGCCCGCTCGCACCCTATTCGTTCTCGCGCCGCGAAGTGGGGCCGAATGATGTGAAGATCGACATCCTCTACTGCGGCGTCTGCCATTCGGACCTGCATACCGCGCGCAACGAGTGGAACAACACGCTCTACCCATCCGTGCCAGGCCACGAGATCGTCGGCCGTGTGAGCGCAGTCGGCGCTAACGTCAGCAAATTCAAGGCAGGCGATATCGCCGGTGTCGGCTGTCTGGTCGATAGCTGCCGTACGTGCTCGTCCTGTGGCGAAGGGCTGGAGCAGTATTGCGAGAACGGTTTCGTCGGCACCTACAACGGTCCGGCGTTCGGCGGTGGCGAGAACACCCTCGGCGGCTATTCGGACAATATCGTGGTGGATGAAAAGTACGTGCTGCGCATCAACCACACCGACAACCTCGCCGCTGTCGCGCCGCTGCTTTGCGCGGGCATCACCACCTACTCGCCGCTGCGCCAGTGGAAGGTCGGTCCGGGGCAGAAGGTCGGCGTGGTCGGCCTCGGCGGTCTCGGCCACATGGCGGTGAAGATCGCCAACGCCATGGGCGCGAAGGTGGTGCTGTTCACCACCTCGCCGGACAAGCGCGAAGATGCGCTGCGCCTTGGCGCCGCCGAAGTGGTGGTATCGAAGAACAAGGAGGAGATGGCGGCGCACGTCAACAGCTTCGACTTCATCCTCAACACCGTTGCCGCGCCGCACAACCTCGATGCGTTCGTGAATCTGCTCAAGCGCGACGCCACCATGACGCTGGTCGGCGCACCGGCTTCGCCGCATCCGTCGCCCAGCGTGTTCGGCCTGATCTTCAAGCGCCGCCGCATCGCCGGCTCGCTGATCGGCGGCATCGCCGAGACTCAGGAGATGCTCGACTTCTGCGCCGAGCACGGCATCGTCTCGGACATCGAGATGATCCGCATGCAGGACATCAACGAAGCCTACGAGCGCATGCTCAAGAGCGACGTGAAGTACCGCTTCGTCATCGACATGGCCACCTTGAAAGCGGCCTGACCGTTCGGCTGGCGAGCCCAGAGGCGCGCCAGCCCTTCCCTCTTTCATGCGCAGCCGCTAAGGTCGCCGGCCTTCGTCGTGGAGGCGGCATGCGCTATTTGATCTTCGTCACCCTGCTCTGGGCCTTTTCCTTCAACCTGATCGGCGTCTACCTGGCCGGCCAGGTGGACAGCTATTTCGCCGTGCTGACGCGGGTGATCCTAGCCGGCCTGGTGTTCCTGCCGTTGACCCGCTGGCGTGGCGTGGCGCCCGGCTTCATCGCCGGCGTGACCCTGGTCGGCGCGCTGCAGTTCGGCGTCACCTACCTGTGCCTGTACATGAGCTTCAACGTGCTGACGGTCGCCGAGGTGCTGCTGTTCACCGTGCTCACGCCACTGCACGTGACGCTGATCGACGACGCGCTCAATCGTCGCTTCAACCCCTGGGCACTGGTCGCGGCAGCCGTCGCGGTGTTCGGCGCCGGACTCATCCGTTATGACGGCGTTTCCGGCGATTTTCTTGGCGGCTTCCTGCTCATGCAGCTGGCCAACTTCACCTTTGCCGCCGGCCAGGTGGCCTACAAGCATCTGGCGCAGCGTTACCCCTCTGACGTGCCGCTGCATCGCCGCTTCGGCTACTTCTTCCTCGGCGCGCTGCTGATCGTGCTGCCGGCGTGGCTGCTGTTCGGTAACGTCGAGAAACTGCCGACCACCACGACGCAGTGGTCCGTACTGATCTGGATGGGCGTGCTGGCTACCGCCCTGGGCCAGTTCTGCTGGAACAAGGGCGCCACGCTGGTGGATGCGGGCACGCTGGCGGTGATGAACAACATGTCGGTGCCGGTAGGCCTGGTGCTCAACCTGCTGTTCTGGGGCACCACGACCAACCTGCTACTGCTCGCGATCGGCGGCGCGATCATTCTCGCCTCGTTGCGGATCAACCGCCTGGGCCATATGAAGGCCGGATGACATCATGCAAGCCTTTGATTTTTATGATTTTTACTTAAACGAAAGGTAAGATGCCGGCCCGCGCATGGATGCGTCACTCGTTCAGTTGTCGAGAATTCCATGCGCCGCCTCAGTCTCTTTCTGCTTGCCCTGTTCTGCTGCACCAACACTTACGCCGATGCGCCTCGCACCTTCCGCGAAGCGAAGAAGGTGGCCTGGACCCTCTATGCCGACCGGCCGGTGGACTTCTACTGCGGCTGCAGCTTCAAGGGCAATCGCATCGACCTGCGCAGCTGCGGCTACGTCCCGCGCAAGCAGCCCAAGCGCGCTCAACGGGTGGAGTGGGAGCACATCGTGCCAGCCTGGGTCATCGGCCATCAGCGGCAATGCTGGCAACAGGGCGGACGCAAGCACTGCACCGCCAACGATCCGGTGTTCAGCCGAGCCGAGGCCGACCTGCACAACCTGGTCCCGGTGGTTGGCGAGGTGAACGGCGACCGCAGCAACTTCGGCTTCGGCATGCTCAGCGAAAAGCCCAGCCAGTACGGTGCCTGCCCTTTCGTGGTCAACTTCAAGCAGCGCACGGCCATGCCACCCGAGTACAGCCGCGGTGCCATCGCCCGCACCTATCTGTACATGAGCGAGCGCTACAAGCTGCGCCTGTCGAAACAGGACCGGCGCCTGTACGACATCTGGAACCGCCAGCATCCGGTCAGCGAATGGGAGCGCACGCGCAACCAGCGCATCGCCTGCGTGCAAGGCAATGCCAATCCCTTCGTGGGCCCGGCTGATCCGCGCAACTGCCACCGAGGCAAGAAAGCAGTCGCCGCACGCTGAACCGCCGACCGATCGCCTGCTTGCCGTGTCCCGCACATAGCGCCATGCTTGCCAGCACTCGGTCAGGACCGGACAAGATGCCAACAACCAACCTTAACCTTGCGCTCGGGCTGGCGGTTCTGCTGGCCCTGATTGCTTCTGGAATAGACCCATACGATCGCGCGACCTGGTTGCTGGAAGTGGCACCGGTGCTGATCGCCGCGCCGATTCTGCTTTCCACCTACCGCCGCCACCCACTCACGCAATTGCTCTATGTGCTTATCGCAGCCCACGCGCTGGTGCTGATTCTGGGTGGGGCCTACACCTATGCGCGTGTGCCACTCGGTTTCTGGGTGCAGGAGCTGTTCGAGCTGAGCCGCAACCCCTACGACAAGCTGGGGCACTTCATGCAGGGGCTGGTTCCGGCGCTGCTGGCGCGGGAAATCCTGCTGCGCGGGCGGTACCTGTCCCATGGCTGGATGCTCAATCTGCTGGTGGTCTGCGTGGCCCTTGCCATCAGCGCATTCTATGAGTTGATCGAGTGGTGGGTGGCCCTCGCGGCCGGACAGGGGGCGATCGAATTCCTCGGCACGCAGGGCGATCCCTGGGACACCCAGTCGGACATGTTTCTCGCCCTGATCGGAGCCCTGAGTGCACTGCTGCTGTTCGCCAGGTTGCAGGACCGTCAGCTCGCGGCGCTGCCGGGAGCCGAAGCTGCGGCAACCCGGCCATGATCCATCGCATCGGTGCCGACGCCCTGCTGCTTCTGCACCTGGGGTTCATTCTCTTCGCGCTGCTGGGAGGCCTGCTCGCACTCTGGCGTCCGCGGGCGATGCTCGTGCATCTGCCGGCAGCAGGATGGGCGATATTCGTCGAGCTGGCCGGTCGCGGCTGCCCGTTGACCCGCTGGGAGCAGTTACTGCGAGCGCGCGCCGGCGATGCCGGTTACAGCGAAGGATTCATCGAGCATTATCTGCTACCGCTGCTGTATCCCGACTGGCTCACTCTGCCGGTGCAATACGTGCTGGCAGGGGTGGTCGTGCTCTTCAATCTCGCGGTGTACGGCTGGGTTTGGTTTCAGCGGCGCCGGAACGCCGCCGAAGCGCCCTGAAGGCACCGGCCGGTCAGGGCTTGAGCTCGAACGCGTCACCGTCATGGTAGGCCGGGAAGCGCTCGCGGAACGCGGCCAGATCGCGCGCCCGCAGCGTGCAGCGAAGCACCGCGTCGCTGTCGCCGCCGTTAAGCAAGGTGTCGCCCTTGAAATCGAGCACCTGGCTGTCACCGCTGTAGGGGTAGCCCTTGCCATCCTCGCCGACCCGATTGACCGCCGCCACGTAGCAGAGGTTTTCGATGGCCCGCGCCGGCAGCAGACGATTCCAGGCATCGCGGCGCGCCGCTGGCCAATTGGCCGTGTAGAGCATCAGGTCGGTGCCGTGCGGATCGCGGCTCCAGACCGGGAAGCGCAGGTCGTAGCAGATCAGCGGGCGCACCCGCCAGCCATTCACCTCGAACAGCGCCTGTTGCAGCCCTGGCGTGTAGTGCTTGTGCTCGCCAGCCATGCGGAACAGGTGGCGCTTGTCGTAATGCAGCACCTCGCCATCCGGCCGGGCCCAGAGCAGGCGATTGCGATGACTGCCGTCGGCGGCCTCGATGATCACGCTACCAGTGACCACTGCCTCCAGCCGCGCGGCCTGACTGCGCAGCCAGGCATAGGTCGGCCCCTCCTCCGGCTCGGCCAGGGCCGCCGAGTCCATGGAAAAGCCGGTGGTGAACATCTCCGGCAGGACGATCAGATCGGCACCGCGGGCCTGCTCGAGCAGCCCGGCGAAACGCTCACGGTTGGCATCGGCATCCTGCCAGACCAGCGTGGTCTGAATCAGGGCCAGTTCGAGATCGGGCAGGCTGTTCAGATCGCGCATAGTCGTTCCGCCGCCTGACGCAGCGTCTCCTCTCGTTTGGCAAAGCAGAAGCGCACCAGCCTGAGATCGGCCGGCGCATCCTGGTAGAACACCGAGATCGGGATGCTCGCCACACCGTGCTCGCGGGTCAGCCATTCGGCCATGGCGACGTCGTCGAGGTCGGGGCGGATCGCCGAGTAATCGGCCAGCTGGAAGTAGGTGCCAGCGGCGCGGGTGAAGCGGAAGCGGGAGCCAGCCAGCAGGTCGCAGAACAGGTCGCGCTTGGCCTGATAGAACGCCGGGAGCTCGCGGACGTGTTCCGGATGCGCCGCCATGAAGTCGGCCAGGGCCCATTGCAGAGGCGTGACGCCGGTGAAGCTGACGTACTGGTGCACCTTGCGCAGCTCGCTGCTGAGAGCAGGCGGCGCCACCACGTATCCGGTCTTCCAGCCGGTGACGTGATAGGTCTTGCCGAACGAGCTGATGACGAAGGCACGCTGATACAGCTCCTCGTGACGCAGCACGCTGGCGTGCTCCCGGCCGTCGAATACGAGGTGCTCGTAGACCTCGTCGCTGAGCAGGTAGATGTCGCGCTCGCGGATCAGTGCCGCCAGCCGTTCCAGATCGCTGCCATCGATCAACGCACCGCTGGGATTGTGCGGGGTGTTGAGCACGATCATCCGCGTGCGCGGGGTGATGGCATCGGCCAGTCGCTGCCAGTCGATCCGGAAGTCCGGCAGGCTCAGCTGCTGGTGGATACAGGTGCCTCCGGCCAGTTGCACGGACGGCTCGTAACTGTCGTAGCAGGGATCGAAAACGATCACCTCGTCGCCGGGGCGGATCACCGCCTGGATCGCACAGAAGATTGCCTGCGTGGCGCCAGGGGTGATGGTGACTTCGCTGGCGACGTCCACCTGCCGTCCGTACAGGCCAGCCACCTTGGCCGCCACCTGCTCGCGCAGCGCCGGCAGACCGGTCATCGGGGCGTACTGATTGTGGCCGCTCATGACGTGGCGAGCGACGGCCTCGCGCAGCGCCTCGGGACCATCGAAGTCGGGAAAGCCCTGGGAAAGATTCAGTGCACCGGTGTCGGCCGCGAGCTGAGACATGGTGGTGAAGATGGTCGTGCCGACATTGGGCAATTTACTGGTGAGCATGACGATCGTCCGACAGGCCTGCCGTTTGGGACTCGGCAGCGAAGGCGGACAGGATAGCCGATGAGCGCGCCCCGATACGAGACGCGGCGGCCGACCGCCTGCCCGGGCTGCTACAGTTCAGGCAATGGCCAACCCCACCGACCATAAGGAACCTCAATGCCGAACCTTTCCGTCAGCGACCTCTGGAGTGACCTGCAGGCACAGGCGCAACGCGCCTTGGACAGCGAGCCGACCCTGGCCACGATCGTCAGTCAGAGCATCCTCGATCAGCCGGACTTCGGTGGTGCGCTCGCCCACCGTATCGGCCATGCCCTGGCCGACGGCGCCGAGCAGAGCCATACCCTGACCGATCGCTTCGCCGGCCTGCACCACCAGCTTCCTGCGCTCGCCGAGACGGCCTGCTGCGACCTGCAGGCGATCGTCAGCCGCGATCCGGCATTCGACAGTGCACTGGAAGTGTTCCTGTTCTCCAAGGGCTTTCTGGCACTGCAGGCGTATCGCATCGGACATCAGCTGCATGGTCGCGGCGAGCGCTTGCTGGCAATGTTCATCCAGGCGCGCTGCAACGAACGCCTCGGCATCGACATCAATCCGGCCAGCCGTATCGGCAGCGGGATCATGCTCGACCATGGCACCGGAATCGTCATCGGCGAGACGGCGGTGGTCGGCGACGATGTATCGATCCTGCAGGGCGTGACGCTGGGCGGGACCGGCAAGGAAGGCGGCGACCGTCACCCCAAGGTGCGCAGCGGCGTGATGATCGGCGCCGGAGCGAAGATCCTCGGCAACATCGAGATCGGCGAAGGCGCCAAGGTAGGCGCCGGCAGTATCGTCCTGCATCCCGTCGCGCCACATACCACGGTGGTCGGCAATCCGGCCCGCCAGGTCGGCAAGCCGCGCCATGCACGACCAGCCCTGGACATGGACCAGTCGTTCGACGGAGATGGCTGAGCGATCAGCGCTTCTTGTCGCGGCGCTTCTTCTCGGCCTTCTTGTGGTGCGACATGAGGCGGCGCTTCTTGTTGACCTGGCGGTCGGTGAGCGTGTTCTTCCTGCCCTCGTAGGGATTGTCACCGCCCTTGTACTCGATGCGGATCGGCGTGCCGACCAGCTTCAGCACACGCCGGTAGGTATTCTCCAGGTAGCGCGTATAGGACTTGGGCACCGCCTCAACCTGGTTGCCGTGGATCACGATCAGCGGCGGGTTGGCACCACCCAGGTGGGCATAACGCAGCTTGATGCGCCGGCCGTTGACCATGGGCGGCTGGTGCTCGCGCACGGCGTCCTCGAGGATCTGCGTCAGGCGGCTGGTCGGCCAGCGGGTGATCGCCGACTTGAACGCGGCCTGCACCGACTTGTACAGGTGCCCTACCCCGGTGCCGTGCTTGGCTGAAATGAAATGGATGTCGGCGTAGTCGACGAAGAACAGCCGGCGCTCCAGCTCGGTCTTCACGTAGTCCTTCTCGCCCTGCTCCATGCCGTCCCACTTGTTCAGCGCGATGACCAGGGCGCGGCCGGTCTCCAGCACGAAACCCAGCAGGTTGAGGTCATGCTCGACGACACCTTCACGGGCATCCATGACGAAGATCACGACGTTGGCGTCCTGGATCGCCTGCAGCGTCTTGACCACCGAGAACTTTTCCACCGCCTCGAAGATCTTGCCGCGGCGGCGCACACCGGCGGTGTCGATTAGCGTGTACTTTTCCTCGTCGCGCTCGAAGGGGATGTAGATGCTGTCGCGCGTGGTGCCGGCCTGATCGTAGACGATGACCCGCTCCTCACCGAGCATGCGATTGACCAGTGTCGACTTGCCGACATTGGGCCGCCCGATGATGGCGATCTTGATGCCTTCCTTCTCGCTCGGACCCGGGATGCGCTTGGGCTCCTGGCCTTCGGCGACGACTTCCTCGCCGTCCGCGGGCTCGCTGCCCTCCTCGCCTTCCTCGGTCTGCTCGGCATCGTCGCGGGGGAAGATGCCGAGTGCCTGCTCGAGCATATGACTGATGCCACGCCCATGGGCGGCGGCGATCGGTAGCGCGTCGCCCAGGCCCAACGGGCTGAACTCGGCACGGGCGATGTCCGGATCGACGCTGTCGACCTTGTTCGCGACCAGGAAGCAGCGCTTGTTCCGCTTGCGCAGGTGTTCGCCGATCATCTGGTCCGCGGCGGTCAGTCCGGCGCGCGAGTCGACCATGAACAGCACGGCATCGGCTTCCTCGATGGCCTGCAGCGATTGCTCGGCCATCTTCGCATCGATGCCTTCCTCGTCACCGGAAATACCACCGGTGTCGATCACGATGTAGGTGCGCCCCTGCCACTTGGCCTCGCCATATTGGCGATCACGGGTCAGCCCGGCGTACTCGGCGACGATGGCGTCGCGGCTCTTGGTCAGGCGATTGAACAGGGTGGATTTGCCGACGTTCGGACGACCCACCAGGGCGATTACGGGAACCATACGGCTCTCCACTGCGATATTTCAGAAAACACGAAGGCCGCTGCAAGGCAGCGGCCGAATATTCATGGCTCCGCCAGGCGGAGCTGGCGGCTCAGCGGGTGGTCAGTCAGCCTGACGGATCGTCAGCGCCACCAGCTTGCCGTCATTGGCGAAGGCATACAGCCAGTCACCCTCCACCACTGGGCGTGCCCGTACACCAGAGCTGTCGATCCGCTCGCGAGCGACAAAGCGGCCATCGACCTGACTCAGGAAATGCAGATAGCCCTCCCGGTCACCGACCACCACATAGCTGGAAAGCACCGCAGGGGCCGAAAGCTGACGACGGGCCAACGAATCATTGCGCCACAACGCGGTGGTGGAGCGCTCGTCGATGCCCTCGACGGTACCATCTGCCAGGCTCAGGTAGACACTGCCATAGCCGAGCGCCACTCCGGAGTAGCTGGATGCGTCACGCTGCCAGAGCACTCGGCCGCTTTCCAGCTCCAGCGCTGCAGCGCGGCCCTGGTAAGTCGCGACGTACAGCGTGCCGCCAGACAGCAGCAGGCCACCATCGATGTCCACCACCCGCTCCAGCTCGGAGCGACCTTGAGGTATCGCCACTCGCTGCTCCCAGACCGGCAAACCGCGGCGGGTATCCAACGCAATGACCTTGCCACTGGAAAGGCCGGCGATCGCCAGCTGATTGGTCAGCAAAGGCGCTCCGGTACCGCGCAGGGTGAGTACCGCGGGCGAGCTCTCGTAGCTCCAGCGCTGCGCGCCTGTGTCGATTTCCAGGGCGATCAGCCGATCGTCCTGGGTCTGCACCAGTACGATATCGCCGTTGACGGCCGGTGCAGCCAGCACTTCGCTGCTGACCTGGCTGCGCCAGCGCTCTTCGCCGGAACTCACATCCAGCGCCAGCACCTCGCCACGCAGGGTGCCGATCAGCACCAGACCGTAGCCGGCACCTACCGCACCTGACACCGGCGTATCGAGCTTCTTCTTCCAGTTGACCTTGCCGGTCAAGCGATCCATCGACACCACCAGCCCCTCGACATCGGCGGCGTAGATCTGGTCGCCATAAACGACCGGCGTCAGCAGGTTGTAAGTCTCACCCTGACCTTCACCAATCGAGCGGCTCCACTCCTCCTTCAAGGAGATTTCTGCCTCGAACTTGGTCAGCTCGGCCGGCTCCGGCTCTTTGGTGTTGTTGCTGCTGCAACCGGTGGCCAGTACGGCCAGGGTCAGCAACGCGGCAGTTTTCCAACACATCGATTACGCCTCCCCTCGGGCCAGATCATCCAGTTTCATTTGCAGGCCGCCGATGGCCGCATCCTGAGACAGCGACTCCTTGGCCTTGCTGTAAGCGGCATGCGCCTCGTCATCGCGACCGAGTTGCACCAACAGGTCACCCTTGAGTTCCTCACGGCTGGCAGCGAAGGCTTTGTCAGCCTCACCGTCCAGCAGCTTTAGCGCTTCATCCGCCTTGTCCTGCGCCGCCAGTACCCGCGCCAGGCGTTGACGGGCGAGCTCGTCCAGCGTCTTGTCGGCTGGCTTGTCGAGGATCGCACGCAGTTCGCTTGCGGCCTCATCGAGACGACCGGCCTCGACCGCAACCTTGGCGATGAACAGGCTGCCGTACTGCGCATAATGCGTCCCGGCGAAATCCTTCTTGAGCAGATTGCCCAGACGCGAAACTTCGGCGGCATCGACTTCACCCGACTCCAGCGCGGCAGTCAGCAGCTGCTGGTAGAGGACCGAGGCACTCTGCGCCTGATTGATCTGGTGCTTCTGCCAGAATTGCCAACCGAACACCAATACCAGGGCAATCACGGCGCCGAGCATCAACGGCTTGCCGTTGCGCTGCCACCACTCTTTGATCTGCGCCAGTTGCTCTTCTTCAGTACCCGAGGTCACGCTGTCACTCCTTTTTATTCGCTAAGTCTCAGACCTGCTCGAGGCAGGCAGCCAGACGCTCGGGCAGAGCATCCCAGGCAATGCTTTGTTGCTCGCTGTCGTCGCGCAGCGGCTTGCAACCTACCACGCGCCCGGCCAGTTCGTCGTCACCCAGAATCAGCGCATAGCGCGCACCGCTCTTGTCGGCCTTCTTGAACTGGCTCTTGAAGCTACCGCCGCCGGCATTGACCAGCAGGCGCAGCCCCGGCAGCTCGTCGCGCAGGCGCTCGGCCAGGGCCAGTGCGGCCAGCTCTGCGGCCTCGCCGAATGCACAGATGTAGGCATGCGGCGTCGGGTTCAAAGCCTCCGGCACCAACTCGAGGGTCTCCAGCAGCAGCACCAGACGCTCGACGCCCATGGCGAAGCCGACACCCGGCGTCGGCTTGCCGCCGAACTGACTGACCAGGCCATCGTAACGCCCGCCTGCACAGACAGTGCCCTGCGCACCCAGCTTGTCGGTGACCCACTCGAAAACGGTGCGGCCGTAGTAGTCCAGGCCGCGAACCAGCTTGGGGTTGATCTCGTAAGCGATGCCGACTGCATCGAGACGCGCTTTCAGGCCTTCGAAATGCACGCGCGACTCTTCGTCGAGGTAGTCATGCAACGTCGGCGCATAGGCCAGCAGCGCCTGAGTCTGGGCATTCTTGCTGTCGAGAATGCGCAAAGGATTGGTCGTCAGGCGACGCCGACTGTCCTCGTCGAGCTGGTCGAAACGCTGCTGCAGGTATACCACTAGGGCATCGCGATAACGCGCACGTGCTTCACTGGAACCCAGGCTGTTGAGCTGCAGCGTCACTGCATCAGCGAGGCCGAGCTGCTTCCACAGGCGCGCGGTCAGTACGATCAGCTCGGCATCGATATCGGGTCCCGGCTGGTTGAACACTTCCACACCAATCTGGTGGAACTGCCGGTAGCGACCCTTCTGCGGTTTCTCGTAGCGGAACATCGGCCCGGTGTACCAGAGCTTTTGCACTTGCCCGCCACCAGCCATGCCATGCTCGAGCACGGCGCGCACGCAGCCGGCGGTGCCCTCGGGACGCAGGGTCAGGGACTCTTCGTTGCGATCGAGGAAGGTATACATTTCCTTGTCGACCACATCGGTGCCTTCGCCGATGCCGCGGGCGAACAGGTCGGTGAACTCCAGGATCGGCAGACGGATCTCGCTGTAGCCGTAGCTGTCCAGCAGCTGCGCGAAGGTGCCTTCGAGGTAGCGCCAGATCGGTGTCTGCGCAGGCAGGATGTCATTCATGCCACGAATGGCTTGCAGGGACTTGCTCAATGGGATTCCTTAAAGATCAGCTGCGCGCGATAACCGCCGCGTCGGACGCAAGCTTCTCAGCGGCCTTGCGCCGGATAAGCTGCTCCAGCTCATCGACGAGGTTTTCGTTGTTCAGTTTCTGCGCCGGCTTGCCATCGATGTAGACCAGGTTGTTCGGGCTGCCACCGGTCAGGCCGACATGGGCTTCCTTGGCCTCGCCCGGCCCGTTCACCACGCAGCCGATCACCGCGACGTCCATCGGCACCAGCAGGTCCTCGACGCGGTTTTCCAGCTCATTCATGGTCTTGACCACATCGAAGTTCTGCCGCGAACAGCTCGGGCAGGCGATGAAGTTGATGCCGCGCGAGCGCAGACGCAGGGACTTGAGGATATCGAAACCGACCTTGATCTCCTCGACGGGGTCGGCCGCCAGCGACACGCGAATGGTGTCGCCAATACCTTCGGCGAGCAGCATGCCCAGGCCCACCGCGGATTTCACCGTACCGGAGCGCAACCCACCCGCCTCGGTGATGCCCAGGTGCAGCGGCTGCTCGATCTGCCCGGCCAGCAGCCGATAGGCTTCCACCGCCATGAATACATCGGAGGCCTTGACGCTGACCTTGAAGTCCTGAAAGTCCAGACGGTCGAGATGATCCACATGACGCAGCGCAGATTCCACCAGCGCCTGCGGTGTCGGCTCGCCGTACTTCTTCTGCAGATCCTTCTCCAGCGAACCGGCGTTGACGCCGATACGGATCGGGATGCCTTTGTCACGTGCAGCATCGACCACGGCACGGACACGATCTTCGCGGCCGATATTGCCTGGATTGATACGCAGGCAATCGACGCCGAGTTCGGCCACGCGCAGGGCGATCTGATAGTCGAAGTGAATGTCGGCAACCAGCGGTAGCGTCACACGCTGCTTGATCCGCCCAAAGGCTTCTGCGGCTTCCATAGACGGCACCGAGACCCTGACGATATCGGCACCGGCATTGGCCAGGCGCTGGATTTGCCCGACCGTTGCGTCGACATCACAGGTTTCGGTGTTGGTCATGCTCTGTACGGAAATCGGCGCATCGCCACCGACCGCAACGCCACCCACCCAGATCTTGCGGGATTGGCGACGCTTGATAGGAGATTCGGAATGCATGATCACTGTCCGAGCTTGAGGCGCGCTGTCTCGCCGCGCATATGAGAGGCGAGGCTCACGGCCTCACCGTTGTAACTGAGCTGAGCACCACGGGCATATCCCAGATGCACATCCAGCGGCGCCTTGCCGCTAACCGTCCGGCTGGTTCCGGCCTTGGCCAGCGCGCTGTAGAGCACACGTCCTTCCGCGTCCGCTACCCGCGTCCAGCAGTCAGCAGTGAAACGCAGTTCGAGAACCGCCTCACCGGGTGCCGTCGCGCTGGCGCTTTCCGAGGTCTCCACTGGCACGGTTGCATTGCCGGAAGGCAGCTCGACCGGTGTAGATTCTGCCGGCGAGGACGCGACGCCGGACTCAGACTCGGTCAAGGGAAGCGATTGAGCCGCCTCTACACCCACCTCGCCGGATTCGGCATCGGTCGAGGCCTGCGAGCTCTCGACAGGCGTCGACATTTCACCAGGCGACAAGGCTGATCCTTGTTCCGTCGGCTCCGCCAGCTCGACCGCAGCATCCTCATCCGCCCGATCGAGAAGATGGATTTCGGTCGTCCCGTCCGCACCCTCCACTTCGATCCGCTCCAGGGCGGAAACTGGCGGAGTCAGGGCCTCACGGGTTGAGCGCTCCTGCCACCAATACCAGGCTGCCGCAGCAAGAACGAGGAGCAGCACGAAGCCGAACAGGCGCATGAAGCTACGCGACAGCCGGCCCGGCTCCTCGATACGGCCGAGGCTGTTGACGTTACTGCCAGAAGCATTGGTACCCGTGTGCAGATCGAACTCCTGCACAAGACGGGTCTGATCAAGCCCGAGCAACTTGGCATAAGCCCGCACATAACCACGGGCAAAGGTGTGTCCCGGCAACTGGCTGAAGTCGCCGGCTTCGATACGGGCCAGCGCCCGCTCGGTGAGATTCAATTGCTGCGCTACCGCCGCGAGGGTCCAGCCCTTTTCTTCACGCGCAGATCGCAGCGTCTCGCCCGGGTTGTTGCCCATTGGTACAGCGGATTCTTGGTGCGGCGCGGTCATCGTTGCTCCGAAAGATATTGCTTGTACTCATCCGTGCCGGGATACAACCTTCTCAACTGCAGTCCGAGGCTCGCAGCCGTGTCGCGGTCCTGATGGATGTTGGCCAGGCGAATGCCAAGCAACAGGCTACGCGCATTCTGCTCGGCCAACTGGCTGAAGCTGTCGTAATAACGTTTCGCAGGAACGTACTGCTTGTCCTCATAGGCCATGAGCGCGAGCTCAAGCAGGGCTCGCGGTTGCCGGCCGTCGAGACGCAGAGAGCGGGTGAAATATCGTTCGGCCTCGTCCCGCTGCCCCATCTGCAGCGCAGTCATACCGAGGTTCTGAAAGACCCGCGCACGCTCCGGATACAGGTTGTCCTCGGCGGCCTGGCTGAAACGCTCCATCGCTTCGGCATACCGTTTCTGCTCGAACAGAAAGCTGCCGTAGTTGTTGAGGATACGCGCGTCCTTGCGAGCGGAGAGCGCCTCGCGGTAGTGCTTGTCGGCCAGATCGTTCTCCATTTCGGTCTGGAACACCAGAGCCAGCGCGGCATGGGCGTCGGCGCTACGCGGGTCGATCTCGAGCGCCTTGCGTAAAGGGGTCTTGGCGCGGCCGGCAGCGCCTTGCTGCAGATAGCCGATACCCAACTGGATGTAGGCATCACGCGCCTCACGCCGTCCCTGGTCGGTCCTCAGCGGATCAACGGTGCCAGAAGACACACAACCGGCCAACAGGCCGGTCAGTAGAAGCAGCAGCGCAGCGCGCAGAGTCATCAGCATCCCCCTCAGGATCGGTTCGAAGCCATGTGCGCCGCACCCGGCTCGCTCTGCAGCTCGCGCACAGCGATGTAACGCTCGCTTCGACGCGTCCGGTCCAGAACCTGGCCGACCAGCTGACCGCAGGCCGCGTCGATGTCTTCGCCGCGGGTGGTACGCACCGTCACATTGTGCCCGCCTTTGTGCAGGATGTCCTGAAAACGGCGGATGGCATTGTTGCTCGGCCGCTCATATCCGGAATGAGGGAACGGATTGAATGGAATCAGATTGATCTTGCACGGGATACCCGCCAGCAAGGCGATCATCTGCTCGGCGTGCTCGGGCTGATCGTTGACACCTTTGAGCAAGGTGTACTCAACGGTCAGCACACGCTTCTCGCCAAGCCTCGAGACATAACGCTTGCACGCCTCGAGCAGGACATCCAGCGGATACTTCTTGTTGATCGGCACCAGCTGATCACGCAGCGCATCGTTCGGAGCATGCAGCGACAGCGCCAGCGATACATCGATGACCTTCGCCAGCTCATCGATCATCGGCACGACGCCGGAGGTCGATAGAGTCACCTTGCGCTTGGATATGCCGTAGCCGAGATCATCCATCATGATCTGCATAGCGGCGACGACATTGTCGAAATTCAGCAACGGCTCGCCCATCCCCATCATCACCACATTGGTGATGGCGCGATCGATCTTCGCCGGGACGGTGCCGAATGATTTGTTGGCAATCCAGACCTGACCGATCACCTCGGCCGCCGTGAGATTGCTGTTGAAACCTTGCTTGCCGGTGGAACAGAAGCTGCAATCCAGCGCGCAGCCGGCCTGGGAGGAAACGCACAGCGTGCCGCGGCCACCTTGCGGGATGTAAACCGTTTCCACACAGCTGCCCGAAGCGACACGTACGACCCATTTACGGGTACCGTCGCTGGAGATGTCTTCGCTGACGATCTCCGGGCCGCGAATCTCGGCACAGGCCTTGAGCTTTTCGCGCAGGGCCTTGCCGAGATTGCTCATGGCATCGAAATCATCGACGCCAAAGTGGTGAATCCATTTCATCACCTGACCGGCGCGAAAACGCTTCTCTCCGATGGACTCGAAGAAGCTTTCCAGTTGCGACTGGGTCAGACCCAGCAGATTCACCTTACCGGTCGTGGCAATCATTGGATTCACCTTCGCTCACTCAGCGAATGCGTGCGCACACTTCGGTGGCAGCGAAGAAGTAGGCGATTTCGCGGGCGGCCGAGGCTTCCGAATCGGAACCGTGAACGGCGTTCTCGTCGATGGAGACAGCGAAGTCAGCGCGGATGGTACCCGGAGCAGCTTCCTTCGGGTTGGTAGCGCCCATCAGCTCACGGTTCTTGGCAATGGCGTTCTCGCCTTCGAGCACCTGAACGATGACCGGACCGGAAGTCATGAAGGCAACCAGATCCTTGAAGAAGCCACGCTCGCTGTGCTCGGCGTAGAAACCAGCGGCTTCGCGCTCGGACAGCTGAACCATCTTGGAAGCGACGACGCGCAGGCCGGCCTTCTCGAAACGGGTGGTGATTTCGCCGATCACGTTCTTGGCGACAGCGTCAGGCTTGATGATGGAGAAGGTGCGTTGCAGGGCCATGTAGGACTCCAAAACTGATGGGTTAAAGCGAACGAGTAAACCCGCGGATTATACGCGGGTCGCTGGCAAAACATAAGGGTAGAGGGCAGTACCTGGACGAGCCGACCGGCCGCCGAACGGCTGCATCGGCCGCATTCCAGGCAGGAGCGAAAAAAACGCGACGACCTACTCGGCCTCTTCAATCCAGGCAGACTGGATCGCTTCGAGCACCTTCTCGCCGCCTCGCCCTGGCTCGTCGGTAAAGTTCGGCAGCTCCATCACCCAGCGATGCAGATCGACAAAATTCACGAAGCGCGGGTCGACATCGGTCTTGCTCTCGGCCAGCTCGATGGCGATCTCTTGTACATCCGTCCACTTCAGTTGCATGGTCCGCTTCCTCAATGCCCTTCCGACACCTGATTGATCGTGTACTTGGGTATTTCCACGACCAAGTCGGTATCCGCCACAACCGCCTGACAGGAGAGCCGCGAATTCGGCTCCAGCCCCCAGGCCTTGTCGAGCATGTCATCTTCGAGTTCGTCTGACGCCTCGAGCGACTGGAAACCCTCGCGGATCACCACATGACAGGTCGTGCACGCGCAGGACTTCTCGCAGGCATGCTCGATATCGATGCCATTACGCAGCGCGGCGTCCAGCACAGTCTCGCCAGCCTGAGCCTCGATGACAGCCCCTTCGGGGCAATGGTCAACGTTAGGCAGGAAAATGATTTGCGGCATTCGGGTTAATCCTCGATATCGTTGAGCCGCCGTCCGGCCAGCGCGGCCTTGACGGTGGAGTCCAGACGACGCGCAGCAAAGGCGTCGGTGATCTGGCTCAGGCGTTTGGTCTGGCGCTCGATGGCGGACACGTCTTGGCTGTCGAGCAGCGTGCGCAACTCTTCCATCTGCGCTTCGATGGCAGCGCGCTCCTCAGCAGCAAGCAGGCGCTCGCCATCGGCTTCCAATGCTGCCTCGACGGCCTCCAGCAGACGCTGAGCCTCAACCAGCTGCTCACGCAAGGCGCGCGCATGACGATCGTCGTCCGCCTTGCGGAACGAATCCTCCAACATTCGGGCTATTTCGCCATCGGTCAGCCCATAAGACGGCTTGACCTGAATGTTGGCCTCGACCCCTGATGCGAGCTCTCGAGCAGAAACACTGAGCAGGCCGTCGGCGTCGACCTGGAATGTCACGCGAATCTTGGCAGCACCGGCAACCATCGGCGGAATGCCGCGCAGCTCGAACCGCGCCAACGACCGGCAGTCAGCGATCAGCTCGCGCTCGCCCTGCAGCACGTGAATCATCATGGCCGTCTGGCCATCTTTGTAGGTGGTGAAGTCCTGAGCGCGAGCCACCGGTATCGTGGTGTTGCGCGGAATGATCTTCTCCATCAGTCCGCCCATGGTTTCCAGCCCCAACGACAGCGGGATCACATCGAGCAGCAGCAACTCTTCGCCATCACGATTGTTGCCAGCCAGCGTTTCGGCCTGGATCGCGGCGCCGATCGCCACGACTTCATCAGGATCGATATCGGTCAGCGGCTCACGACCGAACAGCTGCCCGACCGCGGAGCGCACCCTGGGCACCCGCGTCGAGCCGCCCACCATGACCACCGCGGTGATTTCTTCAAGCTCCACGCCGGAATCACGCACGGCGCGCCGGCAGGCCTTCAGGCTACGCGCAACCAAGGGCTCGATCAGGGAATCGAAAGTTTCCCGGCGCAGCTCGCCCGACCAACCAGCGTAATTGATCGTGACCGCGTCAGCCGAACTGAGGCGTTCCTTCGCATCACAGGCGAGCTTCAGCAACTCGCGCTGGCTACCCGGAGTCAGGTCGCCGGAGACACCAGCCTGCACGACGATCCAGTCAGCCACGGCATGATCGAAGTCATCACCACCCAGCGCGGTATCGCCGCCGGTCGCCAATACTTCGAACACCCCCTTGGTCAACCTCAGAATCGAGATGTCGAACGTGCCACCGCCCAGATCGTAGATCGCGACGACGCCCTCTGCTTGCCGATCTAGGCCATAGGCCACAGCCGCAGCGGTCGGCTCGTTGAGCAGCCGCAGCACGTTGAGCCCGGCAATACGTGCGGCATCCTTGGTTGCCTGGCGCTGAGCATCGTCGAAATATGCCGGCACGGTGATTACTGCACCGACAAGCTCGCCCCCCAGACTGGCCTCTGCCCGCTGACGCAACGTTCGAAGTATCTCAGCGGACACCTCAACCGGACTCCTGGCCCCCTGCACCGTCTCGATGAAAGGCATTTGCGATTCGCCTTCGCGGAAACGATAGGGCAACTGCTCCCCCAGCTGCTTGACGTCGGCCAACCCACGCCCCATCAGGCGCTTGATCGAACTGATGGTATTGAAGGGATCGCTCGCGGCGGCAAGCTTGGCTTGCGCACCCACCTCAACATAATCAGGGTGATAACGCACGACAGAAGGCAGAATCACCTGTCCTTCGGCGTCGGGCAGCGGCGCGGTGATACCACTGCGCAGCGCAGCCACGAGGGAATTGGTGGTGCCCAGGTCTATTCCTACAGCCAGGCGGCGTTGATGAGGCTGTGGGCTCTGTCCTGGCTCGGCAATCTGAAGTAAGGCCATGTCTGTCTGATATCGGGCGCAGCGTCTGGCACTGCGCGGGGTTAATCGTCGAGGCGCTCTTCGAGTTGGCGCACTTCCTGGGTCAGCTTGTCGAGAAACTGCATTCGCCGCACCAGCCGTTCGGCATCGGCGCGACGCGCCGGAAGTTGCCAGACCTGCGCAAAGTCGTCGTTCAGCTTTTGCTGGGCCTGCTTGAGCCGCGACTTGAAGGCAGCGACGCCGTCCAAATCCGCCTGTTCATGGAGCTCTTCGAGCTCCTCGCGCCAATGCATCTGCTGCATCAGGAAATCAGGATCCTGAACCGTGGCCTCCAGCGGCACGTCATGCCCTTCGAGGGCTAGCAGATAGCGCGCCCGCCGACTCGGAATCCGCAGCGTCTGGTATGCCTCATTGAGATTGGCAGACCGCTCGAGCGCTTGACGCTGCTCGCTCTCGCTGGCATCCGCAAAACGGTCGGGATGAGTCTGACGAGCGAGCTCGCGGTAACGATCGGCTAGTCGCTCAAGATCCAGATCGAAATCCGGCTTCAGCTCGAACAATGCGAAATGACAAGGAGTACCCACAGCGTCCTCAGATGTTGAAGCTCTCGCCGCAGCCGCACTCGCCACGAACGTTCGGGTTGTTGAACTTGAAGCCCTCGTTAAGGCCTTCACGAACGAAATCGAGTTCGGTTCCGTCGAGATAGACGAGACTCTTGGGGTCGATGATCACCTTGACCCCGTGGCTTTCGAACACCGAGTCCTCGGCGGCGGTCTCGTCGACAAACTCCAGCACGTAAGCCAGACCAGAGCAGCCGGTGGTGCGAACTCCCAGCCTCACGCCCACGCCTTTGCCGCGCCCCTCAAGGGAGCGGCGGACATGCTGCGCGGCAGCGGGCGTCATGGTGATAGCCATCGCAACGCTCCTTAAAGCAGACCTTTCTTTTCACGGTAGTCACGCACTGCCGCCTTGATCGCGTCTTCGGCGAGTACCGAGCAGTGAATCTTGACCGGCGGCAGCGCCAGCTCTTCGGCCAGCTGCGTGTTCTTGATGGTCTCCGCTTCTTCCAGGGTTTTGCCCTTCATCCACTCGGTAGCAAGCGAGCTGGAGGCGATGGCGGAGCCGCAACCATAGGTCTTGAACTTGGCATCTTCAATGACACCCTGCTCGTTGACCTTGATCTGCAAACGCATCACGTCGCCACATGCCGGCGCGCCTACCATGCCGGTACCGATGCTCGGGTCTTCAGCGTCGAACTTGCCGACGTTGCGCGGGTTTTCGTAGTGGTCGATGACCTTGTCACTGTATGCCATGGTGAAATCCTCTCTATATCAGGCGATGCGGCGTTAGACGCCAGTCAGTGGGCTTGCCACTCGACCTTGGAAATGTCGACGCCATCTTTGAACATGTCCCACAGGGGCGAAAGCTCTCGCAGCTTGGTCACGGCTTCGCAAACCTTCTGCGCTGCGTAGTCGATTTCCTCTTCGGTGGTGAATCGACCAAAACTGAAGCGAATGGAGCTGTGCGCCAGCTCATCGTTGCGCCCCAATGCACGCAGCACATAGGAAGGCTCCAACGAAGCAGATGTACAGGCGGACCCAGAAGATACCGCCAGATCCTTGAGGGCCATGATCAGCGACTCACCCTCGACATAATTGAAGCTGAGGTTGAGGTTGTGCGGGACACGCGCAGTCATGCTGCCATTGACGTACAGCTCTTCCAGGTGCTCGACCTGCTTGTAGAAGCGATCCCGCAGAGCGCGAATACGCTCGTTTTCCTGAGCCATCTCCAGCTTGGCCAAATGAAAGGCCTCGCCCATTCCGACCAGCTGATGAGTAGCCAGGGTACCGGAGCGCATGCCCCGCTCGTGGCCACCGCCATGCATCTGCGCCTCGAGGCGCACGCGCGGCTTACGGCGAACATAGAGCGCACCGACCCCCTTCGGGCCGTAGGTCTTATGAGCAGAAAAGGACATCAGATCGACCTTCATCTTCTCCAGATCGATCTCGACCTTGCCGGTCGACTGCGCCGCATCGACGTGGAAAAGAATGCCGCGAGAGCGCGTCAGCTCGCCAATGGCGGTGATGTCATTGATGGTGCCGATTTCGTTGTTCACGTGCATGACCGACACAAGAATGGTGTCGTCGCGCAATGCAGCTTCAACCATCGCCGGCGTGACGATGCCATCCTCGCCCGGCTCGATGTAGGTCACCTCGAAGCCTTCGCGCTCGAGCTGTCGGGTGGTATCCAGTACGGCCTTGTGCTCGATCTTGGTGGTGACGATGTGCTTGCCCTTGGACGCATAGAAATGTGCGACGCCCTTGATGGCCAGGTTGTCCGACTCGGTCGCACCAGATGTCCAGACGATCTCCCGCGGGTCGGCATTGACCAGCTCGGCAACCTGACGGCGCGCATTTTCCACCGCCTCTTCGGCTTTCCAGCCGAAGGCGTGGGAGCGTGAAGCCGGGTTACCAAAATTGCCTTCATTGGTGAGGCATTCGATCATCTTGGCAGCGACACGAGGATCCACCGGGGTAGTGGCGGAATAGTCGAGGTAAATCGGCAATTTCATTCAGATATCTCCTATCAGGCGGTCGCCCTGCTCATTCGATGGCGGACGCTTCTATCTTGTCCATTTGCGGCAACGAGCCCCCGGCCTTGCGCATATCCTGGCGCAGAGCGACCTGCTGCACGTCCTGGCGATTGACCAGGTCGGCCAGACTGATGCCACTGAGGAATTCATGGATTCGATCACTGAGATCGCACCACAGGTGATGGGTCAGGCAGGTATCGCCGGAGTGACAGCCTCCTAAGCCTTGGCAACGTGTCGCATCGACGGATTCGTTGACCGCATCGATTACCTGAGCGACCTGAATATCGGCCATGTCGCGCGAGAGCTGATAACCGCCCCCCGGGCCACGCACACTGGTCACCAAAGCGCTGCGGCGGAGCTTGGCAAACAGCTGCTCAAGATAGGAAAGCGAGATCCCCTGACGTTCGGAAATATCGGCCAAAGAGACCGGACCATGCTGGGCATGGAGCGCCAGATCAAGCATGGCGGTCACGGCATAACGGCCTTTGGTGGTCAATCGCATCGGTCTGCACCAAGCATTACGGTTTGGCGCAAGTATGCTATTCCCGAGTATTTAAGTCAACTATAAGACCTATTGATTTAGTCGGGCTTTATTTGTCTGCAGGTGAAGACCGCCCGATCGGAAACAGCCGCATGATACCAGCTGCTGCCAGCACCCGCACTTCATGCACGCGGCTCGCCGCCTTCGGATTTCACCTCCACGAAATCCTCCTCGCGCAGTTCGGGCAACTCCTTGGCGCAATAGTCACTCCCGAGCGCCTTGAGCGCCCCGCACATGCCCTCCAGACGCTCTTCAACCGCCTGCACGTGATCCAGCAACTGCCCAATCGCTCGCGCTACCGGATCGGGCATGTCCTCGCTGACCCCATAGGCATCGAAACCGATCTTCTCGGCGATGGCCTTACGTCTTGCTTCCTGCTCGTCGCTGGACTTCACGATGATGCGCCCCGGTATCCCGACGGCCGTGGCGCCTGGCGGAACCTCGCGCGTCACGACCGCATTCGAACCGATCTTCGCGCCCGCCCCCACAGTGAAGGGGCCGAGAATCTTCGCGCCCGCACCGACGATCACGCCATCCTCGAGCGTCGGATGGCGCTTGCCCTTGTTCCAGCTGGTCCCACCCAATGTCACGCCGTGGTAGAGCGTCACGTCGTCACCGATCTCGGCGGTCTCACCAATGACGATACCCATCCCGTGGTCGATGAAGAAACGACGCCCGATCCGTGCACCCGGGTGAATCTCCACCCCGGTCAGCCAACGCCCGAGATTCGACGACATGCGCGCCAGCCATTTCCACTCATGCGTCCACAGCCAATGGGAAAGTCGATGGATCCAGATGGCGTGCAGCCCCGGATAACAGGTCAGCACCTCGAACGCGTTGCGGGCTGCCGGATCGCGATGGAATACGCTTTGGATGTCTTCGCGCATGCGTTCGAACATCAATCACTTCTCCGCTTGTGAGGTTCGCCGCGGGCCGCCTTTTGCGTCTCGGTGAGAATGCCCCGCAGGATGTTCATCTCCAGCTTGCTGATTCCGCTGCGCCCGTACAGCCTGCGCAGGCGCGGCATCAGATGGCGCGGCTTGGCCGGGTCGAGAAAACCGATATCCACCAGCGTCTGCTCAAGGTGGCCGAAATAGTTTTCCAGCTCGTCCACCGTGACCGGCTGCGCGTCGAGCATTGCCGTGGTCTCCAGCTTTTCCACCTTCGTCGGCCGCCCCTCTGCCGCCAGCCAGGCCATGCGCACCTCGTAGGTAAGCACCTGGACGGCAGCGGCGAGATTCAGCGAGCTGAACTGGGGATCGGACGGGATATGGACATGGTACTGGCAGCGCTGCAGCTCTTCATTGGTCAGGCCGGCGTACTCACGACCGAACACCAGCGCCACGTCGCTACCGGCGGCAGCCTGCTCCACCGATACAGCGGCGCACTCGCGCGGGTCCAGGAGCGGCCAGGGTATGCGCCGATCCCGGGCACTGGTGCCAAGCACCAGACTGCAGCCGACCAGCGCCTCTTCCAGCGTGGCGACGATCTGGGCCGAATCGAGAATATCGGTCGCGCCGGACGCCCGGGCGACCGCGTCCGGGCTAGGAAAATCTTCCGGATCAACCAGCACCAGACGCGACAGGCCCATGTTCTTCATGGCCCGCGCCGCGCCGCCGATGTTGCCGGCGTGGCTGGTATTGACCAGCACCACTCGAATGTTCTGCAACGACACGATGAGTCTCAGCAAGAAAACCAGCGGAAAGCTTACAGGAAGCCGCTCGCCGTCCGCCATCGACCAAAGCCTGCAGCGAGGCCGGTGACGCTACATGCGCCCGAGCTTTCCTGATAGAATTTCGCGCTTTCTTTAACGACCAGGTAATTGATCCATGCAGCCCATGCTGAATATCGCGCTGCGCGCCGCCCGCAGCGCCGGCGAACTGATTGTCCGTTCCACCGATCGCCTGGATGCAATCTCGGTCAACGAGAAAGAAGCAAAGGATTACGTCACCGAGATCGACAAGGCGGCCGAGCAGAGCATCGTTGCAGCGCTGCGCAAGGCCTATCCGAATCACGGCATCCTTGGCGAGGAAGGTGGACTGCTCGAAGGCAGCGGTGACGGCGCCGATTACCTGTGGATCATCGACCCGCTGGATGGCACGACCAACTTCGTGCGCGGCATTCCCCACTATGCCGTGAGCATCGCCTGCAAATACCGCGGCCGTCTCGAGCATGCCGTCGTCCTGGACCCGGTCCGTCAGGAAGAATTCACCGCAAGCCGCGGCCGTGGCGCAGCCCTGAATGGCCGGCGCCTGCGCGTCAGCTCGCGCAAGAGCCTGGACGGCGCCCTTCTCGGCACGGGCTTTCCGTTCAAGGACGGCCAACTGGACAACCTGGACAGCTACCTGAACATGTTCCGCAGCCTGGTCGGCCAGACCTCCGGCCTGCGACGCGCCGGAGCGGCGAGCCTCGATCTGGCCTACGTAGCCGCGGGCCGCTTCGATGCGTTCTGGGAGTTCGGCCTTTCCGAGTGGGACATGGCGGCCGGCGCACTTCTGATCCAAGAGGCTGGCGGCCTGGTGAGCGACTTCAGCGGCGGCCATGAATTCCTCGAGAAGGGACAGATCGTGGCCGGCAATACCAAGTGCTTCAAGGCTGTGCTGACGACCATCCAGCCCCACCTTACGCCGTCGCTCAAGCGCTGAGCGTGAGGCAAAAGAAAAACGCCCCAACAGGGGCGTTTTTTTATGCAGCTTGTTCAGTTCACTGCTGAGACACCATCAGCTGCCCATCCTGTACCGGAATCTGACTGCCCGGATCACGATCCATCCGTACGCGCCCGACCTTGCCAGCCAGATCGTACTTGACGTCATAGCCGACGATCTTGTCGTGCGTGTCGGTGACCGTGCTGCAGCGGGTCTCGGTGGTGGTGTAGGTGCTGTTGGCTTGCATGCGCCCCTGCACCTGATTGCCGGCATAACCACCGCCGACCGCACCGGCGACCGTGGCGATCTTCTTGCCATTGCCGCCACCGACCTGGTTACCCAGCAGACCACCGACGACGGCGCCCACTGCGGTACCTGCGATCCGGTGCTCGTCCTGCACAGGCTTCTGCCGGGTCACTGTGACGTCCTTGCAGACTTCACGCGGCGTTCGGATGGTTTCCTTGATAGGTTCGACCGCCAGCACCTCGGCGAACTTCGGACCGCGATCGACCAGGCTATAAGTAGCGAAAGCTCCACCAGCCGTGGCAACGACCACTCCAAGTGCCGTACCGACCAACATGGACTTGTTCACTGTGACATCCTCTTCCTTCGGGCTGCGCCCGTTCCGCAGCCTTGGACCTCGCAAGGCTGCGGAAGTTCGAAAGAGGATCAGGGGCGCTCGTCGGCCTCTTCTTCCACCACCGGCGGAATCAGATCGTCACGCGTGAGTTTGAGCCAGACCAGCAGCGTGCCGGCAACGTAGACCGACGAGTAGGTACCAACGCCGACGCCGATCAGCAGCGCCAGCGAGAACCCCCACAGATTCTCGCCGCCGAAGACCATCAGCGCCCCAACTGCCAGCAGCGTGGAGACCGAAGTGGCCATAGTGCGCAGCAGCGTCTGGGTGGTGGAGATGTTGATGTTCTCCAGCAGCTCAGCCTTGCGCAGCATGCGGAAGTTCTCGCGGATCCGGTCGAAGATGACAATGGTGTCGTTCAACGAGTAGCCGATCACCGCCAGCACAGCCGCCAGCACCGTCAGGTCGAAGGAGATCTGGAAGAAGGAGAACACGCCCAGGACCACGATCACGTCGTGGAACAGCGACAGCACGGCGCCGAAGCCAAACTTCCACTGGAAGCGGAACGCCACGTACACCAGGATGCCGCCCAGCGCCAGCAGCATGCCGAGACCACCCTGATCGCGCAGCTCTTCACCGACCGCCGGCCCGACGAACTCAACGCGCTTGACGCTGACCGCGTTGCCGCCATCGGCGTTGCGCAAGGCGCTGGCGATGCGCTCACCCAACTGGGGATCGTCGCCCGGCATGCGCACCAGTACGTCGGTAGTCGCGCCAAAGCTCTGCACCACGGCATCGGTGAAGCCGGCCTGGACCAGCTGACCACGAACCTGCTCGAGCTCGACTGGACGCTCGTAGCCCAACTCGATCAGCGTGCCGCCGGTGAAATCCAGCCCGAAATTCAGCCCCTTGACCACCAGGCTTCCCAGCGAGGCGACCGTGAGCAGCACGGTAAGGGCGAAGGCCACATGGCGGACGCCCATGAAATTGATAACGCGCTTCATCGTGCTAGCCCCTTAAATCCACAGCTTCTTGAGATCGCGGCCACCGTAGATCAGGTTGACCATGCCGCGCGTCACGATGATTGCGGTGAACATCGACGTCAGGATGCCGATCGACAGGGTCACCGCGAAACCCTTGATCGGGCCGGTACCCATGGCGAACAGGATGCCGCCCACCAGCAAGGTGGTGAGGTTGCCGTCGAGGATCGCCGAGAAGGCCCTGTCGAAGCCCTCGTGGATGGCCCGCTGGATCGACATGCCATTGGCAATCTCCTCACGAATACGCGAGAAGATGAGCACGTTGGCGTCCACCGCCATACCCATGGTCAGCACGATACCGGCGATACCTGGCAGGGTCAGCGTGGCGTTGAGCATCGACATCAATGCCGTCAGCGCGACCATGTTGAACAGCAGCGCAATGGTGGCAAGCACGCCGAAGAACTTGTAGATCAGCACCATGAAGATGGCGACGAAGAGGAAGCCCCACATCGCGGCCTGCACGCCCAGCTTGATGTTCTCGGCGCCCAGGCTCGGACCGATGGTGCGCTCCTCGGCGAAGTACATCGGCGCCGCCAGACCACCAGCGCGCAGCAGCAGGGCAAGTTCCGACGATTCGCCCTGACCATTGAGGCCGGTAATGCGGAACTGACTGCCGAGCGGCGACTGGATGGTCGCCAGACTGATGATCTTCTTTTCTTCCTGGAAGGTTTCGACCCGCACTTCCTGCTCGACGCCATCGACCATCTGCCGCACGTAGCGAGTCAGCGGCCGCTGCTCGATGAAGATCACCGCCATGCTGCGCCCGACGTTGCTGCGGGTAGCGCGGTTCATCAGATCGCCGCCATGTCCGTCGAGGCGAATATTCACCTGCGGGCGGCCGTTTTCGTCGTAACTGGCTTGCGCATCGGTCACCTGATCACCGGTGATGATCAGGGTACGCTCGAGCTGCACGGGCGGACGACCTTCCTCGCGGAACTCGAAGGTTTCGGTCGAGGCGCGCGGCGCATCGGACTCGGCCGCAAGGCGGAACTCCAGATTGGCCGTCTTGCCGAGAATGCGCTTGGCTTCGGCAGTGTCCTGTACGCCCGGCAGTTCGACCACGATGCGGTTGGCCCCCTGGCGCTGCACCAGCGGCTCGGCGACGCCCAGCTCGTTGACGCGGTTGCGCACGGTGGTCAGGTTCTGCTTGATCGAATATTCGCGGATCTCAGCCAACTTGGCCTCGGTCAGCGTCAGACGCAGCACGAATTGGCCGTTGCGCTCGCTGGTGGTCAGCTCGAAATCGGTGAAGTTCTTGCGAATCAGCGACTGAGCGGCGCTCAGGGTTTCCTGATCGGCGAAGCCCAGCTGCACGGCATCCTTCAGATTCGGCAGGCTGCGATAGCGCACGCGCTCTTTGCGCAGCAGGCTTTTGACCTCGCCTTCGGAGACATTCAGCCGCGTCTCGATGGCCTTCTCCATATCGACTTCCAGCAGGAAGTGCACGCCGCCGGAGAGGTCGAGACCGAGCTTCATGGGGCTGGCACCGAGACTGCGCAGCCAGTCTGGAGTGGTCGGTGCAAGGTTGAGCGCAACGACATAGGCATCACCCAGCGTGCGCCGAACGATATCTTTGGCCGGCAGTTGATCATCCTGACGCTCCAGACGCACGAGACCACCACGGCCCTGTTCGTCGAGCGAAGCGGACTTCACCGCAATGCCGCCTTCCTCGAGCGCCTGGCTTATGCGCTCGAGATCGGCCATACCGATCTCCTGTGCCGCGCTGGCACCGGTGACCTGGATCGCCGGATCGTCCGGATAGAGGTTGGGCGCCGAATAAACAAAAGCAACCGCGAGCACTGCCAGAATCAGCAGGTATTTCCAGAGAGGGAATCTATTGAGCATGACGCAGCCCGTTTAATGAACGCGGGGCGCCTTGCGCGCCCCGTCGGTGTTGAATGAAGTCAGCTCAGATCGCTTTCAGCGTGCCCTTGGGCAGCGTGGCGGCGATAGCCACTTTCTGGAACTTCAGCTCAACGTTGTCGGAAACCTCGATCACCACGAAATCGTCAGCGACCTTGGTGACCTTGCCGGCGATGCCGCCGGAGGTGACCACTTCGTCGCCCTTCTGCAGGCCGGCGATCAGGTTCTTGTGTTCCTTGGCCCGCTTGGCCTGGGGGCGCCAGATCATCAGATAGAAGATGACCAGAAAACCGACCAGAAACACCCACTCGAAGCCGGTGCCGGCAGGACCAGCGGCAGCCTCCTGGGCATAGGCGGCGGGAATCAGAAAGCTCATGTAGCACTCCTGTTGCAGAAAGGATTGTTTTGCTCTGGCACGTCACGCAAGCGGCGGCGTTGGCAGACCGCGCTTGGCATAAAAGGCGTCGACAAAGGCCGCCAATGTACCCTGTTGAATGGCGTCGCGTAAACCAGCCATCACCCGCTGGTAATGCCGCAGGTTGTGGATGGTATTCAACATGCTACCCAGCATTTCGCCGCATTTATCCAGGTGATGCAGATAGGCGCGGGAGAAGTGTTTGCAGGTGTAACAATCGCAGCTCGGATCGAGTGGCGAATCGTCGTGCTTGTGCACCGCGTTGCGAATCTTGATGACGCCGGTGTCGGTGAACAGATGGCCGTTGCGCGCGTTACGCGTCGGCATCACGCAGTCGAACATGTCCACGCCCCGCCGCACCCCTTCGACCAGATCTTCCGGCTTGCCCACGCCCATCAGATAGCGCGGCTTGTCGGCTGGCATCTGCGGCGGCAGGAAGTCCAGCACGCGAATCATCTCCTCTTTCGGCTCGCCCACGGAAAGCCCGCCAATCGCCAGGCCGTCGAAGCCGATCTCGCACAACCCGTCCAGCGAGCGCATGCGCAGCGACTCGTGCATGCCGCCCTGAACGATGCCGAACAGTGCCGACGGGTTGTCGCCATGAGCGACCTTGGAGCGCTTGGCCCAGCGCAGCGACAATTCCATCGAGCGGCGCGCGACGTCCTCGTCAGCCGGATAGGGCGTGCACTCATCGAAGATCATCACGATATCCGAGCCCAGGTCACGCTGGACCTGCATGGACTCTTCCGGCCCCATGAACACCTTGGCGCCATCGACCGGCGACGCGAAGTAGACGCCCTCCTCCTTGATCTTGCGCATCGCCCCCAGACTGAACACCTGAAAACCACCGGAATCGGTAAGGATCGGCCCCTGCCACTGCATGAAGTCGTGCAGGTCGCCGTGGCGCTTGATCACCTCGGTGCCGGGTCGCAACCAGAGGTGAAAGGTGTTGCCCAGGATGATCTGCGCACCGATCGCTTCGATGTCCCGCGGCAGCACGCCCTTGACGGTACCGTAGGTGCCTACCGGCATGAAGGCCGGCGTTTCCACGGTTCCGCGAGGAAAGGTCAGACGCCCCCGACGCGCCTTGCCATCGGTGGCGAGTAGCTCGAAAGACATGTGGCAGGTACGGCTCATCGGGTTTCCTCGGGACCGCGCGCGGCGGGGTTGCGGGTAATGAACATGGCGTCGCCATAGCTGAAGAAGCGGTAGCGCTGAGCCACAGCCTCGGCATACGCCGCCATGGCTTCCGGGTAGCCGGCAAAGGCGGAAACCAGCATCAGCAGCGTCGACTCGGGCAGATGGAAATTGGTCACCAGCGCATCGACCACATGAAAAGTCTTGCCCGGGTAGATGAAGATATCGGTGTCGCCACTGAACGGCTTGAGCTCGCCGTCGCGTGCGGCCGTTTCCAGCGAGCGGACACTGGTGGTACCCACCGCGATCACCCGACCGCCGCGTGCGCGGCAGGCCGCCACCGCATCGACCACCTCCTGCGTCACCTCCAGCCACTCGCGATGCATATGATGCTCTTCGATGCGCTCCACGCGCACCGGCTGGAAGGTGCCGGCGCCGACATGCAGGGTGACATAGGCAGTCTGGACCCCAGCATCGTGCAGCGCACCCAGCAGAGCCTCATCGAAATGCAGCCCGGCGGTCGGAGCCGCCACGGCGCCGGCTCGCTGCGCGTAGACGGTCTGGTAGCGCTCGCGATCGGCGGCATCGTCCGGCCTGTCTATATAAGGAGGCAACGGCATGTGACCGATGCGCTCGAGCAGCGGCAACACGTCCTCGTCGAAGGCGAGTTCGAACAGGGCATCGTGCCGCGCGACCATTTCAGCTGTGCCGCCACCGTCGAGCAGGATCTGAGAGCCGGGCTTGGGGGACTTGCTCGAGCGCACATGCGCCAGCACGCTGCGATTGCCGGTCACGCGCTCGACCAAGATCTCCAGCTTGCCGCCGGTAGCCTTCTGCCCAAACAGCCGCGCCGGAATGACCCGCGTGTTGTTGAAGACCATCAGATCACCGGGCCGCACGTAATCCAGCAGGTCGGCAAAGTTGCGGTGCGACATCTGCCCGGACTGACCATCGAGCACCAACAGCCGGCTCGCTCTGCGCTCGGCAAGTGGATGACGGGCAATCAGGGCGTCGGGGAGCTCGAAGTAGAAATCGGCGACTTGCATGGGCGGTTTCGGGGCGCGGAAAGGGCGCAGATATTAGCCGAAACACGTCGATCTGACCACGCCAAACGATTGACCACTCAGCCCGGCATCCCTATACTGCGCCGCCACTGTGCCTCGATGGCGGAATCGGTAGACGCAGCGGATTCAAAATCCGCCGTTGGTAACAACGTGAGAGTTCGAGTCTCTCTCGGGGCACCATCACAGTATCAAGCCAGTGTTCGGCGAACTCAGATCGATACGCGCACGGGCAATTAACACCCAGTTCCACTGCCTTCTCGCTGACTGACTAACAATGCAGCCAGCCGTGGCCTTGACGATCCGCAGCAGCGGAGCAGCACGTCAAACCACCCTTCACAAGCGCCGAAATGGCGCCGCCTGGACAGGCAAATTCTATGGCTCCGTGGGGTTGGCATTCCCCAGCGAGTTATCGTAGAGTGTGCCCACTGTGTTTGCATGGGTCGCTGTTGAATCGTGACCTGGTGCAGTAGATCTTCAGATCCGCTACTCCGCTCGACTCTCTTACTCCTTGCAACCAGTTCCAGCCTCCTGTTTTTGCGGGAAGCAATTCTACTTTTGAGTTTCAAGGATACAAAGACATGTCGAATCGTCAGAACGGTACCGTCAAGTGGTTTAACGACGAGAAAGGTTTTGGTTTCATCACTCCCGAGAGCGGTCCGGATCTGTTCGTGCACTTCCGCGCGATCGAAGGCAACGGCTTCAAGAGCCTGAAAGAAGGCCAGAAAGTCAGCTTCATCGCCGTGCAAGGTCAAAAGGGCATGCAGGCCGACCAGGTTCAGATCCTGGGCTAAGCCTTCTCTCCGAAAAGCCCCTGATGGCAACATCAGGGGCTTTTTTATGCGCGCAATTCCGTAGAATGCCCCGCCTTCCACTTGATCGAGACACGCAATGCGCCGACATCTGCTGAGCCCGCAGGGCCAATTCCCCGCCGCCGGTCTGATGCGACGACTGGCAGCAATGTTCTATGACAGCCTGCTCTGCATCGCCCTGATGATGGTGGTGACCCTGTTCTATCAACAGGTGCTGCTGCGCCTGCTGTATGGCAGTGAACAGCTGAAGATGCTCGCCGAGGCCGGCCGCCTGGACATCGACCCCCTGCTTTCGACGCTACTGCTGTTCAGCCTGTTCGGCTTCTTCGCCAAGTTCTGGACCCACAACGGTCAGACACTGGGCATGCAGGTCTGGGGCATCCGTATCCAGAACAGCGACGGACGCGCCATCGATCTGTGGCAGGCGCTGCTGCGCTTCCTCATCGCGATCGTCTCGCTGCTGTGCCTGGGAATGGGTTATTGGTGGATGCTGATCGACAAGCAGAAGCGCACCTGGCACGACATCTACTCCGAGAGCCAGGCGGTGCAACTGCCGAAGAACATCCACAAGAAATAATCGCAGCGCCCGGCCATCTCTCACGCCCGGGCGCTTGCCCCTCAATCCATCGCGACCGCCATGCGCGACGGCGTAGCCTCAGCCGGCGCGCCTCAGCAACCAGGCGCCGATCAGCGCACAGACACAGGCCGGCAACACCACCGCCAGCAGCGGCGAGAAACCGAACACCTGGCTCGCCGGCCCCAGCAGATCCTGAATGATGCGGAACACGAAGCCGACGACCACGCCGGTGAAGATCCGCTGCCCCAGCGTCACCGAACGCAGCGGTCCGAAGATGAAGGAAATCGCCAGCAGCACCAGCGCAACGGTGACCGCCGGCTGTAGAACCTTGGTCCAGAAAGCCAGCCAGTAACGGCTGTTGTTCAGCCCCTGCTCGCCTAGATAGTGGATATAGCGCCACAAGCCGGTGATCGACAGCGCCTCCGGCTCCATCACCACGGTGCCGAGCAGCTGCGGCGTCAACTGGACGTCCCAGCGCTCCTCTGGCGCGCGCATGACTTCGGTGTGATCACCGCGGAAGTGGGTGGTGGCGATGTTCTCGAGCCGCCAATGGTCGCCCTGGTAGCTGGCGCGGCGCGCGAAACTGGACGACAGCAGGCGACGCTCTTCGTCGAAGCGGTAACGCGTGACGCCCACCAGCACACCGCCGGGCTGCACCGCGTTGACGTGCACGAACTCGTTTTCCTGACGATGCCACAGCCCACGCTTGCTGCTCTGCGCCTCACCTGCCCCCTGCGCCAGGGAGCGCCTGGCCTGGGCGATGTCTTCGCTCAGCGGCGCGACATACTCGCCGATGAGGATTCCGGCGACGAGCAGGACGAGCATTGGCTTCATCACCGATAGCACGATGCGTCCCAGGGAAACCCCGGCGGCGCGCATGATGGTCAGCTCACTACTGCTGGCCAGCGTGCCGAGACCGATCAGGCAGCCGATCAGCGCCGCCATCGGCAGCATTTCGTACAGCCGGCGCGGCGAGGTCAGCAGGACGTATTGCAGAGCGTCACCCAGACCGTAGCTGCCCTGGACGTCACCCAGCTCGTCGATGAACGCGAACAACAGCGCCAACCCAACGATGATGCCGAGCACCGTGAGGATGGCAAGAAAGACATGGATACCGATGTAGCGATCGAGCTTAACCACGAGCCACCTCCAGCTGCGCGTGGCGCTTCTTCATTCGCAGCCTGATCGGCTCCCAGAACAGCATCAGCAGGCCGATCGCCAGGAACAGCCCGTGCACCCACCACAAGCCCAGAGCCATGGGCAGGCGACCCTTGTCCAGCGCGCCGCGCACCGCGATCAGCAACGCGAGATAGGTCATGTACAAGAGGATGGCCGGCAGTAGCTTGAGGAAGCGCCCCTGCCGCGGGTTGACCTTGGCCAGCGGCACGGCGAGCACGGTGACGACGAACACCAGCAGCGGCAATGACAGCCGCCATTGCAGCTCGGTTCGGTGCCTGAGGTTGTCGCTGCCGAGCAACTCGTGGGTCGGCATGGCCTCGCGCTCGCTCAGCTCCATGCTCACCTCCGGTTTTGGCAGCAACACACCATAGGTGTCGTACTGGATCGCCCGGTAATCCGCCTGCCCCGGGCTACCGTCATAGCGGTAGCCATTTTCCAGGATCAGATAACGACTGCCGTCCGGTTGAATTTCCTGACGCCCACTTTCGGCAACGAGCACGGACAGCCCGCTTTCCTTGCCGGTCTGGCGTGAAACATTGGTCTCGGAAATGAACACCCCGCCCAGCTCGCTACGGTCGGCCGACAGCTCACGGGTATAAGTCACGCGCGAACCGCCGCGCAGGGTCTGGAAACGCCCCGGAACGAGGGTGTCGAACTCGGTCAGCGAATCCTGCTGATTGAGTATCCGATCCACCTCGGCGATGCCTTGCGGCGCCAGGCCCAGGCTCAGCCAGCCGACCAGCGCGGCGACCAGCGCAGCCGGCACCAAGCTGTAGACCAGCAGCCGGCGCTGGCTCATGCCGGTAGCCGAAAGCACGGTCATTTCGCTTTCCAGATAGAGGCGCCCGTAGGCCAGCAGGATGCCGAGGAACAGCCCCAGCGGCAGGATCAACTGCAGAAAGCCCGGCAGGCGGAAGCCCATGATCAGCAGCAGCACGCCCGGATCGAGCACCCCCTGCGCAGCCTGGGCCAGATACTTGATGAAGCGGCCGCTCATGATGATCACCAGCAGCACGGCACTGACCGCGCTCATGGTGATCAGCAGCTCTCGGGACAGGTAACGAAAGACGATCAAACCAGACACTCCAGGGTTGTCAGGCTCTGGCGGCAACGCTCAAACTAGCCGCCAGTTGCCGGCCCGCCGCAGCAGACCGTTGGAATTGGTAATGGCGCGCAAGTCGCGTCGGCGCGATCACTGACAAGCTCAGGTGATTGCAACGTTTCTAGCCTAGCGCAGTCGCTAACAACGACCGAACAGGCGAACCACCGGAAAATAAGCCCGGCATTATCCTGCAAACCCGACTCTTTGTCTTGGGGACACCACGTCATGGAATTTGTTGTCAAAAGCGCCAAAGCCTCCACCCAGAAGACCGCCACCCTGATCCTGCCGCTCGGCGAGAACGGCCTGCTCGGCAGCGTCGCACAGAGCGTGGACAGCGCCAGCGCTGGCGCGCTCAGCACTGCGCTCAAGCGGGGCGACATCCAGGGCAAGCCGGGACAGACGCTGCTGCTGCACGGCCTGCCCGGCCTCAAGGCCGAGCGGGTGCTGCTGGTCGGCACCGGCAAGGCGGATGAACTCGACAGCAGCCAATGGCGCAAAGTGGTCAATGCAGCGCTGGCTGTCATCAAGAATCTGGGTGGTGGCGATGCCGCTTTCGCCATGCAGGACGTGCAGGTCAAGGGGCGCGACAGCTATGCCCGCACGCGCCTGCTGGTGGAGATCGTTGCCGACGGCCAGTACGTATTCGACCAATTCAAGAGCAAGAAGGCCGAACCGCGCGCACTGCAGAAGATCATCCTGCTCTGCGACAAGGCCGAACAGGCCGGTGTCGAGCGCGCCGCCCGCGAGGCCTCGGCGATCGCCACCGGCATGGCCTTCACCCGCGACCTGGGCAACCTGCCGCCGAACGTCTGCCACCCGACCTTCCTCGCCGATCAGGCCCGGCAGCTGAGCAAGGCCTACAAGGGTGTCAAGCTCGATGTGCTGGACGAGAAGAAACTGCGCGAACTCGGCGCCGGCGCGTTCCTCGCGGTATCCCAGGGCAGCGACCAGCCGGGCTGCATCATCGTTCTGCAGTACAACGGCGGCAAGAAAGGCGACAAGCCCTATGCCCTGGTCGGCAAGGGCATCACCTTCGACACCGGCGGCATCAGCCTCAAGCCGGGCCTGGGCATGGACGAGATGAAGTACGACATGGGCGGCGCCGCCAGCGTGCTCGGTACGCTCAAGGCCGTGCTCGAACTGCAGCTGCCGATCAACCTGGTCTGCCTGCTGGCCTGCGCCGAGAACATGCCCAGCGGCGGCGCGACTCGTCCGGGCGACATCGTCACCACCATGAGCGGCCAGACCGTGGAAATCCTCAACACCGACGCCGAAGGCCGATTGGTGCTGTGCGACACCCTGACCTACGCCGAGCGCTTCGAGCCACGCGCCGTAATCGACGTGGCCACCCTGACCGGCGCCTGCATCGTCGCGCTGGGCAGCAACACCTCGGGCCTGCTGGGCAACAACGACGAGCTCATCCAGCAGCTGCTGCAGGCCGGCGAGAGCGCCGCCGACCGCGCCTGGCAATTGCCGCTGTTCGACGAGTATCAGGAGCAGCTGGACAGCCCCTTCGCCGACATCGCCAATATCGGCGGACCCAAGGCCGGCACCATCACTGCCGCCTGCTTCCTCTCGCGCTTCACCAAGAAGTACCCCTGGGCCCACCTGGACATCGCCGGCACCGCCTGGACCAGTGGCGGCAAGGAAAAAGGCGCGACTGGCCGTCCCGTGCCCCTGCTGACCCAGTACCTGCTGGACCGGATCAACGGATGAGCCCGATCACCGCGCGTGACAGCGGCCGGCGCGGCCCCGCGCTCGCCGGCCCGACGGGCGCACGCCCATGACACGCATCGAGTTCTACGTGCTGCCGGACGACAACCCGCTCGGGCGGCTGCGCGCGGCCTGCCAGCTGGCGGCCAAGGGCTGGCAGCATGGCCTGCAGGTGGTCGTCCGTTGCAGCGACGAAGAACAGTCGACCCGGCTCGACGAGCTGCTCTGGAGCTTTCGCGCGGAACGGTTCATCCCGCACGAGCAGTACGCCGAGGAGGTGCAGGCGCCAGTGGTCATCGGGCTCGAACAGGAACCACCGACCGCCCAGGGTCTGCTGATCAACCTGGCACCGACACTCTCGGCACATATCGACCGCTTCAGCCGGGTCATCGAGATCGTCAACCAGGAGCCGCAGCTGCTGACCGCCTGCCGGGAGAATTTTCGCCTGTATCGGCGCCAGGGCTATGATCCCAAAAGGGTCGAGCTCTAGCCGCTCCAATTTAGATAGCAAGGGATCCCCCCTGGCAAACAGCCGGGATGCACCAGCCCGGAACCACGCAGATGACACCGAAAGCCCCGAACAAACCCGCCGAACTGCTAAGCGATCTCGAATCCATTCGCGCACTGCTCGGCGACGATTTCCCCGACACCGCCACAACAGGCGCCCCGGTGGATCCGGACAGCATTCCGCTCCTGTCCGATATCGTCGAACCCGGACCGGCCGTCGCAGCCACCACCCCCTGCGACGACGAGCCACGGGAAACCAATGTGCGCAGTGCCTTCCGCTCCCTGGCCGAGCGGCATATCGACCACGAGCTGCGCACCGCCGCCAACCTGATCCTGCAGGAAGTGATCGACGACTTCGTGCCGCAAATCGAGGCCGAGCTCAAGCGCCGCCTCGAGAGCCGCATCGACCGCCTGGTGCGTACACCGCCGCCCCGCCCCTGAGCCATCCCGCGCCAATGCAGAGTTAATCCGCACGGCCGCGAAATCTCGCGGCCGTTTGCCTTTATACTTGCCCGTTTTTCCGACCAGCCGTTTTAAGGGTCCCGCCGCATGGACAAGACCTACCAGCCGCACGCCATCGAGACTTCCTGGTACCAGACCTGGGAATCGAACAACTACTTCGCCCCACAAGGCTCCGGCGAGCCCTACACCATCATGATTCCGCCGCCGAACGTCACCGGCAGCCTGCACATGGGCCATGGCTTCAACAACGCCATCATGGATGCGCTGATCCGCTGGCGCCGCATGCAGGGCCGCAACACCCTGTGGCAGCCAGGCACCGACCATGCCGGTATCGCCACGCAGATGGTGGTCGAGCGCCAGCTGGCCGCGCAGGGCACCAGCCGTCATGACCTGGGACGCGAGAAGTTTCTCGAGAAGGTCTGGCAATGGAAAGAAGAATCCGGTGGCAACATCACCCGGCAGATCCGTCGCCTGGGCAGCTCGGTGGACTGGTCGCGGGAGCGCTTCACCATGGACGACGGCCTTTCCGAGGCGGTCAAGGAAGCCTTCGTACGCCTGCATGAAGACGGCCTGATCTATCGCGGCAAGCGTCTGGTCAACTGGGATACCAAGCTGCACACCGCCATTTCCGATCTGGAAGTGGAAAACCACGACGAGAAGGGTCACCTCTGGCACCTGCGTTATCCGCTGGCCGATGGTTGCAAGACCGCCGATGGCCTGGATTACCTGGTGGTCGCCACCACCCGCCCGGAAACCATGCTCGGCGACGCCGCCATCGCGGTGCACCCGGAGGACGAGCGCTACAAGAGCCTGATCGGCCGCCACGTCATGCTGCCGCTGGTCAACCGCCTGATTCCCATCGTGGCCGACGATTACGTCGACCTCGAGTTCGGTACCGGCTGCGTGAAGATCACCCCGGCGCACGACTTCAACGACTATGAGGTGGGCAAGCGTCATCACCTGCCGCTGATCAACATCTTCGATCAGAACGCCTGCATCCTGGCCCGTGCCCAGGTGTTCAACATCGACGGCTCGGTGAACGACAAGATCGACGGCAGCCTGCCGGACGGCTACGCACATATGGACCGCTTCGATGCGCGCAAGGCCATCGTCGCCGAATTCGACGCCATGAGCCTGCTGGAGAAGATCGACGACCACGCGCTGAAAGTGCCGCGCGGCGACCGCTCGGGCACCATCATCGAGCCCTGGCTGACCGACCAGTGGTACGTTTCCACCAAGCCGCTGGCCGAGAAGGCCATCGCCGCCGTGGAAAGTGGCGAGATCCAGTTCGTGCCCAAGCAGTACGAAAACATGTATTTCAGCTGGATGCGCGACATCCAGGACTGGTGCATCAGCCGTCAGCTCTGGTGGGGGCATCGCATTCCGGCCTGGTACGACGAAGCCGGCAACGTCTATGTCGGCCGCGACGAAGTGGAGGTGCGCAGCAAGTACAACCTCTGCAACAACGTCGAACTGCGTCAGGATGAGGACGTGCTGGACACCTGGTTCAGCTCCGGCCTGTGGACCTTCTCCACCCTCGGTTGGCCGCAGCAGACGGATTTCCTCAAGACCTTCCACCCCACCGACGTGCTGGTCACCGGCTTCGACATCATCTTCTTCTGGGTCGCCCGGATGATCATGCTGTCCACCCACCTGACCGGACAGATTCCGTTCAAGACCGTGTATGTGCACGGTCTGGTCCGCGATGGCCAGGGACAGAAGATGTCCAAGTCCAAGGGCAACGTGCTCGACCCGCTGGACATCGTCGACGGCATCACCCTCGATGAACTGCTGACCAAGCGCACCAGCGGCATGATGCAGCCCAAGCTGGCCGAGAAGATCGCCAAGCAGACCCGCGCCGAGTTTCCCGAAGGCATCGCCAGCTACGGCACCGACGCCCTGCGCTTCACCTTCTGCTCGCTGGCATCCACCGGTCGCGACATCAAGTTCGACATGGGTCGCGTCGAGGGTTACCGCAACTTCTGCAACAAGATCTGGAACGCGGCCAACTTCGTCTTCGAGAACACCGAAGGCAAGGACACCGGCGCCAACGACGAACCGGTGGAATTGTCCTCGGTGGACCGCTGGATCATCTCCGCGCTGCAGCGCACCGAGGCCGAAGTGACCCGCCAGCTGGAGGCCTTCCGCTTCGACCTGGCCGCGCAGGCACTCTACGAGTTCATCTGGGACGAGTACTGCGCCTGGTACCTGGAGCTGGTCAAACCGCTGCTGTGGGACGAGACCGCCAGCGCCGAACGCCAGCGCGGCACCCGCCGCACCTTGGTGCGCGTTCTGGAAACGGCGCTGCGCCTGGCCCATCCGTTCATACCGTTCATTACCGAGGAAATCTGGCAGCGCGTCGCGCCGCTGGCCGGCAAGTCCGGCCCAACGCTGATGCTGCAGCCCTGGCCGGAGTTCAACCCGGAGCGCATCGACGAAGCCGCCGAAGGCGATATCGAGTGGGTCAAGGCCTTCATGCTGGGCATTCGGCAGATCCGCGGCGAGATGAACATCTCCATGGCCAAGCGTATCGACGTGGTGCTCGGCAACGCTTCGGCTAGCGACCAGCGCCGCCTGGCGGACAACGAGCCGCTGCTGAAGAAACTGGCCAAGCTGGAAAGCGTGCGCCTGCTCGGCGACGGTGAAGAAGCACCGCTATCGGCCATTGCGCTGGTGGGTGACATGCAGGTGCTGGTGCCGATGGCCGGGCTGATCGACAAGGATGCCGAGCTGGCGCGTCTGGACAAGGAGATCGCGCGACTGGACGGTGAGGTCAAGCGCGTCGGCGGAAAGCTGTCCAACGCCGGCTTCGTCGACAAGGCGCCGGCCGAGGTGATCGACAAGGAGCGCGCCAAGCTGGCCGAGGCCGAACAGGCCAAGGCCAGGCTGCTGGAGCAGCGCCAGCGGATCGCCTCGCTCTGATCCGCGAAGCGGCAAAAATGAAAAGGCCAGCCCGAAAGGTGCTGGCCTTTTTGCTTAAGGAGGTCATCTTGATTGATGACAAGTTATTACCGGCAAGGCTGTTACACTATGTCGCACACGAAACACCCTTTACAAACTGGCAGGCCGTTAATGCCCAGACGATCAGCTCGACAACATGAAATGAGCCCTCAGCAGCGAGGCGTGATGCCTGATGCATTCCGCTGACGCGCGACCGTTTTCCCGTGGCAGGCGACTGCCTCACCTTCGCGGTTCCCGACTTGTTTCACCAGTGACAGCCAATCGTGCCCCTGCCAGCCGCCGAGGCTGCGTCGCCACGTCCGCATGCCCGGCAAGGTTCCTTAAGATGGAGTCCCTCCGATGTATGCACTCATGGCTGTCGTGTTCGTCATAGGCTATCTATGCATAGCCTTTGAACATCCACTGAAAATAGACAAGGCCGCCGCGGCGATCCTTACCGCCGTGCTCACCTGGACCATTCTGGTACTGGGCGCCGACCACATCCTGCCGCTGCTGCAGCATGGCAGCCATGACCCGGCCGACTCGTCGGCGGTGGTGGTGGAGGCGCTGCGTCACCACCTGGGCGAAGTCTCGGAGATCCTCTTCTTCCTCCTCGGGGCGATGACCATCGTCGAGCTGATCGACTCCCACGAAGGCTTCAAGGCCATCACTGACCGCATCCAGACCCGCAAGCGCGTACACCTGCTGTGGATCGTCGGTTTCCTCACCTTCTTCCTCTCCGCGGCGCTGGACAACCTGACCACCACCATTGTCATGGTCTCGCTGCTGCGCAAGCTGATCCGCGGCCGCCCTGAGCGCTGGCTGTTCGTCGGCGTGGTGGTGATCGCTGCCAACGCTGGCGGTGCCTGGTCACCGATCGGCGACGTGACCACCACCATGCTCTGGATCGGCAGCCAGATCACCGCCTCGGGCGTGATCAGCGGACTGTTCCTGCCGAGCCTGGTGTGCCTGCTGGTGCCACTGATCATCCTCAGCTTCACCCTGCGCGGCGAAGCGCCACGGCCGCGGCCGCGTGCCCACCTGGCCGAGAAGCATCCGCCGACCACTACGGTCTTCGAGCGCAACCTGGTGCTGGGCCTCGGCCTCGCCGCCCTGCTGTTCGTGCCGGTGTTCAAGACCGTGACCCACCTGCCGCCGTACATGGGCATTCTCTTCGGTCTCGGCGTGCTCTGGGTGACTACCGAATTCATCCACCGCAACAAGAACGCCGAGGACAAGCACCCGCTCTCGGTGGTCGGCGTACTGCGCAAGGTCGACACGCCCAGCGTGCTGTTCTTCCTCGGCATCCTGCTGGCGGTTTCCAGCCTCGCCACCGCCGGCCACCTGACCCAGGTCGCCACCGCGCTGCGCGAGTCGCTGGGCCATATCTATGCGATCAACTACGCCATCGGCCTGCTCTCGGCCGTGGTCGATAACGTGCCGCTGGTGGCTGGTGCGATGAAGATGTACCCGCTGGTCAGCGAGAAGATGTTGGCGGCAACCGCTGCAGAAGAACTCGGCTGGATGTCGCAGTTCGTCGTCGACGGTAACTTCTGGGAAATGCTGGCCTACTGCGCCGGCACCGGCGGCAGCACGCTGATCATCGGCTCGGCCGCGGGTGTCGCCGCGATGGGCATGGAGAAGATCAGCTTCACCTGGTACATCAAGCGCGTCAGCCTGCTGGCCTTCCTCGGTTACACTGCGGGCGCCGCGACCTACATCGGCATGCTCGCCCTGCGCTGAACGTAGCGAGCCCGGCCAGGTCGCTGTCCCCACAGACGACCTGGCCAGGGACCTTCCATGACCGTCAGCAAGACCAAAACCAGCTTCTACCGTCGACTCTACGTCGCCTGGCTGATCGACAGCGGCACCGCCTGCAGCGTCCCGGCGCTGATGGAAGCCACCGGTATGCCGCGCCGCACCGCCCAGGACACCCTGGCCGCCCTGGCCGATCTGGACATCGACTGCGCGTTCGTCCAGGACGACGGTGAACGCCACAACGCCGGGCACTATGTGATCCGCAGCTGGGGCGCCATCGACAAGGGCTGGATCGAACGCCAGCTGCCGCAGATCAAAGCCATCCTCGATTACCCCTGATTGCCATGAACGGCGATCTGCTTCTGGTCCTCGCCCTGCTGGCCGGCTGCGTCGGCCTGTTCGTGCTGAACAGGCCGCGCATGGACGTGGTCGCGCTGCTGGCCATGGTCGCCCTGCCCCTGACCGGCGTGCTCAGCGTGCAGGAGGCATTGGCCGGCTTCAGCGATCCGAGCGTGGTGCTGATCGCCGCACTGTTCGTCATCGGCGACGGCCTGGTACGCACCGGCATCGCCTACCGCCTGGGCGACTGGCTGATGCGCGCCGCGGGCAGCAGCGAAACGCGCCTGCTGGTGCTGCTGATGCTGGCGGTCGCCGGGCTCGGCTCGGTGATGAGTTCCACCGGTGTGGTGGCCATCTTCATTCCCGTGGTGCTGGGTATCGCCAACCGCATGAAGGTCTCGCCGCGGCGCCTGCTGATGCCGCTGGCCTTTGCCGGTCTCATCAGCGGCATGCTGACCCTGGTGGCGACGCCGCCGAACCTGGTGATCAACAGTGAACTGCGCCGCGCCGGGCTCGACGGTTTCGCCTTCTTCGATTTCACGCCCATCGGCCTGGCGATCCTGCTGCTCGGGACTGGCTACATGCTGCTGGCACGTCGCTGGCTCGGCTCCGACAAGCACGGCCCCGCCCTAGAACCGCGACACACCCTGGCCGATCTCGCGCGAGATTACCGGCTCGACGAGCGCGAGCGACGCCTGCGCGTGCTGCCCGGCTCGATCCTGGCCAACCAGGCACTGGACGCCCTGCGTCTGCGCAGCGAGTACGGCATCAACGTGATCGCGGTAGAGCGCCACGAACGTTTGCGCAACCTGCTGCTGATAGCCACCGGCAACACCGAACTGTTCGTCGGCGACGTCTTGCTGGTGGACCTGGCCAGCCCGGCCATCGGCCTGCTTGGTGCCTACCGCGAACTCGGTCTGGAGCCGCTGCAGCTGAGCACCTCCTACTATGCCGACCACGCCCGCGAGCTGGGCCTGGCGGAAGTGGCGCTGCCACCGGATTCGCGCCTGCCGGGCAAGACCATCCAGCAGCTGGGTTTTCGCAGCCGGCACAAGCTCAACGTCGTCGGTCTCAGGCGCAACCGCGAGGCGTTGCAGGGGCTGCTAGTGGACGAGAAGCTCAAGCCGGCCGACACCCTGCTGGTTGCCGGCAGCTGGAAGCACATCCACCGCCTGCAGGGCCTGAGCCGCGACTTCCTGGTGCTGAGCCTGCCGGCGGAGGTGGACGACGTGGCGCCCGCGGCCAACCAGGCGCCATTCGCCTTGCTCGGCCTGGCGCTGATGGTCGCACTGATGGTCAGCGGCCTGGTGCCCAACGTGCTGGCGGCGCTGATCGGCTGTCTGGTCATGGGCCTGTTCCGCTGCATCGACATGGACAGCGCCTACAAGGCGATCCACTGGCAGAGCCTGGTGCTGATCGTCGGCATGCTGCCCTTCGCCCTCGCGCTGCAGAAGACCGGCGGCATCACCCTGGCCACCTCGGGGCTGGTCGGTCTGCTCGGCGATGCCGGGCCGCACGCGCTGCTCGCCTGCCTGTTCCTGCTCACCGCACTGATCGGCCTGTTCATCTCCAACACCGCCACCGCCGTGCTGATGGCACCCGTCGCACTGTCCACCGCCGAACAGCTGGGTGCCTCGCCCTACCCGTTCGCCATGATCGTCGCACTCGCCGCCTCGGCCGCCTTCATGACGCCGATCTCCTCGCCGGTGAACACCCTGGTGCTCGGCCCGGGGCAGTACCGTTTCGGCGACTTCGTGCGCATCGGCGTGCCCTTCACCGTGCTGGTGATGATCGTCGCGGTGCTGCTGGTACCGCTGGTATTTCCGCTCTGAGGGCGGCATCACGCAGGGCACCGTGACGCTCAAAGTGGCATGGCGGGCAAGCGGCACAGCCGTTAAGCTCGGGGCCTCATTCGAAAAAGAACAACTCCATGCCTCAACGCGTCGCGCTGTTTCCGGTCCTGCTGGCCGGTGCCATTCTCTTGCTGGTCGTCCACGGCCTCGGCCGCTTCGTATACACCCCGCTGCTGCCCTGGCTGGTGGAAGACGGTCTGCTGAGCGTGCAGGAAGGCGCCAGCATCGCCAGCTGGAACTACCTCGGTTACCTGATCGGCGCGCTGCTCGCGGTGCGCTGGCACCGCGTCACGCAGATCCGCCGCAGCCTGCCCTGGGCACTGGCGTTGCACGTGCTGAGCAGCCTGCTGCAGACCCAGGCCGAATCCGCCGATGCCCTCGCCGCGCTGCGCCTGGCCAACGGCATCAGCAATGGCCTGGTGTTCGTCCAGGCGCCCTCGCTGATCCTCGAGTGGCTGGCACGCCAGCAACGCGTGTCGGCCAGCGGGCTGGTCTACCTCGGGGTTTGCGTCGGCCTTATCCTGTCCAGCCTGCTGGTCAGCCTGAGCGACGGTTACCTGCTGGGCGCCGATCGCTGGTGGCCGGCGGCGCTGCTGTCGATACCGCTGGCCTGGTGGGGCTGGCGCCAGCTGTCGCGGCTGGACCTGCCAACCGAGCAGGCACCCGCCCCGTCCGCGACGACGCCGAGTGGCAAGCTGCTCGACCGCGCCAGCACGCCGCTGTTTCTTTCCTACGCCGGCGCCGGGATGGGCTACATCCTGCCGATGACCTTTCTGCCCATGGTGGCGCGCCTGCAGGTGGAGCCCGGCGACTTTCTCATCGGCGGCAGCTGGCTGGTGGTGGCGCTGGCAACCCTGCCCTCGCCCTGGCTGTGGAACCGTCTGGGTGTGCGCCTGGGCGACGACATCGCCCTGCGCCTGAGCTATCTGACCCAGCTGCTCGGCGTGCTGGCCGCGCTGCTGTTGCCGGGCGCCGTCGGCATCCTGCTGTGTGCGGTGCTGGTTGGCGGCACCTTCCTCGGCACCGTGCTGCTGACCCAGCGCCTGGCCCGCGCGCTGCAGCCGCATCAGGGCCCGCGGCTGTCGGCGGCACTGATCGCGCTGTACGGGCTGACCCAGCTCGCCGCGCCCTGGCTGACCAGCATCTGGATGGGCATGGGCGGCAGCCTGCACAGCGCCTTCTGGCTTGGCGCCGGCGCGCTGCTCTGGGGGCTGCTGTGGATGCTGATGGTGCCGCGCCGGCACTAGCCAGCCGAGGCGGTTGTGGGACAATGCGCGCCCAGCCGCCAATCTCCAGTCGATCCGATGCCACGCAAAACCTCGTCCCAGCCGCGCCCTGCCGAGCCGAAGGCCGTGCTGCATCCACGCAACCGCCACAGCGGCCGCTACGACTTTCCCAAGCTGATCGCCGCCTGCCCGGAGATGGGCGAGTACGTCATCCTCAATCCCTACGGCAAGCAGAGCATCGACTTCGCCAATCCGGATGCGGTGCGGGTATTCAATCGCGCGCTGCTGCGGCAGTTCTACGGCATCCAGCACTGGGACATTCCTGCCGGCTACCTCTGCCCGCCGGTGCCGGGACGGGCGGATTACCTGCACGGCCTGGCCGACCTACTGGCCGCCGATAACGGCGGCGTCATCCCGCGTGGCGCCGCGGTCCGGGTGCTCGATATCGGCACCGGCGCCAACTGCATCTACCCGCTGATCGGCCATCGCGAATATGGCTGGCGCTTCACTGGCAGCGACATCGACGCCACGGCGCTGGCCTCGGCGCGCACCATCGTCGCCGCCAACGGGCTCGACAAGGCCATCGAACTGCGCCGGCAGGACGCGCCGAAGCAGGTCTTCAAGGGCATCCTGGCGGCGGAGGATCGCTTCGAGCTGACGCTGTGCAATCCGCCATTCCACGCCTCGCAGGCCGAGGCTGCCAGCGGCAGTCAGCGCAAGTGGCGCAATCTCGGCAAACTGGACCCGAGCCGCAAGCTGCCGAAGCTGAACTTCGGCGGCCAGGCGGCAGAGCTCTGGTGCGAGGGTGGCGAGGCGGCATTCGTCGCGCGCATGGCGGACGAGAGCGTGGCGTTCGCCAGGCAGGTCTACTGGTTCAGCACGCTGGTATCGAAGGGCGGCAACGTGGCACCGCTGATGGCGCGCTTGCAACGCCTGGGTGCGCGGCAGGTTCAGGCTTTGGATATGGCCCAGGGGCAAAAGAAAAGCCGCTTCGTCGCTTGGACCTTTCTCGATGCAGCCGAACAGGCTGGCTGGCGCGCCGAGCGCTGGCCGCGGACCTGAACCGCGGCGGCGCTCGACTGCAGATGCATCAGACGGCGAGATCCCAGACCTGACGGTCCTTGAGCGCCAGCGTACGGATGTAGCGCGGCTCGCCGTTGATCTCTTCCAGTTCGGTCATCCCGGCCAGCTCGCCTACCACGCGGTATCGCTTGCCGACGCGCTTGTCCTGCAGCGGATAGAGCTTGGCAATTTGCTGGGCGAGTTCGGTGAGAGTGGACATCGGTTATTGCTCCATTGACTGCGTGCGGCAGGTATTTACCAATTGTTGATGACGGTTATGCGACAGCCGCGCCTGGAATCAGGGACCCGGACTGCCGCGTGTTTATGGGCGTGCACGCACAAATGCCGATAGCTTGCTGCTAAGAACCGGCGATTTGTTCTTAACTTCTTCTACGCCGCTTCGTCTTTGAGCAGTGATTGGCCGATTGATTCCCTACCCGCCGTACCGTTTGGCGGCCGTTGCGGTCGCCAGACTGCGGGAGCGGAAGAAGAAAACGGATCGAACGAGGAAACCGGCGGCACAGCCGCCAGGCTCAGCAGGTGCCCAGGCCCAGCTGCAGCAGCGCCAGACCACCACGCTGCCAGCCCCACCAGGCAAGTAGCGCCAGCGCGCCCAATAGCAGGACACTGGCCGCGCCGAGCCAAAGCCGACGCATCAGCTGGCCTGCGCCGTACGCAACCTATCCACCGGCTGCTCGCGAATCGGCCAGTTGAGCAGCGCGGCGATCAGGCTGAGGGCGATCGCGATCTGCCAGACCAGGTCATAGCTGCCAGTACGGTCGTACAGCCAGCCGCCCAACCAGCCGCCGAAGAACGAGCCCAGCTGATGGAACAGGAAGGCGATGCCACCGAGCATGGACAGGTTGCGCACGCCGAACATGGTCGCCACCGTGCCATTGGTGAGCGGCACCGTGGACAGCCACAGCAGGCCCATGGCAATGCCGAACGCATAGGCGCTCCAGACGGTCAGCGGCATCAGCAGGAAAACACTGATCACCACCCCGCGGATCAGGTACAGCCCGGCGAGCAGCTTCGGCTTGGAATAACAGCTGCCCAGCCAGCCGGCGGTATAGGTGCCGACCACGTTGAACAGCCCGACCAGCGCCAGCACGGTGGTGCCGACCTGCGCCGGCAGGTGCTGGTCGACCAGATAGGCCGGCAGGTGCAGACCGATGAACACCACCTGAAAGCCGCAGACGAAGAAGCCCAGCGCCAGCATGCGGAATCCGGAATGGCCAGCCGCCTCGCGCAGCGCCTCGCCCAGCGACTGCTGCGTACCGGCCGCTGCCGGTGCCTGCGCGGGACTGCGCATCATGCCGGCGAGCGGCACGATCAGGGCGACCAGCAAACCCAGCGCCAGCAGCGCCGAAGACCAGCCCAGCCATTCGATCAGCCCCAGGCTGCCCGGCAGCATGATGAACTGGCCGAAGGAGCCTGCGGCACTGGCGATGCCCATCGCCATGCTGCGCTTTTCCGGCGGCACCGCCCGGCCGACTGCGCCGAGAATCACCGAAAAGGAGGTACCCGACAGCCCCAGTCCGATCAGCAGCCCGGCGCTGAGGGTCAGCGTCATCGGCGAATCGGACAGCGCCATCAGCGCCAAGCCCACCGCATAGAGAATGCCGCCGATGAGCACGGCACGCGCGACGCCGAAACGATCGGCCAACGCGCCGGTGACCGGCTGCACCAGGCCCCAGATCAGGTTCTGCACGGCGATAGCAAAGGCGAACACTTCGCGCCCCCAGCCGAACTCGGCACTCATCGGAGGCAGGAACAGGCCGAAGCCGTGGCGTACCCCCAGCGAGATGGCGAGAATCAGCGAACCACCGGCGAGGATCCAGGCCGAGTTGCGCCATGCAGCAGTCATGAGCGTCATTCCTTGGAGAAAAGGCGAGCAGTTTACTCAGGATACCCTGAGCCTTAGCAACTGCTCGTCGAACTGTCCCGCTCGGTTAAACTGCAGCTGTTCTACCCACCTCTATGAGTGCCTCATGCCGATTCGCCACTGCATTGTTCATCTGATCGAGAAAAAGCCGGACGGAACCCCAGCCGTCCTCCACGCCCGCGATTCGGAGCTGGGCGAATCGCAGGCCATGGAAAACCTGCTGGCGGACCTCAACGAAAGCTACAACGCCAAGCAGGGCAAGGCCTGGGGCTTCTTCCACGGCGAATCCGGCGCCTATCCATTCAGTGGCTGGCTGGCGCAATACATGGAAGGCAGTCAGGACTTCACCGCGTTCAGCCGCCAGGCCGTGGAGCACCTGCAGAAGCTGATGGAGGAATCCAACCTGTCCACCGGTGGCCACGTGCTGTTCGCGCATTACCAGCAGGGCATGACCGACTACCTGGCCATCGCCCTGCTGCATCACAGCGAAGGCGTGACAGTGACCGAATCGCTGGATGTGGCGCCGGCCAAGCATCTGGATCTGGGTCAGCTGCATCTGGCGGCGCGCATCAACATTTCCGAGTGGCAGAACAACAAGCAGTCGAAGCAGTACATTTCCTTTATCAAGGGCAAGAACGGCAAGAAAGTATCGGAGTACTTCCGCGACTTCATCGGCTGCCAGGAAGGCGTCGACGCCCCGGGCGAGACGCGCACCCTGCTCAAGGCCTTCAGCGATTATGTGGAGAGCGAGGACCTGCCGGAGGAGCAGGCGCGCGAAAAGACCTCGGCACTGGTGGACTACGCCAGCACCCAGGCCAAGCTGGGCGAGCCGATCACCCTCGAGGAACTCTCCGGGGTGATCGACGAGGACCGCCCGCGGGCCTTCTACGAGCACATCCGTAACAAGGATTACGGCCTGTCGCCGGAGATTCCGCCGGACAAGCGCACCCTCAACCAGTTCCGCCGTTTCACCGGCCGCGCCGAGGGGTTGTCGATCAGCTTCGAATCGCACCTTCTGGGCTCGAAGATCGAATACGACGAGGACCGCGACATGCTGATCATTCGCCAGCTGCCCACCCAGCTCAAGGACCAGCTCAAGCGCCGCAAGGACTGAATCTGCCATGCGCCTGCCGGATAGCCTGCTCGACGACTGCCTGTGCGACCCCGGCGCGCCGCTGGGGCGCGATCCGGCACGGGACTATGGTCTCGACAAACAGCAGGCACAGGCGCAGCTGGCAGCCCTGAAGGACTGGCTGCGCGAGCAGCAGAGCATGCTCATGGCCAACCGACGTGACGCTCCGCTGCTGGTGCTGCAGGGGCCCGACTGCTCGGGCAAGAACGGCGTGGTGCGCCGCGTTCTTGCCGGCCTCGACCCGCTCGGCATGTCAGCCATCGGCTTCCAGGCGCCGAGCCCGGACGAGCGTCGCCAGGCATTTCTGCAGCGCTACCGCGAGCGCCTGCCGGCCCCGGGCACGCTCGGCGTGTTCAACCGCAGCTACTACGAGGCGCTGGTCAGCGATGTACGTGACGGCCTGTGCGCGGCGGCGGAGCTGCCACAACGCTACGCGGCGATCGCCGAGTTCGAACAGCAGATGGCCACACGACGGATTCACCCGCTCAAGTGCTATCTGCAGCTTTCGCTCGCCGAGCAGAAGCAGCGCCTGCATAGCCGTCTGGATCATCCGGAAAAACGCTGGAAACTGACCCTCGGCGATCTGCGCGACCACCGCCACTTCGCCGAGTATCAGGCGCAATGGGCCGATGTGCTGAGGCGGACCCACCGCGACGCGGCACCCTGGTATGTGATTCCTGCTGACCATCGCTGGCTGCGCGACCTCATCGTCGCCAGCCTGCTGGCCCGTGACTTCGAACGCCTGGCGTTGAGCTGGCCGAGCGGCCCGGCGCCGTTCAGCCATGCCGACCTGGACGGCACGTCATGAGCCGTTTCGCCTGGCTGCTATGGCTGGTGTCGTTGCTGGCGCGGGCGCAGGACGGCGGCGCGACGCCCGAGCCGTCGGTGGACGCGGTGCGTTTCACCGTGGCCAACGCCGAGTTCACCCTGATGCACGAAATGGGGCACCTGCTGATCAGCGAAATACAACTGCCCGTGCTCGGTCGCGAGGAGGACGCTGCCGACCAGCTCGGTTTCATGGGCCTGTTCCTGCTGCAACGCGAACAGCACCGCGACGACTTCTACGCCAAGCTGATGGATGTCGCCGATTACTGGCGGCTGGAGTGGCAAGGCGCCGAGCGCAGCGGCACGGAGGTGCCGGTTTGGGACAGTCACGCGCTGGACGCCCAGCGTTTCTACAACATTGCCTGCCTGGCCTATGGCAGCGATCCGGACCAACTGGACTGGGTGCTGGAAGTCAGCGGGCTGCCGATGGAGCGCGCACTGTACTGCCCCGACGAGTACGAGCAGGTCGCCCATGCCGTGCAGTGGTTTCGTGAGCACTTCGGGCGCAGCAGCACGCAACCGCTGCGACACCGAATCAAGGTGGTCTACGACACGCCACCTGCGCACCTCTCCGGTGGTGCCGAGCTGCTGGTGAAGATCCGTGCCAGCGGCGAACTCGAAGCGGTGGCGGCCAAGGCCAGCGAAGCCTTCGCGTTGCCACGCGATCTGACCCTGCGCATGTCCACCTGCGGCGCCCCTGATGCCTGGTTCAACCGCATCAGCGGCGAGCTCACCCTATGCTACGAGCGCATCGCCTACTTCCGCGAACTGGCCGCGGAGCTGCCGAACGTGCGCCGCGCGGCCCCGGCGGCGCAGTAGGTCTCAGCGCGCCTCGATGCGATAGCCGCTGCGCGGGAAGTGCACATGCACGACGCCGGCGCGATCGTCGCTGCGGCGCAGGATCAGCTCCTCAGCACCAGCGAACACCAGCTCACCCTCGACCGGGTCGGCGCCGTAGTCCACCGCGGCGATCGTCACCGGCTGGCCTTCCTGGAAACCGTTCGGATCGACGAATGCTTCCTCGGGCAGCGCCGCCGGCTCGGCCTCGCGCGCGACGCGCACAGCATCCTCGCCGGACATCTCGCTGCTCGAGCCATGGCCGACGCCCAGCACCTTGCCCAGCCACGCATGGATCTCCGGATAGCCGTCCACCAGCGGTGCGGTGACCGGCGTCGCGCGCAGGAACCAGAGGCAGTGCGCGACCGCGAAATCCGCCAGCGAAGGCGCAGCGCCGAGCAGGAACTCGCCCTCCTCGCGCGCCAGCTGCTGTTGCAGGCGCGACATGAACACCGGCCAGTTGCTCTTGGCCTGCTCCAGCGGCACCCGGTTCACCGAGCCGTTGGCGAACAACTGCGCGCGGTCCTGGCTGAACACCTGGACGAACTCCTTGGGCACCTGGGCGAAGCGCACGGCCATGGATTCAGGCTGGAAGACCAGGCTTACGGCATTCAGGAACAGCACCGAGTCGGCCCACTGGGCAAGTGTCGCTGCGGTGAATTCCTGGCCTTCGGGGAACAGCGCCGGGGTGGCCTTTTCGGCCTCGAGTCGACGCGCGATCAGGGCGGTGTCGCAATAGATGTCGGCGCCGACCTGCAGCACCGGGGTGCGCCGGTAACCACCGGTCAGCGCGGTGAGATCAGGCTTGGGCATGACCGGCGGGATCATCACCGAACGCCAGGACAACTGCTTGAATCCGAGCATCAGGCGCGCCTTCTCGGCGAACGGTGAGGTGGGATAGTGGTGCAGGATCAGCTCGTGCATGACAGGTTCCGCCAGAGTGGATTGGATCGAGGAGCATCAGCTTAGACGCTCCGCTCCGGCGAGCCTACCGGCTGATTAGCGCGTCATTCACGCGACGGTGCCGGCCGCGCTAACCAGACGCTCCTTGGCGCGCTTGTCCAGACGCTTGATGGCAATTTCCCGGCGCAGCGCATCGCCCTTGCTGGCGCAGGCCTCGACATAGACCAGCGCCTGCGCCGGGCTGGAATGGAAAAAGCGCGCGCCACGCCCGCGCTGGTGCTCGGCGAAACGCCGCTGGGCATCGTCGCTGATGCCGCAGTACAGCGCACCGTTGGCGGCACGCACCAGGTAGACGAACCAGGGCTTGGGCTGGACCTCGGTCATGTTTGGCAACGATCTCGGCGTCGGGGACAACAGGGCCGGCATTATGCCGAACTGCCGCGCCGCGGTCGTCCATCCGGGCTGCATCTAGCAGAGAGGCCGTTCGCTGTCCAGATATGGTGGCGGTTCGCCTTTGCGTATACTGCGCCGATGTTTGCCCATTCCCTGTTCCGCAAGCGCTGCGCCACCTGGCTGTTGGCGATCGGAATCTTCCTGATGCTCGGCAGCTGCGCCGAAAAGCCCAGCGAGCTCGAGCGCATTCAGGAGGAAGGCGTACTGCGCGTGATCACCCGCAACAGCCCTTCCACCTATTTCCAGGATCGCAACGGCGAAGCCGGCTTCGAATACGAACTGGTCAAGCGCTTCGCCAATACCCTCGGCGTCAAGCTGCAGATCGAAACCGCCGACAACATCGAAGAGATCTTCAACCGCCTCAATCGCCCTGGTGGCCCGGCACTCGCCGCCGCCGGCCTGGTGGCCAGCGAAGGTCGGCAGGAGCTGGCGCGCTTCACCCGCTCGTATCTCGACGTCACCACCCAGGTCGTCTACCGCAGCGGCCAGCGCCGGCCGACCAGCCCGAAGGATCTGATCGGCAAGCGCATCATGGTGCTCAAGGGCAGCAGCCAGGCCGAGAAGCTGGCCGCGTTGCAGGCCGAGTATCCGGACCTGCGCTACGAGCAGTCCGATGCGGTAGAAGTGGTCGACCTGCTGCGCATGGTCGATGAGGGGCAGATCGACCTGACCCTGGTGGAATCCAACGAGATGTCCATGAACCAGGTGTACTTCACCAACATCCGTGCCGGTTTCGACGTCGGCGAGCAGAACAGCCTGGCCTGGATCGTACCCAAGGGCGAGGACGACAGCCTGCTCCAGGCAGCCAACTCCTTCCTTGAAAAGGCCCAGGAGAACGGCACGTTGCAGCGCCTGCGCGAGCGCTACTACGGCCACGTCGACGTGCTCGGCTACGTCGGCGCCTATGCCTTCGCCAAGCATCTGCAGCAACGCCTGCCGCGTTATGAGAAAGCTTTTCGCGAGACGGCCAAGAAGCATGGCATCGACTGGCGCCTGCTGGCCGCCATCGGCTATCAGGAATCCCACTGGCAGCCGGAGGCCACCTCCAAGACCGGCGTGCGCGGGCTGATGATGCTGACCCTGCGCACCGCCAACGCCATGGGCGTGACCAATCGCCTCGACCCGGTGCAGAGCATCCAGGGCGGTGGCAAGTATCTGGTCAAGGTCCATGCCGGGCTGCCGGAAAGCATCCTGGAACCGGATCGCACCTGGTTCGCCCTGGCTGCCTACAACGTCGGCGGCGGCCATCTGGAGGATGCGCGCAAGCTCGCCGAAGCCGAAGGGCTGGACCCCAACAAGTGGCTCGACGTGAAACAGATGCTGCCGCGCCTGGCGCAGAAGCAGTGGTACAGCAAGACCCGCTACGGCTATGCCCGCGGCGGCGAACCGGTGCATTTCGTGGCCAACATCCGCCGCTACTACGACATCCTCACCTGGGTGACCCAGCCGCAGATGGAGGGTCAGCAACTGGCCCACAGCGAACTGCACATCCCCGGCATCAACTCCACCGACCTGATGGAAGAGCTGCCGCCGCTCTGACCGGCACGCCGCCCGTTCCGCCTCAGGACGTGCCGACACCCATGCGCCGCAGCAGCGCCTTCTCGACCTCCAGGATCACCAGCACCGCCACCCCGGCCAGCACTACCAGCGCACCGGTTGCCAACGGCAGGGCCTCGGAGGCGAACAGCGACTGCATGAACGGCGCGTAGGTGAACAGCAGCTGCAGCGCGAACACACCGAACACCGCCAACAGTACCCGCGGCGTGCCTTTCACGCCCTGTACGGTGAACGACGGTGCTTTCAGATAGCGCACGCTGAACAGGTAGAACACCTCCATGCACACCAGTGTGTTCACCGCCACGGTCCGCGCCGTCTCCACCGTCGCGCCCTGCGCCAGCATCCACTGGAACATGCCGAAGATTCCAGCGAGGAACAGCGCGGAAACGAAGAAGATCCGCCAGATCACGAAGCGCGACAGCATCGGCTCGTCCGGGCGCCGCGGTGGACGCCGCATCACATCCGCCTCGGTCGGCTCGAAGGCCAGCACCATGGCCAGTGCCACGGAACTGACCATGTTGACCCAGAGCACCTGCACCGGCGTGATCGGCAGTGCCAGACCAAGCAGCACCGCCAGCAGCAGCGACAGCGACTCGCCGCCGTTGATCGGCAGCAGGAAGGTCACGGTCTTGCGCAGGTTGTCGTAGACGGTACGTCCCTCTTCCACCGCATGCGCGATGGAGGCGAAGTTGTCGTCCGCCAGCACGATGGCACCGGCCTGCTTGGCCGCCTCGGTGCCCTTCATGCCCATCGCCACGCCGACATCGGCCTGCTTCAGCGCCGGCGCATCGTTGACGCCGTCGCCGGTCATGGCGACCACCTCGCCATTGGCCTGCAGCGCACGCACCAGCCGCAGCTTGTGTTCCGGGCTGGCACGGGCGAACACCCGGGCCTCGGCGACGGCCTGGCGCATGGCCGCATCGTCCATGGGCTCCAGCTCCGGCCCGGTGATCGCCTTGATCTCCTCACCCATGCCCAGCTGTCGGGCGATGGCGCTGGCGGTCACGCCGTGGTCACCGGTGATCATCACCACGCGAATGCCGGCCGCACGGCACTGCGCCACCGCACGGATCGCTTCGTCACGGGGCGGATCGATGATGCCCACCAGGCCGAGCAGGGTCAGCCCGCTGGCGACATCGGCATGCTCGAGGTCCTCCTTGCCCGCCTCCAGCCGGCAGCGGGCAAAGGCCAGTACCCGGCGTCCGGCGCGCGCCTGCGCCTCGATCTGGTTGTGCCAGTGCGCCTCATCCAGCGCCTGCTCGACGCCATCGGCCTGCAGCTGCTGCGAGCACATGGCCAGGATGCGTTCCGGCGCGCCCTTGACCAGCACTTCGCTGCCGCCGTCGCAGGCGTGCAGGGTGGCCATAAAACGGTGCTCGGATTCGAAGGGAATCACGTCCAACCGCGGCCGATCGACCTGTCGTGCGGTAGGTGAAAGCCCGGCCTTCATCGCCAGGGTCAGCAGTGCGCCCTCGGTAGGATCGCCGGCCAGCACCCAGTGCTGATCCTTCTCATGCAGGCTGGCGTCATTGCACAGCGCGGCGGCCTCGACCAGCGCGGCCGCGGCCGGCGAGCGGGTGGTCAATGCAGCCGCATCGACCGCTGCGCCCTGCAACAGCAAGCTGCCAGTCGGCGCATATCCGGCGCCCTCGACCTCCAGTGACTGGCCTGCGCAGATCACCTCTTGCACCGTCATCTCGTTGCGCGTCAGGGTGCCGGTCTTGTCCGAGCAGATCACTGTCACCGAGCCTAGCGTCTCCACCGCCGGCAATCGACGGATCACCGCGTTGCGCGCGGCCATGCGCTGCACGCCGATCGCGAGGGTGATGGTCATGATCGCCGGCAGTCCCTCGGGAATCGCCGCGACCGACAGGCCGACCGCGGCCATGAACATCTCGCCAGCGCCCATGCCACGCACCAGCGTGCCAAACAGGAACAAGAGCGCACCAGCCGCGAGAATGACCGCCGTCAACGCACGGGCAACCTCGGCCATCTTGCGCAGCAGCGGCGTGGTGCCCTGCTCCACCGATTCGAGCATGCGGCCGATACGGCCGATTTCGGTGGCCGCGCCAGTGGCAACCACCACCGCCCGCGCCTGCCCCTGGGTGACCAGCGTGCCGGCGTAGCCCATGCAGAGCCGATCGCCGATCGCCGCGTCATCGACGATGGCATCGACCTGCTTGTCCACCGGCACCGACTCCCCGGTCAAAGCCGCTTCATCGACGCGCAGATTGCGCGCCTGCAGCAATCGCACATCGGCCGGCAGGCTGTCGCCGGAGGCCAGCAGCACCACGTCGCCGGGCACCAGATCGGCGGCATCGATGTCCTGCTGCCGGCCGTCGCGCAATACCACCGCATGCGGCGCCAGCAGATGCCGGATCGCCTGCAGCGCCTTTTCCGCCTTGCCTTCCTGGACGAAACCGATCACCACGTTCACCACTACCACCGCCAGGATCACCGAGGTATCGACCCAATGTCCCATCAGCCCGGTGACCAGCGCCGCGGCCATCAGCACGTAGAGCAACAGGTTGTTCAGGTGGCGCAGCAGGCGCTGCAGGATGCTCGCCGGCTTGGCCTCGTCGAGCCGGTTCGGCCCGTAGCGGAGCAGTCGTTCCCGTGCTTGCTCGTGCGTCAGGCCAGCGCTGGTGGACTCCAGTTCCAGCAGGGCCTCCTCGGCCGGACGAGCGTGCCAGCGGGTCGATTGGGTCTGCTGTTCGGGCATTGGGTCCTCCGGGGTGGCTGATTCATTGCCGGCGCACTGCAAAGCTAGCCCATGAGAGCCGAAACAGAGCGGTTCTGACCATCGCAACGAAACGGCTTGCAACACTCGGGCAGTGGTCGATTGCCGCATGCCGGCCCGCTGCGCGCCGAGCCGATCCTCGCGCTATTCTTGCCCTCTTCATGAACTTCGAGATTGTTCCATGCCAAAGAACATACTGATTGTCGGCGCCTCCCGCGGCCTGGGCCTCGGCCTGGCGAAGCAGTTTTCCAGCGCAGGCTGGCAGGTGATCGCCACCGTGCGTGATCCGCAGCGCGCCGACGCGCTCAGTGGAATACCACAGCTGCGCATCGAAACCCTGGACATGGATGATGCAGCCAGCGTCGACCAACTGGCCGCGCGCCTGGCCGACATCCCGATCGATGTGCTGTTCGTCAACGCCGGCATCGCCGGGCCGCAAGACAAACCGGCCACCCAGGCCAGCCGGGCGGAAGTCGGCCAGCTGTTCTTCACTAATGCCGTTGCGCCGGTGCGCCTGGCCGAGCGGCTGCTGCCGCGGGTGAACCCCGATCAGGGCGTGATCGTTTTTATGAGTTCAATCCTCGGCAGCGTCGAGGTTGGCCCGGGCATGGGCATGGACCTCTATGGCGCGAGCAAGGCGGCGCTCAATCACCTGACCCGCACCTTCGTCGCCGCGCTCGGCGAGACGAAGCTGACAGTGCTGTCGATGCATCCCGGCTGGGTCAAGACCGATATGGGCGGCGACCAGGCACCGCTGGATGTCGAGACCAGCGCTCGCGGCATGGCCGAGCAGGTGACCCGGGCCATCGGTCAGGGCGGGCATCGATACATCGACTATCTGGGAGACGCGCTGCCCTGGTGAGGAGGCAAGACCGTGATCGACCGTGAACGGACTCTCCCGCTGCAGTTCCATTCGCGGTCGAGACCGGCGCACTAACCAGCCCTTGGCAGCCCCCCGCGGCATCCCTTATCGTTCCGCCCCGCGGAAGAGGCAACCCTCCGCCCCTGGATCAGCAGACAGGGCATAACTGAGCTGGCTACTCTGAACTCAACCCTTCAGGAGAAAGCCGGCCATGCCTGCTGAGCGTATCTGGATCAAGAACCCCCTCGCCCTGTTCACCGCCAACGACACCCAGGCCCCTGGCGGGCTGGTGATCGAGAACGGCGTCATCGTCGAAATGCTCGCCGCCGGGGCCTCGCCCGCGCTGCCGGTGAACGAGACCTTCGACGCCCGCGAACACGTGGTGCTGCCGGGGCTGGTCAACACCCACCACCACTTCTACCAGACCCTGACCCGCGCCTGGGGGCCGGTGGTCAACGAGCCGCTGTTCAACTGGCTGCTTACCCTCTACCCGGTCTGGGCACGGCTGACGCCGCAGGCGCTGCAGCTGGCGAGCAAGGTGGCGCTGGCCGAGCTGCTGTTGTCCGGCTGCACCACGGCGGCGGATCACCACTACCTGTTTCCGGACGGGCTGGAGGACGCCATCGACATCCAGGTCGGGGCCGTCCGCGAGCTGGGCATGCGCGCCATGCTCACTCGCGGTTCGATGAACCTGTCCAAGGAGAACGGCGGCCTGCCATGCAAGAGCGTGGTGCAGGACGCCGAGGCCATCCTCGCCGACAGCGAGCGGCTGATCGACCGCTACCACGAGCGCGGCGACGGCGCGCAGATCCAGATCGCCCTGGCGCCCTGCTCGCCGTTCTCGGTCACCACCGACATCATGCGGACCTGCGCAGAGCTGGCCGAAGCGCGGGACGTGCGTCTGCATACGCACCTGGCCGAGACCCTGGACGAACAGGAGTTCTGCGCGAAACGCTTCGGCATGCGCACCGTCGACTACCTGCAGAGCGTCGGCTGGCTCGGCCCACGCACCTGGCTGGCCCATGGCATCCATTTCAACCAGGTGGAAATTCACCGCCTGGGCGCAGCCGGGGTCGGCATCTGCCATTGCCCGAGTTCCAACATGCGTCTGGCCTCCGGCATCTGCCACACGCTCGAGCTCGAGGACAAGGGCGCCATCATCGGCCTGGGCGTGGACGGTTCGGCCTCCAACGACGCCTCCAACATGATGCTCGAAGCGCGTCAGGCGTTATTCATCCAGCGCCTGCGCTACGGCGCCGAGAAGATCACCCCGCAGAAGGTGCTCGGCTGGGCGACCCGCGGCTCCGCGCGCCTGCTCGGACGCAGCGACATCGGCGAGTTGGCGGTCGGCAAGCAGGCCGATCTGGCCCTGTTCAAGCTGGACGAACTGCGCTTCTCCGGCAGCCACGATCCGGTCGCAGCGCTGCTGCTGTGCGCCGCCGACCGGGCCGACCGGGTGATGGTCGGCGGCAAATGGCGCGTCGTCGACGGTCAGGTCGAAGGCCTCGACGTGCAGGGACTGATCGCCGATCACCAGCAGGCCGCCCGGCAACTGGTAAACGGCTAAACAACCACGATCGAGGCTTGCACCAAAGCTGGGCGCCGTGGATTACTGGCGCACCAGCGCAAGTCTCGATCGAGCCTCGGCGTCGCGTCGAATCGGCCGCAACCCGGCACAACGAAGGTATCTGTCCAGTTGGTCAGCTTTTTGCTAACCAGCTATCAGCCAACACAGGCTCTGTAGCTAGACAAACAGGAGCGTCACCCGCCATGCAGAACAACTCACGGAAAACCCTGCTGCGCGCCCTTGCCGCAGCGATCGGCTTCAGCGCCGCTCTCACCACGGCCGCCGCTTCGGCCGCCGATCCGCTGAAGGTCGGCTTCGTCTATATCGGCCCGATCGGCGACCACGGCTGGACCTACCAGCATGAGCAGGGTCGCAAGTACATGGAAGAGAAGCTGGGCGACAAGGTGAAGACCAGCTTCGTCGAGAACGTGCCGGAAGGCGCCGATGCCGAGCGGGTCATCCGCAACATGGCCAAGAGCGACTATGACCTGATCTTCACCACCTCCTTCGGCTACATGAACCCCACGCTGAAGGTCGCCAAGCAGTTCCCCAAGGTCACCTTCGAGCACGCCACCGGTTACAAGCAGGCGAAGAACGTCGGTACCTACCTGACCCGTTCCTATGAAGGCCGCTACGTCGGCGGCTTCCTCGCGGCGAAGATGACCAAGACCAAAAAGGTCGGCTACATCGCGTCCTTCCCGATTCCGGAAGTGATCCGCGACATCAACGCCATCCAGCTGGCGCTGGACAAGTACAACCCCGGCACCGAGATCAAGGTGGTATGGGTCAACACCTGGTTCGATCCGGGCAAGGAAGCCGACGCCGCCAACGCGCTGATCGACCAGGGCGTGGACGTGATCTTCCAGCACACCGACAGCCCGGCACCGATCCAGGCCGCCGAGCGCCGTGGCGTCTATTCCGTCGGTTACGCCTCGGACATGCAGCACTTCGGGCCGAAGGCCGTGCTGACCTCCATCGTCAACGACTGGGGCCCGCACTACACCAAGTCCGCCGAAGCGGTGATGGCCGGCAACTGGAAGTCCGAGGACTTCTGGGGCGGGCTGGCACAGGACAGCATCAGCCTGCCGATCAGCGATCTGGTGCCGGCCGATGTGAAGACCGAAGCGGAAGCGATCATCGCCAGCATCAAGAGCGGTGAATTCCACCCGTTCACCGGCCCGATCAAGGACCAGGCTGGCGAAGTGCGCATCGCCGAGGGCGAGACCGCCAGCATCAAGGACCTCGCCTCGATGAATTACTACGTCGAAGGCGTCAAGGCTGAAATGCCGAAGTAAGCGTCACCTGCGCCGGCCCGACCGGCGCACTGCGGAATCTCGCGTGCCGTCCCGCCTCCGGGCGAACCGCACGCAGGGGGCATTGCCCTCGAAGGCCGCCGGTACGAGAAGACCGGCGGCGCCGTACCCGGAGTCAGCCATGAACTCACTGCCCATCATCGATATTTCGCCGCTCTATAACGCCGACGAGGCCGGCCATCTGGCCGTCGCCGAGGCCATCGACCGCGCCTGCCGCGAGTGGGGCTTCTTCTATATCAAGGGTCATCCGATCAGCGCCGAGCGCATCGCCACCCTCACCGACCATGCCAAGCGTTTCTTTGCCCTGCCCGCCGACGAAAAGCTGAAGATCGATATCACCAAGAGCCGCCATCACCGCGGCTACGGTGCCGTCGCCACCGAGCAGCTCGACCCGAGCCAGCCGTGCGACCTCAAGGAAACCTTCGACATGGGTTTCCATATGCCTGCCGATCATCCCGAGGTACTGGCCGGCAAACCACTGCGCGGGCCCAACCGTCATCCGCTGCAGATCGAAGGCTGGACCGAGCTGATGGAAGGGCACTACCGCGACATGCAGGACCTTGCCTGCACGCTGCTGCGTGCCATCGCGCTGGCCCTTGGCATCGAGCGGGACTTCTTCGACAAGCGCTTCGTCGAGCCCATCAGCGTGTTTCGCATGATCCACTACCCGCCCCGGCAGACCGCCACCAGCGCCGATCAGCAAGGTGCCGGCGCGCACACCGATTACGGCTGCGTCACCCTGCTCTATCAGGACCAGGCCGGCGGTCTGCAGGTGCAGAACGTCAAGGGCGAGTGGATCGACGCGCCGCCCATCGAGGGCACCTACGTGGTCAACATCGGCGACATGATGGCGCGCTGGAGCAACGACCGTTACAAGTCGACGCCCCATCGCGTGATCAGCCCGCTGGGCGTGGACCGCTACTCCATGCCGTTCTTCGCCGAGCCGCATCCGGACACCGAGATCGCCTGCCTGCCCGGTTGCTACGACGAAACCACCCCGCCGAAATACCCGAGCACCACCTGCAGCCGGTACATGCTCTCGCGCTTCGCCGAGACCTACGCCTACCGACGGCAGGGCGAGGCCGAACCCGTCTGAACGGGCTTTAATTGCAGTATGAAAACATGGGCGAGCGCATCGATATGCCTCGCCCGATCTGCGCGCGCCTGCCGCATTGACTTTTGAGTCAGGAATTAGTTGACCGAAAAGTCAGATAGCGATAGTTTGCGCGTCAGAACAACAACAGCGGAGGCATCGCCTTGATCCAGTTTCTCCTCAATCGAGAACTGCGCAGCGAACGCGCGCTCGATCCCAACACCACGGTGCTGCAGTACCTGCGCGAGTATCGTGGCAAGACCGGAACCAAGGAGGGCTGCGCCTCCGGTGACTGTGGCGCCTGTACCGTGGTGGTCGGCGAACTGGTGGGCGACCGCCTGCGCTATCGCACCCTAAACTCCTGCCTGACCTTCGTCTCCGCGCTGCACGGCAAGCAGCTGATCAGCGTCGAAGACCTCAAGGACCAGGGCCGGCTGCACAGCGTCCAGCAGGCGATGGTCGACTGCCACGGCTCGCAGTGCGGCTTCTGTACCCCCGGATTCGTCATGAGCCTGTTCGCCCTGCAGAAGAACGCCGGCGCGGTCAATGAATACGATCCGCACCAGGCCCACGAAGCCCTGGCCGGCAACCTCTGCCGCTGCACCGGCTACCGGCCGATCCTCGAAGCCGCCGAACAGGCCTGCTGTGCCAAGCAGCCGGACCAGTTCGATGCCCGCGAAGCCGAGACCATCGCCCAGCTCAAGGCCATCGCCCCGCGTGAAATGGCCGAGCTCAGCGACGGCGAAAAGCGTTGCCTGTCGCCGCTGACCGTCGCCGAACTGGCCGAGTTCTACGCCGCCAATCCCGACGCACGGCTGCTTGCCGGTGGCACCGATTTGGCACTGGAGGTCACCCAGTTCCATCGCGAGCTGCCGGTGATGATCCATGTCGGTCAGATCACCGAGATGAAGCAGGTCCAGATCGCGGACCGCCATATCGAGATCGGTGCAGCCGCCCCGCTGACCGACTGTTACGCCGCGCTGGCCACCGAGTACCCGGATTTCGGCGAGCTGCTGCAGCGCTTCGCCTCGCTGCAGATCCGCAACCAGGGCACGCTCGGTGGCAACATCGGCAACGCCTCGCCGATCGGCGACTCGCCGCCGCTGCTGATCGCCCTGGGTGCCGAAGTTGTCCTGCGCAAGGGCGCCAGCAGCCGCACCCTGCCGCTCGAGGATTACTTCATCGACTACAAGGTCACCGCGCGCCAGCCTGGGGAATTCATCGAGAAGGTACGGGTGCCGCGCGCCACGCCGGATCGCCTGTTCCGCGCCTACAAGGTTTCCAAGCGCCTGGACGACGATATCTCCGCTGTCTGCGCCGCGTTCGACCTGCAGATCACCGATGGCGTGGTCGCCGATGCCCGTGTCGCCTTTGGCGGCATGGCGGCGATTCCCAAGCGCGCCGCGGCCTGCGAGGCGACCCTGAACGGCGCACCGTGGAACCAGCAAACCGTGGAAGCCGCCTGTGATGCACTGGCCGAAGACTTCACGCCGCTGACCGACTTCCGCGCCAGCCGCGAGTATCGCCTGCTGGTCGCACAGAACCTGCTGCGCAAATGCTTCCTCGAACAACAAGCACCGAAGACCGAGACGAGGGTGACCGCTTATGTCTAACCACGTAACCACCCGCACTCAGGAAGAAATCGCGGCGCTGTTCACCCAGGACCTGGTCACCGGCGTCGGTCGCAGCGTCAAGCACGACAGCGCGCCCAAGCATGTCTCGGGCGAGGCGGTGTACGTCGACGACCGGCTGGAGTTTCCCAATCAGCTGCACGTCTATGCGCGCATGAGCGAGCGCGCCCACGCCCGCATCGTCCGCATCGACACCGCGCCCTGCTACCAGATTCCGGGCGTGGCCATCGCCATCACGGCGAAGGACGTGCCGGGCCAGCTGGACATCGGTGCCGTGATGCCCGGCGACCCGCTGCTGGCCGACGGCAAGGTCGAGTTCATCGGCCAGCCGGTGATCGCCGTGGCTGCCGACAGCCTGGAAACCGCACGCCAGGCGGCCATGGCCGCGATCATCGAATACGAGGATCTGGAGCCGGTGCTCGACGTGGTCGAGGCGCTGCACAAGAAGCACTTCGTGCTCGACAGCCACACCCACAAGCGCGGCGACTCGGCCACCGCCCTGGCCAGCGCGCCGCGTCGGCTGCAGGGTTCGCTGCACATCGGCGGGCAGGAGCACTTCTACCTGGAGACACAGGTGTCCTCGGTCATGCCCACCGAAGACGGCGGCATGATCGTCTACACCTCGACGCAGAACCCCACCGAGGTGCAGAAGCTGGTGGCCGAAGTGCTCGGCGTTTCGATGAACAAGATCGTCATCGACATGCGCCGCATGGGCGGCGGCTTCGGCGGCAAGGAAACCCAGGCCGCGGGACCTGCGTGCCTGTGCGCGGTGATCGCGCACCTCACCGGTCGGCCGACCAAGATGCGCCTGCCGCGCATGGAAGACATGACCATGACCGGCAAACGCCACCCCTTCTACGTCGAGTACGACGTCGGCTTTGACGATGACGGTCTGCTGCACGGCATCGAGATCGATCTCGCCGGTAACTGCGGCTACTCGCCGGACCTTTCCGGCTCGATCGTCGATCGCGCCATGTTCCACTCCGACAACGCCTACTACCTGGGCGACGCCACCATCAATGGCCATCGCTGCAAGACCAACCTCGCCTCGAACACCGCCTACCGCGGCTTCGGCGGCCCACAGGGCATGGTCGCCATCGAAGAGATCATGGACGCGGTGGCCCGCGAGCTGGGCAAGGACCCGCTCGAGGTGCGCAAGCGCAACTACTACGGCAAGACCGAGCGCAACGTCACCCACTACTACCAGACCGTCGAGCACAACATGCTCGAGGAGATGACCGCCGAGCTGGAAGCCAGCAGCGACTATGCAAAGCGACGCGAAGATATCCGCGCGTTCAATGCCACAAGCCCGATCCTGAAGAAGGGCCTGGCGCTGACGCCGGTGAAGTTCGGCATCAGCTTCACCGCCAGCTTCCTCAACCAGGCCGGCGCGCTGGTGCACGTCTACACCGACGGCAGCATCCACCTGAACCACGGTGGCACCGAGATGGGCCAGGGCCTGAACACCAAGGTCGCCCAGGTGGTGGCCGAGGTGTTCCAGGTGGATATCGAGCGCATCCAGATCACCGCCACCAACACCGACAAGGTGCCCAACACCTCGCCGACGGCAGCCTCCAGCGGCGCCGACCTCAACGGCAAGGCGGCGCAGAACGCGGCGCAGACCATCAAGCAGCGGCTGGTGGAGTTCGCCGCACGCAAGTGGCAGATCTTCGAGGAAGACGTCGAGTTCAAGAACGGCCAGGTGCGCCTGCGCGACCACTACATCAGCTTCGAGGAGCTGATCCAGCAGGCCTATTTCGGCCAGGTCTCGCTGTCGTCCACCGGCTTCTACCGCACGCCGAAGATTTACTACGACCGCAGTCAGGCGCGCGGGCGGCCGTTCTACTACTTCGCCTATGGCGCGGCCTGCTCGGAAGTGATCGTCGATACCCTGACCGGCGAATACAAGATGCTGCGCAGCGACATCCTGCATGACGTCGGCGCCTCGCTGAACCCGGCCATCGACATCGGCCAGGTCGAGGGCGGCTTCGTCCAGGGCCTGGGCTGGCTGACCATGGAAGAGCTGGTCTGGAACGACAAGGGCAAGCTGATGACCAACGGCCCGGCCAGCTACAAGATCCCGGCGGTGGCGGACATGCCGCTGGATCTGCGGGTCAAGCTGGTGGAGAACCGCAAGAACCCCGAAGACACCGTGTTCCACTCCAAGGCCGTGGGCGAGCCGCCGTTCATGCTCGGCATTTCGGTCTGGTGCGCGATCAAGGATGCGGTGGCGAGCCTGGCCGACTACCGGGCACAGCCGCAGATCGATGCTCCGGCGACCCCCGAGCGCGTGCTCTGGGGCGTGGAACAGATGCGCAGGTCGAAGCAGGCGGCGAGCAAGTCTGCGACAACGGAGACCACCCCGGCCTGACGCAGGGTGGACAACGCTTTGCTTGTCCACCCTTAGCGCAACACGAACGTCCCGGTGGCGACGCTTTGCACGCGCCACCGGGCGATACGAAGGACAGAACCATGAGCAACACGGCCTGGATCGAAGCACTTGCCGACCTGCAGCAACAAGGCGAACCCTGCGTGCTGGTCACCATCATCGAGGAGCGCGGCTCCACGCCGCGCAATGCCGGCTCAAAGATGGTGGTCAGCCGTGAGCGCCTGTACGACACCATCGGCGGCGGCCACCTGGAGTACAAGGCCCAGCAGATCGCCCGCGAAATGCTGGAAAAGCGCAGCCGTGACACCCGCCTCGAGCGCTTCTCCCTCGGCGCCAGCCTCGGCCAGTGCTGCGGTGGCGCCACGGTGCTGCTGTTCGAGCCCATGGGCCAGCCACAGGCGCATATCGCCGTGTTCGGTGCCGGGCATGTCGGGCGCGCGCTGGTGCCGCTGCTGGCCAGCCTGCCGTGCAAGGTGCGCTGGATCGATTCGCGCGATAACGAATTTCCCGCCGATATTCCGCGCGGCGTGGAAAAGGTGGTCAACGACGATGTGGTCGAGGAAGTGGATAACATGCCCGCCGGCAGCTACTTCATCGTCATGACCCACAATCATCAGCTCGACCTGGAACTGACCGCCGCGATCCTTTCGCGCAACGATTTCACCTACTACGGGCTGATCGGCTCCAAGAGCAAACGCGCCAGGTTCGAACACCGTCTGCGGGACCGCGGCTTCCAGCCGGAGACCGTGCAGCGCATGCGCTGCCCGATGGGCATCGCCGAGGTGAAGGGCAAGCTGCCGGTGGAGATCGCCGTGTCCATCGCCGGCGAGGTGATCGCCACCTACAACGCGCATTTCGGTGAAAAGGGTGGGGAGAACGCCGAGGACGGAGAAAAGCCGGTACCGATGCTGGTCCCCGCTTCGCGCCGCGCCCATACCAACTGACCACTCGACATTGTTGCAGGCACGCCATCGGCGGCGGCCTGCCCATGTCAACGCATCACCCTCATACAACGATTTTCGAGAGTCACCATGCCAAGCACCAAAGCCTACCGTGCCGCCCTGCTCCACTGCCTCGCCGACCCGCGCGAAGGGGGCATCGAGCAATCCCATGAATACTTCGAGGACGGCCTGCTGGTCGTCGAGGACGGCAAGGTCGCGCGCATCGGCCACGCCGCCGAACTGCTGCCGACCCTGGCGGCCGGCACCGAGATTGTCGAATACCCGGACGCGCTGATCACTCCGGGTTTCGTCGACACCCATATCCACTACCCGCAGGTCGGCGTCATCGGCTCCTACGGCGCGCAACTGCTGGATTGGCTAGAAACCTACACCTTCCCCAACGAGGGCCGCTTCAGCGACATGGCCCACGCCCGCCAGCAGGCCGAGCTGTTTCTCGGCGAGCTGCTGCGCAACGGCACCACCACCGCGCTGGTGTTCGGCACGGTGCACAAGCAGTCAGTGGACGCCTTCTTCGAGGCGTGCGAGAAGCGCAATCTGCGGATGATCGCCGGCAAAGTGCTGATGGACCGCAACGCCCCGGAGTTCCTCACCGACACCGCCGAGTCCGGCTACGCCGACAGCCGCGAGCTGATCGAGCGCTGGCACGGCAAGGGCCGTCTGCATTACGCCGTCACCCCGCGTTTCGCCCCGACCAGCACGCCGGAGCAGCTCACCCTGGCCGGCAAGCTGTTCGCCGAATTCCCCGACCTGTACATGCACACCCACATCTCCGAGAACAAGCAGGAGGTCGAGTGGGTCAAGGAGCTGTTCCCCGAGCGCAAGGGCTACCTGGACGTCTATGACCACCACGGCCTGATCGGCCCGCGCTCGGTGTTCGCCCACGGCATCCACCTGTGCGACGACGAGTGCAAACGCCTCGGTGAGACCGGCTCGGCCGTTGCCTTCTGCCCCACCTCCAACCTGTTCCTCGGCAGCGGCCTGTTCGACCTGGCCAAGGTGGAAGGCTTCGGTGTGCGCGTCGGCCTGGGCACCGACGTCGGCGGCGGCACCAGCTTCTCGCAGCTCGCCAGCCTCAACGAGGCGTACAAGGTGTTGCAGCTGCAGGGCCAGAAGCTCGACGCGTTCAAGGCACTCTATCTCGCCACCCTCGGCGGCGCGCGGGCGCTCTATCTGGACGACCGGATCGGCAACCTGCAGCCGGGCAAGGAGGCCGACTTCGTGGTGCTCGACTACAAGGCGACGCCGCTGATCGACTATCGCCTGAGCCAGGCGACGACCCTGCAGGAAAAGCTTTTCGCCCTGATGATCCTCGGCGACGACCGCGCGGTAAAGGAAACCTTCGCCGCCGGCGTCTCGGTGCATCGCAAGGCTGGCTAGGGCTGCAACACCTGCATCAGCGTATCGAGGTTGTGCTCGAACATGCCCAGGTAGGTGCTGGCCGGCCCTGCGCTGGCCAGCGCATCGGAGTACAGGGTGCCGCCGACCGTGGCGCCCGCCTCTTCGGCGATCTGCTCGATGAGCCGCGGATCACGAATGTTCTCCACGAACACGGCCCTCACCCCTTCCTCGCGGAGCTGGCGGATCAACGCGGCCACGTCGGCGGCCGAGGGTTCGTCATGGGTCGACAGCCCCTGCGGCGCGATGAACTGGAGCTGCCAGGCCTGCCCCAGATAGCCGAAGGCGTCATGGCTGGTCACCACCTTGCGCTGGCTGGCCGGCAGGCTGCCGATACGGGTATCGGCCTTCTTCAGCAGCGCGTGTAGCCGGCTCAGGTAGGCGTCACGGCGCTGCTCATAGTCGTTGCGATGCGCCGGATCGAGCGCCACGAGCGCCTTGGCGATATTGCGCACATAGATTTCGGCATTGGTCAGGCTCTGCCACGCATGAGGGTCAGGCACCGCCTCGCCCTCCTCTTCCAGCATCAGCGGCACCACACCCGCGCTGGCATCGATCCGCTTGCCCTTGGGCTCGCTGCTGGCCAGCAGGCGCTCCAGCCAGGGTTCGAAGCCCAGCCCGTTGGCGATGATCAGGTCGGCGCGGAGCAAGGCCTGGGCATCATCCGGGCTGGGTTCATAAAGGTGCGCGTCGGCGTCGGGACCGACCAGATTGGCCAGTTCGATATGCTCGCCACCGACCTCCCGCGTCATGTCTGCAAGAATGCTGAAGCTGGTCACGACGCGGATCTTTTCGGCCGCCTGCAGGGAAAGGGGCAGCCAGAGGGCCAACAACAGAAACAGGTAACGCATGGGTTGATACCTCAGACGGTCTGGATTGAAGCGGGCGAACGCAGCAGGCCATATACCGGCCCCGCAACGACTGAAATCAGGTAGAACGCCCCCGCCAGCAGGACGATGCACGGCCCGCTGGGCAGGCTGGCGTAGAACGACAGCAGCAGCCCCAGCCATACACACAGGGCGCCCAGCAGCGCAGCCAGCGGCAACAGTACGGGCAGGCGTCGGCTCCAGAAGCGCGCGGCCGCAGCCGGCAGCATCATCAGCCCCACCACCATCAGCGCACCGATGGCCTGGAAGCCGATCACCAGGTTGAGCACCACCAGTGTCAGAAAGCCCGCATGGGCGAGTGGCCCGATTCGGCTGACGCTGCGCAGGAACAACGGGTCCAGGCTGTCCAGCGCCAGGGCGCGGTAGATCAGTGCCAGCACCAGCAAGCTGAACGCCGCCGTGGCGAGCATGCCGCTGAGGGTGTCGGCGTCCACGGCCAGCGCGGAGCCAAACAGCAGGTGCAGGAGGTCGAGCTTGCGTCCCGCCAGGCCGAGCAGCAGCACGCCGCTGGCCAGCGAAATGGGATAAAGCGCGGCGAGGCTGGCATCTTCGCGCAAGCCGGTACGGCGGCTGACCCAGGCCGCTGCGCCGGCCATGCCGAGCCCGGCGGTCAGCCCACCGAGCGTCAGGGCCGGCAGGCTGAGACCGAACAGCCAGAATGCCAGCGCCGCACCCGGCAGGATGCCGTGGGCGATGGCATCGCCGATCAGACTCATCCGCCGCAGGATCAGGAAGACACCCAGCGGCGCCGCGCTGCAGGCCAGCGCCACGCCGCCGAGCAGCGCGCGGCGCATGAAGGCGAACTCGGCAAAGGGGCTCCAGAGCAGATCGACCGTCACGCCACTCGTCCGAGCGGATCATGATCGAGTAGCTGATCGATCGGCGCTGCGACGCAGCCGTTGCGCGCGATACGCAGTGCGTTGCAGCGCTTCTCCCGAAGGCGGTCGAGGTTGTGGCTGACCAGCACCAGCGTTCTGCCTTGCTGCTGCCAGCGTCGGAGGTGCTGCCAGAGCAGATCGACACCGGTCTCGTCGAGTGCCGCCTCGGGTTCGTCGAGCAGCAGTACCTGCGCATCGGTCAGGCTCATCCGGGCCAGCAGCGCCCGCTGCAGTTCCCCACCAGACAGCGCGTGCAGGCCCTGGGTCTGCAGATCGAGCAAGCCCCAATCGGCCAGTACCTGACGTAGCCGAGCCTGGCGTTCGCCACGGCCGAGCCGACTGCCCCAGAAACCGCCCCTGACCAGCTCCAGCAGACGTATCGGAAACTGCCGGTCGATCTGTTGCTGCTGCGGCAGATAGGCCACACCGCCCCGACGCGCCACGCTCATTCGAATGTGACCGGCCAGGGGGCGATCCAACCCGGCCAATACCCTGAGCAGGCTGCTCTTGCCCGAACCATTGCTGCCGATCACCGCGGTCAGGCTGCCGGCCGGCAGCTTCAGGTTCAACGGTGGCGTGAGGGCCCGCCCGCCGGCGCCCCACTGCAACTCACGACATTCGATCACGATCAAGAAATTCCATCTCCGCACCGCCCGAAAAGCGGTATCAGCAGCCAAAACTGTAAAAGTTATAACATAACGTTTATCAACAGGCACAGCGCGGTGACAGAGCGCTTCAATAGGCGTGAAGAGAGAGATTCAGCTGGCGGCTGGAGACTGACGCTGCCGCCTGCGATGCCGCACCGACTCAGGAAAGATGGCGAGGCCAACTGGGAAGGCGCGCTGCCGCCTGCAACGGCAGCGCGAGGTGAGGTCAGCGGGGCGTACGCGCCTTTTTCTTCATCAAGGTCAGATGCGAGAACACCGCGTGCAGGTCGTTCGAGGCGCTTTCTTCCTCGAGATTGAGCTTGCTGTCGATGTGGTCCATGTGATGCATCATCAGATGCACGGCCTTGTCGGCGTCGCGCGCGGCGATGGCATCGATCAGCTCGTTGTGCTCGTCGTACGAGCAATGCGAGCGACTGGCCCCTTCGTACTGCGCGATGATCAGCGAAGTCTGCGACACCAGGCTGCGCTGGAAGCTCACCAGTGGCGCGTTCTTCGCCGCCTCCGCCAGCTTGAGGTGGAACTCGCCTGACAGACGGATGCCAGCGCCGCGATCGCCGCGCGCGAAGCAGTCGCGCTCGTCGATGACCATCTGCCGCAGCTCGGCCAGTTGCGCGTCACTGGCGTGCTGCACGGCCAGTTCGGTAATGGCCTTTTCCACCAACCGACGGGCGAAGAAGATCTGCCGTGCCTCCTCGACGCTCGGGCTCGCCACCACCGCGCCGCGATTGGGGCGCAGCAACACCACGCCCTCATGGGCCAGCCGCGACAGTGCGCGGCGGATGATGGTGCGGCTGACACCGAAGATCTCGCCCAGAGCTTCCTCACTGAGCTTGGTGCCAGGTGCCAGGCGCTGTTCGAGGATGGCATCGAAGATGTGTGCATAAACGATATCGTCCTGCGTCCCGGTGCGAGTCTTGCCGGTCTTGGTCGGCTTCTTCAGGGGCTGCAACTGTTCGTTCATCGATGGCTCGCAAGTGAAGTGTCGTCAAGGCCGAACTTTACTGCGTTAGCTGCTCCACTGGCAGTCGTCGAGCAAATAAAACGGGCAAAATCATCGCTCCGCTTGTGCACAATCAATTCCACGCCATCTTTTCACCAAAGGCAGCTCAATTCGCCGCCCTCAGCTCACATGCCAGCCGACGCTGAAGCGATGGCGAATTATTGTTTGCATTTCTTGTATACAAAAGCATAATCCGGACAGCCCTTCCTGACCTTTCGGTCAACTAACAGAACGAAGGGCACACCATCACCCGCCCCTCGGGAGTGTCGTGCTCCGGGTGATCGACAACAAGAACGATGAGGAAAGCCCAGTGGAAAGCATCAAGCGCAAGCCCCAGGCAGCACCCTTGCAACGCACCGCACCCGGCTGGCTGGACCGCCTGTTCAAGCTCAGCGAACACCGCACCAGTATCCGCACCGAACTGCTCGCCGGCCTGACGACCTTCGTCACCATGGCCTACATCATCTTCGTCAACCCGAACATCATGGCCGACGCCGGCATCGACCACGGCGCCGCCTTCGTCGCGACCTGCATCGGTGCGGCGCTCGGCTGCCTGTTGATGGGCCTGTACGCGAACTGGCCGGTGGGCCTGGCACCAGGCATGGGCCTGAACGCCTTCTTCACCTACACGGTCGTCGGCGAGATGGGCTACAGCTGGCAGATCGCCCTGGGTGCGGTGTTCATCTCCGGCGTGCTGTTCATGATCATGAGCCTGTCGCGCATCCGCGAATGGCTGCTCAACAGCATCCCCATGAGCCTGCGCTTCGCCATGGGCGCCGGGGTCGGCCTGTTTCTCGGTCTGATTGGCCTGAAGACCGCCGGCATCGTCGTCGACAGTCCGGCCACCCTGCTCACCATGGGTTCGTTCGGCGAACCCACCGCCCTGCTCGCCGCGGTGTGCTTTCTGATGATCGCGGTGCTCAGCCACCGCAACGTCTTCGGCGCGATCCTGCTGAGCATGCTGGCGGTCACCGGTATCGGCTGGGCGATGGGACTGGTCGAATACAACGGCCTGGTATCGATGCCGCCGAGCCTGGCGCCGACCTGGCTGGCGATGGACATTGCCGGCGCATTCAACGTGGCGATGGTCAGCGTGATCCTGGCGTTTCTCTTCGTGAACATGTTCGACACCGCCGGCACCCTTATGGGCGTCGCCCATCGCGCCAACCTGGTGAACGAGGACGGCAAGATCGAGAACCTCTCCCGTGCGCTGAAGGCCGACAGCAGCTCCAGCGTGGTCGGCGCCTTCGTCGGCTGCCCGCCGGTGACCAGCTACGTGGAAAGCGCCTCGGGCGTCGCCGCCGGCGGCCGCACCGGGCTGACCGCCGTGACCGTCGGCGTGCTGTTCCTGATCGCCATGTTCTTCGCCCCGCTGGCCGGCATGATTCCGGCATACGCCACCGCCGGCGCGCTGATCTACGTGGCGATGCTGATGATGAGCGGGCTGGCCAACATCGATTGGAAGGACCACACCGACACCATCCCGGCGATCGTCACCGTGGTGATGATGCCGCTGACCTTTTCCATCGCCAACGGCATCGCCCTCGGCTTTCTCACCTATGCCACGCTCAAGCTGCTGACCGGCCAGCGCGATAAGGTGTCCCTGAGCCTGTACGTGCTGTGTGTGGTATTCATCGCCAAATTCGCGTTCCTCTAAACGAGGCGCGCATCGCCGCCCCGTCGCTTCGCGGCGGGGCTTTTTCATTTGTCTGGAGGGTGTGATGAGTCTGGAAATCTGGTTGTTGTATGCGAGTGCGGCGCTGGTGGTGATCCTGATCCCCGGCCCGCTGTCGCTGTTGATGATCAGCAACAGCCTGAACCATGGGGTGCGCCGCTCGTGGCCGGCGTTCCTCGGCGGGGTGACCGCCTCGATCCTTCTGCTCAGCGCCTCGGCGCTGGGCCTTGGCGCCATCCTGATGGCCTCGGAAAGGCTGTTCAGCACACTCAAGCTGATCGGTGCGCTGTATCTGTTCTATCTGGCCTGGCAGAGCTGGCAGGAAGCCCGTCAGGCGCCGGCAGCACGCGAGATCGCAACCCCGGCCCTCGCTCCGCGTTTCAGTCGGCTGTTCGGCCGGGCGTTCATCCTGGGTGGCAGCAACCCCAAGGACATCCTCTTTTTCGCCGCTTTCCTGCCGCAGTTCCTCAACGCGGAGCAGCCGTTGCTAACGCAGTTGCTGGTGATGATCCTGACCTGGTCGGCGCTCGACCTCTGCTGCAAGCTCGCCTATGGCCTGGGGGCGCAAAGCGCGGCGCGCTATCTGCGCACCGGTAGAGGGCATGTGTGGTTCAACCGGACCAGTGCGGCACTGTTTGGAGGCGCGGGGGCGGCGTCCTTGCTAAGCCGGTGACTTGGCTGCGCTGGTAGCACCGACTCACAGCTTAATGCGGGGCGATACACCTTCCTCGGCGCAACCTGTGGCCCCGCGCACAACAATGCACGCCGACCAGACTCAACCCATAAAAAACCCGCCATTACGGCGGG
>NZ_JAMOHM010000015.1 GCF_024448335.1 Stutzerimonas frequens
AAGCAGTTCGCCCAACAGACCCTGCCCAAGCTGGAAGAACATCTCAAGCAAGCGAAGGAACTGCAGGCCAAGCACGGCCAGCAGAACTGAGGCCCGGACCCGATGCCGCGGGCCGGCATCGGTTCATACCCGGTCAGGCAGTTGCCAGTCGATCGGCTCAAGACCTTGCTGTCTCAGAAACTGATTGGCACGACTGAAGTGCCCGTTACCCAGAAAACCACGATGCGCCGACAGTGGCGAAGGATGCGCCGACTTGAGCATCAAATGCCGCGTCGGATCGATCAGTCGCGTCTTCGACTGTGCGTGCGCGCCCCAGAGCATGAACACCAGATGCGGGCGACACTCGCCAACCACCTCGATTACTCGGTCGGTGAATTGCTGCCAGCCAGCCTTGGCATGGGATCCTGCCAAGCCCTGCTCCACCGTCAGCGAGGTGTTTAGCATCAGCACCCCCTGCTCCGCCCAGCGCTGCAGATAGCCGTGAGAAGGAACCGGTAGATTGAGGTCGCGCTTGAGCTCCTTGAAGATGTTCTGCAACGACGGCGGCGGTGCCACGCCAGGCTGCACCGAGAAACACAAGCCGTGCGCCTGCCCTGGCCCGTGATAAGGGTCCTGCCCGAGGATGACCACTTTGACCTGCTCGAGGGGCGTCGAGTTGAGCGCATTGAAGATCAGCGGCCCCGGCGGGAAGATCACCTTGCCGGCAGCCTTTTCGCGACGCAGAAACGCGGCCAGTTGCTGCATGTAGGGTTTGTCGAACTCGTCGCGCAGGGCTTCTTTCCAGCCAGCCTCGAGCTTGATGCGATCATCCTGGGTCATGAGCGGTTTCTGGATAGCCAAACGGCGGAACCCTAAGGAACGCCGGGCGCCCTTGTCAACGCCGAAACGCCTCGACCATTGCGTCACCGCAATATCATCCCCCCTCCTTTAGTCATAATTGCACCTGGCTCACGGACTGATGCGGACAAGGCTTCCGATGCGCACATAAAGAGTGACGCCTACCCCAGCCGCAGGGTAAAAAAGCCAACTGCCGACAAACCAATAACAAAAGCGACAACAAGGAACATGCAATGAACCGGATTACTCTTCTGGCGCTAGGGCTGGGGTTTTGTCTTACGGCTCAGGCTGCCGATCCCATCACACTCGGCCTCAATTACCCCCGCACTGGCAGCTACAAGGAAGAAGGTCTGGCGCAGATGCGGGGCGCCCTGTTGGCCATCGACGAAATCAACGAAGCAGGAGGCGTGCTCGGCCGCCCGCTGCAACTCATCAGCCGCAATACGGCCTCACGCCCCGAGAAGGCGGTCGCCAATGTCGACAAGATGGCCGACGAAGGCGTCGCGATGCTGTTCGGCGGCGTCTCCAGCGCCGTGGCTATCGCAGCGAGCAAGCGCGCCAAGGAAAGAGGGCTGCTCTACTTCGGCACGCTGACGTACTCCAACGACACGACCGGCAAAGACGGCCACCGCTACATGTTCCGCGAGTGCAACAACGCCTGGATGAGTGCGCGCGTGCTGGGGCAGTATCTGAACGAGAACCTGCCGGGCAAGAACTACTTCTATATCACTTCCGACTACACCTGGGGCCATACCAGCGAGAGCTCGTTGCGCCAGGCTACGGGCACCGTCGACCAGAACAGGCATCCAGGTATCAAAACGGCATTTCCGGGCGCTCGCCTGTCCGATTACCGGGCAGCACTGGAGAAAGCCGCCAGCAGTAACGCCGACGTCCTGGTACTGGTGCTTTTCGGCGAGGACATGGTGCGTGCCATGCGCATCGCCGATGATCTAGGCCTGAACAAGAGGATGCAGATCGCTGTTCCCAACCTGACGCTGTCGATGGTCGAACTGGCCGGCCCCGACATCATGCACGGCGTTCTTGGCACGGAGCCCTGGACCTGGCGAGTTCCAGACCTGGAGGGCTCCGAGCGCGGCAAGGCCTTCGTCCGGGATTTCGGCGAGCGCTATCAGACCCACCCGTCGAGCTCCGCTGCCTCGGCCTATAGCATCGTTCATCAATGGGCGGATGCAGCCAAACGAGCTAGGAGCATCGGCAGCGAGCAGGTCATCGCGGCGATGGAAGACCACAGCTACACCCTGCTTAAGGATCGCCAGCAATGGCGCGCGTTCGACCATCAGAACGTGCAGTCGGTCTACGCAGTGCGCGTGAAGCCGCGCGAGGAAGTTCTCAAGGACCGCTTCAAGCAGGACTATTTCGAGATCGTCCATCGTCTGTCCGGCGAGCAGGCCGCCCCTTCGCTGACCGAGTGGCAGGAAGAGCGCCGTGCCGGCGGGCAGCCGACTAGGCTACAGTGACCTGCAACGGCAGCGCCTGACGCGAGCAGGCGCTGCCAACGGGACTTTTCTGGGACCGGTGTCCACTGCAACCTCGGCGAGCTTGGGATACAGGCGCGGAGGCAGATTCAGGCGCCGGCCGGCAGCCCTGACCTGTCAAGAGGATCTCGATATGACTACCGCACTAGAACCCTATCAAGCCGGCGTCTTCGACCTGACTCACAAGCTGACCGTGGAAAAACACGGTCACACCGCCCTCATCACCATCAATCACCCACCGGCCAATACCTGGGACCGAGAGTCGCTGATCGGTCTCAAGCAAGTGGTGGAGCATCTCAACCACGACGATGATATCTATGCTCTGGTGATCTGCGGCCAGGGCGAGAAGTTCTTCAGCGCCGGCGCCGACCTCAAGCTATTCGCCGACGGCGACCGAAACCGAGCGCGGGAGATGGCCCGGCGCTTCGGCGAAGCCTTCGAAACGCTGCGCGATTTCCGCGGTGTCTCGATCGCCGCAATCAACGGTTTCGCCCTCGGTGGTGGGCTTGAGTGCGCGCTGGCTTGTGACCTGCGCATCGCTGAGCAGCAAGCGCAGTTGGGCCTGCCGGAAGCCTCGGTCGGACTATTGCCCTGCGCTGGCGGCACTCAAGCCCTGGCCTGGCTGGTCGGCGAAGGCTGGGCAAAACGCATGATCCTCTGCGGCGAGCGCATCACCGCGGAGACAGCACTACGCATCGGCCTAGTCGAGCAGGTGGTCGAACCTGGCCAGTCGCGCGGCCATGCCCTGCTCCTCGCCTCCCGCGTGGCACGCCAGAGCCCAGTGGCGGTACGCGCCATCAAACCTCTGATCGACGGAGCACGGCTACGGGTTCCCGCCACGTTCGCGGCGGCAGAGCGCGAGGCGTTCGTCGGATTGTTCGAAGCCGAAGACACGCTCGAGGGCGTCAACGCCTTTCTCGAAAAGCGCGATCCGCGCTGGCGCAACCGCTGACGCATCCGTAGCGGGACTTGTGCAGGTCGTTCAGCTGCCGATATGACGCACCTTCGGAAGCGAAGCTCGTTCCGACTGAACGACACCGGCCTTGTCTGAATAATGCGGTTTCAACGCCGGTAGGGTCGGTACTGCTGCTGGTAGCGGCCGTCCCGGTTGTAATGAGGCCGCAGCCGATGATCGCGGCCGTCGCGAATGATGTGCGGGCGTTGCTGACGATGATCCGGGCGCCAGTGCTCGCGGCGCTCGAAACCGCGGTGACGATCGTAGTACTGCGGTGGGAGCTGGCTCTGATACCGCGGCGGCAGGTTACGTGGATACTGCGGATAGTGCGAATAAGGGCTGCGCGGATCGTACTGACGGGGACGGCTGTCATGCCGATAGCCACGGTTGTAGCCCTGGCCGTAGCCGGCACTATAACCATGGTTGTAATAGCGTGGGCTTTCAGCCTGGAACACCCAGACGCCGTCTCGCCGATCCGCCTGCGCCTGCGCCTGCAGGCTCGCCCCCAGGCCGAGGCACAGCAGGACCAACAATGATCGAATGCTCATGGGAACACCTCCGATGGTGTCATGGACCCCAGCTCATCAGACCACAACCAGCGGCCAGCTGCTGAAACGGCGGACAACCGGCGGCCATGTAGCGTCTGGACCCGCTCCAGATGTCGCCGGATCAGCGCGACCGGCTGCCGCAGCTTGTATGCCCGCCGCCGCTTCCCGATAATAGCGGCCCTTTAGCCCCACGGCTCTCGCAGAGCGCGACGGAACGGGAACAGACCCTAGATGACCGAACTCGCCCTGATCATGGTTAGCGCCATTCTGGTCAACAATTTCGTGCTGGTGCAGTTCCTCGGTCTGTGCCCGTTCATGGGCGTGTCGAAGAAGATCGAGACGGCCATCGGCCTGTCGCTGGCGACCACCTTCGTGTTGACCTTGGCAGCGATGTGCAGCTATCTCGTTCAGCAGTACGTGCTCAAGCCGCTGGACCTGGAATTCCTGCGCACCATCAGCTTCATTCTGGTGATTGCCGTAACCGTCCAGTTCACCGAAATGGTGGTAAACAAGACCAGTCCGCTGCTCTATCGCGTGCTCGGCATCTTCCTGCCGCTGATCACCACCAACTGCATCGTCCTAGGCGTGGCCCTGCTCAACGCCAACAAGGCCGAGTTCACCTTCCTGACCGCTACCGTGAACGGCTTCGCCGCGGGGCTGGGCTTTTCCCTGGTGCTGGTGCTGTTCGCCGCCATGCGTGAGCGCATCGCCATTGCCGATGTGCCCAGATCGTTCCAGGGCGCGGCGATCGGCATGATCACCGCCGGCCTCATGTCGCTGGCCTTCATGGGCTTCACCGGACTGATCAAGCTATGAGTGCGGTTCTCATCGCAGTGCTTGCACTGCTCGCCCTGTGCCTGCTTGGCGGTGCCATCCTCGGTTTCGCCGCCGTGCGCTTTCGCGTCGAGGGCGACCCCATCGCCGAGCAGATCAATGCCCTGCTGCCGCAGACCCAGTGCGGCCAGTGCGGCTACCCGGGCTGCAAGCCCTACGCCGAGGCCATCGCCGGCGGCGACAAGATCAACAAGTGCCCGCCGGGCGGCGAAGCGACCATCCAGGCGCTGGCCGACCTGCTCGATGTCGAGCCGGAACCGCTGGATGCCGAAGGCGGCGAGAAGCCGCAGATGGTCGCCTACATCCGCGAAGCCGAGTGCATTGGTTGCACCAAGTGCATCCAGGCCTGCCCGGTGGACGCCATCGTCGGTGCCGCACGGCAGATGCATACCGTCATAATCTCCGAGTGCACCGGCTGCGACCTCTGCGTCGAGCCCTGCCCGGTGGATTGCATCGACATGATCGAGGTCGGCAGCAACCTGCAGAGCTGGAAGTGGAACCGGCCGCTGGCGCCCGGCCAGCTGATCGCGACTGACCGGGAGCAGGCGGCATGACCTCACTCAAGGTATGGGACATCCACGGCGGCATCCATCCGCCGGAGCACAAGGAGTTGTCCAACCGCACCCCGATCCAGCCTGCGCCACTGCCCAAGCGCCTGGTCCTGCCCTTGGCGCAGCACCTGGGCGCACCGGCCGAACCCTGCGTGACGCTCGGCGAACGCGTGCTCAAGGGCCAGCAGATCGCGCTCGCCAGCGGTTTCGTCAGCGCCGCGCTGCACGCGCCGACATCCGGCGTGGTCAGCTTCATCGGCCCACAACCCTACCCGCATGTCTCGGGCATGCTCGTCGACGCAATCGTCATCGACAGCGATGGTGAGGACTGCTGGCTCGAACTCGAGCCCCACCCCGACTACCGCGCGCTGGAGCGTCCGGTGTTGCTCGAACTGATCCGTCAGGCCGGAATCAGCGGCCTCGGCGGCGCCGGCTTTCCCACTGCGGTCAAACTGACCCCACCGCCGACGCAAAGCATCCGCACACTGATCATCAACGGCACCGAGTGTGAGCCGTACATCACCGCCGACGACCTGCTGATGCGCGAGAAAGCCGCCGAACTGGTGGCGGGCATCGAAATCCTCGCGCACCTGATCCAACCGCAGGAGGTACTGATCGGCATCGAGGACAACAAGCCCGAGGCCATCGCCGCGGTCCGCGCGGCCATCGGTGGACGGCCCTTCGTGCTCAAGGTCTTTCCGACCAAGTACCCCTCCGGCGGCGAGAAGCAGCTGATCCAGATTCTGACTGGCGAAGAGGTGCCCAGCGGCGGCCTGCCCGCGGATATCGGCATGCTCTGCCAGAACGTCGGCACCTGCGTCGCTATCCATGACGCCGTGCTGCTCGGCAAACCGCTGATCTCGCGAATCACCACCCTCACCGGCGAAGCACTGGCGCGCCCGATGAACGTCGAGGTGCTGATCGGCACGCCAGTCGAAGAACTGCTCGCGTTCGCCGGACTCGAGCAGAGCCGGCTCAACCGCCTGATCATGGGCGGCCCGATGATGGGCTTTACCCTGCCGTCCCTCGACGTGCCGGTGATCAAGACCACCAACTGCCTGCTCGCCAGCACGCTCGAAGAGCTGCCTCCGCCGCCACCAGCGCTGCCCTGCATCCGCTGCGGCGAGTGCGCCGAGGCCTGCCCGGTCAGCCTGCTGCCGCAGCAGCTGCATTTCTTTGCCCTCGGCCAGGAGCACGAGCAGCTCAAGGCCCATAACCTGTTCGACTGCATCGAGTGCGGAGCCTGCGCCTACGTCTGCCCGTCCAGCATCCCGCTGGTGCAGTACTACCGCGCCGCCAAGGGCGAGATCCGTGAGTTGGAGCAGAAGCAGCAGAAAGCCGAGCACTCCAAGCAGCGCTTCGAACTGCGCCAGGAGCGTCTGCGCCGCGCCGAAGAACAGAAGGAAGCCGAGCGCAAGGCCCGCGCGGAGCGCGCCGCACGCGCCAAGGCGGCGCAGGGCGAAAGCGTGCAGACGGCCTCCAATAGCGCCGCTGCAGCTCCGAGCTCAGCGCCCAAGTCGGGCCTCTCGGAAAGCCAGAAGAAATTGAAGATCGAAGCCAGCATGGCCCAGGTCGCCCTGAAGAAGGCGGAAAAGCAGCTCGCCGCACACGACACGCCCGAACTGCAAGCCCAGGTTGCCGACCTGCGCAAAGCCGCCGAAGCGGCGCAGCAGGCACTCGATGCCGCCATGCAGGAGAGCGCCAGCGCCGCGCCTACCGCCAAGCCAGCGGACGACGAGGCGCTGAAGAAGGCCAAGATCGAAGCCGCCATGCTCAAGGCGCAGATCCGCAAACTGGAAAAGCTCGAAGCGCCGGACGACGACCAGCAGGCCGAGCTCGCGCGTCTGCGTCAGCAACTGCACGAAGCTGAACAAGCCCTAGCAGCCGCCCAGAGCACCGCCCCCGCTCCCGCCGCCAAACCAGCGAATGACGAGGCGCTGAAAAAGGCCAAGATCGAAGCCGCCATGCTCAAGGCGCAGATCCGCAAGCTGGAAAAGCTCGAAGCACCGGACGAGGACCAGCAGGCCGAGCTCGCTCGTCTGCGTCAGCAGCTGCACGAAGCCGAACAAACCTTGGCAGCCGCCCAAAGCGCCGCTCCAGCTCCCACCGCCAAGCCGGCGGACGATGAAGCCTTGAAGAAGGCAAAGATCGAACTGGCGATGAAACGCGCCGAACTGAAGAAGGCCGAGAAAGCCGGCGCGCAAGAGGCGGAACTCAGCCGGCTGCGCGACGCGCTGCAGGCGGCCGAACAAGCCCTGCATGCGGCCGAAGAAGCCTCGCACAAGCCCGCCCCGGAACTGGTGCGCACCAGCACGCCCGGTGTCGATGAGCGCCAGCGCGAACTGAAGACCGAGGTTGCCTTCGCCCGCGCCGATCTGCGCAAGCTGGAGCGAGACGAGCAGACCGAGCCCATGACACTGGAGGCCGCTCGCCTGCGACTCAGCGAAGCCGAACGGCAGCTGGCGGACTATCAGCAATCGTGAGAAATGGCCGCTGCACCGGTGCGCTGGTGTAGTCGCTCGACAAGTCAGAGAGATTCGAGGAAGTGGCCCAGGCCACATCCCAAGACAACACCTTCACCGGAGAGCCAATGGCCCTGCCCCGCATCACCTCGCCCCACGCCAAGGGCGCCAACCGTACCCAGCGGGTCATGCTGCTGGTGCTCGCGGCCACCCTGCCCGGCGTGGTTGTGCTGACCTGGCTCTACGGCGCCGGCACGCTGATCAACCTCGCCTGGGCATCGCTCGCCGCACTTGCCTTCGAAGCGGCGATTCTCCGCCTGCGGCAGCGGCCGGTGGGCTTCTTTCTGCGCGACGGCAGCGTGCTGGTCACCGCCGTGTTGCTGGCCTTGGCGTTGCCGCCCTACTCGCCCTGGTGGCTGACGCTGATCGCCACCGGCTGCGCCGTGGTGTTCGGCAAGCAGCTGTATGGCGGCCTGGGCCAGAACCCCTTCAACCCGGCGATGATCGGCTACGTGGTGGTGCTTATCTCCTTCCCGGTGGAGATGACCACCTGGCCGGTGCCGCACAGTGTCGGGCTGAGCGCCGGCCTGCAGCATATTCTCGGTATCGCCTCGCTTCCCGACGGCTGGACCCAGGCCACCGCCCTGGATGTGCTCAAGGTGAACAAGAGCCTGACCATCGACGAGCTCTGGCGCAATCCGGCCTTCGGCCACTTCGGCGGCATCGGCTCGGAAGTGGTGAACCTCGCGTTTCTTGCTGGCGGCCTGTTCCTGCTACACAAGCGGCTGTTTAGCTGGCACGCGCCAGTCGGCATGCTCGGCGCGCTGATGCTGATGAGCCTGGTGTTCTGGAACGGCTCGGGTTCGGATAGCAACGGTTCGCCGCTGTTTCACCTACTCAGCGGCGCCACCATGCTCGGCGCCTTCTTCATCGTCACCGATCCGGTCAGCAGCGCCACCAGCCCACGTGGACGCCTCATTTTCGGTGCTGGTGTCGGTGTACTGGTATACGTCATCCGCGCCTGGGGCGGCTATCCGGACGGTGTCGCCTTTGGCGTGCTGCTGATGAACCTTGCCGCTCCCACCATCGATTACTACACCCGCCCGCGCACCTACGGCCATCGCAAGGCCGAGCGCGGCTTCAAGCTGGGCGAATGACATGATAGTTCCGGAAATCAGCCGTTCGATGCTGAAGAACGCCACGGTGCTGGGCTTGTTCGCCATCGTCACCGTGGGCGCGGTGACCCTGCTGCAACAGGGCACTGCCGAGCGCATCCAGGCCGCTGAACGCGCCGCCCAGGTACGTGCGCTGGGCGAGATCCTCCCGGCTGGCAGCTACGACAACCATCTGCTCGACGACAGCGTGCTGGTTCAGGATCGCCTGCTAGGCAACCGAAGCCCACTGCCCGCCTATGTCGCCATCAAGGATGGACGCCCCACCGCCGTAATCCTCCAGGCCATCGCTCCGGACGGCTACAGCGGCGCCATTCATCTGCTGGTGGGCATCCATGCTGACGGCCGGGTCGCTGGCGTGCGAGTCATTGGCCACCGGGAAACCCCCGGTCTCGGCGACAAGATCGAGCTCGCAAAGAGCCCCTGGATTCGAAGCTTCGAAGGCAAGTCGCTAACGAACCCAGAGGCCGACGGCTGGGCGGTGAAGAAGGACCGCGGTGAGTTCGACCAGTTCGCGGGCGCCACCATCACACCGCGCGCGGTGGTCGGTGCGGTGCATCGTGCCTTGCAGTACTTCGATGCACACAAGGCCGAGCTACTGGCAGCCGAAGGCGCGACGACCGAGGCCGCTGGCGACGTCTTGGAAAGCCGCACCGAGCCCGCCGAAGCCACCGTCCACTCACGCGCCGGCGGTGCCGCCACACGCGACGAATTGCGCACCACCGAGCCGGCCGCCGAGCCGCAAGGGGACCAGCCATGAGCACACCCAGCTACCGCGAACTGACCGTCAACGGCCTGTGGAAGAACAACCCGGCGCTGGTGCAGCTGCTCGGTCTCTGCCCGCTGCTCGGCGTCAGCAACTCGGCGGTCAACGCACTCGGCCTCGGCCTGGCGACCATGCTGGTGCTGACCTGCTCGAACATCGGCGTATCGCTGGTGCGCGGCGTGGTCAACACCGCCGTGCGCCTGCCGGCGTTCGTGATGATCATCGCCGCGCTGACCACCTGCATCGAGCTGCTGATGCAGGCCTTCACCTACGAGCTGTATCAGATCCTCGGCATCTTCATCCCGCTGATCACCACCAACTGCGTGATCCTCGGCCGCGCCGACGGCTTCGCCGCCAAGCACAACCCGCTGATCGCCGGCTTCGACGGCCTGGTGATGGGCATCGGCTTCTGTCTGGTGCTGGTGGTGCTGGGCGGTCTGCGCGAGCTGTTCGGCACCGGCGCGCTGTTCGCCAACATGCACCTGCTGTTCGGGCCGGTCGCCAGCGACTGGCAGATCACCCTGTTCAGCGACTATAAGGGCTTTCTGCTGGCCATCCTGCCGCCTGGCGCCTTCATCGTGCTCGGCCTGCTGATCGCCCTGAAGAACCGGATCGACGAACAACTCGCCGAACGTGCCCGTGCTGCCCAGCCAACCGCGCCGGCTGCCAGCCGCCGAGTACGGGTGACCGGGGTGATCGAGTGAGCCCGTTCCGATGAATGCCGACAAACGCCGGGAGATCTTCCGCCGCTTCCATGACGACAATCCAGAGCCGAAGACCGAGCTGGCCTACAGCACACCCTTCGAGCTGCTGATCGCAGTGATCCTCTCGGCCCAGGCCACCGACGTCGGCGTGAACAAGGCCACCGCCAAGCTGTTCCCGGTGGCCAATACCCCGGAAGCCATCTACGCCCTCGGCTACGATGGCCTGTGCGAATACATCCGCACTATAGGCCTGTACCCGAGCAAGGCGAAGAATGTCATCGAAACCTGCCGCATCCTGATCGAGCAGCATGGCAGCCAGGTACCGGACAACCGCGAGGCGTTGGAAGCATTACCCGGAGTGGGTCGCAAGACCGCCAACGTGGTGCTGAACACCGCCTTCCGCCAGTTCACCATGGCAGTGGATACACATATCTTCCGGGTCAGCAACCGCACCGGAATCGCCCCCGGCAAGAACGTGCTGGAGGTGGAGCGCAAGCTGATCCGCTTCGTGCCGAAGGAGTACCTGCTGGATGCGCATCACTGGCTGATCCTGCATGGTCGCTATGTCTGCAAGGCGCGCAAACCGCAGTGCGGCAGCTGCCGGATCGAAGACCTCTGCGAATACAAGCACAAGACATCTGACGATTGAGCGGATAGCGAAAAAGCCAGCCGCACGATTGAAAAAAACTTTTTTACCGCCTCCAGATTTGCCGCTATAAGGTGCGCCAAGAGCGCCCCGTAGCCTTGGAGTGAACAAGTGGCCGAGAAAGAAGACATTCAGATCGAAGACGATTTCATCGCCGAAGATGACGACGAAAGCAGCGAAGCCCCTGTCGAGGTCGCCAAGACCAATCTGACCAAGCGCCGGATCATCGACAACCTGCTCGAGGAACGACGCCTGCAGAAAGAGTTGAACGACTTCGACTTCGATCTGTAAAAGAAAAAGCCCCGCAAGGGGCTTTTTCATGCCTGCCGATCAGTCGGCGCGGGACGGAGACAGGAGTTCGATCTTGTAACCATCCGGGTCCTCGACGAACGCCAGGATGCTGGAGCCATGTTTCATCGGCCCAGCATCACGGGTGATCTTGCCGCCACGTGCGCGGATGTCTTCGCAGGCCTTGTAGACATCTTCGACTTCCAGGGCGATATGCCCGTAGCCGTCGCCCAGCTCGTATTTTTCCACGCCCCAGTTGTGGGTCAGCTCGATCACGCTGTTGTGCGCCTCGTCGCCGTAACCGACGAAGGCCAGGGTGAATTTGCCTTCCGGATAATCCTTGCGGCGCAGCAGGGTCATGCCCAGCACCTCGGTATAGAAGGCGATGGACTTTTCCATATCGCCGACACGCAGCATGGTATGCAGCAGTCTCATGATTCAGGTCTCCTCGTTCGGCAGCGCTTGTGGCAGTGCAGAAAGTACAACCCCGGCACATGGCCGGGGTCGGTTGGCTCAGGCGCGTCAGCTTATCAGAACTGGGTGCGGCCCTTGCCCGCGGCGATGCGCATGCGCAACGCATTGAGCTTGATGAAGCCGCCAGCGTCGGCCTGATCGTAGGCGCCGCCGTCTTCCTCGAAGGTCGCGATATTGGCATCGAACAGCGAATCGTCCGACTTGCGGCCGACCACGATGACATTGCCCTTGTACAGCTTCAGGCGCACCACACCGTTCACGTTGACCTGGGAGGCATCGATCATCTGCTGCAGCATGCTGCGCTCCGGGCTCCACCAGTAGCCGTTGTAGATCAGGCTGGCGTACTTGGGCATCAGCTCGTCTTTCAGATGAGCCACTTCGCGGTCCAGAGTGATCGACTCGATGGCGCGGTGGGCCTTGAGCATGATGGTGCCACCGGGGGTTTCGTAGCAGCCGCGGGACTTCATGCCGACGTAGCGGTTCTCGACGATGTCCAGGCGACCGATGCCGTTCTCGCCACCGATGCGGTTGAGTTCGGTGAGTACCTGAGCCGGGGTCATGTCCTTGCCGTCGATGGCAACGATGTCACCCTTGCGGTAGGTCAGCTCGATGTAGGTCGGGGTGTCCGGCGCGGCTTCCGGGGACTTGGTCCAGCGCCACATGTCCTCTTCGTGCTCGGTCCAAGTGTCTTCCAGCACGCCGCCCTCGTAGGAGATGTGCAGCAGGTTGGCATCCATGGAGTATGGCGACTTCTTCTTGCCGTGGCGCTCGATCGGGATGGCGTGCTTCTCGGCGTAGTCCATCAGCTTCTCGCGCGACAGCAGATCCCACTCGCGCCAGGGAGCGATGACCTTGACGCCTGGCTTGAGCGCGTAGGCACCCAGCTCGAAGCGCACCTGGTCGTTGCCCTTGCCGGTGGCGCCGTGGGAGATGGCGTCGGCGCCGGTCTCGTTGGCGATTTCGATCAGACGCTTGGCGATCAGCGGACGGGCGATGGAGGTACCCAGCAGATACTCGCCTTCGTAAACGGTGTTGGCGCGGAACATCGGGAACACGAAGTCGCGAACGAACTCTTCGCGCAGATCATCGATATAGATTTCCTTGACGCCCAGGGCCTGTGCCTTGGCACGCGCTGGCTCGACTTCCTCGCCCTGGCCGAGGTCAGCGGTGAAGGTCACCACTTCGCAGTTGTAGGTGTCTTGCAGCCACTTGAGAATCACCGAGGTGTCCAGGCCACCGGAATAGGCCAGAACTACCTTCTTAACGTCCGCCATGCCATCAGCTCCACGGGTTGTACGGAAAACCTGCGATTCTACCGGTCGCGGGGCTGCTTTTACAGGGGCGGCGGACGCGCAGTCAGGAAGATGGCGCACTTGCTTCGGTCGAGGCCGTAGCGGCCGCAGCTTCGCGCTGCAGACGCAGGGTAACCCGCCGGTTCTTGGCCCGATTGGCTTCACTGTTGTTGGCCACCAGGGGATAGCGTTCGCCATGGAAGCGCACAGTGACCTGCTCCTGTGGCACGCCACTGGCGACCAGGTACTCCTGCACGGCCAGCGCACGGCGTCTCGACAGATCGCGATTGACCAGTCGATTGCCGCTATTGTCGGAGTGACCGTCGAGCTCGATGCGATTCACGCTGGGGTCGGCACGCAGGTACTGCAGAATGATGTCGAGCTTGGCACGTCCCAGCGCGTCGAGCGCCACATCGCTGCTGGGAAAGCCGATCTGCGATTGGCGCACCTGATCAAAGTTGACCGGCAACAGTTTCGCCGTGCAGGCGCGATAGTCCTCGTAAGCCTTGGTGAAACGCGCCGGTAGCAGGCGGATCTCCAGTGTTTCGCCGCCATGCTGCGTACGATGGCGCACCACCGGGCTGCGCCCTTCGAGCAGTCCGCTGAGCAGGCGACCGGCCTGCGCTTGCGTGCTGTTGAACGGAACATCGCCACCACCAATCGACACCACGCCCAGGTTGATATCGCTGCGTGACGGCTGCCACGGCGCGGCGGCGGCCAGCAGCGTGGCCGAGCCCGCGCCCAGCCAGCGTTCCGGAGAGTGCAAACGGAAGGTCGCCTGCTCGCCTGCGCGCCGCACGAATTCGCCACGACCAAAACCGGCGATAGGCTGGATCAGCCGACACTCGAATTGGTCGCCCTCCACCTGCCATTGCACACGCTCCAGCCGCGTCTGAAAGGTCAGCGCGTTGGCCGGTGAAGCGAGCAGGCACATCAGTACGAGGGGGCGCAGGCGCACGGTGGGCTCCGGGAGGATGCTGGTTCCAACTAGGTATCGGTGTCCAACCAGCAAACTTGAGCACGGTGCAGTCAGCGATCCAGCTCGCAGACGAAGGCAAGATGCCGCGACCGCCCTTTTCCGGTAGCATTCGCGCACGTTTCACCCGCCTGGAAAGCCCGCATGTCCGACCGACTCACCCTGCTGCGCCCCGATGACTGGCACATTCACCTGCGTGACGGCGCCGTCCTGCCGCATACCGTCGCGGACGTTGCGCGCCAGTTCGCCCGCGCCATCATCATGCCGAACCTGGTGCCACCGGTACGTACCGCCGATGAGGCAGAGGCCTACCGTCAGCGCATTCTGGCCGCTCGCCCAGCCGGCAGCCGTTTCGAGCCGCTCATGGTGCTCTACCTCACCGACAGCACTACGCCGGACGACATCCGTCGCGCCAAGGCCAGCGGCTTCGTCCATGCGGTCAAACTCTACCCGGCCGGCGCCACTACCAACTCGGCCTCCGGGGTGACTGTCATCGACAACGTCTTCGACGTGCTGGAAACCATGGCCGAAGTCGGCATGCCGCTGTTGGTTCACGGAGAGGTCACGCGCGGCGAGATCGATATTTTCGATCGAGAGAAGTACTTCATCGACGAGCAGCTGAGCCGGGTCACCGCGAAGTTCCCAACGCTGCGGGTGGTCTTCGAACACATCACCACCCGTGACGCGGTGCAGTTCGTCCAGGCAGCTGGAGCCAATGTCGGCGCCACCATCACCGCCCATCATTTGCTGTACAACCGCAACCACATGCTGGTCGGTGGCATTCGCCCACATCTGTTCTGCCTGCCGGTGCTCAAGCGCAACCTGCATCAGGAAGCCCTGCTGGACGCTGCCACCAGCGGCAACCCGAAGTTCTTCCTGGGTACCGACTCGGCGCCCCATGCCCAGCATGCCAAGGAAGCCGCTTGCGGCTGTGCCGGCTGCTACACCGCCCATGCGGCCATCGAGTTGTACGCCGAAGCCTTCGAGCAGCGTCAGGCGCTGGACAAGCTGGAACCCTTTGCCAGCCACTTTGGTCCTGATTTCTATGGCCTGCCGCGCAATACCGACCAGATCACGCTGGTACGCGAGGAGTGGGAAGTCCCGACCAGCCTGCCGTTCGGCGAGCAGCTCGTCATACCGTTGCGAGCCGGCGAACGCCTGCACTGGCGCCTGGAGACGAACGCATGAGTGAGGAGCAGTTCGAAGACGAACTCGAAGAACACCTGCCCGGCAAGCCCCGCTCGCCCATGGCACGGCGCTTCCGTGGTTTTCTTCCGGTGGTGATCGATGTCGAATGCGGTGGCTTCAACAGCGCGACCGATGCCCTGCTTGAAATCGCCGCCGTGACCATCGGCATGGACGAACAAGGTCTGCTCTACCCGCAGGACACGCTGTTCTATCGCGTCGAGCCCTTCGCCGGCGCCAACATCGAGCCTGCCGCGCTGGAATTCACCGGCATCAAGCTCGACCACCCACTGCGCATGGCCGTCCCCGAGCTGCAGGCGATGACGGACATCTGCCGCAGCGTGCGCAAGGCGGTGAAATCGGCAGGCTGCAAACGCGCGATCCTGGTCGGGCACAACAGCAGCTTCGACCTGGGCTTTCTCAACGCGGCCATCGCCCGCTGCGAGATCAAGCGCAACCCGTTCCACCCCTTCTCCAGCTTCGATACCGCCACCCTCGCCGGCCTCGCCTATGGGCAGACCGTGCTGGCCAAGGCCTGTCAGGCGGCGGGCATCGATTTTGACGGCCGTGAAGCCCACTCGGCCCGCTACGACACCGAGAAGACCGCTGAACTGTTCTGCGGCATCGTCAACCGCTGGAAGGAAATGGGCGGCTGGGAAGAGTTCGACGAATAGCAGAGCCAGCCCGAGGAGCCGAGGTGACGCCCTGTCTCACCGCCTCCACGCCAGAACGAAAAAGGCCAGTCGCATGACTGGCCTTTTTCGTTTGACCGCAGCCTAGAGCGGCTTGCCGCGGTTACCGTGCTGGCCGACAAAGGCCTGCACCGCTTTGAGCTCGTTCGGCAACACTGTGCAACGCTCGCTGCGCTCGAACAGATCGGCAAGGTGCGCCGGCAACGCAAGCGCCTGACCTATGCCGGCCTTTTCCACTGCATCCGGGAATTTCACCGGATGCGCAGTGCCGAGGGTCACCATCGGGATGTTCAGGCTACGACGGCATTCACGGGCTGCATGCACGCCGATGGCAGTATGCGGATCGAGTACCTCACCGGTTTCCTTGAACACCTGGGCGATGGTCGCACAGGTTTGTTCGTCGTCCACGGCCAGCGAGTCGAAGAGCCGGCGTGCTTCGGTCCAGCGATCCTCCTCAACCGACAGCTTGCCGCTGGCACGGAAGCCATCGAGCAGATCCGCCACGGCCTTGCCGTTACGCCCGTGCAGGTCGAAGAGCAAACGCTCGAAGTTCGACGACACCATGATGTCCATCGAAGGCGACAGCGACGGGTGCAGGGTGTCCTTGTCGTAGCGGTTGCCGGACATGAAGCGATGCAGGATGTCGTTGCGGTTGGTGGCGACGATCAGCTGATTGATCGGCAGCCCCATATTGCGCGCCAGGTAACCGGCAAAGATGTCGCCGAAGTTGCCGGTCGGCACCGAGAAGGCGACCGAACGCGCCGGACCGCCCAGCTGCAGCGCGGCATGGAAGTAGTAGACGATCTGGGCCATGATCCGCGCCCAGTTGATCGAGTTGACCGCTACCAGACGGGTGCCCTTGAGAAACCCCTGATCGGCGAAGCTGGCCTTGACCATCTCCTGGCAGTCATCGAAGTTGCCTTCGATGGCGATGTTGTGAATGTTGTCGCCGAGGATGGTGGTCATCTGCCGGCGCTGCACTTCCGACACGCGCTGGTGCGGGTGCAGGATGAAGATGTCGACGTTCTCGCAACGGCGGCAGCCTTCGATGGCCGCAGAGCCGGTATCACCCGAGGTGGCGCCCATGATCACCACGCGCTCGCCACGCTTGGCCAGCACGTAGTCGAGCAGACGGCCGAGCAGCTGCAGGGCGAAGTCCTTGAACGCCAGGGTCGGGCCATGGAACAGTTCGAGCACCCATTCATTGCCGTTCAGCTGGCGCAGCGGGGCGATGGCACCATGGGCGAAGACGCCGTAGGTTTCCTCGAGGATTCGCTTGAAATCCGCATCTGGAATGCTGCCAGCCACGAACGGGCGCATGACCCGGAAGGCCAGCTCGTGATACGGCAGGCCAGCCCAGGAGGCGATTTCCTCGACGGTGAACCGCGGCAGGTTCTCCGGAACATAGAGACCACCATCGGTGGCCAGCCCCGCCAGCAGGACGTCTTCGAAGTTCAGGGCCGGCGCTTGGCCACGGGTGCTGATGTAACGCATGATTCAAACCTTCGGTGTTGGCTGCGGGCGACGGGCAGGCAAACCACCTGCGCCGGCCCGCCGATGCCGGATTAGTTCAGCTGTTCGACACGGATACGCACGACCTGCCCGACCACGTCCTCGAGCGCTTCCAGCGCCGCGATGGCGTCGTCGATACGCTGCTCGACCACTCGATGGGTAACGAGTATGACCGGAACCAGGCCATCCTGAACCTCGGCCTCCTTTTGCATGATCGACTCGATATTGATGCCACGCTCGGAGAGGATGGTCGCCACCTGAGCGAGAACACCCGGATGGTCCTTGGCCTGGATGCGCAGGTAGTAGGCACTTTCACAGGCGCTGATCGGCAGAATCGGGTGGTCGGACAGCGAATCAGGCTGGAACGCCAGGTGCGGCACGCGGTTGTTCGGATCGGTCGTCAGCGCCCGTGCGACGTCCACCAGATCGGCCACCACTGCCGAAGCAGTCGGCTCCATTCCGGCGCCGGCACCGTAGTAGAGTGTGCTGCCAACCGCATCGCCGTTGACCATCACGGCGTTCATCACCCCGTTGACGTTGGCGATCAGGCGATCGGCCGGAATGAGCGTGGGATGGACGCGCAACTCGATGCCGCTATCGGTGCGTCGGGCCACGCCCAGATGCTTGATGCGATAACCCAGCGCCTCGGCATAGTTCACATCGGCCGTGGTCAGGCGCGCAATACCTTCGGTATAGGCCTTGTCGAACTGCAGCGGAATCCCGAAAGCGATGGAGGCCAGGATCGTCAGCTTGTGCGCCGCGTCGATGCCTTCTACGTCGAAGGTCGGGTCGGCCTCCGCGTAGCCGAGCTCCTGGGCTTCTTTGAGCACGTCTTCGAAGGTGCGTCCCTTTTCGCGCATCTCGGTGAGGATGAAGTTGCCCGTGCCATTGATGATGCCGGCCAGCCAGTTGATTCGATTGCCGGCCAGCCCCTCGCGAATGGCCTTGATTACCGGAATCCCGCCCGCGACGGACGCCTCGAAGGCGACGATGACACCCTTCTCGCGCGCCTTGGCAAAGATCTCGTTGCCATGCACCGCGATGAGTGCCTTGTTAGCCGTGACGACGTGCTTGCCGTTCTCGATGGCTTGCAGTACCAGCTCCTTGGCAAGGGTATAACCACCGATGAGCTCGACGACGATATCGATTTCCGGGTTGTTCACGACGTCGAGGACGTCGGCGGTAATAGATGTTGCGCCAGTGTCGCACTTGGGGTTCGGATGCCGGGTGGCAATCTGCGCAACCTCGATTCCGCGCCCGGCACGGCGGGCAATCTCCTCGGCGTTGCGTTTGAGCACGTTGAAGGTACCGCCACCGACGGTCCCCAGCCCACAGATGCCAACTTTCACCGGTTTCAAGCTGAACTCCCCATTCACAGCGAAACGACCGGACCTGCCGGTCGACAAAAGAGTCGCACATTACGAAGGGAGCCGCCGTTAGTCAATCGGCCGCGGCCGCGCGGCTAAGGCGCCGACCCGCCGAGCCCGAGCCGTTGATGCCATTGCGCAAGCGATTCATCAGGGTACTCGGCGTAACAGCGATCCTGCGTCTGTATCTGCGGCTCCACCCAGCCGGCCTTGGAGCCGAGCATGAGATGCGTATGCTCGGGCGGCACGGGCAGATCGCTATCGATCGCCGAAGCGAAAGGATGGACCAGATCCGGCCAGTTCGGATCCCACAACCACAGCGCACTGGCGCAGATTCGACAGAAGTGTCGGCGGCCGTCACTGACCTTGACCTCTCCGCTTTCGGCATCGACGAGACGCGCCTGGTAGACACCCAGATGCTCGCGCCCTTCGACCGTCAGGGTTCGATAGTCGCCACCCAGATTGATGGCATAGCCGCCCCCGCCCGCAGTCTTGCGGCAGATCGAGCAGTAACAGCGCATGAACGGATATGGCTGCGCCGACTCAAGGGTGAATCGCACAGCCTGGCAATGGCAGGAACCTTTCAGCTTCATCACGACGACCTCGTTCAGAGCCCTCAAGCTTTGAACGCAGCATGCCGTCCAGCTCCTGCCTTTCCCGGTCGAGGCGGCACATTCGGACCGCCGGCCAGCCTTACTCCGCCTTGAGCGCCACGTCAGCCAGCTGCGCTGCCGGCTGATAGCCTGGGATCATCTGCCCATTGGCGAGAATAATGGCGGGAGTGCCCTGCACGCCGATCATCTGGCCGAGCTGATACTGCTTGGCGATCGGCGTCTCGCAACTGGCTGCCGGCAGCTCCTCACGGGCCTTGGCCTTGTTCATCGCATCCTGGCGATCCTTGGCACACCACACACTGGTCAGCGTATTGGCACCATGGCTACCCATGCCTTGGCGCGGAAAGGCCACATAGCGCACCTCGACGCCGAGGCGGTTCAGCTGCGGCACTTCGCTGTGCAGCTTCTGGCAGTAGCCGCAGTCGGTATCGGTGAACACGGTGATATGGGTCTTCGGCTCCTTTGGCGAAAACACCACCATCTCGCTTTGCGGGATCGAGTTGATCTGCTTGGCCACCGACTTGCTCTGCGCCAACTCGGTGAGATTGACAGCCTGACCATTCTGGAACTGATAGAGATAGCCCTGGATCACGAATTGCCCGTCCGGGCTAGCATAGAGCTGGCGCCCGCCTTCCAGCTGAACCTGATAGACACCCGGCATCGGACTTTCCGCTACGGCCTCGATCGGCATGTCCGGCTGAATTTTCTGCAATGCCTGGCGAATCGCCTGATCAGGGTCGGCAGCAGTGGCAAGAGTGCTGGCCAGGCCGATAGAGGCGGCAGCGAACAAACGAATCAGGCCCATGGAAACTCCTGGCAGCGGCGATCTAAGGGAAGGCGCAAAGACTACCATAGGCATCGCGCTCAAACTGCTAGCCGCTTCTCCGACCGGCCTGCCGGCAGTTGATGCAAACGAGGCACGCATCGGCTGATGCGCGATCGGCGGCAGGCATGTGACCCGGCTAGCCACGTGGATGATGGGCCGCGTGCAGCTCCTGAAGCCGGGCGCGGGCGATATGGGTATAGATCTGCGTAGTGGACAGATCGCTATGCCCGAGCAACATCTGCACGGTCCGCAAATCCGCACCATGGTTGAGAAGGTGTGTGGCGAATGCGTGGCGCAGGGTATGCGGCGAGATAGAGGTAGCGATTCCGGCCGCCTTGGCGTGCAGTTTGACCCGGTGCCAGAAGGTCTGCCGCGTCATCTGATCGCCACGCTGACTGGGGAACAGCACATCGCTGGCCTTGCCGACAAGCAACAGGCCGCGCGCATCGCGCTGGTAGCGCTCCAGCCAATGCAGCGCCTCGTCACCCAGCGGCACCAGACGCTCCTTGTTACCCTTGCCGAAGGTTCGTAACACGCCCTGACGCAGGCTGACCTGCTCCAGCGTCAGGCCGATCAGTTCGGTTACGCGCAACCCGCACGCATACAGCACCTCAAGCATCGCCCGGTCGCGCAACCCCAGCGGATCCTCGACATCGGGTGCCGCCAGCAGCGCCTCCACGTCGGCCTCAGACAGCGCCTTGGGCAAGGGACGCCCAAGGCGCGGCAGATCCACACGCAATGTCGGATCCAGCGATATGTCGCCCTCGCGCAGCAGGTAGCGATAGAAGCCGCGCAACCCGGACAGGAAGCGCGCCGTGGAACGCGCCTTGTAGCCATTGTCCAGACGCCAGGCGAGATGATCGAGGATGACCTCACGACCCGCGGTCGCCAAACGGACCCCGCGCTCATGCAACCATGCGTTAAACAGTGCCAGATCGCTGCGGTAGGCTTCCCGGCTGTTGTCGGCCAGGCCTTTTTCCAGCCACAGCGCATCCAGGTAGCGGTCGATGACGGGATCGTCGAGAGCGGGCATGGCGACTTCGAGACGGAACGGGAGGCGCCAGTTTTCCACACGCCACTTAGCCAGTGCCAGTGCCGTCGTCGATTACCGCTCGCTGCGAGCAGACTGCGGCCCGAGGGAAGTGCGCTTAAAAAAAAAGCAGCCCGGAGGCTGCTTTTCTTCGAAGCGGGGAAAGCGGTCTTAGACCAGCTTTTCCTTGATTCGGGCGGCCTTGCCGGACAGCGCGCGGAGGTAGTACAGCTTGGCCTTGCGCACGTCACCGCGACGCTTGACGCTGATGCTGTCGACCATCGGGCTGTAGCTCTGGAAGGTACGCTCGACGCCAACGCCGTTGGAAATCTTGCGAACGGTGAAAGCGCTGTTCAGGCCGCGGTTACGCTTGCCGATCACGACGCCTTCGAAGGCCTGCAGACGCTGACGCTCGCCTTCCTTCACCTTCACCTGAACGATAACGGTGTCACCCGGTGCGAACGGTGGGATTTCCTTGGTCATCTGCTCGGCTTCGAGCTGCTGAATGATCTTGTTGGTCATGCTGTGTGCTCCTAAGGTCAACCCACCGGGTTGCCATCGATACGTTAACTATCGTTCCGCTGACGGATGTATTCCGCCAACAGCTTTTGTTCTTCTCCAGAAAGCGAGCGGCTATCCAGAAGATCGGCGCGGCGCTCCCAGGTCCGACCAAGGGACTGCTGCAAGCGCCAGCGCCGGATGTGTTCGTGGTTGCCGCTGAGCAGCACCTCAGGAACACATTTACCCGCATACACCTCAGGTCGCGTGTAATGCGGACAGTCGAGCAGGCCGTCGGTAAACGAGTCCTCCTCGGCGGAACCAGCATGACCCAGGGCGCCCGGAAGCAACCTGGTCACGGCATCGATCAGCACCATCGCCGGCAGCTCGCCACCAGACAGTACGTAATCACCGATCGACCATTCCTCGTCTACGTGCGCTTCAATGAAACGCTCGTCGATACCTTCGTAGCGACCGGCGATGAGAATCAACGCATCCTCATTCGCCAGCTCGCGGACATCCGCCTGTTTCAGCTGACGCCCTTGCGGCGAAAGGTAGATCACCTTCGCCTTGCCGCCCGCGGCGCGTTTGGCATCGGCCAACGCCAGCTCGAGCGGTTTGATCTTCATCACCATGCCGGGGCCGCCACCGAATGGGCGGTCATCCACCGTCTGATGACGGTCTTCGGTGTAGCTCCTGGGATTCCAGCAGCTCAACTGCAACAACCCTTGCTTCACCGCACGACTGGTAATCCCATACTCGCTGATGGCTGCGAACATACCCGGGAACAGACTGATGACTTCAACGCGCAATGCGGCCATGCCGTTCAGAAGTCCGCATCCCAGTCGACCTGCATCTCGCCCGATTCCAGATCGACCTTCAAGACGCAGTGATCCGTATAGGGCAGCAATCGCTCGCGATCATCCAGGCTTCCAGCGCAAGGCTTCACGACCAGAACATCGTTGGCTCCGGTCTCGAGCAGGTGATCGACCCGACCAAGCAACTGCCCGGCCTGATTGAGCACCTTCAAACCTTGAAGCTGATACCAGTAGTACTCACCGTCATCCAGCGCGGGCAGTTCGCTGCGCGGAACGCAAATCTCGAAGTCGGCGTACGTACGCGCCACCTCGCGATCGGTCAGTCCTTTCAGCGAAGCCACCAGGATCTTGCCCTGGAGGCGCCCCTTGACCAACTCGACCTGCTTGACTTCGTCACCTCGCCTCAGCGTCCAGCGACGATAGTCCAGCAGATTGTCGATCGGATCGGTGAAGGAATAGACCTTCACGTCACCGCGCACGCCATGCACCGAAACGATCTTGCCGATGACGACCAGATCATCGCTCGGGGCAGACATTGCGCTCATAGACTCAGGCAGCGGCCTTGGCAGCTTCCTTCAGCAGCTGAGCAACGCGCTCAGACGGCTGTGCGCCCTGGCTCAGCCAGTAAGCAGCGCGCTCCTGATTGACAGAGAGCTTCACTTCCGCACCAGTGGCGATCGGATTGAAGAAACCGATGCGCTCGACGAAGCGACCATCACGCGGGTTGCGGCTGTTGGTCACGGTCAGGTGGTAGAAAGGGCGCTTCTTGGAGCCGCCACGGGCGAGACGAATAGTTACCATGTGAACATCGTTCCTGTAGTCGGTGCTAACTTAAGGCACACACTTAAAATGGGCCTGGGCCCGAAAGGCCGCACATTTTAAGGAATGCCGGGAATTTTGCAAACTCTTTTGCTAGAGGCGCGCAGCCGTCCAGCGCGCCGGACACGGGCGTGCGCCAGCGCTGGCGCCAATCTTGCGCAATCGCAGCCACAGACCTAGAACTTGGGCATCCCGCCGCCGGGGAACATGCCGCCCATACCGCGCATCATCTTGGCCATGCCGCCCTTGCCGGTAACCTTCTTCATCATCTTCTGCATCTGCTTGTGTTGCTTGATGAGACGACCGATGTCCTGCACCTGAGTGCCGGAGCCCATGGCAATACGTCGCTTGCGCGAGCCACTGATGATGTCCGGGTTGCGCCGCTCGGCTGGCGTCATCGAGTTGATGATCGCTTCCATCTGCTTGAACTGCTTCTCCGCCGCACCCTGGGCATGCCCCATCTGTGACAGGTTGACGCCGCCGATGGAGGGCAGCTTGTCCATCAGGCCGCCCAGCCCGCCCATGTTTTTCATCTGCTGCAGCTGATCGCGGAAGTCTTCGAGATCGAAGCCCTTGCCCTTCTTCAGCTTCTTGGTGAGCTTCTCCGCCTTCTCGCGATCCAGTGTCTGCTCGGCCTGCTCGATGAGGCTGAGCACGTCGCCCATACCGAGGATGCGGGAAGCGATTCGATCTGGATGGAAGGGCTCCAGCGCGTCGCTCTTTTCACCCATGCCGAGGAACTTGATCGGCTTGCCGGTCACATGACGCACGGAAAGCGCTGCACCACCACGGGCATCGCCATCGACCTTGGTCAGCACGACACCGGTCAGCGGCAGCGCATCGCCGAACGCACGGGCGGTGTTCGCCGCGTCCTGACCGGTCATGGCGTCGACCACGAACAACGTCTCGGCCGGCTTGATCGCGGCGTGCACGGCCTGGATCTCCGCCATCATCTCGGCATCGATTGCCAGACGACCCGCGGTGTCCACCAGCACCACGTCGATGAACTTGAGCTTGGCTTCGCGAATCGCCGCCTGGGCGATATCCACCGGCTTCTGGCTGGTGTCGGACGGGAAGAAGGTCACGCCGACTTCGCCCGCCAGCGTCTCGAGCTGCTTGATCGCCGCTGGGCGATAGACGTCGGCCGAGACCACCAGCACCGACTTCTTCTTGCGCTCCTTGAGGAAGCGCGCCAGCTTGCCCACTGTCGTGGTCTTGCCCGCACCCTGAAGGCCAGCCATGAGCACCACCGCCGGCGGCGCGACATTCAACGCCAGATCCTCGTTGGCGGCGCCCATCAGTTCTTCCAGCTCGGCGCGGACGATCTTCACGAACGCCTGCCCCGGCGTCAGGCTCTTCGATACCTCGGTGCCGACTGCGCGCTCCTTGACCCGATTGACGAACTCCTTGACCACCGGCAGCGCGACGTCGGCCTCGAGCAGGGCCATCCGCACCTCACGCAGGGTGTCCTTGATGTTGTCCTCGGTCAGCTTGGCCTTGCCCGTGACATGGCGAAGCGTTTGTGAGAGGCGATCGGTTAGGTTTTCGAACATGAGCCATTCCACGCTGGATGTGCTGAAGGGCGCGATTATAGAAGATGGAAGCATCGGGCCGGTACCCCGATCGCCGCGGTTTTCGATAATGTGGCACCCGCTGCAGCCTGCTGCGAATGAAACAGTGACGCCAGCTGCGGCGATCCGTACCCCGACGCGACTTTTGTGCCCCCGGCGTTTGTGCCACACTCACGACCTTTCGAGCTCGTTACCGGAACCTATGCTTCCTCTGCTACCCAGCCTCGCTGCGGCCGTTCTCTACGCTGGCGCCGCGGGTTACCAAAGTCTGCGTCTGGCGCAGCGTGCGGTCCCGGACAAACGGCTGCTGCTGGCCGCCGGCGTACTCGCCTTGCTCGCCCATAGCGTCAGCCTGTTCGTCCAGCTCATCTCCCCCAGCGGCCTGCATCTGGACTTCTTCACGGCTTCGAGCCTGATTGCCGCCGCCGTGATCCTGCTGATCCTTCTGGCTCTCCACCGGATGCCGGTGGAGAACCTGCTCCTGCTGCTCTTTCCCCTGGGTTGCCTGACCGTACTCTTTGCCCAGTTCGCGCCATCCGGCACTGCGCCAGCGATCGCCGAAGAACCGGGAATACTGGCGCACATCCTCCTTTCGATACTCGCGTACGGCATGCTGACCATTGCCGTATTCCAGGCCTTGCTGCTGTTACTGCAGGACCACCATCTCAAGCACAAGCACCCGTCAGGACTGATCCGTAACTTCCCTCCCCTGCAGACCATGGAAAGCTTGCTGTTCGGTTTTCTATGGGCGGGCTGGGGGCTGCTGTCCGCCTCCCTGGTGTCCGGCTGGCTGTTTCTCGACGATCTTTTCGCTCAGCATCTGGTCCACAAGACACTGCTCTCGGTGGTTGCCTGGGTGGTTTTCGGGCTGCTGCTGTGGGGACGACACCAGCTCGGCTGGCGTGGCTATAAGGCGATCCGCTGGACACTAGCTGGTTTCTGCCTGCTGATGCTGGCGTATTTCGGCAGCAAGCTGGTCCGCGAATTCATCCTGCACATCTGACGAACAGGCCAACTCGTGGAAGATCTACATCCCGGCTTTCTGCTCGGCCTACTGGTATTTCTGCTGCTGTGCTCGGCGTTCTTCTCCAGCTCCGAGACCGGCATGCTCAGCCTCAACCGCTATCGACTGAGGCATCAAGCCAAGGAAGGACACAAGGGCGCCCGTCGCGCCAGCAGCCTGCTGGCCCATCCAGACCGCCTGCTTGGCACCATCCTGGTCGGCAACAACTTCGTCAACATCCTCGCCTCCTCCATTGCCACCGTGCTCGCCATGCAGTTGTGGGGGGAAGCCGGCATCGCCATCGCCACCATCGGCCTGACCATCGTTCTGTTGGTATTCGGAGAAATCACACCCAAGACCCTGGCCGCACTGCGCCCAGAGATCATCGCCTATCCGGTCAGCCTGCCGCTGCTGATGCTGCAGAAGGTCCTCTATCCGCTGGTCGCCTTGCTCGGCTGGGTAAGCAATGGCCTGCTCCGGCTGCTTGGCGTAGACCTGTCCAACAAGGGCAATGACAGTCTTTCCACCGAGGAATTGCGTAGCGTGGTCCGCGAATCCGGCAGTGACCTGCCGCTGAACCGGCAGAGCATGCTGCTGGGCATTCTCGATCTGGAGCGGGTGACCGTCGACGACATCATGATCCCGCGAAACGAGGTCACCGGCATCGATCTGGACGATGATCTGGAAGCGATCATCAGCCAGCTGCGCACCACCCCACACACCCGCCTGCCGGTCTTCCGCAACGACATCAATCAGATCGAAGGCATCGTCCATATGCGACAGATTGCTCGCCTGCTCAGTCATGATCAGCTGACCAAGGAGAGCCTGCTCGCCGCCTGCACCGAACCCTATTTCGTGCCGGAGAACACGCCGCTGTCGACTCAACTGCTGAACTTCCAGAAACAGAAGCGACGGATCGGCATCGTCGTGGATGAGTATGGCGATGTCCGCGGCGTCGTCACGCTCGAGGACATTCTCGAAGAGATCGTCGGCGAGTTCAGCAATCAGGACGCCTTGCGCAGCCCGGACATCCATCCTCAGGATGACGGCACGCTGGTGATCGATGGCGCGGCCTACATCCGCGAGGTAAACCGAGCGCTGGATTGGCAACTACCCTGCGACGGACCCAAGACGCTCAACGGCCTGATCACCGAAGCCCTGGAACACATCCCCGACAGCGGCATCTGCCTGCAGATCGGCGACTATCGCCTGGAGATCCTCCAGGCGGCCGACAATCGGGTGAAAAGCGTGCGCGCCTGGACCATCAACGCGACGCCATCGACCGAGCAGCAAACAGACTAAGGAGGCGGCGCAAGGCCGGCTCCGCCGTACTCAGAGATCTACCTTCACCGCTGCTGCCGCGCGCAGTGCCTTCTGCCGAGCCGCATCGATGGCGACGTCTCGTGCCAGCGCCACGCCCATGCGGCGCTGACCGCTGACGCCAGGCTTGCCAAACAGACGCAGCCCGGTATCCGGCTCGGCCAGCACCGCCGCGAGGTTACCGAAGCTCACCTGAGTCGACTCCCCTTCCACCAGCACCACAGCCGACGCTGCCGGACCCAGCTGGCGAATGACCGGAATCGGCAGGCCGAGGATCGCGCGTGCATGCAGCGCAAACTCGGACAAATCCTGCGAGACCAGCGTGACCAGCCCGGTGTCGTGAGGCCGCGGTGATACCTCACAGAACCACACCTGGTCGCCCTTGACGAACAGTTCGACACCGAAGATCCCGCGGCCACCGAGTGCATCGGTCACGGCCAATGCGATACGCTGCGCCTCGGCCAGCGCCGCCGGTGTCATGGGCTGCGGTTGCCAGGACTCCTGATAGTCGCCTTTTTCCTGTCGATGCCCGACCGGCTCGCAGAAGCTGGTGCCGCCGGCATGCCGCACCGTCAGGAGGGTGATCTCGTAATCGAAATCGATGAAACCCTCGACGATGACCCGACCGCGCCCAGCGCGACCGCCGGCCTGCGCATAGTCCCAGGCCGCCTCGATATCCTCGACACTGCGCAGCACGGACTGACCCTTGCCCGAAGAGCTCATTACCGGCTTGATCAGGCACGGAAAGCCCAGCGCCAGCGCCGCGGCACGGCACTCATCCAGCGAGTCGGCAAAGCGATAGGGCGAGGTAGGCAGCCCCAGCTCCTCGGCGGCCAGACGACGAATCCCCTCACGGTCCATCGTCAGCTGCGCCGCCTGGGCCGTCGGGATCACCGTATAGCCTTCGCCCTCCAGCTCCACCAGCGTGGCGGTTGCGATAGCCTCGATCTCCGGCACGATGTAATGCGGCCGCTCCTGTTCGATCACGGCACGCAGTTTTGCGCCATCGAGCATGTCGATCACATGGCTGCGATGCGCAACCTGCATCGCTGGGGCATTGGCATAGCGATCCACGGCGATCACTTCAACGCCGAGACGCTGCAATTCGATGACCAGCTCCTTGCCCAACTCTCCACAGCCGCAGAGCAGGATGCGCGTGGCGCTGGGAGACAGCGGGGTGCCTATCGTTGGCATGGAGTTCCTCGTCGTTTGTGAAGGTCGATCAACGCCATCGGCGTCCTACATCAGCTGGCCACCGAGACGGGCCCGCTCGTTGCAACGGCGCAGCACCTGGCGCCGCTCTTCATTGTCCATCAGCCCCCAGCGGCGAATCTCATCGGAACTGCGCTGGCAGCCGACGCACAGATCGTCGTCATCCAGCGCACAGAGGCTGACGCAGGGGGAGGCTACCGGTTTTTCCTGAAGACTCACTCATCCGGCTCCAGATCGCGCGCGTAGCGCTGCGCGTTGTGCACGTAATGAGCGGCGCTGGCCTCGAGCATCTTCTTCTGCTCCTCGGTCAACTCCCGCACAACCTTGCCTGGTGAACCAACCACCAGCGAGCCATCGGGGATTTCCTTGCCTTCAGGAATCAGGGTGTTGGCGCCAATGATGCAATGCCTGCCGATCTTCGCCCCGTTGAGCACCACGGCGTTGATGCCGATCAGGCTGTAGTCACCCACCGTACAGCCATGCAGCATGGCGTTGTGCCCCACCGTCACGCCAGTTCCCAGCGTCAGCGGATGGCCCATGTCCGTGTGCATCACGCTGCCGTCCTGGACGTTGCTGTTTTCGCCGATGTGAATCAGCTCGTTGTCGCCGCGCAACACCGCGCCGAACCAGACGCTGGCGCCGGCATCGAGCCGGATCTTGCCCACCAGCGTAGCGTTCGGTGCCACCCAGCTCTGCGGATGGGCATCCACACGCGACTCTCCCAGACGGTATTTCACGGCATTACCTCTCAGTCAGCTTGAATAGTCGGCCCGCACCGGGGCCGGGTCAGGGCCTGCTGCGTCCGGACAGATCGACGAACGCCGCCGGCGCGCGGCGCATCTCGATACCAGCGTCGTAAACGACGTTCACCAGTTCGACGATCATGATCGCCGTCAGCCCCCAGATCTGATATTCGCCAAAACGATAGGACGGGATGTACCAGCTCTGCCCCTGATAATCGATCCGGTGAGTGACCTCGCGCGGGTCCTGGCAGAAGAACTCCAGCGGCACCGAAAAGACCGAGGCGATTTCAGCATCGTTGGCCCGATACTCGACATAATCCGGTACCAGTCCGACATACGGCGTGACATGGATTCCATGCACCGAAACCAGACTGCTGAGTGGCCCGACCACCTCCACCATGCCGGGAGCAAGCCCCACCTCCTCCTCGGCTTCGCGCAGCGCCGTCTCTAGCAGATCACGGTCCTCCGGATCACGGCGCCCGCCGGGGAATGCCACTTCGCCGCCGTGGGTGGAGAGGCCCGCGGCTCGAAGCGTCAGCACAAGTTCCGGCGATTCGCTGCGAGTGATCGGCATCAACACGGCCGCCTCGGGCAGGCAACCCTCCGGCGCCAAGAGATGCGGAGAATAGCCACGCACCCGTCGGAGTATTGTGTCCAGCATGAATAGTCTCGTTTCGTCTTTGACCGGCATCATGGCATGAAAGGCGCAACGGCCCAAGACCTCGGAAAAGTCATGGTGCCGGACGAACAGGCTCATGGGAGATCAGTCTCACGGTGGTTCGTGGCTTCCTTGCTGAATTACCGCGGACGGCCCAAGATTTGCCGTAATCGACAGGAATTCTTCCATGAAGTACTGCAACCAGTGTGGCAACCCGGTCCTGATCCGCGTCCCGGACGGTGACAACCGACCGCGCTTCGTCTGCGATAGTTGTCAGACCGTGCACTACCAGAATCCACGCATCGTTGCCGGTTGCGTGCCGATCTGGGACGACCAGGTGCTGCTCTGCCGGCGCGCGATCGAACCCAGACGCGGGTACTGGACGCTGCCGGCCGGCTTCATGGAAAACGGCGAAACGATACAACAGGCTGCTGCGCGCGAAACGCTCGAGGAAGCCTGCGCAAGAGTCAGGGACCTGCAGCTGTACACCCTGTTCGATCTGCCACATATCAATCAGGTCTACATGTTCTTTCGCGCGCAGCTGGTCGATCTGGACTTCTGTGCCGGGGACGAGAGTCTCGAGGTGAAACTCTTTCATCAGCAGGACATCCCTTGGTCCGAGCTGGCTTTTCCGACCATTGGCCGTACCCTAGAATGCTTCTTCACCGACCGGGTGCAGCAGACCTTCCCGGTACGTAACGAAGCCGTCTCCGGCCTCAGGCAGCGCGACCGGGCAAGTTGATGTTCGGTACGGCATGACGGCAATACAGGTCTGATGCAGTTTTCCACGGGAAAGTTTCGATGCGCTGGCTGTTCACCCTGCTCTGCCTAACCTTCACTGCGATGTCCTACGCCAACACGACACCCAGCCTGGGCGGCTCCTCCATTGACAAGGTGCTGGTGGTCAAGTCGGAACGCCAACTTCATCTGGTCAGCGCCGGCCAGACGCTCAAGAGCTATCGCGTCTCGCTGGGCAAGCAGCCACGCGGCGCGAAGCTGCGTGAAGGCGACATGCGTACGCCCGAGGGTTTCTACTGGATCGACTGGCGCAAGACCAGCGACAAATACAACCTGTCGATGCACATCTCCTACCCCAACGCCCGCGACCTGGCACGCGCGCAGGAGGAAGGAGTGCCGCCGGGCAGCATGATCATGCTGCATGGCACGCCACTCGACGAGGAGTATCCCGAGTGGTTCTTCCACACCCTCGACTGGACCGAAGGCTGCATCGCCCTGAGCAACAGCGATATGCGGGAAATCTGGTCGCTGGTCAAGGACGGCACGCTGATCGAGATACGGCCCTGACCCATCCAGGCAACATCCAATAACGGCGGGGGGCGCTCTCCCCCCGATCAGAACTGCATATCGGACAGACGCCACACATCGAACGCTGGTGTTTCGTAGGGGTGAGCCTTCTTCATCGCCTTGACGCTGTCGTGAATCAGCTCGTCGGCGACCACCATCTCGACCTTCCATTCGGCCACGTGCTGCACTTGTCCGGTCTGGCCCAGAAAAGGCTGACTTCCCTCCAGCGGCCGATACTGCCCCTGCCCCAGCGTCTGCCAGCAGCAGCTGTCATAACTACCGATTCGACCGCCACCTACTGTGAACACTGCTTTCTTGACCGCTTCCAGATGGCTTTCCGGAACATAGAAACACAGTTTGTACATCGACCTCTCCGTGCGCATGAAGCCTGGCGCGTGGCCAGACGAGATAGATGGCAGTTTGCCAGCCACGCACCGCACAAAAGGTGCTGCGCGTCATAGCTCAGACGCCGAGCAGGACCCGCGGTTCATAGACATTGGTCCAAATGAAAAGCCCGCTGATCGGCGATCAGCGGGCTTGCAGGGCTCGGGTCGAAAGCGTGATCAGTCAACCCAGACACGAGCATTGCGGAACATGCGCATCCAGCCGCCGTCCTCCTGCCATTCGTCCGGACGCCAGGAGTTGGTTACGGCGCGGAACACCCGCTCGGGGTGCGGCATCATGATGGTTACACGACCATCACGACTGCTCAGACCCGTTATGCCCCGCGGCGAGCCGCTCGGGTTGGCAGGATAGCGCTCGGTGACCTTGCCATGGTTGTCGACGTAGCGCAGCGCCACGGTACCGGAGAGATCAGCCTGCAACATGGCCTCCTCGCTTTCGAACTCCGCATGGCCTTCGCCATGAGCGATGGCGATCGGCAGGCGGGAGCCGGCCATGCCCTGCAGGAAGATCGACGGCGAGTCCTGAATCTGGACCATTGCCACGCGCGCTTCGAATTGCTCCGAGCGGTTGCGCACGAAGTGCGGCCAGTACTCGGTTCCCGGGATCAGCTCGTGCAGGTTGCTCATCATCTGGCAGCCGTTGCACACACCCAGGGCGAAGCTGTCCTTGCGCTCGAAGAAGGCTTGGAAGCCGTCGCGCGCGCGCGCATTGAACAGGACCGACTTGGCCCAGCCCTCGCCGGCACCCAGCACGTCGCCATAGGAGAAACCGCCGCAGGCGACCAGGCCCTTGAACGCCTCGAGGCTGACGCGACCGGAGAGAATGTCGCTCATGTGCACGTCGACCGCGGCAAACCCGGCCCGGTCGAACGCCGCTGCCATCTCGACCTGACCGTTGACGCCCTGCTCGCGCAGCACCGCCACCTGCGGGCGCACACCGCGCTTGATGTAGGGCGCGGCGATATCCTGGTTGACGTCGAAGCCCAGCTTGACGCTGAGGCCGGGATTGTCCTCCTCCAACAGCGCGTCGAACTCCTGGTCGGCGCACTCGGCGTTGTCCCGCAGGCGCTGGATCTGGTAGCTGGTCTCGGCCCACTGGCGCTGCAGCAGGCGACGGTCGCCGCTGAACACCTCGTTGCCGGCCAGCCTGATGGAGACATAGCCATTGTTGGCGGGCTGCCCGATGACCGCGACGCAGTCGCCGAGGCCGGCTGCGCTGAACTGCGAGAGCACGATCTCGGTGTCATCCTGGCGTACCTGAATGACCGCACCCAGCTCTTCGTTGAAGAGCACGGCTGGCACGTCATCGGCATCATCCAGCAGACCATCGAGATTCAGATTCAGACCACAGTGACCGGCGAACGCCATTTCCAACACGGTAGTCAGCAAGCCGCCGTCGGAACGGTCATGATAGGCCTGCAGCAGCCCATCGGCGTTGAGCCCCTGAATGACGGCAAAGAATGCGCGCAGGTCTTCGGCATCGTCGAGATCCGGCACCTGCCGACCGAGCTTGCCGTAGACCTGCGCGAGAATCGATCCACCCAGGCGGTTCTGCCCGCGACCGAGGTCGATCAGGATCAGGTCGGTGGCCCCCTTGTCCAGGCGCAGCTGTGGCGTCAACGTACGGCGAACGTCGCTGACCGGAGCAAAGCCAGACACGATGAGGGAAAGCGGCGACGTCACACTCTTCTCGGCGCCCTCTTCCGACCAGCGCGTCTTCATCGACATCGAGTCCTTGCCCACCGGAATGGTAATGCCCAGCTGCGGGCAGAGTTCCATGCCAACGGCACGCACGGTGTCGTACAGGCGTGCATCCTCCCCCGGATGCCCGGCTGCGGCCATCCAGTTGGCCGACAGCTTGATGTCGGAGATCTTCTCGATGGAAGCGGCAGCCAGGTTGGTCAGCGTCTCACCGATGGCCATGCGTCCGGAGGCCGGAGCGTCGAGCAGTGCCAGCGGGGTGCGCTCGCCCATTGCCATCGCCTCGCCGCAATTGACGTCGAAGCTGGCGGCGGTTACCGCACAGTCCGCCACGGGCACCTGCCATGGACCGACCATCTGGTCGCGGACCACCTGGCCGGTGATGCTGCGGTCACCGATGGTGATCAGAAAGCTCTTGCTGGCCACCGCAGGATGGCGCAGCACGCGGCCCACGGCTTCGTCCAGATAGACCGCCGCGGCATTGAAGTCATCGCCCAGTTCGGCTTCGCGGCTGGCGCTGCGGTGCATGCGTGGCGCCTTGCCGAGCAGCACGTTGAGCGGCATGTCCACCGGCTTGTTGCCGAAATGGCTGTCGGCGACAGTCAGATGCGCTTCCTCGGTGGCCTCGCCGACCACCGCGAACGGGCAACGCTCGCGCTCGCAGATGGCCTTGAAACGTTCGAAATCGGCCGCATCGACCGAAAGCACGTAACGCTCCTGGGATTCGTTGCACCAGATTTCCAGCGGCGCCATGCCCGGCTCGTCGTTGGGAATGTTGCGCAGCTCGAAACGGCCGCCGCGGCCGCCATCGTTGACCAGCTCGGGGAAGGCGTTGGACAGGCCGCCGGCGCCCACGTCGTGAATGAACTTGATCGGGTTCTGCTCGCCCATCTGCCAGCAGCGATCGATGACTTCCTGGCAGCGACGCTCCATTTCCGGGTTGTCGCGCTGTACCGAGGCGAAGTCCAGATCAGCCGAGCTGGTACCGGTGGCCATCGACGATGCCGCACCGCCACCCAGGCCGATCAGCATGGCCGGGCCGCCGAGGACGATCAGCTTGGCGCCGACCGAAATCTCACCCTTCTGCACATGCTCTTCGCGAATGTTGCCCATGCCGCCGGCAAGCATGATCGGCTTGTGGTAGCCGCGCACTTCCTCGCCATACGGGGTGCTGATTGCCTGCTCGAAGGTACGGAAATAGCCGGTCAGCGCCGGCCGACCGAATTCGTTGTTGAACGCGGCGCCGCCCAGCGGACCCTCGATCATGATGTCCAGCGGGGTGACGATGCGCTCGGGCTTGCCGTAGGGCTTTTCCCAGGGCTGCTCGAAACCTGGGATGTTCAGGTTGGATACGGTGAAACCGGTAAGGCCGGCCTTCGGCTTGGCGCCGCGGCCAGTGGCACCCTCGTCGCGAATCTCGCCGCCCGAGCCGGTGGAAGCCCCGGGGAACGGCGCGATGGCGGTCGGGTGGTTGTGGGTTTCCACCTTCATCAGGATATGCACCGGCTCCTGCCTGGCCGCGTACTCGCGCGTCTCAGGATTCGGATAGAAGCGCCCGGCGACGTTGCCGACGATGACCGCGGCATTGTCCTTGTACGCCGACAGCACGCCCTCGTTGTGCAGCTGGTAGGTGTTCTTGATCATGCCGAACAGGGACTTTTCCTGGCTCTCGCCATCGATGTCCCAACTGGCATTGAAGATCTTGTGCCGGCAGTGCTCGGAGTTCGCCTGGGCGAACATCATCAGCTCGATATCGTGCGGGTTGCGCCCCAGTCCGGTGAAGGCCTGTACCAGGTAATCGATTTCGTCCTCGGCCAGGGCCAGGCCCAGTTCGACGTTGGCCTTCTCCAGCGCGGCGCGGCCGCCGCCGAGTACATCGACCGCCGCCAGCGGCTTCGGCTCGGCATGGCTGAACAGGTTGGCGGCCTCCTCGAAGCGGCCCAGCACCAGCTGGGTCATGCGGTCGTGCAGCGCGGCAGCGACAAGCTTGGCGTCGCCGTCGGAGATTTCACCCTGCACGTAGTAGGCGATCCCCCGCTCCAGCCTCTGGATCTTCTCCAAGCCGCAATTGTGGGCGATGTCGCTGGCCTTGCTCGACCAGGGCGAGATGGTGCCGAAACGCGGCACTACCAGGAACAGCCGACCGGCGGGTTCCTGTACCGGCACGCTGGGTCCGTACTTCAGCAGGCGGGTCAGTACGTGCTGCTCATCCGCATCAAGCGTGCCGGAAACCTCGGCGAAATGGGCGAACTCGGCGTACAACCCGCTGACGGCGGGGACCTTCTCGGTCAGTTGTGCCAGGAGCTTGCCATGACGGAAGGCGGAAAGAGCGGGAGCGCCGCGCAGGATCAACATCGTCGGAACAGCCTCGGAGGGGGAGCAGTCGGGGCGCGTATTCTAGCTCATGACGATGGGCAAGGGGCAGCGACCCGCTGCAAGTCCGGAGCCGTGCTGACAGCTGGACCCGACGACCAGCGTAAAGCCGCAACCTGCCCCGCGAGCCCACGCCCAGCCCGCCAGGACCGATGACGGAATCGACCGCGAGCCGGCCGCTGGCTAGCGCGCGCCACCCTGAAGCCTGACTCCCCTCCAGACGCCGTATTGGCCGACCGGCTGTTTCATCGGCAGGCGTTTCACCTCGGCCAGGGCGTGGCTATCGAGAACGATCAGCGCTCCCTCGTCGCGCTGCAGGCTGACCAGGACATGGCGGCCATCTCGTGAGAATTCGACATGAGCCAGTGTCGCCTCCGGCTCGGCCAGGAATTCGCGCGCCACTTCCAGCGTCTCGCGGTCGATCGCCTGCAGCACCTGCCGAGAGTCGGCCGGCATCGTCGAAACGACCAACAGATGCCGGCTGTTCTCGTGAGCCGTGAGCAAGCGCCCAGGCCCCTTCAGAGCGATACGTCGTACCAGCGCGCGTTGCTGCGGATCGATCACCGCGATTTCGGGCGACACCTGACCGGTGCTGGCCATCAGCAACCTGCCGTCGCGCCGCCAGGCGACACTCGATGCCATGTCTGGGTGCCCTTGCATGGGCAACCGGCCGATCCGCCGACGCGCATCCAGATGAACGACCTCCACCTCGCCCTGGGACGACACGCCGAACAGCTCGGCCTGCTCCGGGTTGAAGAAGAAGTCATCCAACGGCCCATCCAGCTCGATCCGCCGGGGGTTGAGATAACCGGAAACGAACGTCCCCTCCCGGTACTGGAAGTCATGCACCAGACCGATCGCCATATCCTCGGCGCCAGGGTCATAGCTGACCTCCCACAGCTCGGCGATGTCCTTCATCGCAACGATGAACGACCGACGCGCCGGCAGACCGTAGACCGCCGACACCCGCGAGCTGCGCTCGCCCTTGTGGTCGAGGGTCGGCAGGACCTTGAGCAGGTTGAGTTCTCCATCGAGCAGCACCAACGCATGGGGCCGCAGATTAGCCACGGCAATGTGGTCGCCGGCAGGGGAAATGGCGATATTGCTGCTGTCCAGACCCGCACGCACTTCGGCGACGACCGTCAGCGTCCACAGATCGTACTTGGTCACCCAGCCATCGCGGGATACGAAAAACACAAAGCGCCCATCGCGAGTGAAACAGGGGCTGCCATGCACACCTCGCGTGACAAAGTAGTGGATGGGCTCGAGCTTTTCGCCATCGAGAATGGTGACATGCGAGCCGCCGGCCTCGACCACGAGGATCAGCCCCAGCGGATCGGCTTCATAAGCGGGCGAATCAGTTGCCTCGGCCTCACGCGGCACATGACGGGAAAGCGCGATGTCCGCCGGTGTCCAGAGCGCCTCTGCCTGTGCCGAGGCGACCAGCGCGCACGCCAGCAGCCAGGCGACTGCTAACTGTAGCGAACGAATGACACCACAGGTTCTGCGCTTCGACATGCCGACGCCCCGGACGCGATGGGATGCGACGATTACAGGCTATCGCCGGATGTCCGCCCATGACCGATGTCAACCGGAGGTTAGGCGGGATGCCGGAACAGGGCGACTGTTTCCGCTCGGAGACCTGCCGCTCTTCAATGCAGGATCTGACTGAGGAACAGCTTGGTCCTGTCGTTCACTGGGTTGGTGAAGAACACCTCCGGCTCGGCCTGTTCGACAATCTCCCCCTTATCCATGAAGATCACCCGGTCGGCCACGGTGCGGGCGAAGCCCATTTCATGCGTCACGCAGAGCATGGTCATGCCGCTTTCGGCGAGACCGATCATGGTGTCCAGCACTTCCTTGACCATCTCCGGGTCGAGCGCCGAAGTCGGCTCGTCGAACAGCATGATCTTCGGCTTCATGCACAGCGCCCGGGCGATCGCCACCCGCTGCTGCTGGCCGCCGGAGAGCTGACCGGGAAACTTGTTGGCCTGCTCGGGAATGCGCACGCGCTCGAGATAATGCATGGCGATCTCCTCGGCCTGCCGGCGCGGCAGCTTGCGCACCCACATCGGTGCCAGGGTGCAGTTCTGCAGCACGGTCAGGTGCGGAAACAGATTGAAGTGCTGGAAGACCATGCCGACTTCACTGCGAATCGCCTCGATCTGCTTGAGATCGCTGGTCAGCTCCACACCATTGATGACGATCCGCCCCTGCTGATGCTCCTCCAGCCGATTCAGGCAGCGGATGGTGGTGGACTTGCCCGATCCGGACGGCCCGCACAGCACGATGCGTTCGCCCTGCCGCACGGAAAGGTTGATGTCCTTGAGCACATGGAACTGGCCGAACCACTTGTGCACGCCCTGCATGCGGATGACCGGCTCGCTTGCCTGCCCGGCCTGCGCGATTGAATCATTCATATTTCACTCCTAACGCTTGTGGCCGGTGTCCAGCTTGCGCTCCAGGCGCATGGAATAGCGGGACATGCCGAAACAGAACATCCAGTACACCAGCGCGGCGAACACATAGCCTTCGGTGGACATACCCAGCCAGGCCGGGTCCGCCGTAGCGCGCTTGATGCTGTTGAGGAAGTCGAACAGGCCGATGATGATCACCAGGCTGGTGTCCTTGAACAGGGCGATGAAGGTGTTGACGATGCCCGGAATGACCAGCTTCAGCGCCTGCGGCAGGATCACCAGCAACGTGCTGCGCCAGTAGCCAAGGCCCATGGCGGCCGCCGCCTCGTACTGCCCCTTGGGGATCGCCTGCAAGCCGCCGCGCACCACCTCGGCGATATAGGCAGCCTCGAAGAACACCACCATCAGCATCGCCCGCAACAGCTTGTCGAGGTTCATGCCTTCGGGCAGGAACAGCGGCAGCATCACCGACGACATGAACAGCACGGTGATCAGCGGTACGCCGCGCCAGAACTCGATGAAGGTCACGCAGAGCACCCGGATGGCCGGCATGTCCGAGCGTCGCCCGAGCGCCAGCAGGATGCCCAGCGGCAAGGCACCGGCAATGCCCACCGCGGCGATCACCACCGTCAGCATTAAGCCGCCCCACTGACTGGTCGGCACCGTCTGCAGCCCGAAGAATCCGCCGTGCAGCAGCCAGTAGGCCAGCAGCGGATAGACCAGCAGATAGCCCAGCCCATAGCGCAGCTTGTGCGGCATCTGCCGCAGGAACAGCGGCGCCGCGCCGATGATCGCCAACCATGCCGCCGCATCGACCCGCCAGCGCAGCTCCGTGGGGTAAAAGCCGTACATGAACTGGCCGAAGCGAGCCTGCACGAACACCCAGCAGGCGCCTTCGCGGCTGCAATCGGCGCGCGTCTCGCCGGTCCAGTCGGCCTTGAAGATGGCCCATTCGAGTACCGGCGGCACAACCAGCCAGAGCAGGTATAGGCCTACCAGCGTCAGCAGGGTATTGATCCAGCTGGAAAACAGATTGGCCCGTAGCCAGCCGAGCGCACCGATGCTGATCGTCGGTGGCGGCAGGTCGGGCTTGAAGGAATGAATGGTCATGCGCTCACCGCTCGATCAGCGCAATGCGCTTGTTGTACCAGTTCATCAGCAGCGAGATGCTGATGCTGATGGCCAGATAGACACTCATGGTGATGGCCATGGTTTCGATGGCCTGCCCGGTCTGGTTGAGCACCGTACCGGCGAACAGCGAGACCATGTCCGGATAGCCGATCGCCGCCGCGAGCGACGAGTTCTTCGCCAGGTTCAGGTACTGACTGGTCAAGGGCGGCACGATGACCCGCAGCGCCTGCGGCACGATGACCAGCCGCAGCACCTGTCCCGGACGCAGGCCGAGGGACGCGGCGGCCTCGGTCTGGCCATGGCTGACCGATTGGATACCCGCGCGCACGGTCTCGCCGATGAATGCAGCGGTATAGACCGAAAGCGCCACCACGATCGACACCAGCTCCGGTATCACCACCCAGCCACCACGGATATTGAAGCGCTGCAGCTCGGGCACTTCCCAGCTGAACGGTGCCCCGGCAACGAGCGTCACCAACCAGGGTATGGCGATGAACAGCCCGAGGCTGGTCCAGAACACCGGAAACGTGCGGCCCGTGGCATGGCGTCGGGCGCGGGCCCAACGGCTGAGCATGACCACCGAGGCCAACGCCACCAACAGCGCCAGCCAGAACGCCCAGAAGCCCTCGGCGGCGCTGGGTGCCGGCATCTGCACGCCACGGTTGTTGACGAATACGGCGTCCCACAGGCTCAGGCTGTTGCGTGGCCCAGGCAATGGGCTGATCACTGCGAAATAGACGAAGAAGATCAACAACAATGGCGGGATATTGCGGAATATCTCGATGTAGAGCGTCGCCAGCTGGCGGATCAGCCAGTTGCTCGAGAGCCGCCCCACGCCGAGGATGAAGCCCATGATCGTGGCCAGGAATATCCCGATCACGCTGACCAGCAGGGTGTTGAGCAGCCCGACCCAGAATACGCGACCGTAGCTGTCGCTCTCGCTGTAGTCGATCAGATGCTGGGAAATGCCGAAGCCGGCAGCGTTGTCGAGAAAGCCGAAGCCGGAGGTGATGCCGCGATGGGCGAGATTGGTCTGGGTGTTATGGAAAAGGTACCAACCGAATGCCACCACGGCGATGACGGCCAGAATCTGAAATAGCCAGGCCCGCGCTCGCGGATCATGCAGAAGCGATCCGCCCGCCGGGCGGGGATTGTCGATGGTTCGCATCGAATGTCCTCATACCGCATCACCGGCGCGTTGTGCGCACCGGTGATACTTCTCCCTCTGGTAACGGAGCCGGTATAGCCGGCCCCGCTCGCTCAACGTACCGGCGGGGCGTACTGCACGCCGCCGTTGTTCCACAGGGCATTGAGGCCGCGTTCGATCTTCAGCTCGCTGCCGGCACCGACGTTGCGATCGAAGATCTCGCCATAGTTACCGACCTGCTTGATGATCTGTACCGCCCAGTCCTTCGGAAGCTTCAGGTCCTTGCCATATTCACCTTCGGCACCCAGCAGGCGGGCAACGTCCGGATTCTTGGTGCTTTTGGCCTTCTCCTCGACGTTTGCCGAGGTGACACCCAGTTCCTCGGCATTGAGCATGGCGAACAGCGTCCAGCGCACGATATCGAACCACTCCTCATCGCCCTGGCGAACCGCCGGGCCAAGGGGCTCCTTGGATATCACCTCAGGCAATACGACATAGTCATCAGGCTTCGCCAGCTTGATGCGCTGGGCATAGAGCTGGGACTGGTCAGAGGTGAGCACGTCGCAGCGCCCGGACTCCAGCGACTTGGCGCTTTCATCAGAGGTGTCGTAGGTGATGGGGGTGTAGTTGTGGCCGTTGGCGCGGAAATAGTCGGAGAGATTCAGCTCCGTGGTGGTGCCGGCCTGAATGCAGACAGTCGCGCCATCAAGCTCTTTGGCGCTCTTGACGCCGAGTTCCTTGTTTACCAGGAAGCCCTGCCCGTCGTAGTAGGTCACGCCGGTAAAATTCAACCCCATCGCTGCATCTCGCGAGCTGGTCCAGGTGGTGTTGCGCGACAGCATGTCCACCTCGCCCGACTGCAGCGCGGTGAAGCGCTCCTTGGCGGTCAGTGGGCTGTACTTGACCTTGCTCGCGTCGCCGAACACCGCGGCGGCAACTGCTCGACAGACATCAACATCGAGCCCCTGGTACTGGCCCTTGGCGTCGGCGAACGAAAACCCTGGCAGGCCATCGCTGATGCCGCACTGCACGAATCCCTTCTTCTGCACCGCATCGAGGGTCGCCCCTGCCTGCGCCAACCCGCTCATACCCAGCAGTGACGCAGCACCCAGCGCAGCCAGTGTGGATTTCACCCTAATCATCGAAACCTCCAGTTTGCTTTCTTATTCTCGGGTTCGGGCCATGGACCACTTCGATGTACCGACGGGCCAAACGAAGCGGTGCCAGCCTGACCTGAGTCTAGTCGCCCATGGATGAACGGCAACGTTGTTTGTCATTGCCTCGACTCGCCCCTGCAGGCCGATCCCTTAAGAGCAGGCAGCACAAAGCAAGCGGCGTACCAGTTCGCCGGGAACGCCCGCCGACGTACCACCCCGGGTTCTAACGTCACGCCGTAGCGGGTAACCTCGCGCTATTTCCTCACAGGCGGCGGACAGAGCGCCCCAAGAAGAGGCAACCGTACCCAGACCGGAGCCGATCCATGACTACCCCGCTGATTCTCGAGCCGTCCAACAGCGCCGACGCCTGCGTCATCTGGCTGCACGGCCTGGGCGCCGACCGTTACGACTTCCTGCCGGTTGCCGAAGCCCTGCAACAACGGCTGCTTAGCACGCGCTTCGTCCTGCCACAGGCGCCGACGCGTCCGGTGACCATCAACGGCGGCTGGAGCATGCCAAGCTGGTACGACATCCTTGCCATGAGCCCGGCCCGCGCGATCAACCGTGACCAGCTGGAAGCTTCAGCACAACAGGTCATCTCGTTGCTCGAGGCGCAACGCGATGCCGGGATCGATCCGGCACGCATCTTCCTGGCCGGCTTCTCCCAGGGCGGTGCGGTCGTCCTGCACACAGCGTTTCTACGCTGGCAGGGACCGCTGGGCGGCGTCATCGCGCTTTCGACCTACGCGCCCACCTTTACCGAGCCGTTGGCGTTCGCCTCTGCCGCACTGCAGTATCCGGTACTGTGCCTGCACGGCAGCCGCGACGATGTCGTGCCTATGGCGATGGGCCGCGCCGCCTTTCAAACCCTGCAGGACGCAGGTGTCACCGCGGCATGGCACGACTATCCGATGGGCCATGAAGTGCTGCCGGAGGAAATTCGCGACATCGGCGCCTGGCTCGCTGAACGTCTTGGCTGACCAGGCGCATCAGAGGAAGCTGGACGTGCGACTATCCGTGGCAGCGCGCCGCTTCTCACCTGCCATCGTCCGACCGCCTACCACGTCGGCCGCCCGTGCCAGGCGGGAGGCTTCGCCACATTTGCGTCTTGCATTACACTGACGCGCGATTCTTTCCCATTTCGACGACGAGAAGACCGTGCTCAAAGCACTCAAGAAAATCTTTGGCAAGGCCCCGGACGAGCGGGCCGCCACAACGACTGGTGCCGCATCTGCCAGCCACGAACGGCAAACCGACCCCGTGATCCAGCAGGTCGCGACGAACGAAGCCCAACCCAAGCCGCAAGCCACCCAGCGCACCGCTGAAAAGCCACGCCGCCAGCGCAGCAGCAAACCGCCCAAACCCGCCGCCCCGGCCTGGAAGCTGGAAGACTTCGTGGTCGAACCGGCCGAAGGCAAGACCCGCTTCCATGACTTCAAGCTCGCGCCAGAGCTGATGCACGCCATTCACGACCTGGGCTTCCCTTATTGCACGCCGATCCAGGCTCAGGTGCTCGGCTACACACTCGCTGGAAGGGACGCCATCGGTCGCGCCCAGACCGGCACGGGCAAGACCGCCGCATTTCTGATTTCCACCATTACCCAGTTGCTCGAGACGCCGCCACCGAAAGACCGCTACATGGGCGAGCCACGCGCACTGATCATCGCTCCGACTCGCGAACTGGTGGTGCAGATCGCCAACGATGCGCTGGACCTGACCAAGTACACCGGTCTCAACGTGATGAGCTTTGTCGGCGGCATGGATTTCGACAAGCAGCTCAAACAGCTGGAATCGCGTTACTGCGACATCCTCGTTGCCACCCCCGGCCGCCTGCTGGATTTCAACCAGCGCGGTGAGGTGCACCTGGACATGGTCGAGGTGATGGTCCTCGACGAGGCCGACCGCATGCTCGACATGGGCTTCATCCCGCAGGTCCGCCAGATCATCCGGCAGACCCCGCCCAAGAGCGAACGTCAAACCCTGCTGTTCTCCGCCACCTTCACCGACGACGTGATGAACCTGGCACAGCAATGGACCACCAACCCTGCCGTGGTCGAGATCGAACCAGAGAACGTCGCCAGCGATACCGTCGAGCAGCACGTCTACGCCGTAGCGGGCAGCGACAAGTACAAGCTGCTGTACAACCTGATTACCCAGAACGACTGGACGCGGGTGATGGTATTCGCCAACCGCAAGGACGAAGTGCGACGCATCGAGGAACGCCTGACCAAGGACGGCATCAGTGCCGCGCAGATGTCCGGCGACGTCCCGCAGCACAAGCGCATCCGCACGCTGGAGGGCTTTCGCGAGGGCAAGATTCGCGTGCTGGTGGCCACCGACGTCGCCGGTCGCGGCATTCACGTCGATGGCATCAGCCATGTGATCAACTTCACCCTGCCGGAAGACCCGGACGATTACGTGCACCGCATCGGCCGGACCGGCCGCGCCGGCACCAGCGGCACCTCCATCAGCTTCGCTGGCGAGGACGACGCCTTCGCTCTGCCGCCCATCGAGGCACTGATCGGCCGCAAGATCCAGTGCGAGATGCCGCCGGCGGAACTGCTTGCGCCCGTCCCCCGCTCGCGCTGAACCCCTTGCTGCCCGGAGCCTGCCCAGGCGAGCCGGCGACTGGCACCGATGACCTGGGTCAGGCCGCTTCTGACTCGAAGCGACTAAAGTAGTATCCAGGTATCGAATCAGGAGGATCACCGATGGACAGCATGCACTGGTTATTGACCCTCATCGTCGTCGGTTTTGTCCTACTCTGCGTGGGCTTCAACTACCGGGACAAACAATGGGGCGTCGGACTGCTGAGCCTAGGCATCCTCACCATGTTCTCGACGCTGGCCTTCAAGATGTACATCACCTTCTACTGAAGGCTCAGCTCTTCTCGTTCCAGCGCTCGACTGCCAGCTGATCGCTGGCACGGCCCTCTACCCAGCGTGGCCCGGCCGCGGTGCTTTCCTTCTTCCAGAATGGCGCGCGCGTTTTCAGGTAGTCCATGACGAAGCGACAGGCGTCGAAGGCGGCGTCGCGATGGGCACTGGCCGCACCGACGAACACGATCGGCTCGCCAGGCTCCAGCGATCCAACGCGGTGCAGCACATCCAGGCGCAGCAGTGGCCAGCGATGCTCGGCCTCCTGCACGATCTTCTCCAGCGCTTTTTCCGTCATGCCGGGCGCATGCTCGAGAAACATGCCGGCCACATCCTGCCCGTCATTGAAGTCCCGCACATAGCCGACGAAGCCGGCCACCGCACCGATGCCCAGGTTGGCGGCGTGCAGCGCGTTAAGCTCCGCGCCGGGATCGAACGAGCCCTGTTGAACACGAACCGCCATGCTCAACCTCCGGTCACGGTAGGAAAGAAGGCCACCTCGTCGCCATCGACAACGGCTTCCTCTAGGCCACACAGCTCCTGATTGCGCGCGCACATCAGATTCTGCTCGCCGAGCACCTCCCAGACGCCGCCGCGCGCCAACAAATGTCGGCGGACGTCATCCACGCTGCCGAGCGACTCATCCCATTGGATGCGCTCGCCATCGCTGCCAAGGGTTTCCCGATATCGGGCGAAGAACTGAATCGAAATCATGCCTGCACCTGCCAATGTCCGCTCTTGCCGCCGAGTTTTTCCAACAACCGCACCCCATCGATCACCATGCCGCGGTCCACGGCCTTGCACATGTCGTAGATGGTCAATGCGGCAACGCTGGCAGCGGTCAGCGCCTCCATCTCCACCCCCGTCTGGCCCGCCAATTTGCAGGCCGCGCGGATCAATACGCTGTCTTCACCATCGGCCTGCAGCTCGACCTTGATGCTGGTCAGCAGCAGCGGATGACAGAGCGGAATCAGTTCATGGGTTTTCTTCGCCGCCTGGATGCCGGCGATGCGTGCCACGGCGAATACGTCGCCCTTGGGATGGCCACCCTGCTGAATCATCTGCAGGGTCTGCGGCAGCATGCGCACGCGTGCCTCGGCCACGGCCTCGCGCGCCGTCACGGCCTTGTCGGTGACGTCGACCATGCTGGCGCGGCCTTGCGAATCGAGATGGGTGAGCATTTGGCGCTCCTGAGCTGAAAATCAGGAGTCTACCCCAGCCGCTGGCGATGGACCCGCCTCGTAAGAGGTACTCCGGGCATCGCCAGCCTCGAGCCCTCTACATGTGCGCTTCGGCGTATTCGGCCAGCACCGAGCGCGGCACGCCCTGCAGGGTGATATGCACGCCGTGGGAGAAGTCCTTGAAGCGTTCGGTGAGGTAGGTCAACCCGGAACTGGTAGCGGACAGATAGGGCGTATCGATCTGCGCCAGGTTGCCCAGACACACCACCTTCGAACCGTTGCCCGCACGGGTGATGATGGTCTTCATCTGGTGCGGCGTGAGGTTCTGGCACTCGTCGATCAGAATCAGGCTTTGCTGGAAGCTGCGACCGCGGATGTAGTTCAGCGATTTGAACTGCAGCGGCACCTTTTGCAGGATGTAGTCGATGCTCCCGTGGGTGTTCTCGTCCTCCATGTGCAGCGCTTCGAGGTTATCGGTGATAGCGCCGAGCCAGGGCTCCATCTTCTCGGCCTCGGTGCCGGGCAAGAAGCCGATGTCCTCGTCCAGCCCCTGTACGCTACGGGTGGCGATGATGCGCCGGTAGCGCTTGCTGACCACGGTCTGTTCGATGGCTGCAGCCAGGGCCAGGATGGTCTTGCCCGAGCCGGCGGCACCGGACAGGTTGACCAGATGAATATCCGGATCGAGCAGCGCGAACAATGCCAGCGCCTGATGAATGTCACGCGGGCGTAGGCCCCAGGCTTCCTGATGCAGCAGCGGTTCCTGGTGCAGGTCGAGCAGCAGCAACTCATCGGCCTTGATGCCCTTGATCCAACCCACGAAGCCCTGTTCGTCGATGATGAACTCGTTGATATGGACGGCCGGTAGATTGTCGGTCAGCTGCACGCGATGCCAGGTACGTCCGTGCCCCTGATGGGTTTCCACCTTGCTCACGCGATCCCAGAACGAGCCGGTGACGCTGTGATAGCCCGGCGAAAGCTGGCCTACGTCGTCGACCAGCTGGTCGGTATGGTAATCCTCCGCCGCCACGCCACAGGCCCGCGCCTTCAGGCGCATGTTGATGTCCTTCGTGACGAGTACCACCGGCACCCCGGGGCGCTGTTTGCTCAGCTCGACCACCTGATTGATGATCTTGTTGTCGTTCAGGTCCTCTGGCAGCGCGCTGGATTCACCGCGCTTGCTCATCAGAATCGAAAGGCTGCCGCACGGCCCGCTTTTGCCACGCTGGATCGGCACACCCAGTTCGACTTCCTCAGGCGTGGCATCGCCCAGCAGCCTGTCGATCAGACGAATCGCCTGGCGGCACTCGGCGGCCACGCTGTGCTTACCGGTCTTGAGCTGATCGAGCTCCTCCAGCACGGTCATGGGTATCGCGACCTGGTGCTCCTGGAAATTCAGCAAGGCATTGGGATCGTGGATTAGAACGTTCGTGTCGAGGACGTAGAGCGTGGGCTGGGTCGCGCGGGATCTGCCGTAGTCATCCATACCGATCACCTTTTTCTAGGGTCAGAAGCGAAGCGGATACGCGCTCCGCCGCAGAGTGACCGCCGTGCGATTGAGGTGAGCGGACGAGGGAAGCCAGTGGATTCGGGGCTACCCAGGAGCCGCCACCTGTGTCGCAGGGTTCGGCGGTCTGGATTCGGTAATACCGTAAAACTTATGACAGACAAAAGACTTTTCCGTTGAATGTCGGTTTTTTTCACGAATCGACCGCAGGTGCTTGGCTCACTCCGTTTTCACGCGTTAATGTCGACGATCAAGGTGCGCGCTTTCGCCGCAGCGATTCACCTCGGCGGTGATGTGCACCAGCTGGGTAAAGGGCTGCAGCGCGGCCTTGTAGCGATCGGCGGTATGTCCCTGATGCGTGACCACGCTGAGGATGCAGCTGTACTGCGAACGTCCTACACGCCACAGGTGCAGGTCGGTCACTTCGGTATCGGGCACCCGTTCCAACGCTTCGCGAACCTGCTCGACGAGCGGGTCATCCATCTCCCGATCAAGCAACGCCATCGCCGTATCCCGCAACAAGCCACGCGCCCATACAAGAATCAACACGGCACCGACAATGCCCATGGCCGGATCGAGCCAGCCCCAGCCAAACAACTTACCCCCCAGCAATGCGACGATGGCCGCCACCGACGTCAGGGCATCGGTTAGCACATGGATGAAGGCGGCATGACGGTTGAGGTCCTTGCCTGACGCCCCATGTGCATGCGCATGGCCCTGCTCGTTATGGCTATGGCTATGGCTATGGCCGTGATCGTGCTGATCACGCAACAGCCAGGCCGATAGCAGATTCACCAGCAGGCCGATCACCGCAACCAGCAACGCCTCATCGAAGCCGATCGCCGCAGGCGACCAGAATCGCTGCAGCGACTCGCCGATCATGAACAGCGCCACGACTACCAGCAGAAGCGCACTGGCGAAGCCGGCGAGCACCTCGATCTTCCAGGTGCCGAAAGCGAAGCGCTGGTCCGTCGCGTAGCGTCGCGCCAGTAGATAGGCAAGCGCAGACAGACCGATCGCGACCATGTGCGAAGCCATGTGCCAGCCGTCCGCCAGCAATGCCATCGAGTTGAACCAGTAACCGGCGACTATCTCCACCACCATGGTCAGCCCGGTAAGCAGCACCACGCCCCAGGTCTGCCGCTCCGCGCGGCGTTCCAGAGGACGGTAGTCGTGTGGCGGCTGCCATTGCGCGTGATTGCAATCAGTCATACGAACTCCCGAATCGATGGCCACAGCTTGCACCTTGTCATGCAGGTAAGGTCAACAGCGCGTCTATGGCATCCATAGCTGGAGCCGCTCCGGTCACCACCCTACAATCGCGCCATCAGAAAGGAGACCCTACATGCTGATGGTGATTTCCCCAGCCAAGACACTCGATTACGAAACACCACCGATAACCGAACGTTTCACCCTGCCGCAGCACCTCGACCATTCGCAGCAACTGATCGAACTGCTTCGAGACTATTCGCCAGCGCAGATCAGCGAACTCATGCACCTCTCGGACAAGCTGGCTGCGCTCAATGTGGCCCGTTACGGCAGCTGGACCGCCGAGTTCACGCCGGACAACGCTAAACAGGCCTTGCTGGCCTTCAAGGGCGACGTCTACACCGGGCTCAATGTCGACGATTTCACCGACGACGACCTGCTGTTCGCCCAACAGCATCTGCGCATGCTTTCGGGGCTCTACGGTCTGCTGCGTCCACTCGACCTGATGCAGCCCTATCGGCTGGAAATGGGCACCAAGCTCGTCAACCCGCGCGGCAAGGACCTATACGCGTTCTGGGGAGAGCGAATCAGCGACTGGCTGAACGAAGCCCTTCGCGAACAGGGCGACGATGTTCTACTCAACCTGGCGTCCAATGAATATTTCAGTTCAGTCAAGCGCAAGGCGCTGAATGCGCGAGTCATCGATGCCGATTTCAAGGACATGAAGAATGGCCAGTACAAGATCATCTCGTTTTATGCCAAGAAGGCGCGCGGCCTGATGGCACGCTGGGTGATCAAGGAACGTATTGCCAAGCCCGAACAGCTCTCGGCGTTCGATTACGAGGGCTATCGCTTCAGCGCGGACGATTCCTCGGCCAACCATCTGGTATTCCTGCGCGATACCGACCAGCAGTAACCGTAGCCGCGGCGCCAACCCGCCAGTTGGCGCCGCCCTGCCCGCACGGGCAGCACGAACTCATCCCGCTGCGCCTGTCAGCGCACCGAGGCCCGCCGTGGTCTCACCCTTAAGCAGCCATTGCCCGCTGAAACCGTTCGAAAAATCTCACCGATCAACGGCAGTCCACGCGGGAACTATCGCGCATGGCCGGCAATCATAAGCGCGTACCGACAATTCCAGGTGGAAAGGGACGTCGCACATGAACGTGCATTGGGTCACCAATCATGCAATTCGCTCCGCTGCCGGTCGCATGACGGCTGCGACAGGAGCGAAACCTCGGGCAGCCAGACTGCCGGACATCAGGCCAACGGCCGAGGCGTCGACCAGTGCCAACGCGGCATTCGGACAGACATACGCCGAGCAAGGCACGAACAGAGGGTTACGGCCATGCAACAGCACCGCTCCTTGCCGACCAGCAGACATCACGCATCGCTCACGACGATGGCGCTCTTCGTCGTGCCGTCGGCCATCGGAGATTCGCCGTGCCGACATTTCTGACCGGCAATCAACCACAGCGCCATCGGGCCTGAGCGGTCCTGGCGCAACCAACGCCGGCCATTGAGACCTGACAGCAGATTCCATTCCCGAGGCGGTGCCTCGGGACCGAGCGGCTATCGCTCCGAGCGATCGGCGATTCCCTCGATGAACAACCCGGGCGCCGCCAGATGGCCGGCGTCGACGAACAAGTAGAACGACCTTCGAAACGTTTCAGGAGAGAGCACTATGATCCCGGTTATTCTTTCAGGTGGCAGCGGTTCCCGACTGTGGCCCCTTTCCCGCAAGTCGTTCCCCAAGCAGTTCCTGGCCCTGACCGGTGAACAGACATTGTTTCAGCAGACCGTCGAGCGCCTGGCTTTCGACGGCATGCAGCAGCCTCTGCTGGTGTGCAACAAGGACCATCGCTTCATCGTCAAGGAGCAGCTGGCGGCGCGCAAACTGGGCGTCCAGGGCCTTCTGCTCGAGCCCTTCGGCCGCAACACGGCGCCGGCCATCGGCATCGCCGCGATGAAGCTGATCGAAGAGGGCCGCGACGAGCTGCTGCTGGTCCTGCCGGCCGATCATGTGATCGAAGACCAGAAGGCTTTCCAGCGCTCCCTGGCACTGGCGACCAACGCCGCCGAGAACGGTGAGATGGTGCTCTTCGGCGTCCCACCGACCCGTCCCGAAACGGGCTATGGCTACATCCGTGGCAGCCAGGACGCCAATGCGGGCCTGCCAGAAGGCATCAAGCGCGTCGCCCAGTTCGTCGAGAAGCCCGATGAGGCACGTGCCCAGAGCTATCTGGAATCTGGCGACTACTACTGGAACAGCGGCATGTTCCTGTTTCGTGCCAGCGTCTTCCTGGATGAATTGAAAAAGCACGACCCGGACATTTACGACACCTGCTGGGCAGCGCTCGAGCGCAGCGTGAAGAATGGCGATGAAGTGCTGATCGACCCAGCGACCTTCGCCTGCTGCCCGGACAACTCCATTGACTATGCCGTGATGGAAAAGACGCAACTGGCCTGCGTGGTGCCGATGTCTGCGGGCTGGAGCGATGTCGGCTCCTGGTCCTCGATCTGGGACGTGCATGAAAAGGACGAGAACGGCAATGTGCTCAAAGGCGATGTGATCGCCGAAGACACACGCAATTGCCTGGTTCACGGCAACGGCAAACTGGTCACCGTGCTGGGTCTGGAAGATGTCGTCGTGGTGGAAACCAAGGACGCCATGATGGTCGCTCACAAGGACAAGGTGCAGGACGTCAAGAAACTGGTGAGCAAGCTCGATGCCCAGGACCGCAGCGAAACCAAGAATCACTGTGCCGTCTACCGGCCGTGGGGCTGGTACGACTCGGTGGATATGGGCGGTCGCTTCCAAGTCAAGCGTATCTGCGTTAATCCCGGCGCCAGCTTGTCACTGCAGATGCATCACCACCGGGCAGAGCACTGGATCGTGGTTTCCGGTACAGCGCAGGTTACATGTAACGAGAAGACCTTCCTGCTCACCGAAAACCAGTCGACTTATATTCCGATCACCTCGGTACATCGCCTGGCCAACCCTGGCAAGATTCCGCTGGAGATCATCGAAGTCCAGTCCGGCAGCTATCTGGGTGAAGACGACATCGAGCGTTTCGATGATGTTTATGGCCGCGCGGAGCAGAGCAACGAAGCCAAAGTGGCCCGTTGATCACTTCAACCGATAGTGAAAAGCCCGCGCACATCGCGGGCTTTTCTTTTTCCATGCCCCTGGTCCGCCTTGCTCGAAAGCAGGCATACTTTCACTCGCTTGGCGCGGATGCAGATTTCCGTACGCACAGCGATGTGCGTTCACGCCTATTTTTTTGAACTACGCCTCGCTTCTCCGGCTTGCGCCCAGTTTGCGCAAACCTTTTCAATTGAATCACGTCATAACAATTACGGTTACCGGGAAAACTCCGGCAAACTTCAGTTACAACTAGGCGATTCCAGGCAACTTACAAGCAATCGTTTCAATACAGGATCTCTTACGTGACGAAAGACGAACTGCGCGCCGAACTCGAACGCCAGGCACAGCGTTTTACGAAAGTCTACGGAGGCGAGATTACGACCTATGCCGCCGAGCGCGAACCTGAGCGTAAACCCTGGCGGAAAAAGCCTTCGCTTAGAGATCAGGTGTTTCAACAGGAACTCGAGAAGCTCGAACAGGAAAAACGCGCCGAGTTCGAGAGTTCGGCTGCACCACAAGCCTGAACGCTAACCAAACGACAGTCGAAGCACCGCGCACCGCAATAAGGATGCTGCACCGATAGCTCAGCAGTAATTCTTTAATTCAGCGCTTACCGCCCAGTAGCGAGCCCAGCAGCCCCCTGGCCAGTTGTCGGCCCAGTTGGCCAGCCGCCTGACTCAGAGCACTTTTCACGACTCGCCCGGCCAGCTCACCCAGATCGATGTCGTCACGCCCCCTGCCCTGCTTCGGCTTTTGCGCCTGCGGCTCGCTGGCCTGCCTGGCGCGAGCACTCAATATTTCGTATGCGGATATCCGATCGACAGGCTTGTCGTAATGACCTCGCAGGGCAGAGCCGGCGATCAGCGCCGCACGCTCCGCATCACTCAATGGCCCGATGCGTGATTGCGGGGGCGCGATCGCCACTCGCTGCACCATGGCCGGCATACCCTTTTCCTCCAGCCCACCGACCAGCGCCTCGCCAATCCCCAACTCCGTCAAGACTTCCAGCGTCTCGAAATCTGGATTGGCGCGAAAACCGTCAGCCACTGAGCGCAACGCCTTCTGCTCTCTGACGGTGAAAGCGCGGAGCCCATGCTGGATGCGCAGCCCCAGCTGTGCCAGCACCTGATCCGGGAGATCGCTCGGCGATTGCGTGACGAAATACACGCCAACCCCCTTGGAGCGGATCAGCCGGACCACCTGCACCAGACGTTCCTGCAGTGCCTTCGGCGTATCGCCGAAGAGCAGGTGCGCCTCATCGAAGAACAGCGCAAGCAGCGGACGGTCGGCGTCACCGCGCTCCGGTAGCTGTTCGAACAGTTCGGCCAGCAGCCAGAGCAGAAAGGTCGCATACACCTTTGGCGCCTCGTGCACCAGCACACTGGCATCGAGCAAATGGATGGGGCCACGCCCATCAGCGGCAGGTCGCAGCAGATCCTCAAGCTGCAGCGCGGGCTCGCCGAACAGCGCCTCGGCGCCCTGCTGCTCCAGCGTCGCCAGACGCCGTAGCAACGCCTGGGAAGATGCTCCAGTGAACAATGCACTGTCTTCGCCGAGCAGCTCGGGTTCTGCCTTGAGATGGGCGAGCAGCGCCTTGAGGTCTTTCAAATCCAGCAGCAGCAAGCCTTGCTGATCCGCCACCTTGAACGCCGCATACAGCGCCGACTGCTGACTATCTGTCAGCTGCAGGAGATTACCGAGCAGCAGCGGGCCCATTTCGCTCAGAGTCGTTCTCAGCGGATGGCCGCTGCGACCATGCACATCCCACAGGGTGACGGGATAGGCCCGCGGCTGGTGCTGCAGCCACGGCATGCTGGCGATGCGTTCGGCGATCTTGCCCTGCGGCGCGCCTGCAGCACCGAGACCGCAGAGGTCGCCCTTGATGTCAGCGGCAAAAACCGCAACGCCGGCATCGCTGAATTGCTCGGCCAGGCGCTGCAGGGTTACGGTCTTGCCAGTGCCGGTCGCGCCAGCAATCAGGCCGTGCCGATTGGCCAGTCGCAGGGACTGAGTGCTGGGCTCGCCGGTCACCTCGGCGCCGAGTACCAACCGATCGTTCGAAGCCATCATCAACCCTCTCCTTCTCGTTCCCCGCACACTGCCACAGCCGCATCAATGCTCGTCGACGGGCTCCCGATCGGCTTGCAGCTCGGCCCAGAGCGCCTCGGCTTCCGGAAAGTCGGTGCCCAACTCGGACGACAGCGCCTCGGGATCGTATCGCTGGGTACAGCCACCACCAATGATAGGCGGTGCCTTGGCAGCGGCGCGCTCGAACGGATCGGCCATCGTCATCCCCTGTCAGTTGAATACCAACGTCTTGTTGCTGTGCACCAGCACGCGATCCTCAAGGTGATAGCGCAGGCCGCGCGACAGCACCATCTTCTCCACGTCCTTGCCGAGCCGAACCATGTCCTCGATGCTGTCGCGATGACTGACCCGCACCACGTCCTGCTCGATGATCGGGCCGGCGTCCAGCTCCTCCGTGACATAGTGACAGGTGGCGCCTATCAGTTTCACGCCGCGCAAGGATGCCTGGTGATAAGGCTTCGCACCGACGAAAGACGGCAGGAAGCTGTGATGGATATTGATGACCCGCTGGGCGAACTCGTCGCACAGCTCTGCCGGCAGGATCTGCATGTAGCGCGCCAGCACGATGGCGTCGGCACGCTGCTCGCGCACCAGTCTGGTCACCTCGGCGAAGGCCTCCTGCTTGTTCATCGGATCGACCGGAACATGGAAATACGGAATACCATGCCACTCGACCATGCTGCGCAGGTCATCGTGGTTCGAAATCACGCAGGGAATATCGCAATCGAGTTCGCCGCTGTGCCAGCGATGCAGCAGATCCGCCAGACAATGGGACTCGCGGCTCGCCATTAGCACGACCCGCTTGCGCTGCTCGGAGTCGGTGATGCGCCACTCCATGGAAAACTCACGGGCAATCGGTGCAAAGGCGTGACGAAATCCGTCCAGGTCGAAGGGTAGCGAATCCGCGCGGATCTCGTGGCGCATGAAAAACCAGCCACTCTGATGATCGGAGTGATGGTTGGCCTCGGTGATCCAGCCGTTGTAGGTAGCGAGAAAGTTGCTGACCTTGGCGACAATGCCAACGCCATCTGGACAGGCAATGACCAGCCTGAAAGTGCGCATTAACGGTTACTCCGGCTCAAAGGAAACGCGGCATTCTAGCCCAGCTGACAAAAGCACAGCCATCGCATTAACGGCAACGTTTCCGTCAACTAGCAGCATCGAGCGCGGAGGTGCATCGCCCGGAAGATTGGCAACCGGCAGTACCCCGCCTGAAAACACCAAGAAAGTTGTCCATTTAAACAGGCATACATTCATTAACCCGTTGTTTCGACGCATGTCCGTACGTGAAATATCCCTTCAAATAGTAATCCCGCTTTTTTAACCGGCTATATTTACTTGCGCATACGGCAGGACTATGATTGCCAACACTTGCGTTCAAGCCTATCTCAAGGAAGCCACATGTCACTGATCAACGAGTATCGCGCCACTGAAGAGGCCATCAAGGAACTTCAGGAGCGACTGAAGTCCCTTTCCGAAGATGACAAGCTGAAAAAGGAACTGGAGTTCGAGGGTAAGCTGCGCGAACTCATGGGCGAATATCAGAAGTCGCTGCGAGACATCATCGCCCTGCTCGATCCGGATGCCTCGCGCAGCAGCAAGAGTCCGCGCGCTGCAAAGACGCCTACCACCAGCAAGCGCGCTCGCCGCGTGAAGCAGTACAAGAATCCGCATAGCGGCGAAGTAATTGAAACGAAAGGCGGCAACCACAAGACGCTGAAAGAATGGAAAGCCCAGTGGGGTTCCGACACCGTTGAAAGCTGGGCCACTCTTCTGGGCTAAGCAATAACGGTTAATAGAAACGCCGTTTCTCGATGCGCTTATCGAGGAACGGCGTTTTTCATTTCAGGCCTTGCCAGTACAGCGTTGCAGCAGGACAGTCGGAACGACATCTGACGACGTCAGAGGCGCAATCCATAACGCTCGCCCAGCCCTCGGCCATACTCGAGCCATTGTTGCAGCAGTTGTTGCTGCGCCACGGTGATAGTGGGCATCAGCCGCGCAATTTCAGTTTCAAACTGCGCCAGGGTATTCGGCCCGCCATGTGCCGCATCGCTCAGTCGCTGCTGACAGAACGACCTCCACTGCGATTGCTCCTGCACGGATAACCCTTCGGGAAAGTTGCGTGCGCGATAGCGAAACAGCAACGCCTCCAACCGCACATCTTCGAAGCGGCACGGGTGCCTGGCCAATTCGGCTGGCCTGAGCCCACGTATCTGCTCGCACAGGCGCCGGTCTCGCTCGCCGAGAAAGCCGTCATACAGCTGCTGCTCGGGATCGTCGCTGCCACCAAAGCCTTCCTCGGCATAGATCTCGGCCAGCTTATCGACCCAGACGTGCCGTCGCTCGCGCAACAGCGCCGCCCGCTCATGACACAGCGACAGATTCAGAGCCAGACGCCGGACATCGTCGTCGCGCAGCACCTTGAGCGGCGCCAGCACCGGACACTTGTTGATGTGCACCAGTTTCAACGGCACCGGCAGCTCACCCTCGCCGAGCTGCTCGCGACGCGTATAGAGGCGCTGCCGCAACGTCTGTGCACTTTCCTGCCAGAGCGGCTCCACTTCGGCCTGCAGATCGCAGACGATCAGCGCATTGCGATTGCGCGGATGCCAGGCCAACGGCAGAACTATCGACAGGAAGTGGCGGCCTGCGGCGAAGCGCCCCGAGACATGCACAAGCGGCTCGAGCAGGGTGATCTGATCCAGCACTGCCTGTTTGCGGCGCAAATTGAAAAGGTACTCATACAGACGTGGCTGGCGCTGGCGAATGAGCCTGGCCAGCGCGATGGTGGCGCGCACATCGGACAGCGCGTCATGGGCGTTCAGATGCTCCAGCCCGTTGGCAGCGCTCAAGCGTTCGAGCTTGAGCGTCACTCGCCCGTCTTCCTCCGGCCACACCAACCCTTCGGGACGTAGCGCATAAGCCGTGCGCACCAGATCGATCAGGTCCCAGCGGCTGTTGCCGCCCTGCCATTCACGCGCGTAAGGATCATAGAAGTTTCGATAGAGGCTGTAGCGTGTAACCTCGTCATCGAAGCGCAGGCTGTTGTAGCCAGCGACACAGGTACCCGGGGTAGCCAGCTCCTCATGCAGACGGCGAACGAACTCCGCTTCGCTTAGCCCTTGCTGCTGCAGTGTTGCCGGCGTGATCCCGGTAACCAGGCACGCCGCCGGATGGGGCAGGATGTCGTCACTGAGACGGCAATAAAGATTCAGCGGCTCGCCAACTTCCTCGAGCGCTTCGTTGGTGCGAATACCCGCCACCTGCATCGGTCGGTCGCGGCTGGGCGATATCCCTGTGGTTTCGAAGTCGTACCAGAAAATGCTTGGAGTCACGGGAGGGTCCTTCTCGATCGGCGCGCAGCAGTCTAACAGCCCTCACGCCTGCAACGCGCCAGCGGCCGCTGGCGCAGCGACGACAACTCTGCGAACGACATCCGACATCGACACAGGCATTTGGCCATAATCGCGCCTCACGCACCGTCTCGTAGATTGCCGCCGGCACGCTTGGCGCATAGCATCGCCCTAGCCTGCACCTGGACGACCTTATCTCTTGCTCCCGACTCTCGCTCGATCACCGCTGCTGGACAATCGCCTGCGCGTGGAAACGCCAGAAGGCGTTGACCTGCTGTTGCGGCCTGCCGGTCTCGTTCCTCGCGCGCTGGCGTTCGCCGTGGATCTGGCGATTCGCGGCGCGATACTGCTCGCGCTGTTTATCAGCCTGGGCCTGCTGGGCAAGTTCGGGATGGGGCTCGGCGCGCTGCTGCTATTTCTGGTGCAGTGGTGGTACATGGTGCTCTTCGAGGTGCTGAACCAGGGGCGCACACCCGGCAAGCACTCGCTGGGCCTGCGCGTCGTGCACGACGACGGCACGCCGGTGGGCTGGGCCTCTTCGCTGACGCGCAATCTGTTGCGTTTCGTCGACCTGCTGCCGTTCGGCTATTTCCTCGGCGCTCTCAGCTGCCTCGGACATCCGGCATTCAAGCGCCTTGGTGATATCGCAGCCGGTACGTTGGTCGTCTATCAGGAAAAGCCTGCCGAACGTCCTGCGCTTGCGCCGGCCGAACCGGTGGCGCCACCGGTCGGCCTCAGCCTTGACGAGCAACGTGCACTCATTTCCTTCGCCGAGCGCCAGGCCAGCCTGTCCCCGGACCGTCGCCGCGAACTCGCCGCGATCCTCGCCGAGCCGCTCGCAACGACACCTGAGGACGCCGAGCGAACTATCCACGGAATTGCCCGCGCGCTGACGGGGGCAACGTGAAACAGGCCGAATTCGAACGTCAGCATCAGCAGCTTTGGCTGGCATTGACCACGCAGTTCGATCTGCTCGAACGGGGCCGGCCGCTGGACGAGCCTTCGCTGGACGCGTTCCCTTCCGCCTACCGTCAGCTTTGCCAGCATCTGGCGTTGGCCGAATCGCGTGGCTACAGCGGCCAGCTGATCGATCAGCTGCATCAGCTGGCCCTGCGTGGTCACCAGCAGCTCTACCGGCACCACAGTACCCTGCTTGGCCGGCTGCTGGGCTTCATCACTGGCGGCTTCGCCCGGTCGGTCCGCGAACAATGGCGTTACCTGCTGGCGGCCAGCCTGCTGTTCTACGGCAGCCTGCTCGGCATGGCTGCACTGGTCTACGCCTTCCCTGATCTGGTGTACAGCATCCTGCCACCCGACCAGGTCGCGCAGATGGAGCAGATGTACGATCCGGACGCCAGCCGCTTGGGGCGCTTTGCCGAACGAGGTGCCGGCGACGATTGGCTGATGTTCGGCTACTACGTGATGAACAACATCGGCATCGCCTTCCAGACCTTCGCCAGTGGCCTGCTGTTCGGCCTTGGCACGCTGTTCTTCCTGCTGTTCAACGGCCTGACCATCGGCGCCGTGGCAGGCCACCTGAGCGGTATCGGCTATCACCTGCCGTTCTGGTCCTTCGTCATCGGCCACGGTGCATTCGAGCTGACCGCCATTACCCTCGCTGGCGCGGCGGGTCTGCAACTGGGCGTGGCACTGCTGGCACCGGGTCGAATGACACGCGGCGATGCCCTGCGCCAGTCTGCCCGGCAGGCCATCCGCCTGGTCGGTGGAGCTATCGTGTTCTTGCTGATCGCTGCCTTCGTCGAGGCGTACTGGTCGTCCATGACGCTGAGTTCACCGACGATCAAGTTCATCGTCGGCGCATTGCTCTGGCTGCTCGTCGCCGCTTATTTCTCCTTCGCCGGACGCAGCCGTCATGCAGCTGACTGAAGCCAACGTCGCGATCCGCCCTCGCACCCCATGGGAAGCGATCGACCTCGGCACGCAGCTCGCCAGGCGCCATGCGCCTCTGTTGATGGCGAGCTGGGCCGCCGTCACGCTGCCTGTCTTCGCCGTGCTCAGCCTGCTGCTGTGGCAGCACCCGAGCCTGGCACTGCTGCTGTTCTGGTGGCTGAAGCCGCTGTACGAACGACTGCCGCTGTTCATCCTTTCCAGGGCGCTGTTCGGCGAAACACCCAGCCTCGGAGAGAGCCTGAAAGCGGTCCCCGGGTTGTGGCGCCCTCAATGGTTCGCCAGCCTCACCTGGCGTCGGTTGAGCATGACGCGAAGCTTCGACCTGCCGGTTCAGCAACTCGAAGGGCTCGACGGCAACGCCCGCAGACAGCGACTGGTGACGCTCGGTCGACGCGGCGGGCGCGCCGCAAGCTGGCTGACCGTAGTCGGAGTGCACTTGGAGGGCGCCCTCTGGCTCGGCCTGCTGGGGCTGCTCTACCTCATGCTGCCCGCCCAGCTGGTGCAGAGCTGGAACTGGGAGGATCTGCTCGGACTCAGCGCGCAATGGCTCTGGCTGGAGCATCTGTCCAACCTGCTCTATGCGCTGCTGTTGATCATCTGGGAACCGGTCTACGTTGCCTGCGGATTCAGCCTCTACCTCAATCGCCGCACCCATCTGGAGGCGTGGGACATCGAGCTGACTTTTCGCAAGCTGCGCCAGCGCCTGCTCGGTACTCTGCCGCTGCTTGCACTTGCCTGCAGTCTTTTGCTCGTCCCGGCCGAGCGCACCGCCTGGGCAGCCGCCGAAACCGCTACGGACAGCGCTTCGCCCGGCCCGGACAGCGGCAGGCTGCTCAATCAACCTCTGACCAGCGAGGCCTCGCGCCAGCGCATCGGCGAGCTGTTGGATCAGCCGCCGTTCCAGCACCGCGAAACGGTTACCCGCTGGCGACTGGGCGATGCCGACCAGGCGGAAGAAACCAGCACGCTGGCACGCCTGATCGAAAACCTGCTGAAAGGCGGCTCCTTCTGGCGCAGCCTCGAACATCTGGCGCAGGTGCTGGAGGTGCTGCTGTGGAGCGCGCTGGCGATTCTGGTCGTGCTGCTGTGCTGGCGCTATCGCGACTGGCTGCGCACCTTCGCGGGCCGGAGTCGAATACCGACCCGAGCTCACAACCCGAGCCCAACGCAGATGTTTGGCCTGGACGTCGCCCCGGAAAGCCTGCCGAGCGATGTCGCTGGCGAGGCTGAGCGACTCTGGAGCGAAAACCCCAGAGCCGCGCTCGCACTACTCTACCGCGGCCTGCTCAGCATCCTGCTGCATGAGTTCCGGCTGCCGCTCAAGACTGCGCACACGGAAGGCGAAGTACTGGCCGCCGTGCACCGACTGGCTCAGCCGCAGCTGGTGCGGTTCGCCGAGTGCGTCACTCAGCACTGGCAGCGCCAGGCCTATGGACATCAGGATGCGGACGAGACTGTACGCGACAGACTCTGCGCCGAGTGGCGTGCCCTGTTTTCGACGGCGAGGCCGACATGAGCCGGCTTGGTTCGCGCCTGCTGATCGCGGCCTTCGTTGTGCTCGTCGCGCTCGCGGCCAGCTGGCTGTTTGCCAAGCTGCAGCCCTATGAGGAGGTGGTCGAACACGGCCCGTCTCCTGAAGCACAGCGCAATACCTATCTCGCTGCCGAACTGTTCCTGCGCTCTCTCGACCTGCCGGTGACTCAGCTCGAGAGTTCGGCGGGCCTCGAGACCCTGCCGAGCCGTGGTCAGACCCTGCTGTTGCTCGGCGACCGGCGCAACCTGACGCCGCGACAAACCGATCGCTTGCTGGAGTGGGCCGCAGCTGGCGGTCACCTGGTCGTGGTCGCCGAGCGAATCTGGGATGAGCAGGCGGGCAAGAGCGGCGATCTGCTGCTCGACCGCCTGAATATCCAGCAGTACCAGGCCGAGGATCTGGACGACGAAAGCGCACGCGCTTCCGTCCAGGGTACCGCCGACGATCATCCTCAGCTGACCAAGCTCTATCTGGAAAACGAGACTGCGCCGGCCTACCTGGCCTTCGATACCGACTATCACCTGTACGACGCCGACAATCGCGCCCACGCCTGGGCCAACAGCGCCGGCGCCACCCACATGCTGCAGCTGCAACATGGCGATGGGCTGATCACCGCACTGACCGACAGCTGGCTCTGGCAGAACCGCAACATCGGCAAGTACGACCATGCCTGGCTGCTCTGGTACCTGACCCAGGACAGCGCAGTGACGCTGGTGCACCGCAGCGAGCATGACGGATTGTTCACGCAGTTGCGCCGCTACTTCCCGGAGCTGCTGGTCATTCTCGGCCTGCTCATCCTGCTCGGGGCCTGGCACGTCGGCCAGCGCTTCGGCCCGCTGCAACCGCCGGCCAATAACGCCCGCCGCCAGCTGCAGGAGCACCTGCGCGGTACCGCAGAATTCCTGCTTCGTCACGGTCGCCAACATGGCCTGCTGCAGCGCCTGCAGCACGACATCCGGCGCAGAGCCAATCTTCACCATCCCGGCTTTGACCGGCTTACCGAGCCTGCACAGCGCTCCGTGCTCGCGCGCCTCAGCAACATGCCGGTCGCCAGCATCGAGGCGGCCATGCAACCACGGCCGGCGCAACGGATGTCAGCGGTTGAATTCACCCGGCAGGTGACCCACCTGCAAACCCTCAGGAATGCGCTATGAGCGAATACACCCCCGAATCCAGCAGTCCCGCCCCGAACAGCAATCCAAGCAGTCAGCGCATACGAGCCAGTCAGCTGGCCCAGGCCCTGCGCGACGAGCTGCACAAGGCGGTGATCGGCCAGGACGAGGTCATCGACGGTGTGCTGACCGCCTTGATCGCTGGTGGTCATGTACTGATCGAGGGCGTGCCCGGTTTGGGCAAGACGCTGTTGGTACGCGCTCTGGCGCACTGCTTCGGTGGCGGATTCTCGCGCATTCAGTTCACGCCAGACCTGATGCCCAGCGACATCACTGGCCACGCCGTGTACGACCTGCAAAGCGAGCAGTTCAAGCTGCGCAAGGGGCCGGTGTTCGCCCATCTGCTGCTGGCAGACGAAATCAACCGCGCGCCCGCCAAGACCCAGGCAGCATTGCTCGAGGTGATGCAGGAGCGTCAGGTGACCCTCGAAGGCAAGGCGCTGGCCGTACCCCAACCCTTCCTGGTCATGGCCACGGAGAACCCCATCGAGCAGGAAGGCACCTACCCGTTGCCCGAAGCCGAACTCGACCGCTTCATGCTGATGTTGCGCATGGACTATCCGCAGGCCGAGGAAGAACTGGAGCTGGTGCGTCAGGTCACCCGCTCGGCACGTGCCGACATGCTCGATGTCAGCGCCCTGCGCCAGCTGGTACAGCCGCGCGATGTGCTGGCACTGCAGAAAATCGCCAGTGAGCTGCCACTGGACGATCAGGTACTGGACTATGCCGTACGCCTGGTGCGCAGTACCCGCAGCTGGCCGGGACTGACGCTGGGGGCCGGGCCGCGCGCATCGATCGCACTGGTTCGCGGCGCCCGCGCACGGGCCCTGCTGCGCGGCGGCGAGTTCGTGACGCCGGACGACGTCAAGGCCTGCGCACCGGCGGTGCTGCGCCATCGCGTACGACTCTCCGCCGAGCTGGACATCGAGGGAGTCGCCGTCGATCAGGTTCTGCAGCAGCTGCTCGACCAGGCGGCGGCACCGCGCGCATGACACCGTCTCGCCGTCTCCTCGCTGCGCTGGGCGCATTGGCGCTGCTGGCTTTGCCGCTTGGCGTCTGCGCCGCGCTCGATGTAGCGCTGGCCGACAGCTGGCACAGCGCATGGTGGGGGGCGCTGCTGGCCCTCTTCGGGTTTGCTTTGTTCGATGCCCTCGCCCTGCGGCGTTTGCCCGTTCCGGCCGTACAACGGCAGCTGGCGGGCAATCTGCCGCTCGGACACTGGAGCGACGTGCAGTTGGTGGTTCGCAACCGCCATACCCGCGCGCTGCAGATCGAGCTGTTCGATCATGTCCCAAATGGCATGCGTTTCGAACAGCTGCCACAAGGACTGCGCCTGCCACCTGGGCAGCACTGCCTGCTTCACTACCGCCTTCGCCCGCTTCAGCGCGGCCATTTTCAGTTCGAGCGCTGCGATATCCGGCTGACCAGCCCTTTCTGCCTTTGGCGCCGCCGCCATCGCGTGGAGCGGGTCGACGAGACGCGGGTCTATCCTGACTTCGCCCAGCTGCAGGGCGCCGGCATGCAGGCCATCGACCTCTGGCTGAACCGCCTTGGTGTACGCCCGCAACCTCGCCGCGGCCTGGGGCTGGAGTTTCACCAATTGCGCGAGTTTCGCGAGGGCGACACGCTGCGCCAGATCGACTGGAAGGCCACTGCCCGCACCCGGACGCCGATCGCCCGCGAATACCAGGACGAACGCGACCAGCAGATCATGCTGATGCTCGACTGCGGCCGCCGGATGCGCAGCCAGGATGACGAGCTGACCCATTTCGACCACGCGCTCAATGCCAGCCTGCTGCTGGCCTATGCCGCCCTGCGTCAGGGCGATGCCGTCGGGCTCTGCACCTTTGCCAGCGACAACCCCCGGCACATCGCGCCAGCCAAGGGCCAGCAGCAGCTACGGGTGCTGCTCAACGCGGTCTACGATCTGCAGGCCACTCAGCGCCCCGCCGACTACAGCGAGGCGGTAGAACGGCTGCTTGCCCGCCAGCAGCGGCGGGCACTGGTCATCGTGCTGAGCAATCTGCGTGATGAAGATGACGCCGGCCTGCACGCAGCGCTGACACGCCTGTCGCGCCGACATCAGGTGCTGATGGTGAGCCTCAGGGAGGAAATATTGGACCGGCTTCGCCTGCGCCCGGTACAGACCCTTGAAGATGCCCTGGACTACTGCGGCGCGCAGGACTACCTGTGTATCCGCGAGAATCTGCACAAGCGCCTGCATGCCCGTGGAGTGCCTGTACTCGATGCACGCCCCGGCGATCTGGGGCCGGAGCTGGTCGGGCGCTACCTGGCCTGGAAGAAAGCCGGATCGCTGTGACCGCGCTACAAGCCGTGACAGCAATCCTTATCCGTAAAGCGGTTGGACGACGGGCTCGGATGATGCGCCATGGGTACGTGCGGCATCGGCTGAAAACTGAAGTAATGGTGCAAGGCCAGGATCATGTCGCGGATTTCGATCGGTGGCTCGATCAGCGAAAAGCCGGTGTCGTAGCTGCCCGGCGTGACATCCTCGTGGCTCCAGAGACTGAGCGCACTAAAATCCACATGACGCAGCTGCCCGGCCTTCCCGGGAATCTTCAGGCGCATTTCGAAACGCACGCCGAGCATCATCGGATAGGGGCTGATCAGCATGAGCCCGCCTTCGGACAGGTTGCCGATGAAACCTAAGGGCCTGTCGGTGAAACGGTTGAATACGTTGAGGTAGTACGGCAACTGTTGCCGCTGAATACGACGCTGGTTCGCCATGTTCATGTCGTCGAAGCCTTCTACCTTAGCCTTGTGCGAGTCCTTTCGGCTCAGCTGCATACCTGGCTGATTCGCGCCGCCAGGTGCTGTCGAGCCGCCTCTAGTTCACTGTCACTGTAGTAGACGCGCTCTCCGGCTGCATCGTTACGGAAAAAGCGTCCGCCGAGCTGCAGCTGCGATAAACGGTTGCGCAAGCTCTGACATTCCTGCTCCTGCGCCGCCCGAGTCTGGCTGGCCTGCTCTCGTGCCGCCTGCTGTTCCTGCCGGCGCGCATCGAAGAAGCGTTCGCTGCGCGCTTCGCGCTCACGGGTCTGATCGTCGCGCTCGACAACCTGTGGCCGCACCTCGATCTGTTCGGCTCCGGCAGCAGGTCGCTGGCCGAAGTGGACACGCCCCTCGGCGTCCGTCCAACGGTAGATCTGCGCTGATGCAAGGGTCGGCAACAGCAGGGTAATCAGCAATAGAGTTCGCATGGTCCCTCACATGAACAGTTCGCTACGGCATCAAGGTTTCGCCGGGTAAATCGCCGGCTGCGCCTCGGCATCATAGTGGCCAAGCTGTCGCAGCGTCTCCAGTCGGGCGCGGGCGCGATAGGCATATTCGCTCGCTGGGAAGCGCTCGATGATGAAGCGGTAGGTTTGCGCGGCATCGACGAACAGGCTCTGGCGCTCCAGGCACTGGCCGCGCAACAGCGAAATCTCCGGCTGCACCTGGCTACGCGGCTTGCTGCTACGCTCGGCCTGCGACAGCGACTGCATCACCCGCTCGCAATTGTCCGCTTCGTAATGCCGGTATGCCTCATCCAGATGGCGATCGGACGCATGACGGGCGCTGCAGCCAACGGTGAGCAGGGTCAGAAAAAGGATCATCAGGGTGCGCATGGGGTTCCTCCGTTTTGCCGCTGTATCGACCGCGCCGGAAAAACCTGCAGACAGCCCGTCAAATGCGCCGAAAGAGTAGTGGCTGGCGAGCGATGACTACAACGGACGAGCATAGTAGCCTCGCTGCCAGCCAGAAAAAGGAGCCATTTGAATGATTCAGCGTCGCACCAAGATCGTCGCCACCCTGGGCCCGGCCAGCAGCTCACCGGAGGTGCTGGAAAAGATGATCATCGCCGGGCTGGATGTCGCCCGTCTGAACTTCTCACACGGCAGCCCCGACGAGCACCGTGCCCGGGCCGAACTGGTCCGCGAGATCGCCGCCCGCCATGGCCGCTTCGTCGCACTGCTGGGCGACTTGCAGGGCCCGAAGATCCGCATCGCCAAGTTCACCGACAAGCGCATCGAGCTGAAAGAAGGCGACCACTTCCGCTTCTCCGTCACCCACCCGCGCGACGCCGGCACCCAGGAAGTGGTCGGCATCGACTACCCGGACCTGGTCAAGGATTGCGGCGTCGGTGACGAACTGCTGCTGGACGACGGGCGCGTGGTGATGCGCGTGGACAACGCCACGGCTGACGAACTGCACTGCACCGTGTTGATTGGCGGCCCGCTGTCGGACAACAAGGGGATCAACCGTCGCGGCGGCGGTCTGACCGCGCCGGCGCTGACCGCCAAGGACAAGGCCGATATCAAACTGGCCGCCGACCTCAAGCTGGACTACCTGGCGGTTTCCTTTCCGCGCGATGCCGCCGACATGGACCTGGCGCGCCGCCTGCGCGACGAAGCCGGCTCCAGCGCCTGGCTGATCGCCAAGATCGAACGAGCCGAAGCCGTGGCCGATGACGAGGCGCTGGACGGCCTGATCCGCGCCAGCGACGGTGTAATGGTGGCGCGCGGCGACCTCGGCGTGGAAATCGGCGATGCCGAGCTAGTGGGTATCCAGAAAAAGATCATTTTGCACGCGCGCCGTCACAACAAGGTGGTGATCACCGCGACCCAGATGATGGAGTCGATGATCCACAGCCCGATGCCGACCCGTGCCGAAGTGTCCGATGTAGCCAACGCGGTACTCGACTACACCGACGCGGTGATGCTGTCGGCGGAAAGCGCCGCTGGCGAATACCCGATCGAAGCGATCAAGGCCATGGCGCGCGTCTGCTGCGGTGCGGAAAAGCACCCGACCAGCACCAAGTCCGGTCACCGCCTCGGCCAGCAGTTCGAGCGCTGTGACGAAAGCGCGGCGCTGGCGGCGATGTACACCGCCAACCACTTCCCCGGCGTCAAGGCGATCATTGCGCTGACCGAGAGTGGCTACACGCCGTTGATCATGTCGCGCATCCGCTCCTCGGTACCGATCTTTGCCTTCTCGCCGCATCGCGAGACCCAAGCGCGTGTCGCCCTGTTCCGCGGCGTGCAGACCGTGCCGTTCGACCCGGCCGCACTGCCGGCAGACAAGGTCAGCCAGATGGCCGTGGAGGAACTGCTCAAGCGCAACATCGTGCAGCCGGGCGACTGGGTGATCCTGACCAAGGGCGACAGCTACCACGACAGCACCGGCGGCACCAACACCATGAAGATCCTGCGCGTCGGCGATCAGTAATCGCGCCAGCGCAGCAGCAGAAAGGCCGGCGTTTGCCGGCCTTTCTGTTTTTCAGGGAACGTCGCCCCGATTGGCCCTGATGAAGGCATCGCCGAATATCTGTCCGCGCGGCAGACCGGCGAGGTACAGGCGCCTGGCACAGGCCTCGATGAACGACGGACTGCCACAGACCAGCGCGACATCCCGGCGCGAAGTGGGCCGCAGCGTATCCAACATACGGTCTCGCCCATCCGCCCCAATCCATTCCAGCTGCAGGTTGTCATGCGTCTGCGCGAGCGCCTGCAGCGGCTCCTTCAGGTAATGCCCGTCGCGACAGGTATGCAGCAACCTGATAGGGCCCCGGTGGCCCTGGCGCAGGCTCTCGCGCAGCACGCCCCAGAGAGGTCCGAGGCCGGTTCCGGCCGCCAGCAGCAGCAACGGCCGCTCGGCCCACTCCCGCTCGTAGTGCAGAGCGCCCCCATGCAATTCACCCAGCCGCAGCAGATCGCCGGGACGCAGCTGACGCGCGAAGTCAGAGAAAGCGCCGGGCCGGCTGCAGTCGATATGAAACTCCAGCCACGGGTCATCGTCGGGAAGACTGGCCAGCGAATACGGCCGAGCCACGCCCGTAGCCGTCCATAGCAGCAGGTGCTGACCGGCTCGATAGCGCAGCGGCCGCTCCGGCAGCACACGCAGGCGCAGCACGCTGCTGCCCAGCCATTCCAGGCTTTCCACGCGCGCCGCCAACCCATCGCGGCGGGGATCGAAGACCTCCAGGCTCAGATCGCCTTCGACCCGGCACTGGCATGCGAGCCGCCAGCCGGCATGACGTTGCTCGGGACGCAACAGGTCCGGCTGCAGGTCATGCGGCTCGCCCTCAAGACAGCGCACCAGGCAGGCGTGACAGCTTCCGGCCCGGCAACCGGAGGGTACCGGCACGCCGCCCTGGATCAGGGCATCGAGCAGATTGCTTGCAGTTGCCACCTGCCAACGCCTCCCGGCACAGCAGAGTTCAGGCATTGCAGACATCCCACGCCGCCTCGCAGCGGTTACGCCCGGCGCGCTTGGCGCGGTAGAGCGCCTCGTCGGCACGTTGCAGCGCGGCATCCAGGTTATCCCCGGCATTCAGCAGGGTCAGCCCGATGGACAGGCTGAGGTGCCCCGACGCGATGTCGGCATCCTCCGGCTCGGCATTGGCGAACGCTTCGCGCAAGCGCTCGCAGCAGGCGCGGAACTGCTCGGCGTCGGTTTCCGGCAGCAACAGCACGAACTCCTCGCCGCCGTAACGGGCCAGTACGTCGTCATCACGCAGACAGGTCCGCGCCACCTTGGCGAACGTCTGCAGCACGCGATCACCTGTCGCGTGGCCGTGGATATCGTTGATTCGTTTGAAGTGGTCGAGGTCGATCAAGGCCAGCCCGGACTGGTGTCCCCTGCGCAAGCGGCTCAGGTCGCCTTCGGCAATCCGCAGGAAGCGGCGACGGTTGTAGAGGCCGGTCAGCTCGTCGGTGGAGGCCAGATCCTCCAGTTGCCGCATCATGCCGCGCAGGGTGTCCTGATGTGCCTGCAGGGCGAATCGCCTTTGCCGCATGCGCTGCCGCAGGCGGTACACATGCCCGGTGAGCAGGCACATCCAGATCAGCGTGACCAGCAGCACGCAGGCCTGCAACAGAAACACCGTGACATCCACCGTCCGCTGCAGGTAGTAGTCCATTGCGGCAAGGCCGATGAAGCTGAGAAAAGCCAACGTCGCGTAGCGAACGAAAACCTTCGGCGGCAGGAACACGGCGAACATCAGGACCAGCAGATACAGCACCAGAAGCGAACCGCGGGCGCTGCCCAGGTTGAACAGGAAGTAAGTCAGCCACACCAGCGCGACCAGTACCTGAGGCTCCGTCAGGCTGGGGTCCTTGAAGCGCAGATTGATACCGCGATGGAAAAGCCAGAAGAACGCCAGTTGACTCAGCACGATCAGCGCCGAATGCACGACCGCACTGGAAATGGTCGCCTGGTAGAAGCCGCCCGCCACCGCGACCCATGTCAGCAGCAGCGCAAGTCCATAAGTCACCGAAGCCATCGCGAAGCGCCGCGTCACCAACTGCTGCAGCGTCCGCTCATCGGTCTCGTCACGTACCGGGCTCATAGGGATCCATCCCACTGTGGCAATTTGCCGCACTCTACGCCTACCGAAAACAAAAACCTAGCCGGCATTCCCATCGCTCCTGGTCCGTCCGTGTACCGCGCAGCCCGACGCGTTATACTGCCGCGCATTTTTTCGCGGCGCGTCGACTGCCACTCCCGACGCGCCTCTTACCGCCCCGCCATGAGGACGCGCTGCATGACCGTGATCAAGCAAGACGACCTGATTCAAAGCGTCGCCGACGCTTTGCAGTTCATTTCTTACTACCATCCCGTGGATTTCATTCAGGCAATGCACGAAGCCTACCTGCGTGAAGAATCCCCGGCCGCGCGCGACGCCATGGCGCAGATCCTGATCAACTCGCGCATGTGCGCCACCGGTCATCGTCCGATTTGCCAGGACACCGGCATCGTCACCGTCTTCATCCGCGTCGGCATGGACGTGCGCTGGGACGGCGCCACCATGAGCGTCGACGACATGATCAACGAGGGTGTACGCCGCGCCTACAACCTGCCGGAAAACGTCCTGCGTGCTTCGATCCTGGCCGACCCGGCAGGTTCCCGCAAGAACACCAAGGACAATACCCCGGCCGTCATCCATTACTCCATCGTCCCGGGTGACAAAGTCGAGGTGGATGTGGCCGCCAAGGGCGGTGGCTCGGAGAACAAGTCGAAGATGGCCATGCTCAACCCGTCCGACTCCATCGTCGACTGGGTCCTGAAGACCGTTCCGACCATGGGCGCCGGCTGGTGCCCGCCGGGCATGCTCGGCATCGGCATCGGCGGCACCGCGGAGAAGGCCGCGGTGATGGCCAAGGAAGTGCTGATGGAATCCATCGACATCCATGAGCTGAAAGCCCGTGGCCCGCAGAACCGCATCGAAGAGCTGCGTCTGGAGCTGTTCGAGAAGGTCAACCAGCTGGGCATCGGCGCCCAGGGCCTGGGCGGCCTGACCACCGTGCTCGACGTCAAGATCATGGATTACCCGACCCATGCCGCATCCTTGCCGGTATGCATGATCCCTAACTGCGCCGCCACCCGTCATGCGCACTTCGTACTCGACGGCTCCGGCCCGGCCAGCCTGGAAGCACCGCCGCTGGACGCCTACCCGGAAATCGTCTGGGAAGCCGGCCCGAGCGCACGCCGCGTCAACCTCGACAGCATCACCCCGGAAGAGGTGCAGAGCTGGAAGCCGGGCGAGACCATCCTGCTCAACGGCAAGATGCTCACCGGTCGCGACGCCGCGCACAAGCGCATGGTCGACATGCTGAACAAGGGCGAAGAGCTGCCGGTAGACCTCAAGGGCCGCTTCATCTACTACGTCGGCCCGGTCGATCCGGTCGGTGACGAAGTGGTTGGCCCGGCTGGCCCGACTACCGCGACGCGCATGGACAAGTTCACCCGTCAGATTCTCGAGAGCACTGGCCTCTTGGGCATGATCGGCAAGTCCGAGCGCGGCCCGATCGCCATCGAGGCGATCAAGGACAACAAGGCCGTCTACCTGATGGCCGTTGGCGGCGCCGCCTATCTGGTGGCGCAGGCGATCAAGAAGTCCAAGGTGCTGGCGTTCGCCGAACTGGGCATGGAAGCGATCTACGAGTTCGAAGTGAAGGACATGCCGGTCACCGTTGCGGTGGACACCAACGGCGAGTCGGTGCACATCACGGGACCTGCGATCTGGCAGAAGAAGATCGCCGACAGCCTGGCGGTCGAAGTGCAGTAATCGCCCCGGTGGAAAATGAAAAGCCCGGCCTCAGTGCCGGGCTTTTCGTTGTCAGCGTCAGACCGGATCGATCAGCCGCGGCGGTGCAACTGGACGAACAGCGCTTCCACCTTCTGCCGCGCCCAGGGCGTCTTGCGCAGGAATTTCAGGCTCGACTTGATGCTCGGCTCGCTCTTGAAGCAGCGGATGTCGACGCGCTGGGCCAAACCGTCCCAGCCGTAGTGGGCGTGCAGCTCGGTGAGTATGGCTTCCAGGGTGACGCCATGAAGGGGATCGTTGGGAGTTGCAGACACGGATGGCGCTCTTGCTGAAGCGGCACGAGCCGCGGGGTGGTCATGCGTGCCGCCGGCAAATGCGGGACGGCACGCAGGGCATCCTACAGCTTTATCTCGGTGCCGAGCAGCTTGAGAAAGCCGGCCAGCCAGGCCGGATGCGCCGGCCAGGCCGGGGCGCTGACCAGATTGCCTTCGGTGTGCGCCTGGTCCACCGGGATATCGACGTAGTCGCCGCCGGCCAGCTTCACCTCCGGTGCGCAGGCTGGGTAAGCGCTGCACGCGCGGCCCTTCAACACACCAGCAGCGGCCAGCAGCTGTGCGCCATGACAGACGGCGGCGATCGGCTTGCCGGCTTCGTCGAAGGCCCGTACCAGCGCCAGCACCTGCTCGTTCAGACGCAGATACTCCGGCGCGCGGCCGCCAGGAATCACCAGCGCGTCATAGTCCTCGGCACGCACCGCGTTGAAATCGAAGTTCAGCGCAAAGTTGTGGCCCGGCTTCTCGCTGTAGGTCTGGTCGCCCTCGAAATCATGGATCGCGGTGCGTACGGTGTCGCCGGCCTTCTTGTCCGGGCACACCGCATGCACGCGATGGCCGACCATCTGCAGTGCCTGGAACGGCACCATGGTTTCGTAATCCTCGGCGTAATCACCCACCAGCATCAAAATGTTCTTTGCTGCCATTGCATCGTCCTCTTTCGCGCGGGTTTGGAGCATCGCTCCGGTACGCAACGGCCTCAGCCATTGCGGTTGAAAATGTTCACCAGCAGGCGGTCCATTGCGCCCCACATGCGCTGATAGAGCCGCACGTGCAGCGGCCTGGCGTACCAGCCGGCCAGGTCGATCTCCCTGCTGTGCTGAAAGTCACGCTCGAAACTCTGCTGGACCTGCGCACTGAAGGCGGCATCGATGGCTTCGAGATTGGCCTCCAGATTCCAGCGCAGATTCCAGTAGTCGAAGTTGCACGAGCCGACGCTGACCCAGTCATCGACCAGCACCATTTTCAGGTGCGAGAAGTGTGGCTGATATTCGTAGATCCGCACGCCGGCGCGCAGCAGACGCGGGTAGAAGCGCTGGCCGGCATAGCGAACCGGCGGGTGGTCGGTGTTGCGACTGGTGAGCAGCAGGCGCACGTCGACGCCACGGCGTGCCGCGCGGATCAGCGCACGGCGCACCTTTCCGGTGGGCAGGAAATAGGGCGTCGCCAGCCAGATACGATTCTGCGCGCGGCGCAGGTTGCGCAGCAGGCTGAGCAGGATATCGCGGTGCTGACGCGCCGCGGCATAGGCGACGCGGCCCAGGCCCAGCCCTTCAGGCACATGCGGAATGCGCGGTGCGCGGCTCGGCAGCGGCAATTGCCAGATGCGTCGCTTCAGGCAGTGCACCCATTGGCTGTCGAACAGCGCCTGCCAGTCCTGCAACAGCGGGCCGAACATCTCGACCATCACCTCGTGCCAGTGCACCGCAGGCTTGCGCGGGTTCCAGAAGTCATCGGTGATGCCGGTGCCGCCGACGAAGCCGACGCAGCCGTCCACCAGCAACAGCTTGCGATGATCGCGGTGCAGATTGCGCAGCTTCAGGCGCAGCGACAGCGGGTTGTACAGCCGCAGCTCGACTCCGGCCGTGGTCATCCTATCGCGATTGGCCTGGCTCATCTTCAGGCAACCGAAGCCGTCGAACAGGCAGCGCACACGTACGCCCCGCTCCGCCGCGCGCAGCAGCGGCTCGAGCATGCGCTCCAGACAATAGCCGTCCTCCACCAAATAGAGCTCGAGATCGATGCGCCGCTCGGCGCGCTCGATCGCTTCGATCATGGCGGGAAAGAACTGCGGCCCGTCGACCAGCAGACGGAAGCGGTTGTCGCTGCGCCAGGGGAATACCGCACCAGCCAGCATCACCTGGGAACACCCGGGTTGAGCGCGCCAGCAGTCCAGCGAAACGACTTGGCAGACCAACAACGATACGACATGAAATCCCTTTTTCCGGCGGGCATCCCGAAGCAAAACGGAAGTGCTACATCGATCCGCGCAAGACGGACGCAGCGCGGTAGCTTACCTGCCCGTCTCGGCAAGGCAATGGCCGGCATGACCGACGCCGGCGCAATGCGGTGACTCCTATAGGCTCGCACCGAGCGGGCAGAGTTCCCGAACTGGACCTACCCCAGCCCGAGCGCGCTACAGGCCTGTTCCAGGCGTCGTGCCTGGGCACCGCGTGCAAGCGTCAGGACAGCTCGATCGCGTTGCCACAGCGCGGCGCAATGCCCTCCCGCATGCGTCATGGCCGAATCCAAATCGGGTTGCAGCGCAGCGAACTGCTCGAGCTGTGCAGCCAGCAAAAGATGCGTGGAGGGCTCTTTAGCCGGCAAGCGGGCCACTTCCGCAGCGCCGCCGAGAATCGCTAACAGACGAAGCTGCAGGCCGAGCGGCCACCGCTCGCGCAGCGCCACGCCATAAAGCCAGGCACTCAGCGCTGCCAGCACGTGCAGATCCTCATGGGTACGGAAGGGTTTGACGTAGTCGCTCCAGCCATCACCAGCCAGCCGCGTCGCCGGCGCACCGTCGAGCTGCAGGCGGGCGTGCGAGATGTCAGGCACGATCGGCAGGCTCGGCCCTGGCTTCAGCACCACGCCCGCAGCGACTGGTTCGACCAAGAACAGACCGAGGCACGGTGCCTCATCGACGCGCTCCTCGCGGGCCGACACCAGCAACCACTGCACCGCATCGCCGGCCGTGACGAAGTCCTTGCTGCCGCTCAGCTGCACGCCGTCCCAGCGCGTGGACATGTCCGCCGGCCGCAATGTGCGTCGCTCCGTGGCGCACAGCGCTCCCAGCCCTGCCGGCGCCTCGGGCCACAGCGCCCGCAGCGCTGCCTGATAGCCAGCAAGAAAGGCCAGCCCCGGCGTCGCCGCCAGGCGCCCGCCGAGTACCGCCAGCCCCAGCGAATCTGCGTCGCCAGCCGCTGCGCACAGCTCTTCATACCAGCCACGTAGCCCGGCGCTAGCCGCGATGGGCTGCAGCGGCCCGATCAATCCTGCCCACGACATGCTCATCTCCAAGGTTTCACGCCGTCATCCAACCATCATCCGTTCGTCACAGCGGCGACATGGCTGGTCCCTAGCCTGATCCAGCCAGACCAGGCGAGCCCAACGATAACAACCAGACGCTCGCGATGCATCGCCAACCCGCCACTGCCACGGCGGACAAGGAGACAGAGCAATGAATGCCATCGTCGACCGCAGCACACGCCAGCTTCAAGCCGAACGCCTGCAAGGCGCAGAGGCCCTGCGCGAAGCCCAGGCCCTGCGCTACCGCGTATTCAGCAGCGAGTTCGAAGCTCGGCTGCAGGGCGCCGAACTGGGCCTGGACATGGACGATTTCGATAGCCACTGCCGGCATATCGGCGTGCGTGACCTGGCCAGCGGCGAACTGGTCGCCACCACCCGCCTGCTGGATCACCTTACCGCTCGCCAGCTGGGCCGCTTCTACAGCGAAGGCGAGTTCGCCCTGCATGGCCTGGCCCAGCTGGACGAGCCAGTACTGGAAATCGGCCGCACCTGCGTGGCGCCGGCCTATCGCAACGGCGCGACCATCGCCGTGCTCTGGAGCGAGCTAGCCGAGGAGCTCAACCGGGGCGGCTACCGCTACCTGATGGGCTGCGCCAGCATCCCTATGCGCGACGGCGGCATCCAGGCCCACGCCATCATGCAGCGACTGCGCGACAGCCACCTCAGCACCGAGCTGCTGCATGCCGAGCCGCGTACACCCCTGCCCGCGCAAGAGCTGCCGGACAACGTTACCGCCCAGCTGCCGCCGCTGCTCAAGGCTTACATGCGCCTGGGCGCGAAGATCTGCGGCGAGCCCTGCTGGGATCAGGAATTCCAGGTGGCCGACGTGTTCATCCTGCTCAAGCGCGAGGAGCTCTGCCCACGCTATGCGCGCCACTTCAAGGCAGCGGTATAGATGCCGCGCCTGCGCCGGTACTGGCGCCTGCTGCGGGTCGCCGGGGTGGTGCTGAGCGGTCTGATCTTGGCCGGCGCACTGGGTATTGCCGAACGCTGCGCGATACCCGTCTCGGCCCTGCGCAAGCAGCGGCTGACCCAGTGGTTCCTCACCCGGCTGGCGGCCGCCCTGCCCTTTCGCCTACGCGTCACGGGCGAGCTACCAACTCAGCCGATGCTGTGGGTCGCCAATCATGTCTCCTGGTGCGATATCCCGCTGCTGGGCATGCTCGCACCGCTATCCTTTCTGGCCAAAGCCGAGGTCCGTGCCTGGCCGGCCCTCGGCTGGCTCGCTCAGGCCGCCGGCACGCTGTTCATCCGCCGCGGCGGCGGCGACGCGGCGCTGGTCAATCGGCAACTGGCCACGCAGCTGGTACAAGGGCGCCATCTACTGATCTTCCCCGAAGGCACCTCGACCGATGGAACCGACGTGCGAACCTTCCACCCCAGGCTGTTCGCCTGCGCGCTCGAGGCCGGCTGTGCCGTCCAGCCGGTCGCCATTCGCTATTGGCGCAACGGCAAGCCCGACACCGTCGCCCCCTTCGTCGGCGACGACGAATTGCCCGCCCATCTGCGCCGCTTGCTGACGAGCGATATCTGCGACGTGGAAATCCAGCTGTTGCCGCCGATCGATGTGATGGCGCTCGATCGCAAGGCCGTTGCGATGAACGCGCAGCAAGCGATCGCCAACGCGCTGCTAGTCGAGCCCCGCGCGCAGATCAGCAAGGCCGCCTGAGGCGTACGGAAAAACAGGTGGCTGCGCTAAGCTTCGCCCATGAACTATCTTGCACACCTTCACCTCGGTGGCCCGCGGCCGGGCGACCTGCTCGGCAGCCTCTACGGCGACTTCGTCAAGGGGCCGCTACAGGGTCGCTGGCCGGCCGAGATCGAAGCCGGCATCCGCCTGCATCGCCAGATCGACGCCTTTACCGACAGTCATCCGCTGGTCCTGCAGGCCAAAAGCCGCTTCCCCAGCGAACGGCGCCGCTACGCCGGCATCCTGGTCGATCTGTTTTTCGATCATTGCCTGGCGGCCAACTGGGCGGACTACTCCACAGAACCGCTGGAACGCTTTACCCAGCGCGTCTACGACGTGCTGGCCGCCGAACCCGAGCTGCCAGGCAAGCTCGCGGTGATCGCGCCGCACATGGCGGCGCACGACTGGCTGGGCAGTTATCGCGAATTCGGTGTACTGGAACGGGTGCTTGCGAACATGAGCCGGCGCCTGAGTCGACCGGATGGCCTCGCCGGCGGGCTGATCGAGCTGGAGCAGCTATACGAGCCGCTGCTCCAGGACTTCCGTGACTTCTATCCAGCCCTTCAGCATTTCGCCCGAACGGCCTGAGCCGCTGCTGCCTCAGGCACCGTAGCCGGGGCTTTGCATATCCAGCTTGCGCAATAGGGCCGGCCAGGCCAGCGCACCACCCATGCCCGAGCGGGAACGGGTCACCCCGGCTGCCATGGCCTTGGCGCCGGCCAGGATCTGCTCCGGAATGGCGATCAGTTCGCTGCCACCGGATTGCGCCATGACCTGAATTTCGCAGGCGCGCTGGAAGATGAACATCATCAGAAAGGTGTCGGCGATGCTGCCACCGCAGGTCATCAGGCCGTGGTTGTGTAACAGCATGAAGCCGGTCTCGCCCAGATCGGCCTGCAGCCGCGCCTTTTCGTCGTGGTTCAGCGCAACGCCCTCGTAGCCATGCGTCGACAGGCTGGCCAATACGAACAGCGATTGCTGGCTGATGGGCAGCAGGCCCTGGCGCTGTGCCGACACCGCGACCCCGGCGGAGGTATGGGTATGCATCACGCAGGCGACGTCGTGGCGTACCTCATGCACCGCACTGTGGATGGTATAGCCGGCGGGATTGATCTCGTACGGACTGTCCATCACCTTGTTGCCGGCCAGGTCGACCTTGACCAGGCTCGAGGCGGTGATTTCCTGGAACATCAACCCGTACGGGTTGATCAGGAAGTGCTCGGTGTCGGGAATCTTCGCCGAGATATGGGTAAAGATCAGGTCATCCCAGCCGTGCAGCGCCACCAGGCGGTAGCAGGCGGCGAGATCGACCCGCGCCTGCCATTCGGCGGGGCTGACCTGGGACTGAAGCGAAGGCAGGCTGTGCAGCGCAGTCATCGATGGCACCTCTTGTTATTGTCATGAAGGTGCCATCGATTCTAGCCAGCCGCCGACAGCGCGGCAGTTGCCTTTGCAGCCAGGCCGCTGACCCGGCGAGCCAGGTTCAGCCACGCAGGGCAGCGGCGAACGCCTCCAGCCAGGGCTCGGCATCGCTTTCCGGGGTGACCGTCTCGCTGGCATCGAGACGCAGCATCTCCACCACCTCCCGCACGCCCAGCTCGGCGTACAGCTCGCGAATCAATTCGCCACCGCCACAAAAGGTATCGCCGTAGCTGGCATCACCCAGCGCAATGACGCCACCGGGCAGGCCGCTCCAGGCTGGAAATTGGTCCCGAATGGCTGAATACAACGGAATGAAGCTGTCCGGTAGTTCACCCATGCCAGTGGTCGAGGTTACGACCAGCAAGGCATCGGGCGCGAAGTCGATGATCTGCTGCAGCTGGGCACGAGGGTCGTGCCAGGTTTCGAAGCCAGCGGCCTTGAGCTGGTGTTCGGCGTGGCGAGCGACATCTTCGGCAGTGCCGTAGACGCTCGCGGAAAGGATGGCGACTTTCATGTGCAGCTCCGAGACGAATCAAGCCGCGCATTATGCCGCATTCGCCGTCCGCGGGCGGCGCTGGCACGAGCGGCATGCCCATCGCTGAAGTTGAACTAAAATGAAAAACGCCAGTCATAGCGCCGATTGCCACAATGCAGCCAGCTGCTGCACCCGCATGCAGCGACGCTGGACGGGAGAGGCATTGCCCTCCGAGGTTATCCGCATGGCGGAACAGACGATTCTCAGCAAAGACGAACTGACCTTCATCCGCAAGTTGATGCAACGCAATGGCGAGGCCAGTGGCGAACGCCCGACAGGCTTCCGGATCGACGGTGGTACGCACTCCAACGAGCTGCTCATGCAACTGGCGGACCGTGCCAACCTGTCGCTGCAAGCCGAGTTCGAAGATTTCTGCATGTCGTTTCCCGTGCAGCTCGAGGAGGACGAGCTTCACAGCCTCAATCTGCAGCTGGCGCCTCCGGTGATCTACGAACGCGGCCCGACGACGCGCGCCTGGCGTCTGCACCTGGACGAACCGCTACCCTTGCTGGAGAACGACGGTGGCAAAAGCTCGCTCAGCGTGCATGAGCTTTCTCCCCACGGCCTGCTGGTGGAGTCCGGCAAACATCGTAGACCACCCAAGCATTTTCACCTGCGCCTGGCCCTGCCGGACGACACACCGTTGGAGATCGATGCCCATCGCGTACGCGAGCTGACCGGAGGACTGGCCGCCTACGAGGTGGAATTCCCACAGGAACGGGACGCTGAGCGCATCCGCTCGTTCCTCTATCGTCAGCACCAGCGGCTACACCCCCGCCTGCAGCCTGAGCCGCCGACCGATCTGGTGTAAGCTGCCACGCCTGTAGCGGCCGCTGGCAAAGACCAGCGGCCCATTCATGATCCGGCAGTGGACTCTCATGCATCAGGCACCGATTCTAATCACCGGAGCCAGCCAGCGAATCGGCCTGCATTGCGCCGAGCGGCTGCTGGATGACGGCTTCCCGATCATCGTCACCTATCGTCGCGAGCGCGACAGCATCGCACGCCTGCGGGCCCGCGGTGCGCTGGCGCTGCAGGCGGACTTCAGCACCGAAGCCGGCATCCATGACTTCATTGCAGCCATCCGGCAACAGATCTCCAGCCTGCGGGCCATCATCCACAACGCCTCCGAGTGGCGCGCGGATACCCCGGGGCAGGAAGCCGAGGCGTTTCGCCAGCTGTTCCAGGTGCATATGCTCGCGCCCTATCTGATCAACCTGCACTGCGCCGAGCTGCTGCGCCATGGCGGCCCAGCGGATATCGTGCACATCGGGGACGACGTCACCCGCAAGGGCAGCAAGAAGCACATCGCCTACGCTGCGAGCAAGGCTGGTCTGGACAACTTGACACTGTCCTTCGCCGCCAGCCTGGCGCCGCAGATCAAGGTCAACGGCATTGCACCGGCGCTGATCCAGTTCAATCCGGACGACGACGAGGACTATCGCCGCAAGGCGCTGGCCAAGTCCGCACTGGGCATCGAGCCCGGCGCCGAGGTGATCTACCAGAGCCTGCGCTATCTGCTCGACAACCCCTACGTCACCGGCACCACACTGACCGTCAATGGCGGTCGCCATCTGATCTAACACGACAAGGAGACGACATGCCCAGACTGGAACCCGCGATGGCGCGCATCCGCGTCAAGGACCTACGGCTGCGCACCTACATCGGCATCAAGGAAGAAGAAATCCTCAATCGCCAGGACGTGCTGATCAACCTGACCATGCTCTACCCTGCCGCCGAAGCGGTACGCGAGAACGATATCGAGCAGGCACTGAACTACCGCACCATCACCAAGGCGATCATCCAGCACGTCGAGGACAACCGATTCGCCCTGCTGGAGCGGCTGACCCAGGAGATCCTCGATCTGGTGATGCGTTATCCGCAGGTCCGTTACGCCGAAGTCGAGGTCGACAAACCTCACGCGCTGCGCTTCGCCGAGTCGGTATCGATCACCCTGGCAGCCCATCGGGATTGACCCTGCGCAAGGCTGGTTCGCTCAACGACGCGAGGTTATGATCCGGCCGACCTCAGCCAACGCCGAGACCCGAGAGATGAACGAGCAAGAACGCACCGAACTGGAAGCTGCCGCTTTCCGCCGCCTGGTCCAGCACCTGCGCACCCGCCCCGACGTCCAGAACATCGAACTGATGAACCTGGCTGGTTTCTGTCGCAACTGCCTGTCGAAGTGGTACAAGGCCGCCGCGGACGATCTGGAAGTCGAAGTGAGCATCGACCAGGCCCGCGAAGAGGTATACGGCATGCCTTACAGTGAATGGAAAAAACGTTATCAGAAGGAAGCGAGCGCCGAGCAGCAGGCCGCTTTCGACAAGGCACAGAAACCATGAAAGACCTCAAGGACTTCCGCGCCAGCCTGCGCAATCGCAACCACGCGTTCAGTGAAACGCTCGCCTTTATCGAGGCCGCCTACGACTACCAGCCCACTCGTTTCGTCAACGGAGCCGTCGAGAACGCTGCTGGCGAGAACGAAGGTTCCTGCAAGACACTTGGTCTGGCGGTACTGGAGGGTTTCAGCACCGAAGAGGCCTTGCTCGCATTCGGCGAACACTACCAGGCGGTGCTGGCCACCCCGAACGGCAGCGACCACCGCAACATTCGCGCTCTGATGGAAACCGGGTTGCCAGGCGTGCGCTTCGACAGCGTGCCGCTCAAGCGCAAGTAGACGCCGTGCGTTGCGAGCCGGTTCGCCCGACTCGACTGAAATAAAAAGGGTCATCCAAGCACTTGGGGAAGGCTTAAGGAGCGGATGACCCGAAAAGCGATGGGCGCCACCTTACCCATCACGCAGCGCTGCGGATAATTCAGTTTTCGCATCTCGCCCATAGTCATGGGCTATCCCGCCTTCCCGTCGCGACAACGCCTCACAGGAGATGCCATGCCCGTATCCGCTCTTTCCGGCCCGCAGTACCTGCGCGAAGGTCTGCGCCTGGTGCTTAGCCCGGGGCTGCGCCTGTTCGTGATCCTGCCCCTGACCGTGAACGTACTGCTGTTCTTCGGCCTGATCTGGCTGGCCGTGGGCCAGTTCAGCGGTTGGGTCGACACCTTCATGCCGAGCCTGCCGAGCTGGCTGGCCTTTCTCGAATACCTGCTCTGGCCGCTGTTCGTTGCACTGGTGGTGCTGATGGTGTTCTTCACCTTCACCATGCTGGCCAACATCATCGCCGCGCCGTTCAACGGCTTTCTCGCTGAAAAGGTCGAGGTGGTGGTACGCGGGGAAGATGCCGCCCCGCCGTTCAGCTGGACCGAGCTGCTCGCCATGCTACCGCGCACCATCGGTCGTGAATTGCGCAAGCTGGCCTACTTCGCACCGCGTGCGCTGGCCCTGCTGGTGCTCTCGTTCATCCCGGTGCTGAACCTTGCGGCTGCACCGTTATGGCTGTTGTTCGGCGTGTGGATGATGGCGGTGCAATACATCGACTATCCAGCGGACAACAACAAGCTGAGCTGGGCGGACATGATGGTGTGGCTGCGCCAGCGCCGCTGGCAGAGCCTGAGCTTTGGCGCGGTGACCTATGCGGCGTTGCTGGTGCCGGTGCTGAACCTGCTGATCATGCCCGCGGCGGTGGCGGGGGCGACGCTGTTCTGGGTCCGGGAAGGCGGGCCGAATCGGCAGTTGGACCGACCCGCATAGACGTCAGGCGTCGCGCTCGGCGGTCAGGTTCCAGCGCCGCAAGGTGTGAGAGTTCGAATCTCTCCGTCCGCACCACGTCACATGCTGACAGCTACAGCACGAAGGCCTGGCGAGATCGAATGCTGCCGGGTAAGGGGAAATCGGCAGCCAGATCACCCTGGCTGCCGCCGTCACTCACGCCAGCGTCTTCAACGCTTCCCGACTGAACGGCAGGATCTCTTCCATCCGCCCTTCACGCACCTTTACCGCCCATTCCGGATCGCAGATCAGGGCACGTCCCACGGCCACCAGATCGAACTCGGCCTTGTTCAGCCGCTCCAGCAGCCCTTCGATGTTGGCCGGCTGCGCCACCTTGTCGGTCTTGACCATGAACTGCAGGAATTCGCCATCCAGGCCGACGCTACCCACGGTGATGGTCGGCTTGCCGGTCAGCTGGCGGGTCCAGCCGGCCAGGTTGAGCTCGGAGCCTTCGAACTCCGGCTCCCAGAAACGCCGCGTCGAGCAATGGAAGATGTCCACGCCGGCCGCCGACAAAGGTGCCAGGAACTCGCCGAGTTCTTCGGGCGACTGCACCAGGCGTGCCGTGTAGTCCTGCTGCTTCCACTGCGAGAAGCGGAAGATGACCGGGAAATCGGGGCCGACCGCTGCGCGTACGGCCTGCACCAGCTCGATGGCGAAGCGCGAGCGGTTGGCCAGGCTGCCGCCGTACTCGTCGGTGCGCTGGTTGCTGCCTTCCCAGAAGAACTGGTCGATCAGATAGCCGTGAGCGCCGTGAATCTCGACGCCGTCCATGCCGATCGCCTGCGCATCGCGGGCAGCCTGGGCGAAGGCCTCGATCACATCCTGAATGTCCTGCTTGGTCATGCCATGCACGACGACCTGCCCGTCCTTCTGCTTTTCCATCGGCCCATAACCCGGCACTTCCGGCTCTGGCTCGGTGCCCTTGCGGCGCACGTTGCCTACGTGCCAGAGCTGCGGGACGATCTTGCCGCCAGCGGCATGCACCGCTTCGACCACCGCCTTCCAGCCAGCCAGGGCATCCTCACCGTAGAAGCGCGGCACATGGGGATAGCCGTTCGCCGCGGCATGACCGACCGTGGTGCCTTCGGTGATGATCAGTCCGACCCCGGAGGCAGCACGCCGGCGGTAGTACTCCACCACGTCGGCAGTGGGCACGCCGTTGGGTGAGAACGAACGGGTCATCGGTGCCATGACCACACGGGTCGGCAAACGAAGGGCGCCCAATTCGAAGGGCTCAAACAGGGCTTGTACGCTAGCGGTCATCGATACGACTCCTTTTTATTCATCTGGGCAAGGCAACCGGGCGCTCGCGCCCGGTGAATGAGGTGCGACCGGCGCCAGCAGGCGCTCGAGCTGCTGGAGGAAAACCTGCAGTGGTGCGACGCTGCCGCTCACTTTCATGCGTAGCAGCGCGCCTTCCCAGGCGTTGCTGATGAACTCGGCAACGACCTGGCTATTGCTGTCCGGCGCAAGCGCGCCCGTGCTGCGCGCCTGCTCCAGGCAGTGCGCGAGCAGCTCGACGGAGCGCGCCAGAATCTCGCTGAGCCGGGTGGCGATAGGCGGACAGAGTTCGGCCATCTCGAAGCTCAGGCTACCGATGAAGCAGTGATATTCGGGCTTTTCCTGGCGGGCGAAATGCGCAACGAGGTCGGCGTAGTAATCGAGGATGCGCTGCGCGGGCGGCAATACGGCGTTGCTCAGCGCCAGCCGATAGCGCTCCAGCCGCGGAGCATAGATGTACTCCAGCGCCTGCAAGGCGAAGTCTTCCTTGCTGGCGAAGTAATGGTAGAACGAGCCCTTGGGAATTCCCGCGGCCTGGACGATTTCCTGGACCCCGGTACCGTGGTAGCCGCGGCGGGTCATCACCTGGGCGCCCTTGGAGAGGATAAGGTCGCGCTTGTCGTTGCGTGCTGGATTGCTCATGCGCCGAGAATATGACCGGTCGTCTCGCCGGCACAGCATCATCCATGGCGCTTATTCAGCCGCAACCATGGCAGCGATGGCATAACACGCAGAGCGGGAAGAAAGATGCGCGACCGCAATCGCGGCCGCGCGATCTGGCGGGATCAGCTCAGGGCGCTTTCGATTGCCTGGATCAGGGCAGGATCGTCCGGCGTGGTGCGCGGCGAGAAGCGCGCCAGTACTCGGCCATCCTTGCCGACGAGGAACTTCTCGAAGTTCCAGCTGATGTCCCCGGGAAAATCGGCGCCCTCACCTGCCAGCAGCCGATACAGCGGATGACGCTGCGGTCCGTTGACTTCGAGCTTGCCGCTCAGGGGGAAGCTGACGCCGTAGTTCAGCGTGCAGAACGAGCGGATCTCATCGTCGCTACCTGGCTCCTGCGCAGCGAACTGATTGCACGGCACGCCCAGCACACTGAAGCCGCGCGCGGCGTACTGCTGCTGCAACCGCTCGAGGCCGGCGTATTGCGGCGTCAGGCCACACTGCGAGGCGACATTGACCACCAACGTGATCCGATCGCCGAACTGCGCCAGCGGCAATTCCTCGCCACCCAGGCCTGGCAACACCAATTGATGGAATGCGCTCATGACATTTCTCCTGACAAAAAAACGCCCCGGCACACGACCGGAGCGCTCTCTTTTTCGATCGGCACGGCAGCCATTCCTGCCGCCGTGCGTGCGGTCGCCGTTAGGGCAGCCGGATCAGTGGTGGTGACCACCCTCGCCATGGATGTGACCGTGGGCCACTTCTTCCTCGCTGGCGTCACGCACGCTGACGACCTTGACGTCGAAGTTCAGGCGCTGGCCGGCCAGTGGGTGGTTGCCGTCGACGATCACGTCGTCGCCTTCGACGTCGCGAATGGTGACGATCTGCATGCCGCCATCGGGACCCGAGGCGTGGAACTGCATACCGACTTCGAGTTCGTCGACGCCTTCGAACATGGCGCGATTCAGCGTAGCGACCAGCTCCGGGCTGTACTCGCCGTAAGCGTCCTGCGGCTCGATGGCGACCTGAATCTGGTCACCGCCCTGCTTGCCCTCAAGCGCCTTTTCCAGGCCGGGGATGATGTTGCCTGCGCCGTGCAGGTAGACCAGCGGCGCGCCGCCGGCCGAGCTGTCGATCACCTCACCGGCGTCGTTGGTGAGTGTGTAGTCGATGGAGACAGCCTTGTTAGCGGCAATCAGCATGGGGCAGAACCTTTGCTTTAGAGAATGGATGTCGAAGTTTAACCATCCGCCACGCCGATTGCGAACCGACCTTGGATGAACGGACCAATCGCCGCTCGTCGCAAGCGGTCACGATGTAGTCCCATCGAACGTGGGACTACAACCTTTGGATGGCATCGCTTTCATGGCCGATGTGCAAGAATCCGCGAAAAGTATCTTTGGCACCCATTTCAATAACATTAGAGATCCAAGGAGCACCGATGTCGGCTCGTAACATCCTGGTGATTAACTGTGGCAGCTCGTCGATCAAGTTCGCCCTGGTCAACGAAGCGCAAGCGACCTTCCCACTACAAGGCCTGGCCGAATGCATCGGCAGCCCGGAGGCCGTCATCCACTTCGAGAGCGCCGCTGGCAAGGAAAGCGTCAAGGTGCCCAATGCCGATCATCAGGCTGCTCTGGCCCAGATCCTGCCGCGCGTGGAAGACGCCGCCGGTGGCCACCTGGACGGCATCGGCCACCGTGTCGTGCACGGTGGCGAGAAGTTCTTCGCCTCGTCGCTGCTCACCGATGAAACCCTCGCCGGCATCGAAGCCAACATCCAGCTGGCACCGCTGCACAACCCGGCCAACCTGAGCGGTATCCACGCCGCCATCAATCTTTTCCCCGAACTGCCACAGGTCGGCGTGTTCGACACCGCCTTCCACCAGACCATGCCCGAGCACGCCTACCGTTATGCCGTGCCGGATGTGCTCTACAAGGAGCACGGCGTACGCCGCTACGGCTTCCACGGCACCAGCCATCGCTACGTCAGCAAGCGCGCCGCGGAGCTGGCCGGCCTGCCGGTCGAGAACAGCAGCTGGCTGGTCGCTCACCTGGGCAACGGCTGCTCGACCTGCGCCGTGGTCAATGGCGAAAGCCGCGACACCAGCATGGGCCTGACCCCGCTCGAAGGCCTGGTCATGGGCACCCGCAGCGGCGACGTCGATCCGAGCCTGCAGAACTTCCTGAACAAGACTCTGGGCTGGGATCTGGCCAAGATCGACAACATGCTCAACAAGGAGAGCGGCCTGAAGGGACTGTCCGGCCTGTCCAACGACATGCGCACCCTGGCCGAAGCGCGCCAGGCTGGCCATCCGGGCGCCGTGCTGGCCTTCGAGGTGTTCTGCTATCGCCTGGCCAAGTCGCTGGCCGCCATGTCCTGCGCCCTGCCGCAGCTGGACGGTCTGGTCTTCACCGGCGGTATCGGCGAGAACTCCTCGGCCGTACGCGAGCGCACCCTGGATCACCTCAAGCTGTTCGGCTTCAAGCTCGATGCCGAGGCCAACGCCCGCTGCACCCGCGGCGTTGCCGGCGAGATCCAAGCCGAGGGCAGCCCGCGCGTCATGGTCGTGCCGACCAACGAGGAGCGCCAGATTGCCCTCGACACGCTAGCCCTGCTGGACGCCTGAGCACAGCAGGCGAGCAGCGATACGAAACCCGACTGGCTCCGCCGTCGGGTTTCTGCTCTTGAGCGCCGCGGCAATCCGGCAGTTTCCGCCCCCGGGCGAGTCGCCTAGCCTAGCCGGCGCCCAGCTCCCGTTACCCGAGCACCCTGTCCACTAGGAGATGCCATGCACACACTCTTCCTTGCCCCTACCGGTTTCGGCGGCGGCCTCAACTCCATCAGCCTTGGCCTGATCCGCGCGCTGGAAAGCGCCGGGCTGAAGGTCGGCTTCTTCAAGCCGATCGCTCAACCCTTCCCGGTCGACCAGGGCCGTGAACGCTCCTGCATCCTGGTCGAGCGCACGCTGAACCTGACCTCTCCCGAGCCGCTGCCGCTGGAACAGGTCGAGCGCCAGCTTGCCGATGGCGAGATCGACCTGCTGCTCGAAGACGTGGTCAGCCGCTTCCAGCAAGTTGCTGTGGGCAAGGACGTGGTCATCGTCGAAGGCATGGTGCCGACCCGCGAGTCCAACTACACCCAGCGCATCAACACCCAGCTGGCCAAGAGCCTGGACGCCGAGGTCATCCTGATCGGCGCCCAGGGCAGCGACAGCCTCAAGCGCCTGGCCGAACGCATCGAGATCCAGGCCCAGCTGTACGGCGGCGCCAAGGATCCGAAAGTGCTCGGCGTGATCCTCAACAAGGTCAAGACCGAAGAAGGTCTGCCGGCCTTTATCGACAGCCTCAAGCAGCACCTGCCGCTGCTGGGCAGCGCCGACTTCCAGCTGCTCGGCGCCATCCCGTTCTCCGAGGAACTCAACGCCCTGCGCACCCGTGACATCGCCGAACTGCTCGGCGCCCAGGTGCTCAACGCCGGCGAGGCCGACCAGCGCCGCGTGAACAAGATCGTTCTCTGCGCCCGCGCCGTGCCCAACACCGTGCAACTGCTGCGCTCCGGCGTGCTCGTGGTGACCCCGGGCGACCGCGACGACATCATCCTCGCCGCCAGCCTGGCCTCGCTCAACGGCGAGAAGCTCGCCGGCCTGCTGCTGTGCAGCGACTTCGAGCCGGACCCTCGCATCCTCGAGCTGTGCAAGGCCGCCCTGGATGGCGGCCTGCCGGTGATGACCGTGGAGAGCAACTCCTACGATACGGCCAACAACCTGTTCGGCCTGAACAAGGAAACCCCGGCGGACGATATCGAGCGCGCCACCCGCGTGACCGAGTTCATCGCCAAGCACCTGCACCCGGAATTCCTCCACACCCGCTGCAGCGTACCGCGTGGCGAGCTGCGCATGTCGCCGGCCGCATTCCGCTACCAGCTGGTCAAGCGCGCCCAGGACGCCAACAAGCGCATCGTACTGCCGGAAGGCAACGAGCCGCGCACCATCCGCGCCGCCGCCATCTGCCAGGAGCGTGGCATCGCCCGCTGCGTGCTGTTGGCCAATCCGGAGGAAGTCCAGCAGGTCGCCCGCGAGCAGGGCATCACCCTGCCGGCCAGCCTGGAGATCCTCGATCCGGACAGCATCGCCAACCGCTACGTCGAGCCGATGTGCGAAATGCGCAAGGCCAAGGGCCTGACGCCCGACGATGCCCGCGAGCAGCTGAAGGACACCGTGGTCCTCGGCACCATGATGCTGGCACTGGACGAAGTGGACGGCCTGGTTTCCGGTGCCGTGCACACCACCGCCAACACCATCCGCCCGGCCCTGCAGCTGATCAAGACTGCACCGGGCTACAGCCTGGTATCCTCGGTGTTCTTCATGCTGCTGCCGGACCAGGTACTGGTCTATGGCGACTGCGCGGTAAACCCGAACCCGAGCGCTACCGAGCTGGCCGAAATCGCCCTGCAGAGCGCCGAGTCTGCCGTGGCGCTGGGCGTCAACCCGCGTGTGGCGATGATCAGCTACTCCACCGGCAGCTCCGGCAGCGGAGCGGAAGTCGAGAAGGTCGCCGAAGCCACGCGCATCGCCCAGGAGCGCGCACCGGAGCTGCCGATCGACGGCCCGCTGCAGTACGACGCCGCCTCCGTGCTCAGCGTCGGCCGGCAGAAGGCGCCGAACAGCAAGGTAGCCGGCCAGGCCACGGTGTTCATCTTCCCCGACCTGAACACCGGCAACACCACCTACAAGGCCGTTCAGCGCAACGCCAACTGCCTCAGCGTCGGCCCGATGCTGCAGGGCCTGGCCAAGCCGGTGAACGACCTGTCGCGCGGCGCCCTGGTGGACGACATCGTCTTCACCATCGCCCTGACCGCACTGCAGGCCGCCAACCAGAAGGCCTGATCGGCCTCGACGATCGCTGTCGCCGCGCCCTGGGGCCGGCGGCAGCAATCGCTTTTCGCTCTCGATAGTTGCAGTTCAGCGCATAATCGCTACTCTTGGCGCCTCGAATCAGCCGTATCGATGAGAATTCCATGCTGAATTTCCTCCCCGCGCCAGTGCGAGGCGCCCTCGCCGCGCTGTTGCTCGCGCTCAATACCCTGTTCTGGTGCTGGCCGCTGTTCGCCCTGTCACTGCTCAAGTTGGCGCTTCCCCTTCCCGCGGTACAACGCACACTGCGCTTCGGCATGCACTGGATCGCCGAGTCCTGGATCGCGATGAACAGCTTCTGGATGGACCTGGTCCGTCCAATCCGCTGGGACGTGCAGGGGCTGGATCAGGTCGATATGCATCACTCCTACCTGGTGACCAGCAATCACCAGAGCTGGGCGGACATCCTGGTGCTGCAGTACCAGCTCAACCGGCGCATGCCGTTCCTCAAGTTCTTCCTCAAGCAGGAGCTGATCTGGGTGCCCGTGATCGGCCTGTGCTGGTGGGCGCTGGAGTTTCCGTTCATGAAGCGCTTCAGCAAGGAATACCTGGCCAAGCACCCGGAAAAGCGCGGCGAGGACCTGGCCACCACGCGGCGGGCCTGCGAGCGTTATCGGACCAACCCGGTGTCGGTGTTCAACTTCCTCGAAGGCACGCGTTTTACCGAGGACAAGCACGGCGAGCAGGCGTCCCCTTACCGCCACCTGCTCAAGCCCCGGGCCGGCGGCATCGCCTTCGTCATCGACGCCATGGGCGAGCAGCTGACGGCATTGATCAACGTCACCATCCACTACCCGCACGGTCGACCGAGCTTCTGGGATCTGCTCGCCGGCAACATTCCCGAGGTGGTCCTGCGGCTCAAGGCACAGCCGATCCCTGGCGAGTTCCTGCGCAGAAACTATGACCAGGAAGAGGCCTATCGACTGAGCTTCCAGCAGTGGGTCAACGAACTATGGAGCGAAAAGGACGCCGAGCTGGCGCAACTGCACGAGCAGTTTGCGCCGCGCCGCTGAGGCAGCTCTAGCGGCTCGGCGGCTGCCAGACGGGCTGCGCCGCAAAGGCGCGCGCCTGCTCAGCGGTAACCGCAGGGGACACGAGGAAGCCCTGCATGACATCACAGCCGTTTTCCACCAGCCAATCGCGCTGAGCGAGGGTTTCCACGCCCTCCGCCACCACTTCCAGCCCCAGGTTGCGCCCCAGGTCGATGATGGTGCTGACGACCGCCGCATCGCGCGGCGAGTCCAGCATATTGGCGATGAACAGCCGGTCGATCTTCAGCGTGTCCAGTTCGAAATGCCGCAGATAGGCCAGTGATGAATAGCCGGTGCCGAAGTCGTCGATTGCCACGCGCACCCCGAGCTTGCGCAGCTGCCGCAGCTTCTCGCAGCTTTGGTCGAGATCCTGCATCAACGTGCCTTCGGTGACTTCCAGCTCCAGCTGAGCCGGGTTCAGCTGGTATTCATCAAGCAGCCGTCGCAGTGAATCGAACAGCCCGGCCCGGCTGAATTGCACCGGACTGACGTTCAGGCTGAGGATCAGGTCGGTGCCGAGGGCTGGCAGCCAGCGCACGTACTCGTTCATCCCTTCGCGCAGCACCCAGTCGCCTACCCGCTCGATCAGCCGGGTCTCTTCCAGCAATGGGATGAACACGCCGGGCTGGTTCTCGCCGGCCTCGCCCTGCGGCCAGCGCAACAGGCCTTCGAAACCGCGCAGGGCTCCGCTGTCGAGCATCACCTGCGGCTGGTAGAGCAGCTCGAAATCGTTGCGGTCGGTGGCGCTGCGCAGGTTCTCCTCCATCATCAGCCGCGCATGCGCCCGCTCGTTCATATCGCTGGAGAAAAAGCGATACTGCCGCCGACCGGCGCGTTTGGCCTCGTACATCGCCATATCGGCCGAGCGCAGCAATTGGTCGACACTGACTCCGCAGTCGGGAAAGTGCGCGATGCCGATGCTGGCGCCCAGGGTTACCTCGGTGCCATCGATCTTGTGCCGCACCGAGATCAGTTCGATGAGTTTTTCCGCGACCCGCGCGGCGTCCTCCGGCTGGTCTAGGGAATCGAGCAGCGCGGTGAACTCGTCGCCCCCCATGCGCGCGATGATGTCGTACGGGCGCATGCAGGTTTCCAGCAGGCGCGCCACCTTGCAGAGGATTTCATCACCGGCGTCGTGGCCGAGCGAATCGTTGATGCGCTTGAAGCCGTCCAGATCGATGTAGAGGATCGCCATGCGCTTGCCGTTGCGATCGACCCGTGCCAGCGACGATTCCAGCGCCTGATGGAACCCGCGGCGATTGAGCAGTCCGGTGAGCGAGTCGGTGACCGCCTGGGTTTCCAGCTGCGTGTGCAGGTTGCGCACCACTGACATATCCAGGGCGATCACCACCATCGAGCGCTGCTGGCGCGGCAGCGGCGAGCTCGATAGCGCCACCGGCAGCGGCGTTCCGTTGGCGGTATGCAGCTGCGCTTCGTGCAGGCGGAAGGTCGAGCCACTGCGCCAGTAACGATAGAAGTCCGACTCGTGCCACTCCGCGGGCATATCCGGTGCGGCCAGGTGTGACAGCAAGGGTGTGCCCTGCAGGTCTTCGACGCGGGTGTGCAGCATGCCGGCGATCGCCGGGTTGGCAAAGCTGATGATGCCGTCCTCGGCAACCACCAGAATGCCTTCGGCGGCGTTGCTCAGCACCGACGCGTTGAACGCGCGGGCACTGTCGAGTTGCTGGGTGAGCAACTGCAGATCGCGCCGGTTGTGCTCGTGGGCCAACAGCGTGTTGATCTTGTGCTTGAGCACCTGCGGGTCAAACGGTTTGAGGATGAAATCCACCGCGCCGGTGGCATAGCCGCGCAACACCGAATCACGGGTATGCGCGATGGCCGAGACGAAGATGATCGGCGTATAGCGGGTATGCGGACTGCCGCGCATCAAGCGGGCAACCTCGAAGCCATCCATGCCAGGCATCTGCACATCCAGCAGGACCAGCTCCACGTCGAGTTCCAACAAGGCCTTGAGCGCCGCCTCGCCGGAGTTGACCGTATGCACCTGCCAGTCACCGTCGCCCAGCAGCGCCTCCATCGCCACCAGATTGGCCTCGCGATCATCCACCACCAGCAGCGTACGGCTGCGCGGTCTGGCCTTGAGCTGCGCCTGACTCATCGCCAACCTCCGGGCCGACACTGCAGGACCGTCAGCGGTGAACACCCGCCGACGGGAGCATGCACCACGTATACCGATGACTGCGCTACCAGCTTGAAATCACGTTGTTCAGCCTGTCCCACTCGCTACTCCTTCTCCGCATCGGTCGCGCCCTGCTCCAGGCCCAGCCTCCGCCGCACCAGTTCCAGCAACGCCGTATCCTCGACCGGTTTGGCCAGCACATCATCCACACCCGCCAGAAGAACAGAGTCCTTCGTCCGCGCCGCCTCGGGGCCGGTCAGCGCCACGATCGGCACTTGGCAATCGAGCTCATGCTTGAGGCGTCGAGTCACTTCCGGACCTTCCACCCCCGGCTGATCCATGTCCAGCAGTACCAGATCGAAGGCATCCTCCTGGAAACGCGCAATGGCCTCTTCGGCGCTGGTTGCCGGGACTACCTGCAGGCCCAGCGCGTCGAGCTGGGCCGTTAGCGAATAGATCAGACGCACGTCTTCATCCACCAACAGCACCCTTCGCCCAGGCGCCGACAATTGCAGCGCAACCACCGGGCTCGGTACTGCTGAATCGGATTGTGGGCGCAGCACCTGACCCATGCGCTCGAGCGCTTCGGTCTTGGACAACGCGGTCGCCGAATACCGATGCAGCCGCTTGAGGTCGGCGTCAGAAAGCGGCTCGCGACTGTTCAGCAGCACGGTCACGCCACGCAACGAGCGCACCTGGTCGAGCGCGTCCAGCAAATCCAGACCATTGCCGTCGGCCAGTTCGTTGTCGACCACCAGCACCGGGAACACCTGCTCGGCATAGGCCAACCTTGCCCCGCCGGCAGTAACGGCGAGCGTGACGCGGTAGCCGAGCCGCTCGAAGTAGTTGCGAATCAGCTCGCGGCGCTGCGAATCGGCCTCCACCAGCAACAGCCGTAACGGGTTGTGCTCATGCCGCGCCAGCTCGGAGAAGATGCGTTCGAGTTCAGCCTGCGCGACCGGCTTGACCAGGTAGCGAGTCCCATCGTCACGCCAGTCGTTGGGCTGCGGCACACAGGAAATGATCAGCACCGGCAACCCCTGGTGTCGCTCGTCGTTGCGTAGCTCGCGATGGACCTGCCAACCGCTCATGTCCGGCAGCAGGATATCCAGAATCACTGCGGCGAAATGCTCTCGCTGCAGGGCCTCCAGGCCCTGCTGCCCGGTATTGCAGATCAGACTGGTGAAACCATGACTCTGCCCCACCTCGGCCACGACGGATGCGAAGTCGGCGTCGTCCTCGATGATCAACAGCCCCGGACCACGTCCACGACGCTGCGGCTGGCGCGGTAGCTCGGCCTGCGCCGGTGCAGCCGACGCACCAATCGGCAAGCGCACGGTGAAGATGGCTCCGTGGCCCAGTTCGCTCTGCACTCTGACTTCGCCGCCCAGCACCTCCACCAGCTGGCGGGTGATCGCCAGGCCCAGGCCAGTGCCGCCGTAGTGACGGCTGATCGAGCCATCGATCTGCTGGAACGCCTGAAAAATGCGCTCCTGCTGATCCGCGGCGATGCCGATGCCGGTGTCGCGCACCTCGATCTGCAGTTGCCGATCGGCCTCATGAGCGTCGCTCGGGCAGCTCACCCGCAGCTCCACCTCGCCCTGCTCGGTGAACTTGAGCGCATTGGTCAGCAGGTTGTGCAACACCTGCCGCAGCCGCGCCCGGTCGGAACTCAGACTGGACGGCACGTCGGGGTCGACGCTGACTTTGAACAGCAGGCCGTTCTGCTCGGCCATCGGCCGCAGTGCCGACTCCAGTTCGCTCAGCAGCTCGCGCAGATTGAACGGCTCCAGCTTGAGCTGCATGCGTCCGGACTCGATCTTGGCCAGATCCAGCACATCGTTGATCAGCTGCAGCAGTTCATGACCGGCACGGTGAATGATGTCGGCATGGCGCACCTGTTTGTCGTTGAGATTGCCCGAGCCGTTCTGCCGCAGCTGGTCGCTGAGAATCAGGATGCTGTTGAGCGGGGTACGCAGCTCATGGGACATGTTGGCGAGGAACTCGGACTTGTAGCGATTGGCCACTGCCAGCTGGTCCGCCTGCTCGCGTAGCCGGCGCTCGGCGGCCTTGCGATGGCTGATGTCGATGATCACCGCCTGCACCAGCTGCTCGTCGCCGCTGCGCAGCGGTGACAAACCGATCTCCACCGGCAACGCACTGCCATCGCGATGGCGTCCGAACAGCTCGCGATTGCCGCCCATGCGCCGCGGCTCCGGATGCTCGGCGTAACCCTGGCGCAAGCCTCGATGGGCTTCGCGAAGGACTTCCGGCAGCAGCAGCTCGACCGGTTGCCCGAGCAGCTCCTGGCGGGTGTAGCCGAACAACAGCTCCGTCTGGCGATTGACCATGACGATTTCGCCGTGCTCATCAACCAGCACGAACGCGTTGGGCGATGCCTCTACAACGTTACGAAAACGTTCTTCATCACGCTTGCGCGCCTGCAGGTCGAGCAGGTTGAGTACGTAGTACAGGGTCTCGTCGTGACTGAAGCTGGTCAGGCTGACCGCCAACGGGATCGGCCGACCATCGTCGCGCTGACCCTGCAACTCGAGCTGACTCGTTTCGCGCAACTGTCGCAGGATCTGCTCGCCGAGCACGCCCGGCACGTAGCGACTCACCCGTTCGCCGGCCAACAGTTCGGCCGTGCTGCCGAGCAGCAGCCCGGCACTCTGATTGGCCAGCTCGATGCGCCCACTGGCATTGCACAGCAGCGTCGCGACGGGAAGCTGCTCGATGAGCTGGCGAAAGCGCGCTTCCCGTTCCTGCAGCTGCAGGCTGAGCGCCTGGCTGCTGCGCAACGCACGTTCGCGCAGATACAGGTAACCGCCAACCAGCAACGAGAACAGAGCCGCCGCCGTGAGAGCTGCCGCCAGGCTGAAGGCCCGGTTGTTGTCGCGCAGTACTGCCTCGTATTCCGGCGTGCTGGCGACCTGCAGCTGCCAGCTGCGGCCATACATGTAAATGTTGCGCACCCGCTGGAAGGCCGCATCGTTGCTGACCGGGGCTCGGCCAGCCAGCAACGGCTCGTCCGGATTAGCGGCGTCGAACAGTTGCAGCTGCAGCATTCGGCTGCGCGAACCGAGGATGCCTTCCATCAGATCGGTGAGGCGAAACGCACCGTGCAAGGTCCCAACGAAGGCTCGCTGGCGCTCCTCTTCCGTAGTTACCGGAGCGGCCGCAGCGTAGAGCGGAAGGAACAGCAAGACGCCGACCTGGATGTTCTGCTCGGTTTCCTGCTTCAAGCGCAACGGTCCGGTAAGCACCGGGTTGCCACTGTTGCGGGTATTGATGATGGCTTCCCTACGGGTGGCCTCGCTGAACAGATCGAAGCCCAGCACCCGCCGGTTTCGCCAGTCGGTGGGATGGATGTAGTCGACGACCACGTACTCGGCCCGCTCACCGGCCGGGTACATGCGAAAGCGTTCACGCCCGCTGGCGCGAATCTGCTCGATCATGTCGTCGATGGTTTCCGGCGTGGCATGCCGGGCCAGCGCCACCGCCTGAATGCCGGGATAGAAGTCCTGCAACTGCAGCTGATCGGCAGCCCGCGCCCAGTCGTCCACCGTCACCAGATCGCTGCCCGCGACGACGCCGGCCAGGCCGCGCAGCACCATCTCGTAAGCGCGCATGCGCTCGCGCAGCGTGTGCTCGATGTCATCGACCGCGAAAGTGAAGCGCTGCTCCTGCTCGACCTTGCTGCGTTGCTCCTGGACATGCCACTGCCAGCCAATCCATCCACCCAGCCCCGCCATCAGGGTCAGAGCGACCAGTAATGGCAGCCAGGACCTGCGGGAATGGAGAGCGGGACGATCATCCATTCGACCTCCTCTGTGCCACTACTGGCGCGCTATCGAATGTCAGATTCGCATAGCGCAGAGAGGTTCCATGGTTGCGAGCACGAACGGATTGATGGCGTCTGAATAACGACGGCATCGGCACCATTGCGATGCCGATGCCTATGAGGCGTTCCGTAAGCAGGCCCTGCAAACTCCGGCTGACGGGGACTCAACCAACCGGCCGCCGGGACGGCGATTACAGCCGACGGAGATTGATCTCGACGCGGCGATTCTGCGCGCGACCAGCAGCAGTGTCGTTGCTCGCGATCGGCTGGCTCGGGCCGGCGCCGTAGGACGAAATGCGCGCAGGGGCGACGCCATTGGCGATCAGGTAGGACGCGACGCTCTGCGCGCGGCGGTTGGACAGGTCCTGGTTGAGCTGCAGCGAGCCGGTGCTGTCGGTATGGCCGACGATATCGACACCGTTCTTGTTGAACTCCTTGAAGACCTGCACCAGCGAGTTCAGGGTGGGGTAGAAGCTGCTGGAAATGTCCGCGGAGTTGCTGGCAAAGGTGATATTGCCCGGCATGATGAGGGTCAGGTTGTCGCCGTTGCGCTGCACCTGAACACCGGTGCCCTGCAGCGTCTGGCGCAGCTTGGCTTCCTGGGTATCGACGTAGTAACCGTAGCCACCGCCCGCCGCACCACCCACCGCGGCGCCGATCAGCGCGCCCTTGGTACGGTCCTTCTTGCTCGAAGTCGCCGCGCCGATGACTGCACCGCTGACCGCACCGATGCCGCCGTAGATACCAGCCTTACCTGCCTGCTGCTCGCCGGTATAGGGATTGGTGGTGCAACCAGCCAGCAGGACGACACCCGCTGCGAGAGCGGTGATGTTCAGCTTTTTCATAGGTACTTCCTTCTCTCGACAGTTACCAGGGCGATCCCGTGCTCATGCGAGCCCAGCCCTGAGTGCGGCGCTAGATTAACACCGACCATGACTAGCGATTGGAACCGTGCAGCAGAACCCGCGCAACGCCCCCTGCCTGCTCAGCCACGGACGAAAGGATTTTCGCGCATCTCGTCGCCCAGCCGGGTGTCCGGACCGTGGCCCGTCACCACCGTGGCCTCCTCATCAAGCTTGTAGAGCCGCTGCCTGATGGAGCGCTCGATCGCCGCGTAGTCGCCGCCCCACAGGTCGGTCCGCCCGATACCGCGGCGGAACAGGGTGTCACCGGCGATCAGCAGCTTGGCGTCGGCGAACCAGAAGCTCATCGAGCCCGGCGTATGCCCGGGTGTATGCAACGCCACGCCGCAGCCGCAGGCCAGCTCCTCGTCATCCGCCAGCCACCGATCGGGCGCCGGCACCGGCGTATAGGGCACGCCAAACAGGCGGCACTGCATCTCCAGATTGTCCCAGAGAAACTGATCGGCCTTGTGCAGATGCAGCGTGGCTCCGGTGCGCTCCTTCATCTTGCCGGATGCAAGAAAGTGATCCAGATGCGCATGAGTATGGATGATGCTTACCACTTTCAGACCATGAGCGTCCAACCGCGCCATGATCAGCTCAGGATCGCCGCCTGGGTCGACGACGATGGCCTTCTTGCTCAGCGGGTCGCCAATGATGGTGCAGTTGCACTGCAAGGGGCCGACGGGAAAGGTTTCGCGGATCAAGGTGGGTCCAGTGTCAGTCATGACATCCTCAAGCAGGGCAAGGTTAATCGCGGCGCTGGCGCAGCAAGCAACAGATTGCCGCCTGCGTGGACGACAGGCAATCACGCGGGCCGCCCGTGACCTGGCGGGCAATTTTCCCGCTGCGATGGAGTCACTACATAGACGCGCATGAGGCGCGCCGCAAAAGGGAACCTGATCGTTATGCATGATTTGCAGGCAATCATCGACGGCCTGCCCGGTATTTACCTGATCGTGGTGGCGGACGCCGATTACACCATGGTTGCCTGTAGTGATGAGCGACTGCGCATCACTATGACTCGCCGCGAGGACGTAATCGACAAGCCGCTATTCGAGGTGTTCAGCGACCAGCAACCGGACAACCCGAACTCGGGCGCCGCGACGTTGCGACGTTCACTGCAACAGGTAATCGCCACCGGGCAGCCCCAGCGCCTGACCCAGGTGCGCTACGCGATTCGGCGCCCCGATTCCAGCGGCGGCGGTTTCGAGGAGCGCTTCTGGAACGTGGTCAACGCACCGGTGAAGGACGCCGAGGGACGGGTGCGCTATATCATCCACCGGGTCGAGGATGTCACTGCACAGCTGCACGCCCAGGAACTGGCCCGCGCTCAACTGCAGGAAAGCGACGAGCGCCTGAATGCCGCGCTGCTGGTATCGGGCACCGGAACCTTCTACTGGCAGCTCGCCAGCGGGCAAATCGACATGGACGCAGCAATGTTGCGCCTGGTGAGCATGGAGGGCTTCGGCGAGATCTACCTGAGCGACCTGCTCGCGCGCGTGCATCACAATGACCGCGAGCGCATGGCAGCTTTGGCCGAGCGCTGCGCCACGAGCGGTGACGATTTCGAGATGCACTTTCGCGTGCTGCTACCGGCCCTCGGTGAGCGCTGGCTGTTCGGTCGGGCGATGAACGTCAGCGACCAGGCCGGGCAACCTTCCTACCTGGTCGGCGCGTGCATTGACGTCACCGACCACAAGCGCACCGAACTGGCCCTGCAGCGGCTCAACGACACCCTGGAAAGTCGTGTCGAAGAAGCCATCGCCGCCCGCGCCGCCGCCGAATCGGCCCTGCACCAGGCGCAGAAGATGGAGGCGGTAGGCCAGCTCACCAGCGGCCTCGCCCATGACTTCAACAACCTGCTGGGTGGCATCGTCGGCGCGCTGGGCCTTCTCGGCCGGCGCCTGGATCAGGGCCGCCATGACGAGCTGCACCGCCATCTCGACAGTGCGCTGAGTTCCGCTGACCGGGCGGCAGCGCTGACTCACCGGTTGCTGGCATTCTCCCGGCGTCAGCCGTTGCATCTTCGCCCGACCGACGCCAACGCGCTGGTCGATGGCATGCGCGAATTGCTGCAGCGAACCATCGGCCCGCTGGTGACCTTCGACCTGGCATTGGCGCACAACCTCTGGCTGACCCGGTGCGACGCCAATCAATTGGAGAATGTATTGTTGAACCTGGCGCTCAATGCGCGAGACGCCATGCCCGACGGCGGCCGCCTGGGCATCAGGACCGCTAACCAGACACTCGATGAATCAGCTGCCGCGCGCCTGGGCATGACTGCAGGCGACTACGTGGTGTTGAGCGTGGAAGACACGGGCAGTGGTATCGCCCCGGAAAAGCTGCCCTACGTTTTCGACCCCTTCTTCACCACCAAGCCGCTGGGCGCCGGTACCGGGCTCGGCCTGTCGATGGTCTACGGTTTCGCCCGCCAATCGGGAGGCAGTGCTCAGATCGACAGTACGCCCGGACAGGGCACCTCGGTCTGCCTGTATCTGCCGCGCTACAGTGGCGCGCTGAGCGAGCAGACGGAGCAGACGGCTCCGCGACAGCTGCCGAGCGGCATAGCCGGCCGGCGGGTGCTGGTGGTGGATGACGAGGACAGTATCCGCACGCTGGTCTGCGAGGTGCTGGAGGAAATGGGTCACCGGACGTTGCAGGCGGCCAATGGCGTCACCGCCCTCGACCTGCTGGCGGAGACCGGTTCGATAGACCTGCTGATTACCGATATCGGTCTGCCTGGCGGCATGAACGGCCACCAGTTCGCCGAGCAGGCGCGCCGGCAGCTACCCGACCTGAAGGTGCTGATGATCACTGGTTACGCCGAGCAGGCGCAGTTCGCGGAGCAACCCTCGGCACCAGCGCAGGAGGCGCTTGGCAAACCCTTCACGCTGGATGCCTTGCAGACGCGGGTGCAGACGCTGCTGGAGTCCACCCCCGCCTAGCCGAACGCCTCAGCGCGAGGCCTGTTACGCACTCTCCTCCTGCCAGCGGGCGATTTCGCTGCGGATGCGCTTCTTGTCCAGCTTGCCGACGCTGGTCTTGGGAATCTCGCTCACCACGGCGATCTGCTGGGGAATCGCCCACTTGTTGATATGGCCTTCGGCAACCGCCGGCTCGAGGAAGGTACGCAGCTGTTCGGCATTCAACTCTTGGCCTTCGCCCAGCACCACCAGTGCGAAGGGCCGCTCACCCCAGCGCTCGTCCGGTACCCCGACCACGGCCACGTCACGCACAGCCTCGTGGCGGCTGATCAGTCCTTCCAACGTCAGTGACGACAACCACTCCCCGCCAGTCTTGATCACGTCCTTGATGCGGTCGCGGATCTCGATATTGGCCATCTCGTCGATCACCGCGACGTCACCGGTATGCAGCCAGCCGCCGGCCCAGAGCTCCTCGCTCTTCTCCGGCTCGTTGTAGTAGCCCTGGGTCAGCCACGGCGCCCGCAGTACCAGCTCGCCCTGAGAGGCGCCATCCGCCGGCAGGAAACTGCCATCGGCGGCCTGGATCGCCGCATCGACCAGCACCACCGGCACGCCGGCCTTGAGGTGGAAGGTGCTGCGCGTGTCCTCGTCGGCCTCGAGCAACTCGTCGTTGATGTGCGCTCCTGAGATCAGCGGGCAGGTCTCGGACATGCCGTAGGCGGCAATCAGATTCATACCGGACGCCTTTGCCTGGTCGTAGAGGCCGCGGGTCAGCGCGCTGCCGCCGATGGTGATCTTCCAGCCCTTGAAGTCGGTGCCCTGGGCGGCCTTGGCATTGAGCAGCATCTGCACGATGGTCGGCACGCAATGGGAGAAGGTCACCTGCTCGCGGCGCCAGAGATCGATCAGGTACTCGGGGTCGTAGCGGCCCGGATAAACCTGTTTGAGACCGAGCATGGTGGCAACATAGGGCAGCCCCCATGCATGCACGTGGAACATCGGTGTGATCGGCATGTAGACGTCGTCCGAGCCCATCAGCCGCGGATTTTCCCGACAGCCGACGGTCACCGCCGCGGCCAGGGTGTGCAGCACCAGCTGGCGATGGGTGAAGTACACGCCTTTGGGGTTGCCGGTGGTGCCCGTGGTGTAGAAGGTCGTGGCGACCGAATCCTCGTCGAAGTCCGGGAAGTCATAGCTCGGCGCAGCGGCGGCCAGCAGGCTTTCGTATTCGCCGACGCAATCCGGCAGGCCTACGTCGTGCGCGTCGCCATCGGTGAGCAGCAGTGTCTTCTGCACGGTGGTCAGCTGCCCGGCGATCGCCTGGTACAGCGGCACGAACTCGCTGTTGACCAGTACGAAACGGTCGTCGGCGTGGTTCATGGTGTAGAGGATCTGATCCGGTGAAAGCCGCACGTTGATGGTGTGCACCACCGCGCCGATCATCGGGATGGCGAACATGCATTCGAGGTAGCGGTGGCTGTCCCAGTCCATCACCGCCACCGTATCGCCCGGCTTGACCCCGGCCGCAGTCAGCACGTTGGCCAGCTGCGCGACCCGTTCGTTGAGGGTGCGGTAGTCGTAACGCAGCTGGTCGCGGTAGACGATTTCCCGGCTGCGCTCGTAGCGCACGCCGGACAGCAGCAGGCGCTTGATCAGCAGGGGATACTGGTAGGCGTTCGCCGCGGGCTTGATGACACGGGTCTGCATGGGGGGCATCCTGTTCTTGTTGGACTTGTACGCTGCACTCTAGAGCGTCGCCCCCCAGGCAAAATCAGTCCAAAGGATTATTTTCCCCACACCTCGTTTCAGCGTGTTAACCGACTTCGCTCAGGGCCAGGCGAGCACCAAGGCCGATCAGCACCGCCCCCGTCAGCCGATCGAACCAGTGGCCAATGCGCGCGAAGCCAGCACGCACGCGGCCTCGACTGAACAGCCAGGCCACCAGCAGGAACCACAGCGCGGTCGCGCCGGCGAGATAGACGCCGTAGCCGGCCTGCACCAGCAGCGGCGTATCGGGGCTGATCACGACGGTGAATAGCGAGAGGAAGAACAGCGTGGCCTTGGGATTCAGGCCATTGGTGACGAAGCCGATCACGAACGCCCGCCACGCGCTTCGCGCCACCGGTGCGTTCGCCCCGTCGATCGCCTCCAGGCTCATCGGCCGCGCCCGCAGCGCTCGCCAACCGAGGTACACCAGATAAGCGGCCGCCAGCCACTTGAAGAGGTTGAACAGCACAATCGACTGCGAGACGATCAGGCCGATGCCGAGCAGGGAATAGGCGACATGGACGAATATTCCGCAGCCGACTCCCAGCGCCGTCCAGCTACCCGCACGCCGGCCCTGCGCCACGCTTTCGCGCACCACCACCGCGAAATCCGGGCCGGGGCTCGCCACCGCGAGCAGATGCACCAGCGCCACGGTCATAAACTCCATCCAGTACACAATCCGCTCTCCACGCTTAAGCCGGGCTAGACATTGTCGTCCAGCCCCGGCGACTTCGAAAGGTACAGTTGATGCCCATTCGCGCCGTTTTCCTCGACCTCTCCCCGCTCGATCAGGGCGATCTCGATCTCGTCCCGCTGCGCAGCGCCTTCGACGAGCTGGTCTGCCATGAACTGAGTTCGCCGGACCAGATCGTCGAGCGTCTGCGCGGCGCCCAGGTGGCCATCGTCAACAAGGTGGCGCTTGATGCAGAGACGCTCGCCGCCTGTCCGGAACTCAAGCTGATCCTCGTCTCGGCCACCGGCGTCAACAACATCGACCTGCAGGCCGCCCGCGAACGCGGCATCGTCGTCAGCAATTGCCAGGCCTACGGCACCCCAACCGTCGCCCAGCACACCCTGATGCTGCTGCTGGCCCTGGCCACGCGGCTGCCCGACTACCAGGCCGCCGTCGCCCGCGGACGCTGGCAGGAAAGCGGACAGTTCTGCCTGCTCGACTTCCCGATCGTCGAGCTGGACGGCAAGACCCTCGGCCTGCTCGGGCATGGCGAGCTGGGCAGTGCCGTGGCGAAGCTGGCCGAAGCTCTGGGCATGCGCGTGCTGGTCGGCAACCTGCCGGGACGGCCGAAGCGCCCGGATCGCCTCGACCTGGACGAGCTGCTGCCACAGGTCGATGCACTGACCCTGCATTGCCCGCTGACCGAACAGACGCGCAATCTCATCGGTGCCCGCGAGCTGCAGCTGATGAAGCCGAGCGCCTTCCTGATCAACGCCGCCCGTGGCGGTCTGGTGGACGAACAGGCACTGGCCGATGCGCTGCGCCGCGGCCACCTGGGTGGCGCCGCCACCGACGTGCTGACCAGCGAGCCGCCACGCGACGACAACCCGTTGCTCGCCCCGGACCTGCCGCGCCTGATCATCACGCCGCACAGCGCCTGGGGTAGCCGCGAGGCACGCCAGCGCATCGTCGGCCAGCTGGCCGAGAACGCCACGGCGTTCTTCGCCGGAAGCCCACGCCGCCAGGTCAATTGAGCCGGGCAACTACGACTTGCGAGGGAAGCCACCGCGCCCCTAAGCTTCCGGCCTTTTTCAGGGAGACCCCAATGGACCCGCGAAGCGAAGTGCTGCTGCGTCAGGCCGAGCTGTTCGGCGGCCGGGTATTGCTCGCCGGCCTGCCGGCCGACGATCTGCTGGGGCAGCTGACAGGCGCTACCGCCTGGAGCTGGCACGCCGGCGAACAGCAGCAGCTGGACAAGCGCTTCGGCGGGCGCTGCAGCTTCGGCGTTGCCCCGCCGCAGGGGGTGTTCGACACGGCGGTGCTGTTCCTGCCGAAGTCCCGCGAGCTGACGGACTATCTGTTGCAGGCCCTGGCGGCACGTTTGCCCGGCCGACCGCTGTACCTGGTGGGCGAGAAGCGCGGCGGCATCGAACGCGCCGCCAAGCAGCTGGCCAGTTTCGGCCGCGCGCGCAAGCTCGACAGTGCCCGTCACTGCCAGCTCTGGCAGGTCGAGGTCGAGCAGGCGCCCGCCGCGCCGGATCTCGATGCGCTGGCCAGCCGTTTTACCCTGCAACTGGCTGACGGGCCGCTCGAGGTGGTCAGTCTGCCGGGTGTGTTCAGCCATGGCCGCCTGGATCTGGGCAGCGCCCTGTTGCTCGAGCACCTCGACGACTTGCCCGGCGGCCGACTGCTGGATTTCGGCTGCGGTGCCGGCATTCTCGGTGCCACGCTGAAACGCCGTTATCCGCAAAGCGAGCTGGTGCTGCTGGACGTCGACGCCTTCGCCGTCGAGAGCAGTCGCCGGACGCTCGCCGCGAACGGGCTCGAAGCTGAAGTCATTGCCGGCGATGGCATCGACGCCGCGCCTCGGCAACTGGCTGCGATCGTCAGTAACCCGCCGTTCCATCAGGGCGTGCACACCAGCTACCGGGCCAGCGAGACGCTGATCGAACGCGCCGCCGAGCACTTGGTCAGCGATGGCGAGCTGCGGCTGGTAGCCAACGCGTTCCTCAGGTATCCCCCCCTGATCGAGCAGCATCTTGGCCCCTGCCACACGCTCGCCGAGCGCGACGGCTTCCGTATCTACCGCGCCGTGCGGCCCTGATGCCCGCGACCGGCGGTTGCACCGAACGGCCGGTTGCGGCAAACTCGCCGCCGTCCTTGGGGGAGTAGTCTCCGACGAGCGCCCTGCTCGTCCGGCATGCGTCAACATACTTGGTCCACAGACCATGGCGCATGCGACCGGCCAGCGCGTAACGATACGCCAGGTCAGGTTTGACAAGACCCATGACATGTACACCTGACCCGGGCGGGCAGGCTGCGCATGTCATGGTGAATCTGTCGACCCGCCCTAAAGGAATGCCGCTTGGAATCGTTTTTTGTCCCCACTCTGATCGTTGCGCTCGCCGAAATCGGCGACAAGACGCAGTTGCTCGCACTGCTGCTGGCGGCGCGTTACCGGCGCCCCTGGCCGATCATCTGGGGCATCGTCGTCGCCACCTTGGCCAACCATGCCGCCGCCGGTGCGGTCGGCAGCTGGGTATCGAGCCTGCTCTCGCCGGTAGCGCTGAGCTGGATACTGGCAGCCAGCTTCGCCGCCGTGGCGCTGTGGACGCTGGTGCCGGACAAACTCGATGACGACGACGCCAAGCTGGGCCGCCCCTACGGCCCCTTCGTCGCGACAACGATCGCCTTTTTCATTGCCGAGATGGGCGACAAGACCCAGGTCGCGACCGTGATGCTCGCCGCGCAGTATCCGGAGTTCGTGCTGGTCATCCTCGGCACCACGGTCGGCATGCTGCTGGCCAACGTTCCGGTGGTACTGGCCAGCCACTTCGCCGCCGACCGGCTGCCGCTGACGCTGATCCGCCGGGTCGCCGCCGCCGGCTTTGCCGCGTTGGCGCTGTACGCCGGCTATCAGGCGCTGACCATGAGCACGATTGTCTCAGGCTGATACCCAGCGCAAATCTGCGCAACCGGGGAGCTGATAGAGTGCGCTACCGCAGCGCACATCAGCGCCCCGAGGAGATCAGGCTGCATGTCAGCGGATGGACGCAAGAAACGAGTCTGCAACCATATCGATCTGAGCTGGAACAAGGGCCGCCTGGCCCTTTCCGAACAGATGCAGAGCAAGTATTTCGCCTACAAGGGCTCATTCATTGGCCAGCCGCTGAACAGCGCAGGCTTCGCCGAGCTCGTGCGCAATGTGCGTAGCGCCATGCCGGACCTGGAAGTGGTGGTGGACGAGTGCATCTGCGAGGGCCACAAGGTGGTCACCTCGAGCACGGTGATGGGAACACTGGCGACGCCGCTGTTCGGCTATTCGGCCACCGACAAGATCCTCGCCATCGCCGCCATGAGCGTCTGGACGCTCAATCCGGCCGGCGATATCGAGGAAATTCACACACTGATCGATCTCGAGGGCGTGCACCAGCAGCTGGGTATCGAAACACCTCTCTCGACGCTGCTGTCGCCGACCTGAGCGGTCGGCGAGCAGCGTCGCCTTGGTCAGCGGCCGCTGCGGGCCTGCTCGTAGAGCGGCATCACTTTCGGAATATTGGCACGCAGCGCCGCGGTGCGAGTCGCCGAGGAAGGGTGGGTGCTCATGAACTCAGGCGGAGCCGAACCACCGGCCGAGGCCATCTTTTCCCACAGCGTGATCGCCGCGTTCGGGTTGTAACCGGCACGAGCGGCCAGTTCCAGACCGATCAGATCCGCTTCGTTCTCGTTGCCGCGGCTGTTGGGCAGCGTCATCAGGTATTCGACGCCCATGTTCGCCAGCTGCAGGCCACCCGTACCGACCCCCATAGCCGAACCCAACTGAGTCGCCATCTGCACGCCGTAGGCCTTGGACATGGCTTCGCGGCCGTGCTCACGCAATGCGTGGGCGATCTCGTGGCCCATCACCGCCGCGATTTCGTCGTCAGTGAGTTTCAGCTTCTCGATCAGGCCGGTGTAGAAGATGATCTTGCCGCCCGGGCCGCAGTTGGCGTTGAGCTCCGGACTGTCGATGACGTTGACCTGCCAGTCCCATTGCGTGGCATCGGGACGGAACACTCCGACCTTGGCGATCAGCCGCTGGGCAATGCCATTGACCCGCTTGGCGATTGCACTGTTCTTCTCCAGCACACCCTTGCTCGACGCCGCACTGAGCGTCTCCTGGTAGGACTGGGCATACATCTGGTTGACCTGCTCGGTCGACAGCATGCTGAACATGTACTGCTTGCGGTCGACGCCTACGGCGCCACCGCTGGTGGTGTTGACGGCCTGACAGCCCGCCAGCACGACAGCAGCGGCCAACAGCGACAATCTGTGCGGCTTGAACATCGAGTTTCTCCGGAAAACCTGCGCCGTATCCTAGGGTCTGTTCCCGTTTCGTCGCAAGCCACGTTGCTGCGCCAAATGGC
>NZ_JAMOHM010000016.1 GCF_024448335.1 Stutzerimonas frequens
AATCCAACATTGGCGACTTACCCCGTCAAAGTGTATTGGCCCTTAGGGCTCTTAAGATGAATGACTCGAATGAGACAAACTCTACTCCGCAGTAGGGATATTCCGAAATTGATTAAAACATTGGCGTCGATTCGATCTGTCTATTTTTAAAATGAAAACCCCGGCCGGGGCCGGGGCTTTCTTTGCACCACTTTGACTCTACAAGTGCCGCCGCATCAGAAGTCCAGATTGGAGACTGCCAAGGCGTTGGACTCGATGAACTCCCGGCGCGGTTCCACTGCATCGCCCATCAGCGTGTTGAAGATCTGGTCGGCCGCGATAGCGTCCTCGATCGTCACCTTGAGCATGCGCCGCACGTTCGGGTCCATGGTGGTTTCCCACAGTTGGTCCGGGTTCATCTCGCCGAGACCCTTGTAGCGCTGAACGCTGTGTCGACGGGTACCCTCGTTCATCAGCCAGTCCAGCGCTTCCTTGAAGCTGGCGACCGGCTTCTTGCGCTCGCCACGCTGCACGTAGGCACCTTCTTCCAGCAGACTGTTGAGCTTCTCGCCCAGCGCGGTCACCGTGCGGTAATCGTTGCTGCCGAAGAAATCACGGTTGAAGGTGATGTAGCTGGCCAGGCCGTGGGAGCTGATCTCCACCTCCGGGAGCCACAGGTGGCGTTCCTTGTCCTCGCGCAGGCTGAGGTTGTAGACCAGCCCCGAGCGCTCGCCACCCTTGAGCCGCGCGCTGTACTGCTCGAGCCAGGACTGCATCGCGGAGTGGTCAGCCAGCTGCTCGAGCGTAACCCGAGGCAGATAGATGAAGTGCTCGGTCAGCTCCAGCGGGTACAGCCGCGACAGGCGCTGCAGGGTCTTCATTACCGTACGGTAGTCGTTGACCAGCCTTTCCAGCGCTTCGCCGGCCAGGCCTGGCGCATCATCGTTGACGTGCAGGCTGGCATCTTCCAGGGCCGATTGAGTGAGGTACTCCTCCATCGCCTCGTCGTCCTTGATGTACTGCTCCTGCTTGCCGCGCTTGACCTTGTACAGAGGCGGCTGCGCGATATACACGTAGCCACGCTCGATCAGCTCGGGCAACTGGCGGAAGAAGAAGGTCAAGAGCAGGGTGCGGATGTGCGAACCGTCAACGTCAGCATCGGTCATGATGATGATGTTGTGGTAGCGCAGCTTGTCGATGTTGTATTCCTCGCGGCCGATGCCGCAACCCAGCGCGGTGATCAGCGTGCCGACTTCCTGGGACGAGAGCATCTTGTCGAAGCGTGCCTTCTCGACGTTGAGGATCTTGCCCTTGAGCGGGAGGATCGCCTGGGTCTTGCGGTTGCGGCCCTGCTTCGCCGAGCCACCCGCGGAGTCACCCTCCACGATGTACAGTTCGGACAGCGCAGGATCCTTCTCCTGACAGTCGGCAAGCTTGCCCGGCAGGCCGGCGATATCCAGCGCACCCTTGCGGCGGGTCATTTCCCGCGCCTTGCGCGCCGCCTCACGGGCACGCGCGGCGTCGATCATCTTGCCAACCACAGCCTTGGCTTCGTTGGGATGTTCCAGCAGGAAGTCGGCGAAGTACTTGCCCATTTCCTGTTCCACCGCCGTCTTCACCTCAGAAGAAACCAGCTTGTCCTTGGTTTGCGAGCTGAACTTCGGATCCGGCACCTTGACCGAGATGATTGCGGTCAGGCCTTCACGCGCATCGTCACCGGTGGTGGAGATCTTGTGCTTCTTCGCCAGACCTTCCTGCTCGATGTAGTTGTTCAGGTTGCGCGTCAGCGCGGAACGGAAGCCGGCCAGGTGGGTACCGCCGTCACGCTGGGGAATGTTGTTGGTAAAGCAGAGGATGTTCTCGTTGAAGCTGTCGTTCCACTGCAGCGCGACTTCGACGCCGACGCCATCGTCACGCTGGACGTTGAAGTGGAAGACCTGGTTCACCGCGGTCTTGTTGGTGTTCAGGTAGGCGACGAAGGCGCTGAGGCCGCCCTCGTACTTGAAGAGTTCTTCCTTGGCCGTGCGCTCGTCGCGCAGGACGATACCCACGCCGGAGTTGAGGAAAGACAGCTCGCGCAGACGCTTGGCCAGAATGTCCCAGCTGAAATGGATGTTCTGGAAGGTCTCGGCGGAGGGCTTGAAATGGATCTGCGTGCCCGACGTATCGGTTTCGCCCACCGCCGCGAGCGGAGCTTGCGGGACGCCATGGCGATAGAGCTGTTCCCACACCTTGCCTTCGCGGCGGATGGTCAGCAGTAGCTCCTCGGACAATGCGTTCACCACCGAGACACCCACGCCGTGCAGACCACCGGATACCTTGTAGGAGTTGTCATCGAACTTACCGCCAGCGTGCAGCACGGTCATGATGACCTCGGCTGCCGATACACCTTCTTCGTGAATATCCACCGGAATGCCGCGCCCGTTATCGCGCACGGTAATGGATTCGTCGGTATGGATGGTGATGGAAATATCGCTGCAGTAGCCGGCCAGCGCTTCATCGATCGAGTTATCGACGACCTCGAAGACCATGTGGTGCAGGCCGGTGCCGTCATCGGTGTCGCCGATATACATGCCAGGGCGCTTACGCACGGCATCAAGACCTTTCAGCACCTTGATGCTCGAAGAGTCGTACGTGTGGTTCTCACTCATGCCTTCACTCCCGAGGGGCCGTGGAGTTGGGTTATTTGCCCATGTTCCACGTGAAACATTGAGACTGGTGTCTGTTCACCCCAGCCTTCTTGCAAAACGGTTGAATCGACGCAGGTAATAAACACCTGACAGTTCAGCTGCTCGAGCAACCTGCACAACGCCAATCGGTGCTGCGCATCCAGCTCCGAGGGCAGGTCGTCGACCAGATAAATGCATTGCCCGCGCTTGGCCTCGCTGACGAGATGACCTTGGGCAATGCGCAATGCACACACCACCAGCTTCTGTTGCCCACGCGACAACACTTCAGCCGCGTTATGAGTACCCACCTTGAGTCGTAGATCCGCACGCTGTGGGCCGGACTGCGTATGGCCCATCGCACGATCGCGCTCCAGTGACGAAGCAAGCACATCGACCAATGGGCGACCCTTGTCCCAACCGCGGTAATAGCTCAGCGTCAGGCCATCCAGGTTCAGCAGCGCCTTGAGCGTCTTCTCGAAGACCGGTTTAAGCGCTTGGATGTAAGCCCGGCGATAACCATCGATCTCGTCGCTGGCCAGGCTCAGTTCCCGGCTCCACGCGGCGTCCGAAGCGCCGTCCAGTGTACCATGCCGGAGCCATGAGTTCCGTTGCCGCAGGGCCTGCTGCAGGCGCTGCCAGGCACTCATGAAACGATGTTCCACGTGGAACACACCCCAGTCTAGGAACTGCCTGCGCAGCTTGGGGGCCCCCTCCAGCAAGCGAAAACTGTCCGGGTTGATCAGCTGCAGCGGCAGGGTGTCAGCCAGCTCGGCGGCAGAGCGAACGCTCTGCCCATCGATACGAATCCTGACTTCGCCGCTGCGATCTCTGGAAACCCCCAGGGCTCGACTGTGCTGGTCCGGAAGCTCGACCTGGCCGAACACCGTGCAGGCCGGCTGCTCATAGGTGATCACCGGATTCAGTCGAATACTGCGAAAGGAACGTGCGAGCCCGAGCAGGTGGATGGCTTCCAGCAGGCTCGTCTTGCCGCTGCCGTTGTCGCCGAAGAGGATGTTGATGCGCGGGGAAGGGGTCAGCGTCACCGGGTGCAGATTGCGAACCCCGGTGACGGAGAGACGGCTGAGGGACATTAAGCGGGGTTACAGACGCATCGGCATCACGACGTAAGCGGAATCGTCGTTGTCGAACTCCTGCACCAGAGCGCTGCTGTTGGCGTCGGAGAGAATCAGACGCACCTGCTCGGTGGTCATCACGCCCAGGACATCGAGCAGGTAGCTGACGTTGAAACCGATCTCCAGCGATCCTCCGTTGTAATCGACTGCAACTTCCTCTTCGGCTTCCTCCTGCTCCGGGTTGTTGGCCTGGATCTTCAACAGGCCGCTTTCTAACTGCAGGCGAATGCCGCGGTACTTCTCGTTGGAGAGGATCGCCGTGCGGCTGAACGCCTCGCGCAGCAGCTGGCGATCACCGACCACCAGCTTGTCACCGCCCCGCGGCAGCACACGCTCGTAGTCCGGGAATTTTCCGTCCACCAGCTTGGAGGTGAAGGTGAACTCGCCAGTAGTCGCGCGAATGTGATGCTGACCCAGTACGATGCTGACTTCGGCATCCTGATCGTTGAGCAGGCGCGCCAGTTCCAGGATGCCCTTGCGCGGGACGATCACCTGATGGCGATCCGGCTGTTCGATGCCGGCCTGCATCGAGCACATGGCCAGGCGATGGCCATCGGTGGCCACGGCACGCAGCATGCCGCTGGACACTTCGATCAGCATGCCGTTGAGGTAATAGCGCACATCCTGCTGGGCCATGGCGAACGCGCTGCGCTCGATGAGCTTGCGCAGCTTGCCCTGCTCGACGGTAAACGACAGTGAGCCAGGACCTTCTTCCACTGTGGGGAAATCGTTGGCCGGCAGGGTCGACAGCGTGAAGCGGCTGCGCCCCGACTTGATGACGACCTTCTGGTCATCCAGGCGAATACTGATCAGCGCATCGCTCGGCAGGCTCTTGCAGATATCCATCAGCTTGCGTGCCGGCACGGTGATCTCGCCAGGCTCGGCGGCATCTTCGAGCGCGACGCGCCCCACCAGTTCAACCTCGAGATCGGTACCGGTCAGCGACAACTGCTGCCCCTGTACGACAAGAAGAACGTTGGACAGCACCGGCAAGGTCTGACGGCGTTCTACGACGCCAGCAACCAGCTGCAGGGGTTTCAACAGGGCTTCGCGCTGAATGGAAAAATGCATGGTCTGGTCCCTTGCCTATAGATTAGGTCGCACTCACGTTGTCAAAGTTCGCAGCAGATTTTTGTAATCTTCGCGTATATCCGCGTCTGTTTCCCGCAATTCGGCGATCTTACGACAGGCATGCAGAACCGTGGTGTGATCTCGACCGCCGAACGCATCGCCGATCTCCGGCAGGCTGTGATTGGTCAATTCCTTGGACAAAGCCATAGCCACTTGCCGCGGACGCGCGACCGAACGAGAACGCCGCTTGGACAGCAGATCGGAAATCTTGATCTTGTAGTACTCGGCCACGGTGCGCTGGATATTGTCGACGCTGACCAGTTTATCCTGCAACGCCAGAAGGTCCTTCAGCGATTCGCGTATCAGCTCGATGGTGATGTCGCGGCCCATGAAGTGGGCATGGGCGATCACCCGCTTCAGCGCACCCTCGAGCTCGCGGACGTTGGAGCGAATGCGCTGGGCGATGAAGAAGGCCGCATCGTGGGGCAGGTCCACCTTGGCCTGATCCGCCTTCTTCATCAGGATCGCCACACGGGTCTCCAGTTCAGGTGGCTCGACCGCTACGGTCAAACCCCAACCGAAACGCGACTTAAGACGCTCTTCCAGCCCATCTATCTCCTTCGGATAGCGGTCGCTGGTGAGAATGACCTGCTGGCCGCCTTCAAGCAGCGCATTGAAGGTATGGAAGAATTCTTCCTGGGAACGCTCTTTCTTGGCGAAGAACTGGATGTCATCGATCAGCAGCGCATCCACTGAACGGTAGAAGCGCTTGAACTCGTTGATCGCGTTGAGCTGCAGGGCCTTGACCATGTCGGCCACGAAACGCTCCGAGTGCAGGTACACCACTTTGGCGTTCGGATTCTTCTTCAGCAGATGGTTGCCCACCGCATGCATCAGGTGGGTCTTGCCCAGGCCCACCCCCCCATAAAGGAAGAGCGGGTTGTAACCGTGCTTGGGGTTGTCCGCCACCTGCCAGGCCGCAGCCCGCGCCAGCTGGTTGGATTTGCCTTCGACGAAATTCTCGAAAGTGAAGGTGCGATTCAGATAGCTGGTGTGCTTTAGACCACCTTCGACCTGGACGGTACGCTCGGTACGCGGCGGCTCCGGCTCTGGGGGGTCGGCAACCACCGGCTCGAACCGGGCCGCTTGCGGTTGCGCCACCGCTGCGGGCGTGACCGGCGTGGTTGTTGCTGGTTGCGGCTGGGCGCGCGCAGCTGCGGCCGCGGAGGGCAGGGCTGCGGACGAGGTGCGCTTGCTACCTATAAGAAGGGAGAGTGCCGGCGCCAGCCCGGTCGACCGTTCGGAAAGCAGCTCCAGCAGTCGCGACAGGTACTTTTCATTGACCCAGTCGAGCACGAAGCGATTGGGGGCATAGACGCGCAGTTCATCGCCGTCGCCCTCCACCTGCAGGGGACGAATCCATGTGTTGAATTGCTGAGCAGGCAGTTCATCGCGCAAAAGCTCAACACACTGCTGCCAAAGTTCCACCGACACGGAAGCTCCTATCGACTCTGTCGAGGTAAGACGGCGGCCATTGTAGCTGTGCACCGGTTGGTTATCCACAAGAACCCGACCCGTGCCACTGCGATTCCGGCTTAGCAGACAGAACGAAAAGCCACCCTGCAAGCCTGTTGATAACTCCACCTAAGAGCGGTGTTCAACCCTGTGGGAAAGCGATGGGCTATGTCCTCTGTGGATAAATCCGGACTTCATCCCCAGGCTGCACAGAGGCTCCCCACCCCCGCCGCACCGCTTTTCCACCTGCTTTTCAATCGCTGCAGCCCTTGCTGCGTATGGCCTGCAGAAAGGTATCCACAGATCGTGGTGGGTACATACATAAGCATTACATCTTAAGAGCTTATATTTCTTTTCTTTCTTATCTATTTTCTGGCTCGGCGGAACTGGTTGGAAATTGACCTGGCTGGACAGCTTCTCTACAATCGCCGGTCTCTTAAAAGGGGGCCATTCCGGCCCGCAATGGATCACCAGGTAACCGCACCATGAAACGCACTTTCCAACCCAGCACCATCAAGCGCGCTCGTACCCATGGCTTCCGTGCCCGCATGGCCACCAAGAACGGTCGTCAAGTTCTGTCCCGCCGTCGCGCCAAAGGCCGTAAGCGTCTGACCGTCTGATATCGGAACAGGTAGTGAGTCGGGGCTTCGGCCGGGAAAAGCGTCTGCTGACTCCCCGCCAATTCAAGGCAGTCTTCGACTCCCCTTCCGGTAAGGTGCCTGGCAGGAACGTCCTGCTGCTGGCACGCGAGAACGATCTGCAATACCCCCGCCTCGGGTTGGTGATCGGCAAGAAAAGCGTCAAGCTTTCGGTGGAACGTAACCGCATAAAGCGGCAGATACGGGAAACCTTTCGCCACCACCAACTGGAATTGGCGGGCTGGGACATCGTGATCATCGCTCGCAAGGGATTGGCTGATCTGGACAATCCCGAACTGGCGAAGCAGTTCGCCAAGCTCTGGAAGCGACTGTCACGCAACCCAGCCAAGGCCGCCGTCGAACCTGGAGCCGCCAACAGCACCCATGCGTAAATTGGCCATTGCTTCGATCAAGGTCTACCAGTACGCCATCAGTCCGATGATGGCCAGTCACTGTCGTTTCTATCCAAGCTGCTCCTGCTATGCACTAGAGGCCATCGAAACCCATGGTCTGTTGCGTGGCGGCTGGCTGAGCCTGCGCAGGTTGGGGCGTTGCCACCCGTGGAACCCTGGTGGCTACGATCCTGTGCCTCCTCACAACACTTCCAATTCATCTCCGATGGCCAAGTAACCATGGATATCAAACGCTCGATACTGCTCGTAGCTCTGGCAGTCGTTGCCTACCTGATGGTTCTTCAGTGGAACCAGGATTACGGTCAGGCAGCTTTGCCGACCGAAACCGCGCAAAGCCAGCCAGCCGCGCCGGCACTGCCGGACAGCCCGAGTGCGACGACCGAAGGCAATGCTGATGACGTCCCGGCCGTGGCCGGTCAGCAGCAGGCCAGCGCCCTGCCAGCCAGCGCACCGAGTAGTCAACTGATCCGGGTGCGCACTGACGTATTGGATCTGGCCATCGATCCGCGTGGCGGGGACATCGTCGAGCTGCATCTGCCGCAGTATCCTCGCCGTCAGGATCGGCCCGATGTGCCGTTCCAGCTGTTCGAGCGCAGCAGCGAGCGCACCTATGAAGCGCAGAGCGGCCTGATTGGCGATGGTCCGGACAAGGCCAGCGGCCGTCCGCAGTACAGCAGTGAGAAAACCGAGTATCGACTGGCCGAAGGGCAGGATGAGCTGGTTGTCGACCTGAACTACAACGCCGATGGGGTCAACTACACCAAGCGCTTCACTCTGGAGCGAGGCAACTACGCGCTGAAGGTCAACTACCTGATCGACAACCAGAGTGAAAAGCCCTGGACCGGCTATCTGTTCGGCCAACTCAAGCGCGACAACAGCGGCGACCCATCCTCGAGCACCGCCACCGGCACCGCCACTTATCTGGGTGCCGCGCTGTGGACCAAGGACGAGCCCTATCGCAAGGTCTCCATGGGCGACATGGATGAAAGCAACCTGCGTGAAAGCGTGCAGGGCGGCTGGATCGCCTGGCTGCAGCACTACTTCGTCACCGCCTGGATCCCGCAGGCGGACAACACCAACCAGGTGCAGACCCGCAAGGACAGCCAGGGCAACTACATCATCGGTTTCACCGGCCCGGCGGTCACGGTGCCGGCCGGTGCTCAGGGTGAGACCGGCGCCACGCTGTATGCCGGCCCGAAGAGCCAGGACAAACTGGAAGAGCTCTCGCCGGGTCTGCGTCTGACGGTCGACTACGGCATTCTCTGGTTCATCGCCCAGCCGATCTTCTGGCTGCTGGAGAACATCCACGCGCTGCTCGGCAACTGGGGCTGGTCGATCATTGTGCTGACCATCGTCATCAAGCTCGCCTTCTTCCCGCTCTCTGCCGCTAGTTACCGGTCGATGGCCCGCATGCGCGCGGTCTCGCCGAAGATGCAGGCGCTGAAGGAACAGCATGGCGACGATCGCCAGAAGATGTCCCAGGCGATGATGGAGCTGTACAAGAAGGAAAAGATCAATCCGCTGGGTGGCTGCCTGCCGATCCTGGTGCAGATGCCGGTGTTCCTGGCGCTGTACTGGGTCCTGCTGGAAAGCGTCGAGATGCGCCAAGCGCCCTGGATGTTCTGGATCACCGACCTGTCGATCAAGGATCCGTTCTTCATCCTGCCGATCATCATGGGCGTGACCATGTTCATTCAGCAGCAGCTCAACCCGACGCCGCCGGACCCCATGCAGGCTCGGGTGATGAAGCTGTTGCCGATCATCTTCACCTTCTTCTTCCTCTGGTTCCCTGCCGGTCTCGTGCTGTACTGGGTCGTCAACAACGTCCTGTCCATCGCTCAGCAGTGGTACATTACCCGCAAGATCGAGGCCGCGGCGAAGCCCGCCTGACGCCTCAGATGCTCATGCACAACGCCCCTTGATTGGGGCGTTCTGCTATCTGCGATCCAGAAAGGAGGCCGCATGAATCCAGTTCGCGACACCATAGCTGCCGTCGCTACCGCCCCGGGGCGCGGAGGGGTCGGTATCGTCCGGGTCTCAGGGCCACGGGCCAAGGCCATCGCCATTACCCTGACCGGTCGTGAGCCAACACCACGGCATGCGCACTACGGTGGATTTCACGCAGACGATGGCGAGGTGATCGACGAGGGCTTGCTGCTGTTCTTTCCAGGCCCGCATTCGTTCACCGGTGAGGACGTACTCGAACTACAGGGGCATGGTGGCCCGGTTGTTCTGGACATGCTCCTGCAGCGCTGCGTCGAACTCGGCGTGCGTCTGGCTCGACCAGGCGAGTTCAGTGAGCGCGCCTTTCTCAACGACAAGCTGGATCTGGCCCAGGCCGAGGCGATCGCCGATCTCATCGAAGCGAGCTCGGCACAGGCGGCGCGCAACGCGGTGCGTTCGCTGCAGGGCGAATTCTCTCGCCGCGTGCACCAACTGACCGAGAAGTTGATTCAGCTACGCATCTACGTAGAAGCAGCGATCGATTTTCCTGAAGAAGAGATCGACTTTCTGGCCGATGGGCATGTCCTGGCGCAGCTGAACGCCGTGATAGCAGAGTTATCCACAGTGCTGCGGGAGGCCGGCCAGGGTGCCTTGCTGCGGGACGGGATGACGGTAGTGATCGCGGGACGCCCGAACGCCGGTAAATCCAGCCTGCTCAATGCACTGGCGGGCCGCGAGGCTGCGATTGTGACCGATATTGCCGGGACCACCCGCGACGTGCTGCGCGAACACATCCTCATCGATGGCATGCCGTTGCATGTCGTCGACACGGCCGGTCTGCGCGACACCGACGATCAGGTCGAGCGCATCGGCGTGCAACGTGCGCTCAACGCCATCGGCGAAGCGGACAGAGTGCTGCTGATGGTCGATGCCAGTGCACCTGAAGCGCTGGACCCCATGGCCCTCTGGCCGGAGTTTCTCGAGTTCAGCCCGGCACCGAACCGGGTGACGCTGATCCGAAACAAAGCCGATCTGAGCGGTGAGCCGATCGCGATTCGCTTTGACGACAGCGGACAGGCAACCCTGAGCCTGTGCGCCCGATCAGGTGAAGGGATCGAGCTGCTCCGCGAACACCTCAAGCAGTGCATAGGTTACGAGCAGACTTCTGAAAGCAGCTTCAGCGCTCGGCGCCGCCATCTGGACGCACTGCGTCTGGCCGACCAGTATCTGCAGCATGGACATGCCCAACTGACACTGGCCGGCGCGGGCGAGCTGCTGGCCGAGGATCTGCGCCTGGCACAACAGGCGCTCGGCGAGATTACCGGAGCGTTCAGCTCGGACGACCTGCTCGGGCGAATCTTCTCCAGCTTCTGCATCGGCAAATGACTCAGAACGGGCGTTGATCGCGCCCGCTTCACTTCCTCTCCCTTCACCCACAACGCGCAACGTCGCGCTGAAGAAACCCAGCGCAGGCATTCGGCTGCCCGTTGTACCGTCAATAAGCCCTGTGGAAAAGCCCGCCTGAAGGCAGTAGAAAAGTCATCTTAAAAGCGGGTGTCAAATCCATATGTGCATAACCAGAGCTTTAATCCACAGGATGCGCGCCGCGTTCACACGGCTAACACCCAGCCGAAGCACAGCCTTATCCTTTTCTGGAGAACTAGAGCGACGCGGGCTTCAGAGGCTTATCCACAGGACGGTACTCCACCATACATAAACATAAAAATAAGCTTCTTATCTATTTCTTCTCTATTTCTATGTTTACCCACTGACATACCTCCGTCGAATGGTTGGTCATTTTTTGCTCAGAGCCCTTCTTTAGCTCCGGCTAAATCCCTATACTTCGCGGTTTCCCAAACTCCCATCTAGACAGGCACGAGGTGCGTGGTGGACTTCCCTTCCCGTTTTGACGTGATCGTTATCGGCGGCGGCCATGCCGGCACCGAAGCTGCGCTGGCAGCGGCACGCATGGGCGTGAAGACCCTGCTGCTCAGCCACAACGTGGAAACCCTCGGCCAGATGAGCTGCAACCCTGCCATCGGTGGCATCGGCAAGAGTCATCTGGTCAAGGAAATCGACGCTCTGGGCGGCGCCATGGCGACCGCGACCGACAAGGGCGGCATCCAGTTTCGTGTGCTCAACAGCCGCAAGGGACCTGCCGTGCGTGCCACCCGTGCACAAGCTGACCGGGTGCTTTACAAGGCTGCAGTTCGCAAAGCCTTGGAAAACCAGCCCAACCTGTGGATATTTCAGCAAGCGGCCGACGACCTGATCGTCGAGCAGAACGAGGTCCGTGGCGTCGTCACGCAGATGGGGCTGCGTTTCCTCGCCACGTCAGTGGTGCTGACCACCGGAACCTTTCTTGGCGGACTTATCCACATAGGTCTGCAGAATTATTCAGGCGGACGTGCAGGCGATCCGCCTTCGATCGCCTTGGCCAAGCGCCTGCGCGAACTGCCGCTGCGCGTCGGTCGGCTGAAGACCGGCACGCCGCCACGCATCGACGGCCGTTCGGTGGACTTTTCGCAGATGACCGAGCAACCTGGCGACACGCCGCTGCCGGTGATGTCCTTTCTCGGCAGCCGGGAGCAGCATCCGCCGCAGGTCAGCTGCTGGATCACCCACACCAACGCGCGTACTCACGAGATCATCGCCGCCAACCTCGATCGCTCGCCGATGTATTCCGGCGTGATCGAAGGCGTGGGACCGCGCTACTGCCCTTCGATCGAAGACAAGATTCATCGTTTTGCCGACAAGGACAGCCATCAGGTCTTCCTCGAGCCGGAAGGCCTGACGACTCACGAGCTTTATCCCAACGGCATCTCCACCTCGCTGCCGTTCGACGTGCAGCTGCAGATCGTGCAGAGCATTCGTGGCATGGAAAATGCGCACATCGTGCGGCCGGGCTACGCCATCGAATACGACTATTTCGATCCACGTGATCTCAAGTACAGCCTGGAGACCAAGGTCATTGGCGGGCTGTTCTTCGCCGGCCAGATCAATGGCACCACCGGTTACGAAGAAGCCGGTGCTCAGGGCCTGCTCGCCGGCGCAAATGCGGCGCTGCGTGCTCAGGGCAAGGACAGCTGGTGTCCGCGACGCGATGAGGCCTATCTCGGCGTGCTGGTCGATGACCTGATCACCCTCGGCACGCAGGAGCCGTATCGCATGTTCACCTCGCGCGCCGAGTACCGGCTGATTCTGCGCGAGGACAATGCCGACCTGCGCCTGACCGAGAAGGGCCGCGAGCTCGGGCTGGTGGACGACGCCCGCTGGGCGGCGTTCTGCGCCAAGCGCGAGGGCATCGAGCGCGAGGAACAGCGCCTGAAGAACAGCTGGGTGCGCCCCGGCACGCCGCAAGGCGATGCCATCGCCGAACGCTTCGGCAGCCCGCTGGCCCGCGAGTACAACCTGCTCAATCTGCTTGCGCGTCCCGAAATCGATTATCAGAGCCTGATCGAACTGACCGGGCCGGGCGAACCGGATCCGCAGGTCGCCGAGCAGGTTGAGATCAAGACCAAGTACGCCGGTTACATTGAGCGGCAGCAGGACGAGATCGAGAAGCTGCGGGCCAGCGAGAGTGTCGCGCTGCCGGCAGATCTGGATTACGCGACCATCCCGGGGCTGTCCAAGGAAATCCAGCACAAGCTCGGCCAGGCTCGCCCCGAGACGCTTGGCCAGGCCTCACGTATTCCCGGGGTCACTCCCGCTGCGGTGTCTCTGCTGATGATCCACCTGAAGAAGCGCAGCGCCGGTCAGCAGCTGGAGCAGAGCGCCTGATGAATCTGGTCAGCGAATCCCACGCCGAAGAACTTGTCCGCGGCGCCAGACAGCTCGGCATCCCGCTGGACGACCGCCAGCAACAACTGCTGCTGGCCTACCTGGCGCTGCTGATCAAGTGGAACAAGGCCTACAACCTGACCGCCGTACGCGACCCGGACGAGATGGTGTCGCGGCACCTGCTCGACAGCCTCAGCGTGGTGTCCTTCGTCGCCGAAGGTGGGCGCAACTGGCTGGATGTCGGCAGCGGTGGCGGCATGCCTGGCGTGCCGCTAGCGATCATGTTCCCCGAGCTGGCCTTCACCCTGCTGGACTCGAACGGCAAGAAGACGCGCTTTCTCACCCAAGTGAAGCTGGAGCTGAAACTGGCCAATCTCGAGGTGGTGCACAGCCGTGTCGAGCAGTTCCAGCCAGCCATCGCTTTCGACGGCATCACCTCGCGTGCCTTCAGCTCGCTGGAGGACTTTGCCAGCTGGACACGCCATCTGGGCGATACCGAAACGCGCTGGCTGGCGATGAAAGGCGTGCAGCCGGACGACGAGCTGCAGCGCCTGCCTGCGGACTTCCGCCTCGATGCCTGTCACGTACTCAAGGTTCCCGGTTGCCAAGGCCAGCGCCATCTGCTGATACTGCGCCGCACTTCATGACCCGGACTGACACTGACCATGGCTAAAGTCTTCGCCATTGCCAACCAGAAAGGCGGTGTCGCCAAGACCACCACCTGTATCAACCTGGCCGCTTCGCTGGTTGCGACGCGCCGGCGCGTGCTGCTGATCGATCTCGATCCGCAGGGCAACGCCACCACCGGCAGCGGTGTGGACAAGCTCGGCCTGGAATACTCGATTTACGATGTGCTGATCGGCGAATGCAGCCTGGTTGATGCCATGCAGTTCTCCGAGCACGGTGGCTACCAGTTGCTGCCGGCCAACCGCGACCTGACCGCGGCCGAGGTGGCCCTGTTGAATCTGCCGGCCAAGGAAAAGCGCCTGCGCGAAGCCCTGGCGCCGGTCCGCGAAAATTATGACTACATCCTCATCGACTGCCCCCCGTCGCTGTCGATGCTGACTATCAATGCTCTGGCTGCATCGGACGGAGTGATCATCCCAATGCAGTGCGAGTACTACGCGCTCGAAGGGCTCACCGACCTGGTCAACTCGATCCAGCGCATCGGTCAGGCACTCAATCCGAGTCTGAAGATCGAAGGTCTGCTGCGCACCATGTACGACCCGCGCAGCAGCCTGACCAACGATGTCTCCGAGCAGCTCAAGGCGCATTTTGGCGACAAGCTCTACGACACCGTCATCCCGCGCAACGTCAGGCTTGCCGAGGCACCCAGCCACGGTATGCCGGCGCTGGTCTACGACAAGCAATCCAAGGGCGCACTGGCCTACCTGGCCCTGGCCGGAGAACTGTCGCGACGCCAGCGCCAGTCGGCGCGTGGCGCCCTCGCATAAGGACTACTCATGGCGACCAAGAAAAGAGGCCTAGGCCGTGGACTCGATGCCCTGCTCGGCGGCGCCAGTGTTTCGGCCATGCAGGAAGAGGCTGCCAAGGTCGATACCCGCGAACTCCAGCATCTGCCGCTGGAGCTGATCCAGCGCGGCAAGTACCAGCCGCGACGTGACATGGACCCGCAGGCACTGGAAGAGCTGGCCCAGTCGATCAAGAACCACGGCGTGATGCAGCCGATCGTGGTGCGACCGCTGAGTGGTGGTCGCTACGAAATCATTGCTGGCGAGCGGCGCTGGCGGGCCAGCCAGCAGGCCGGGTTGGAGAAGGTGCCAGCGCTGGTTCGTGAGGTCCCGGACGAAGCGGCGATCGCCATGGCGCTGATCGAGAACATTCAGCGCGAGGATCTCAACCCGATCGAAGAGGCGGTGGCGCTGCAGCGTTTGCAGCAGGAGTTCCAGCTGACCCAGCAACAGGTCGCCGATGCGGTCGGCAAGTCGCGTGTCTCCGTCAGTAATCTGCTGCGACTGATAGCCCTGCCGGACGAGATCAAGACGCTACTTGCCCATGGTGATCTGGAGATGGGCCATGCGCGCGCCTTGCTGGGTTTGCCGGGTGACCAACAGGTCGAGGGCGCGCGGCATGTTGTCGCACGTGGTCTGACGGTCCGCCAGACCGAGGCCCTGGTACGTCAGTGGCTGAGCGATAAAGAAAAGCCGAAGGCCGAGGTCAAGAGCGATCCGGATATCAGCCGCCTGGAACAGCGCCTTGCCGAACGGCTGGGCTCGCCGGTTCAGATCAAGCATGGGCAGAAGGGCAGGGGCCAACTGGTGATCCGCTACAGTTCGCTGGACGAATTGCAGGGCGTTCTGGCGCACATTCGTTGATACAAAATCCATGTAGTGCCGGTCGGAAAATACTACCGGAGAGTTGAACCCCGGCTGGCCTGCTCCTATACTCGCCGCGCTTTTTTGACTGCGGACAATTATTTACGCGGCCCGCTGCAGCGATGGAAATCCGGTGAACATACGCAACAGAACACCCTTCCATCGCCTCCCGGCTTTTCGCGTATTGCTGATGCAGGCGATGGTCGTGGTTGCGACCGCTGTGTCATGTGGCCTGGTATTTGGTATGGTCGCCGGCTACTCCGCACTGTGTGGCGGTCTGATTGCGCTGTCGGCGAACGTGTATTTCGCGTACAAGGCCTTTCGGTACTTTGGCGCACGTTCGACTCGGGCAATCATCCAGTCCTTCTGGTCTGGCGAGATGGGTAAACAGATTCTGGCAGCAGCGCTGTTTGCGTTGGTGTTCGTGGGAGTGAAGCCGCTGGACCCGATTGCCTTGTTTGCCGGCTATCTGCTGGTTCTGGGTGTCGGAGCAAGCGCGCTCCTGCTGATGAAAAACAATCCGAAGCATTGAGCATTGAGGCGTTTATGGCGAGTACCCCCGCTGAATATATCCAGCACCACCTGCAAAACCTCACCTACGGCAAGCTGCCGGCAGGTTACGAGCGTGCTGATGGCTCCGTTCTCGATCAGGCCACCTGGACCATCGCCCAGACGGGGCTGGAAGCTCGTGACATGGGCTTCATGGCATTTCACCTGGATACCCTTGGCTGGTCGCTGCTGATGGGCGCCATCTTCATCCTGCTGTTCCGCAGCGCTGCCAAGTCTGCCACCGCCGGTGTACCGGGCAAGCTGCAAAACTTCGTCGAGATGTGCGTCGAGTTCGTCGAAGGCGTGGTCAAGGACACATTCCATGGCCGCAACCCACTCATTGCTCCGCTGGCGCTGACCATCTTCGTCTGGGTGTTCCTGATGAACAGCCTGAAGTGGATCCCGGTCGACTACATCCCGGGCATCGCTGGGCTGCTCGGTCTGCCGGCATTCAAGATCGTGCCGACCGCCGATCCCAACGGCACCTTCGGTCTGTCGCTCGGCGTGTTCATCCTCATCCTGTTCTACAGCGTCAAGGTCAAGGGTATCGGTGGTTTCAGCAAGGAGCTGGCTTTCACCCCGTTCAACCACTGGTCGCTGATTCCGTTCAACCTGTTCCTGGAAATCCTCGGTTTGCTGACCAAGCCGCTCAGCCTCGCGCTGCGTCTGTTCGGCAACATGTATGCCGGTGAGGTGGTGTTCATCCTTATCGCGCTGCTGCCGTTCTACGTGCAGTGGACCCTGAATGTGCCCTGGGCGATCTTCCACATCCTGGTGATCCCGCTTCAGGCGTTCATCTTCATGGTTCTGACCGTGGTGTACCTGAGTTCTGCTCATGAAGATCATGGGCACGCCGAGCTCACGCCGTAACAGCTGAACCGTTACAACCGTTTTGCTTTACCCAAGAAAACCTTAACCCCCTTAGCTTCAGGAGCTTTACATGGAACTCGTCTACATCGCCGCCTCCATCATGATCGGTCTGGGTGCCCTGGGCACCGGTATTGGCTTCGCCCTGCTGGGTGGCAAGCTGCTGGAATCCACTGCTCGTCAGCCAGAGCTGGCTCCTCAGCTGCAAACCAAGACCTTCCTGATGGCCGGCCTGCTCGACGCCGTACCGATGATCGGCGTTGGTATCGCGATGTACCTCATCTTCGTTGTCGCCGGTTAATCACTTTCCGGTTTGAGATGGGGTTCGCCGGGCGGACCCCGTCGCCGTGGAATGACTCCCGCGTTGAACGAGATAGCACGAGGTAAATCGCTGTGAACATTAACTTGACGCTGTTCGGTCAAACGCTCGCCTTCGCTATCTTCGTCTGGTTCTGCATGAAGCTCGTATGGCCGCCAATCACGGCAGCCATGGCAGCGCGCCAGAAGAAGATCGCCGAAGGACTGGATGCGGCAGGCCGTGCGCAGCAGGACCTGAAACTGGCTCAGGACAAGGTGTCCAACACCCTCCGCGAGACCAAGGAGCAGGCTGCCCAGATCATCGAGCAGGCGAACAAGCACGCCAATGCGATCATCGAGGAAGCCAAGCAGCAGGCACGTGCCGAAGGCGAGCGACTGGTCGCCGGCGCCCGCGCCGAGATCGAACAGGAAGTGAACCGTGCCAGGGACCAACTGCGCAGCCAGGTAGCGGCTCTTGCCGTCGCCGGTGCAGAGAAGATCCTGGAGTCCCAGGTGGACGCCAAGGTACACAACGAGCTGGTCGAAAAACTGGCCTCCCAACTCTAAGCGAGGCAAGCGATGATCAATACCCAGACGCTTGCTCGGCCTTACGCGAAAGCCGCTTTCGAGTTTGCCAGCGCCGCAGGACAGACCGATTCCTGGTCGAAAATGCTCAACCTGGCTGCCGTCGCTGTTGAAGTCCCAGAAGTCGCAGCGTTGCTGAACGACCCTCGTCTGACCAGCGAAAGCAAGGTCCAGGCGCTGGTACGTGTACTTGGTGACGATGCCGACGAGGCGTTCCGCAACTACGTTCAGACCCTTGGCGAAAACGATCGCTTGTCGGTCCTGCCGACCGTGTGGGAGCTGTACGAGGACATCAAGGCGCAAGCCGAGAAAACGCTCGAGGCAGAAGTTGAAACCGCCTTTGAGCTCAGCAACGCGCAACTCCAAACTTTGGCTGCCGCCCTGTCGAAGCGGCTAGATCGCACCGTCAACCTCCAGCAGGTCGTGAATCCTGCGCTGATCGGCGGCGTGTTGATTCGCGCCGGTGATGTGGTTGTCGACGGTTCGGTCCGCGGCAAACTGAGCCAGTTGGCCGAATCGTTGAAATCCTGATTTGAGGGTCATGGCATGCAGCAACTGAATCCTTCCGAGATTAGTGAAATCATCAAGCAGCGCATCGAGAAATCGAATGTCGCTGCTCAAGCCCGTAACGAGGGCACCGTCGTCAGCGTTTCTGACGGTATCGTACGCATCTACGGTCTGGCCGACGTCATGTACGGCGAAATGATCGAGTTCCCTGGCGGCATCTTCGGCATGGCACTGAACCTGGAGCAGGACTCCGTAGGTGCCGTGGTTCTGGGTAACTACCTGGGCCTGACCGAAGGCATGAGCGCCAAGTGCACCGGCCGCATCCTCGAAGTTCCGGTTGGTCCGGAGCTGCTGGGTCGCGTGGTCGACGCGCTGGGCAACCCGATCGACGGCAAAGGCCCGATCAACGCTCAGGCAACTGATGCGGTCGAGAAAGTCGCACCGGGCGTGATCTGGCGTAAGTCGGTCGACCAGCCGGTACAGACCGGTTACAAGTCGGTCGACGCCATGATCCCGGTAGGCCGTGGCCAGCGTGAGCTGATCATCGGTGACCGTCAGATCGGTAAGACCGCCCTGGCCATCGACGCCATCATCAACCAGAAGAACAGTGGCATCCGCTGCGTCTACGTTGCCATCGGTCAGAAGCAGTCGACCATCGCCAACGTAGTGCGCAAGCTGGAAGAGCACGGTGCCCTGCAGAACACCATCGTGGTGGCTGCTTCGGCTTCCGAGTCCGCTGCGCTGCAGTACCTGGCTCCGTATGCCGGCTGCACCATGGGCGAGTACTTCCGCGACCGCGGTGAAGACGCGCTGATCGTCTATGACGATCTGTCCAAGCAGGCCGTGGCCTACCGCCAGATTTCCCTGCTGCTGCGTCGTCCGCCGGGACGTGAAGCCTACCCGGGCGACGTGTTCTATCTCCACAGCCGCCTGCTGGAGCGTGCATCGCGCGTATCCGAAGAGTATGTCGAGAAGTTCACCAACGGCGCCGTGACTGGCAAGACCGGTTCCCTGACCGCTCTGCCGATCATCGAAACCCAGGCGGGCGACGTTTCCGCGTTCGTTCCGACCAACGTGATTTCCATCACCGACGGTCAGATCTTCCTGGAATCGGCCATGTTCAACGCAGGCATCCGTCCGGCCGTCAACGCCGGTATCTCGGTATCCCGCGTCGGTGGTGCCGCGCAGACCAAGATCGTCAAGAAGCTGTCCGGTGGTATCCGTACCGCACTGGCTCAGTACCGTGAACTGGCCGCATTCGCACAGTTCGCTTCCGACCTCGACGAAGCGACCCGCAAGCAGCTGGAGCATGGTCAGCGCGTTACCGAGCTGATGAAGCAGAAGCAGTACGCGCCGATGTCCATCGCCGACATGTCCCTGTCCCTGTATGCCGCCGAGCGTGGCTATCTGGCGGACGTGGAAGTGGCCAAGGTTGGCGCCTTCGAGCAGGCCCTGATCGCCTTCTTCAACCGCGAGTTCGCCGACCTGATGGCGAAGATCAACGTGAAGGGCGACTTCAATGACGAAATCGACGCTGGCCTGAAGGCTGGTATCGAGAAGTTCAAGGCCACGCAAAGCTGGTAAGCCGCAGCGGGAGCCGCGAGGCTCCCGCCTGCTAACCCGATAGGTGTCAAATGGCAGGCGCAAAAGAGATTCGCAGCAAGATTGCGAGCATCAAAAGCACGCAGAAGATCACCAGCGCCATGGAAAAGGTGGCGGTCAGCAAGATGCGCAAGGCACAGATGCGCATGGCTGCCAGCCGCCCTTATGCGGAGCGGATCCGGCAGGTAATCGGCCATCTGGCCTACGCCAACCCGGAATACCGTCACCCGTTCATGGTAGAGCGTCCGGTCAAGCGTGTCGGCTATATCGTCGTGTCTACTGATCGTGGTCTGTGCGGTGGCCTGAACATTAACCTGTTCAAGGTCCTGATCAAGAACATGAAGGAGTGGCACGATCAGAAGGTCGAAGTCGACCTCTGCGTGATCGGCAACAAGGGCGCGAGCTTCTTCCGCAGCTTCGGCGGCAACGTCGTCGCGGCGATCGGCAACCTCGGCGAAGAGCCATCGATCAACGATCTGATCGGCAGCGTCAAGGTCATGCTGGACGGCTTCCACGAAGGCCGTATCGATCGCTTGTACCTGGTATCCAACAAGTTCATCAACACCATGACCCAGAAGCCCACGGTCGATCAGCTGCTGCCCCTGGCCGCAGACGAGAACGCCGAGCCGGTCAAGAAAGGTCAGTGGGACTACCTCTACGAGCCGGACGCCCAGCAGCTGCTGGATGCCCTGCTGGTTCGTTTCATCGAGTCCCAGGCCTATCAGGCGGTGGTTGAGAACGGCGCAGCCGAACAGGCCGCGCGGATGATTGCCATGAAGAACGCAACCGACAACGCCGGTGAGCTGATCAGCGACCTGCAACTGGTCTACAACAAGGCCCGTCAGGCTGCGATCACTCAGGAAATTTCGGAAATCGTCGGCGGCGCTGCCGCGGTTTAAGAACGGTTCAAATATTCAGAGGAACCAAACATGAGTAGCGGACGTATCGTTCAAATCATCGGCGCCGTTATCGACGTGGAATTTCCGCGCGATCTGGTACCGAACGTCTATGACGCACTGAAAGTTCAGGGCGCCGAGACCACCCTGGAAGTCCAGCAGCAGCTGGGTGACGGCATTGTCCGTACCATCGCCATGGGTTCGACCGAAGGCCTCAAGCGCGGCCTGGACGTCGTCAACACCGGCACCGGTATCTCCGTACCGGTCGGCAAGCAGACCCTGGGTCGCATCATGGACGTCCTGGGTAACCCCATCGACGAAGCCGGCCCGATCGGCGAAGAAGAGCGCTGGACCATTCACCGCGCTGCGCCGTCCTATTCCGAGCAGGCTGGTGGCAACGAGCTGCTGGAAACCGGCATCAAGGTTATCGACCTGGTTTGCCCGTTCGCCAAGGGCGGTAAGGTCGGTCTGTTCGGTGGTGCCGGTGTCGGCAAGACCGTAAACATGATGGAGCTGATCCGTAACATCGCGATGGAGCACAGCGGTTACTCCGTGTTCGCCGGTGTGGGTGAGCGTACTCGTGAAGGTAACGACTTCTATCACGAGATGAAAGACTCCAACGTTCTGGACAAGGTAGCCCTGGTGTACGGCCAGATGAACGAGCCGCCGGGAAACCGTCTGCGCGTTGCTCTGACCGGTCTGACCATGGCCGAGAAGTTCCGTGACGAAGGCCGTGACGTACTGTTGTTCGTCGACAACATCTACCGTTACACCCTTGCCGGTACCGAAGTATCCGCCCTGCTGGGTCGTATGCCTTCGGCGGTAGGTTATCAGCCGACCCTGGCCGAAGAGATGGGCGTTCTGCAGGAGCGCATCACCTCCACCAAGAACGGTTCGATTACCTCCGTACAGGCCGTATACGTACCTGCGGACGACCTGACCGACCCGAGCCCGGCGACCACCTTCGCCCACCTCGACGCTACCGTCGTACTGTCGCGTGACATCGCCTCCCTGGGTATCTACCCGGCGGTCGATCCGCTCGACTCGACTTCGCGTCAGCTGGATCCGCTGGTCATTGGCCAGGAGCACTACGACACCGCTCGCGGCGTTCAGTACGTGCTGCAGCGCTACAAGGAGCTGAAGGACATCATCGCGATCCTCGGTATGGACGAACTGTCCGAGACCGACAAGCAGCTGGTATCCCGTGCTCGTAAGATCCAGCGCTTCCTGTCCCAGCCGTTCTTCGTGGCCGAAGTCTTCACTGGCTCGCCAGGCAAGTACGTGCCGCTGAAGGAAACCATCCGTGGTTTCTCCGGCATCCTCAATGGCGACTACGACCATCTGCCGGAACAGGCGTTCTACATGGTCGGCAGCATCGACGAAGCCATCGAGAAAGCCAAGAAACTGTAACTGGCGCGCCCGTTCGCGGGCGCCAACCAGCCTGACCCGCAGCTGCTGGTCAGGCTGATTACCGAGGCATGAACATGGCTATGACAGTGCATTGCGACATCGTCAGTGCGGAAGAAGAGCTGTTCTCGGGGCTGGTGGAAATGGTCGTCGCCCACGGCAACCTGGGTGACATCGGCGTTCTGCCGGGTCACGCGCCGCTGCTGACCGATCTCAAGCCGGGTCCGGTTCGAGTGATCAAGCAGGGTGGGGACGAGGAAATCTTCTACATCTCCGGCGGCTTCATCGAAGTCCAGCCGAACATGGTGAAGGTTCTCGCCGATACCGCTACCCGCGCCAAGGACATCGACGAAGCTGCCGCGCAGGCCGCCGTCAAGGCTGCCGAGAAGGCCCTGCACGAGAAGGGCGCTGAGTTCGATTATGGCTCCGCGGCCGCTCGCCTGGCCGAGGCTGCAGCCCAGCTGCGGACCATCGAGGCAATGCGCAAGAAGTACGGTCGTCACTGATCGACTCGCAACTTCATCGCGCACGAGTAAAAGGGTAGCCTTGGCTACCCTTTTTCTTTGTCTGCCATTTGTCGGCGCTGATACCAGCTGCACCCTGACTACCTACAGGTGAGCTGTCGGGCCGAACCCGTTCAGGAATCGCTTCATGTCCCTCGATATCGTCATTCTCGCCGCCGGTCAGGGCACCCGCATGCGTTCGGCACTGCCCAAGGTGCTGCATCCAGTCGCCGGCCAATCCATGCTCGGTCACGTCATAAGCACGGCGCGTGCGCTGCAGCCGCGCAGTATTCAGGTGGTGATCGGCCACGGTGCCGAGCAGGTGCGCCAGCGGCTGGTCGGGGACGACCTTAACTACGTGGTTCAAGCCGAGCAGCTGGGTACCGGGCATGCGGTGGCCCAGGCGTTACCGAATCTGTCGGCCGAGCGCGTGCTGATCCTCTACGGCGATGTGCCGCTGATTGAGGCCGAGACCCTTCAGCGTTTGCTGCAGAAGGTCGGACCCGAGCAGCTGGCATTGCTGACGGTGACCCTGGATGACCCGACTGGCTACGGCCGGATCGTCCGTGACGCACAAGGCGAAGTGCAGGCCATTGTCGAGCACAAGGATGCCAGTGCCGAGCAGAAGGCGATCCGTGAGGGCAACACCGGGATTCTCGCCGTACCGGGCAGCCGCATCGGCGAATGGCTTGGCCGCCTGTCCAACAGCAACGCCCAGGGCGAGTACTACCTTACCGACGTGATTGCCATGGCCGTGGCCGACGGCCTGCGGGTGGCCACCGAACAGCCACAGGACGCCATGGAGGTGCAGGGCGCCAACGACCGCATCCAGCTCGCCGAACTGGAGCGCCACTACCAGCTGCGTGCTGCGCGCCGGCTGATGGCCCAGGGCGTCACGCTGCGCGACCCGTCGCGTTTCGATCTGCGCGGCGAAGTGAGTGTCGGCCGGGACGTGCTCATCGACGTCAACGTGGTGCTCGAGGGCGAGGTGGTCATCGAGGATGATGTACAGATCGGCCCGAACTGCGTGATCAAGGACAGCACCCTGCGCCGCGGCGCTATCGTCAAGGCCAATTCCCATCTGGACGGTGCGGTGGTGGGCGAGGGCGCCGACTGCGGACCGTTCGCCCGGCTGCGTCCCGGCAGCACACTCGGTGCCAAGGCGCATGTGGGCAACTTCGTCGAGATGAAGAATGCGAGCCTCGGCGACGGCGCCAAGGCCGGTCATCTGAGCTACCTGGGCGACGCCGAGATCGGCGCGCGGACCAACATCGGCGCCGGGACAATCACCTGCAACTACGACGGCGCCAACAAGTTCAAGACGGTGATGGGCGAGGACGTGTTCATCGGCTCCAACAGCTCGCTGGTGGCGCCGCTGAATCTGGGCGACGGCGCCACTACCGGCGCCGGGTCGACCATCACTGCGGACGTTCCGGCGCATACCTTGGCACTCGGTCGCGGACGTCAGCGCAACATCGATGGCTGGCAGCGACCGGTGAAAAACAAATCCTGAGGAAAAAGGACCTTGGCCGGATGGCTTGTGCCGGCTGCCGGGCAGGGCTTGCGATCACCTCGGGCATATGTTTTGATTCGCGCCGTTAACTTTCGAATCGAAACATGTAAATGTCGAAGCGCAATACGCCACAACGTCGTCACGTCATCCTGGCGCTGCTCAACGAGCGCGGCGAGGTCAGCGTCGATGAGCTGTCGCGGCGCTTCGAGACGTCCGAAGTCACCATCCGCAAGGACCTCGCCGCCCTGGAAAAGAATGGCCTGCTGCTGCGCCGCTACGGCGGTGCCGTGTCGCTGCCGCAGGAGCTGATCGGCGACACTGCACAGCCCGTCTCGCCCTACAAGCAGGCGATCGCCCGCGCGGCTGTCGGCTGCATTCGCGAGCACGCGCGGGTCATCATCGACAGCGGCACCACCACTGCGGCGATGATCCCTCAGCTCGGCTACAAGCACGGGCTGGTGGTGATGACCAATTCGCTGAACGTGGCCAATGCCCTGCGCGAGCTGGAGCACGAGCCGGTGCTGCTGATGACCGGCGGCACCTGGGACCCGCACTCGGAGTCCTTCCAGGGCCAGGTGGCCGAACAGGTGCTGCGTTCCTATGACTTCGACCAGCTGTTCATCGGCGCCGACGGCATCGACCTGGAGCGCGGTACCACCACCTTCAACGAGCTGCTTGGGCTGTCGCGGGTGATGGCCGATGTCGCACGCGAGGTCATCGTGCTTGCCGAGGCCGACAAGATCGGCCGGCGCATCCCCAATCTGGAGCTGCCCTGGAGCAGCGTGCACACCCTGATCACCGATGAGCGCCTCAGCGACGAGGCGCGCACCAGCATCCTGGCCCGCGGCGTGAAGCTGATCTGCGTGGCCATCGAACCCCATTTGGAGACCTGAGTATGTGTGGCATCGTTGGCGCCGTCGCCGAACGCAACATCACCGCGATCCTTCTCGAAGGCCTCAAGCGCCTGGAATACCGTGGCTACGACAGTGCCGGTGTTGCCGTGCTGGACGAGAACGGCACACTCGAGCGCCTGCGCCGCAACGGCAAGGTTGCCGAACTGGAGCAGGCTCAGCAGCAGACGCAGCTGGCAGGCCGCCTGGGCATCGCTCACACCCGCTGGGCCACCCATGGCGCGCCCTGCGAGCGCAATGCCCATCCGCATTTTTCCGGTGATGACCTGGCGGTGGTGCATAACGGCATCATTGAGAACCACGAGGCGTTGCGCGCTCGGCTCAAGGAAATGGGTTACGTATTCGTCTCGGATACCGACACCGAAGTCATCGTCCATCTGCTACACCACAAGCTCGATTCGCTCGGCGACCTCACCGCTGCACTGAAGGCAGCGGTCAAGGAACTGCATGGCGCCTATGGTCTGGCAGTGATCAGCGCCAAACAGCCGGATCGCCTGCTCGCCGCACGCAGCGGCAGTCCGCTGGTGATCGGTCTGGGCCTGGGCGAAAACTTCCTCGCCTCCGACCAGCTGGCACTGCGGCAGGTCACCGACCGCTTCATGTATCTGGAAGAAGGCGATATCGCCGAGATTCGCCGTGACGCCGTGCAGGTCTGGGATGTCGATGGCCAGCCGGTGAAGCGCGAGGCCGTGCAGTACCACGAAGGCGCCGAGGCGGCGGACAAGGGCGAATACCGCCACTTCATGCTCAAGGAGATTCACGAGCAGCCCAAGGTCGTGCAGCGCACCCTGGAAGGCCGTCTGAGCGATCGTCAGGTGCTGGTCGAGGCCTTCGGTCCGCAGGCCGGCGAGCTGTTCGCCAAGGTCCGCAACGTGCAGATCGTCGCCTGTGGCACCAGCTATCACGCCGGCATGGTGGCGCGTTACTGGCTGGAAGAACTGGCCGGCATCCCCTGTCAGGTCGAAGTCGCCAGCGAGTTCCGTTACCGCAAGGTGGTGGTGCAGCCGGACACCCTGTTCGTCACCATCTCCCAGTCCGGCGAGACGGCCGACACCCTGGCGGCGCTGCGCAACGCCAAGCAGCTGGCCAGCGGCGAGGGCGGCTATCTCGCCAGCCTGGCCATCTGCAACGTCGGCATCAGCTCACTGGTGCGCGAGTCGGACCTGACCCTGCTGACCCAGGCCGGGCCGGAAATCGGCGTCGCCTCGACCAAGGCCTTCACCACCCAGTTGGTCGGGCTGATGCTGCTGACCCTCGCCCTGGGCCACGTCCGCGGCACTTTGAGCGCGGCCCGCGAAGCGGAGCTGGTCGACGAACTGCGGCGCCTGCCGACCCGCCTGGGCGAGGCGCTGGCCATGGATGCGACGGTGGAGAAGATTGCCGAGCATTTCGCCGAGAAGCACCACACGCTGTTCCTCGGCCGCGGCGCGCAGTACCCGGTGGCGATGGAAGGCGCGCTCAAGCTCAAGGAGATCTCCTACATCCACGCCGAGGCCTATCCGGCTGGCGAACTCAAGCACGGCCCGCTGGCCCTGGTGGATGCCGATATGCCGGTGGTCACCGTGGCGCCGAACAACGAGTTGCTAGAGAAGCTCAAGTCGAACCTGCAGGAAGTGCGCGCCCGTGGCGGCGAGCTGATCGTCTTCGCCGATCGCGAGGCGGGTTTCGACAATGGCGAGGGCATCTTCCTGGTGAACATGCCGCACATCCACGATGCGCTGGCGCCGATCCTCTACACCCTGCCGTTGCAGCTGCTGTCGTACTACGTCGCCGTGCTGCGCGGCACCGACGTCGACCAGCCGCGCAATCTGGCCAAGTCGGTAACGGTGGAGTAATACCGACCTCGCAGGGTTCTCGGCGTCGTCGTCGGTATTGATGATGACGCCGTGGTCGCCGCCGCCATTGGCCGGCCTGGCTCCTGGCAGCAGGTCTCCTCAGCGATTTCTCCGCGAGCGCGCCAGCCGTTCGCGGATGATCGCGAACATCCCTTCCTGCTGTCACAGTCCACGTCCGGGTGAGCATTGCCGGGCGCAACTCCATGGATGTGTGAACGCATGGCTGCGCTGCGTCGCTCAGCCGGCAGATCGCAATAGCGCGTTGCCAGGTGATTTCCGCCTTCGGCAAGCCTGTGCAAGCAGGGGCTGAGCGTCGTCGTAGCCCGTTCGTCGGCTAGCCGCTCGCCGCCATCACGAGACACTGCCAGCACCCGATACAGAGGCCAAATTCATAACCTCTGTGACTACCCGATTCGTTCGCTACTGGCCTTCGAATTCGAGCAGAAGATGCCTTGCACTACCCAAGCCCCAGTCAGGTCAGCTGGGGCCCCGAGGTGCCACATGCTGAAAAACATCTCCTTGAGCCGGAAACTGATTCTGATCGTACTGGCGCCCCTGTTGGGGTTTCTCTGGCTCGGAACGCTGTACGTCAATGAAAGCTACAAGACGTTGCGGCAGATGGAGTACACCGTCGAGGCCAGCTCTGCGGCGCAGCAGGTGAGTCAGCTGATCACCACCCTGCAGCGTGAGCGTGGCGCAAGCGGTGTGTTCCTCGGCAGCCAGGGACGGCTCATGAGCCGGCGGCTGCCGGGCCTGCGTCAGGCGACGGACGAAGCCTCCAACGCCGTTGCAACACTGGCGCTGAAAGACGACGCCCAGCTGGCCAGCGCCTTGCTCGCGCTGAGCGAACTGCGCGGCACTCGAGTGCAGATCGACAGTTTCGCGATCAGCAACGTGGAGTCCGGCGCCCGCTTCACCGGCATCATCAAATCACTGATCGGTTTCACCCACGCGCTTGAAGCGCGCGTCGAGGATGCCGAGCTGGCGCGGGCGCTGAGCGGGCTCAACCAGTTCATCGAGATGAAAGAACGCGCCGGCCGTGAGCGCGCCATGCTCGGTGTGGTGTTCGGCCAGGACCGGTTCGATGCCACGTTGCTGGCCTCATTCAGCCGCAACCTCGGCGAGTTCACCGCCTACCTGGACGGCTTTCGGCGTACGGCAGCTGAGCGTCTCGTCGGCCTGCTCGACCAGCAGATGCAGCAGGGCAGTGCACAGGAAGTCGCCCGACTGCAGCGTCTAGCCTTCGACGTACCGATCGGCCAGAGCCTCGGTGTGGACAGCGAAACCTGGTTCGAGACGGCCACCAGCCGGATCGATCTGATGGGCGAGGTGGAACGCCAGCTGGCCGAGCATGTGGGCGAGCTCGCAGCCGCCTCGCGCGATGAAGCACGCAGCGCCCTGTGGATGACTCTGACAGCGGTGATCATTGCCCTTGTTGCAGTCACGGTGTTGTCGTTGCTGATCATCCGCAACATCAAGACGGCGGTACATGAGGTCAACCACACCCTGCTGGCGCTTTCCGCACGAGACCTTACTGCCAAGGCCGACTACCAGGGGCGCGACGAATTTGGCGAGATTGCCAATAACCTCAATGTCATGGCCGGTGAGCTGCAGCAGATCGTCAGGGAGATCGGTAGCGCCACGGCACAAGTCGCGACGGCCGCGGAAGAGTCGTCGGCGGTGACGGTGCAGACCAGCGCCAGCATCGATCGCCAGCGCCAGGGAACCGAGCTGGTGGTGACCGCGATCAACGAGATGAGCGCGACTGTGCGCGATGTGGCGCGCAGCACCAGCGATGCTGCCGAACTGTCCCAGCGGCTGAACACGAACGCTGCACAGGGCCGCGCCGAAGTGCAGGACACCATCGACCTGATCCGTCAGCTGTCGGATCAGGCCGATCAGACCGCGCAGATCATCGAAAACCTGAAGCAGGAAAGCGATTCGATCTCCTCGGTACTGGACGTGATCCGTGGCATCGCCGACCAGACCAACCTGCTGGCGCTCAATGCCGCCATCGAAGCGGCACGAGCCGGTGATCACGGGCGCGGCTTCGCCGTGGTGGCGACGGAAGTGCGCATGCTGGCGCAGAAGACCCAGGAGTCGACCGGCAGCATCCAGACGATGATCGGCAACCTGCAGACGGGCGCTGACCGCGCGGCGCGCTCCATGCAGGACACCCTGAGCAAGGCTCAGGCAGGCTCCAGCAACATCGGCCGCACCGGCGAGCTGCTCGAGGAGATCGCCGCAGGGGTCGCCGCGATCAGTGACCGCAATATCCAGATCGCCACAGCGGCGGAGGAACAGAGCGCGGTTGCCGAGGACATCAACCGCAATGTCGTGGAGATCAACGACGTCGCCATCCAGGTCAGCGCCGGTGCCGAACAGACCGCCATGACCAGCCTGGAGCTGCCGCGCCTGGCCGAGCAACAGCAGCAGCTGGTCGGTCGCTTCAGGGTCGCCTGACCGGATTTCAGCCGAGCAAGGAAAGGCCCCCACGTGGGCCTTTCTCTCTCAGCCGTAGGCGCCCTTGGCTTCCAGCGCGGCGGCACTGGCGAATAGCCCGAAGGTGGCTTCGGCTGCAGCCAGCATCGGCGCCCATGAAGACGCCGAGGCCTGCTGCTCGAGGCGGCTGAGAAATGTCGGCCAGAGCCGGGCGACGTCGCCGTGTTCGAGGTAGCGAACGGGTGCGGTCGGATCGGCCTGACGAACCCGCCGTGCAAGCACCTGCCCGCCCAGACGGGAGCCTTCCAGAACATAAGCGGCGCCCCAGCAGCTGGCGATCTCGCTCAGCTCGGGAGCGGGCAGCGCGACGGGCGCCTGGCAGTCCAGATCGGCCAGGTCATCGAGCAGGGCATGCCGTCTTGCCCGCGCGGGCCAGTCCATCAGCAGGGTGGCGATGCCGGCCTGCTCCAGGGCTGTCTCCACCGCGCGCAGCGCCCGCGCATGGGCACGCAGGAAGCGACGGTAGTCCTCAGGCCGCCCGAGATCGAACTCCGAGTAGGCGGCATCGACCCGCTCGTGCAGCGGTGCCGTTGCTTCACGCAGGCGCAAACGCAGTTCAGCCATCCGCCAGACTGCCCTCACTAAGTGCCAGATGAAGCTTGTTCGCCAGCTGTTCCTCGCGAAACGGCTTCTGGATGATCGAGTAGCCTTCCAGGCCCAGTTCGCACAGCTCGGCATAACCGGTGACAAACACCACCGGCAGCTCCGGGTGACGTACTCGCACCGCACGCGCCAGCTCGCCGCCGTTCATACCCGGCATGGCGAAGTCGGCCAGCAGCAGGTCGACCTCCGCGCCCTGGGTGAGCAACTGCAGCGCGTCATCGCCGCTATCCGCGGCGATCACCGTAAAGCCCAGATTCTCGAGCATCTGGGCGGTCACTTCGCGCACGCTGTGGTCGTCGTCCACCAGCAGGATGCAATGCTGATTGTTGCTCTCGGCGGAGCCACTGCTCGCCGCGCTGGCCGGCTCCGGTTGGCGTGGCGCCGAAGTACGCGGGAGGAACACCTTCACGGTCGTGCCGACGCCTTCGCGGCTTTCGATGCGCGCACCACCACCGGACTGTTTGGCGAAGCCGAACACCTGGGCCAGGCCGAGCCCCGAGCCCTTGCCGACTTCCTTGGTGGTGAAAAACGGCTCGAACGCCTTGCTCAGCACGGCTTCGCTCATGCCGGACCCGGTGTCGGCGACCGACAGCATCACATACTCACCGGGGCTCGGGTCTTCGGCGCGCTGCGCCGGCTGGTCGATCACCACGTTGCGTGTACCCAGCGTCAGCCGGCCGCTATCAGCCATTGCGTCGCGGGCGTTGATTGCCAGGTTGAGGATGATCATCTCGATCTGGGTCGGGTCCACCAGGGCGTGCCAGATGTCCGCCTGGGTGTCCGTCTCGATGCTGACGCTGCCACCCAGGGTGCTCTTGAGCAGGCTGAGCAGGTTGACCAGGGTGTCGTTGAGGTCGATGGCGGTGGGTGCGAGCTGCTGGCGCCGGGCGAAGGCCAGCAACTGGCTGGTCAGGGTGGCGCCGCGCTCGCCCGACTCGCGGATGTACTGCAGGCGACGCAGGCTGCGCTCCAGTGGCGCGCCGTTCTGCAGGTCGTTTTGCAGGAAGCTGGCGCTGGTGAGGATCACGGTCAACAGGTTGTTGAAGTCGTGGGCGACGCCGGCGGTCAGCTGGCCGACGGCTTCCAGGCGCTGCATCTGCTGCAGTGTGGCCTCGACACGCTCGCGCTCCTGGATCTGCGCGCGCAGCTCGCGGTTGGCATCGGCCAGTTTGTCGACCGCGGCGATTTCGCTGGTGATGTCGCGTGCTGCCGAGTAGATACGGCCGCCATCGGCCACGGCCGACCAGGACAGCCAGCGGTAGCTGCCGTCGCGGTGGCGCATGCGATTGACGAAGCGGGTGGTGACCTTGCCACGGCCCACTCGCGCGGTCTCTTCCAGCGTCGCCTGCAGGTCGTCCGGGTGTACCAGGCGGGTCAGCGGATGCTCCATCAGCTGCTCCAGCGGCCAGTCGAAGGCCTGTTCCCACATCGGATTCAGCGCGACCGGCATCATGTCCGTATGGGTCACGGCGAGCAGATCGCGCGACAGCTCCCAGGTGCGATCGCGCTCTCGGGTGCGTTCCTGAACGCGCTCACCGAGGGTTTCGTTCATCTGCCGCAGCGTCTGGGTCGCCAGCTGCTGCTCGGTGATGTCCATCAGCACGCCGACGAAGCGCGTACAGCGCTCGCCGTCGAAAAACGCCTGGCCGCGGGTTTCCATCCAGCGCATGCGGCCGTCCTCGAACAGCACGCGATAGGTGGTGCTGAATTGGCCGGCGTCGCTACCGGAAATGGCGCGGGCAACCTGCTCGCGCATGCGTTCGCGGTCGTCCGGATGGCAGAGCCGCTCGAACAGCGGCATGTCGACCGGCGTCTCGGCAGCGATTCCCATCATCGCGCGGCAGCGCTCGTCCCAGATCAGCGTGCCGCTCTGCGGTTCGTAGTCCCACATGCCCAGGCGTGCCGCATCGATAGCCAGGCGCGCGCGTACCTCGACCTCGCGCAGCGCCTGCTCGGCCTGCAGCCGGCGCCGGCGCTCGTTGACCTCGCCCATCGCGCGTTCCACGGCCTTGGGCAGGAAGCCGAGGTTCTGCTTGAGCACGTAGTCGACCGCGCCGGAGCGCATCATGTTGACCGCATGCTCTTCGCCGAACACACCGGAGAGGAAGATGAAAGGGGTCTGCGGCGCGAGCCGACGCGCTTCCTGCAGCGCCTGGCTACCGGAGAAACCGGGCAGGATGAAGTCAGCCAGGATCAGGTCGAATTCGCGCCGTTGTAGGGCTTCGACCACACCGGCCCGGTCATATACCAGCTCGGTGCGCAGGTCGTAGCCGCTACGTTCCAGCGCCAACTGGGCCAGTTCGGCGTCGTGCGGGCTGTCCTCGATGAACAGGACGCTGATGTTCTTTGACGCTGGCATATCCAACCTGTCGAGGAAGCAGGAATCATCGAAACGGCCCGCCAGGCACGGGCCGGCAATGCTCGTTCAGTTCTTTTCGTCTTTGTTGCGCGCGCGCTTGAGACGCAGCGAACCGGGTGGCGGCTCGTTGAGCACGGCCCAGAAGATGCCGAGGTCGGAGATTGCGGCGACAAAATCTTTGAATTCGACCGGTTTGACGACGTAAGCGTTCACCCCGAGCTCGTAGGCTTTCATCAGGTCGGGTTCTTCCCGCGAAGAGGTCAGCATGACCACCGGAATGCTGCGCAGCTCGGCGGTCTCGCGGACGGTCTTGAGCACTTCCAGCCCGTCGACCTTGGGCAGCTTCAGGTCCAGCAGCACTGCCGGATTGCCATCGGCTCGATCGGCGTAGGCGCCGGTGCGCTGCAGGTAGTTCAGCGCCTCGGCGCCGTCACGCATGATCACCACCTCATTGGCCAGCTGGCTGCGCTCCAGCGCGATCAGGGTGAGTTCCAGGTCGTGGGGGTTGTCTTCGACCAGCAGTATCGGTTTCAGCATCAGATGTCTCGGTCCAGGAGGGACGATGTATAGGACAGTTTTGGGAGTGAGAAGTAGAACGTGGCGCCCTTGTCCAGCTGGCCTTCGGCCCAGACCTGGCCGTCGTGGCGCTCGATGATGCGGCGCACGCTCGCCAGGCCGATGCCGATACCTTCGAACTCCTCCATGCGGTGCAAGCGCTGGAACACGCCGAACAGCTTGCTCGAGTACTGCATGTCGAAGCCGACGCCGTTGTCGCGCACATAGACGACCACTTCGGCGGCGCGCTGTTCGGCACCCACCTCGATGACGGCCACCTCCCGGGTGCGGCTGTACTTGACCGCGTTGTCGATCAGGTTGCGCAGCACCATGTGAATGAAGGCGGCATCGGCGACTACGATCGGCATCGGCAGCAGGTGCCATTCGATCTGGCGACCTTCGCAGTCAGGCGCCAGCTCCTCGCGAATCGAGGCGACCAATGCACCGAGGTCGACATCCGACAGGCGCAACGCCGAACGGCCCATCTGCGAGAAGCTCAGCAGGTTGTCCACCAGCGTGCCGGCGAAGCGTGCGGCGTCGGCGATGTTGTCGAGAAAGCGCATCCCACGTTCGCTCAGTTGCTTGCTCTCCATCTCGCTGAGCAGCTCGGTGTAGCCGGCGATATGCCGCAGCGGAGCGCGCAGGTCGTGGGAAACGCTATAGGAGAAGGCCTCCAGCTCCTTGTTGCTGGCGCGCAACTCGCCGGCCAGCTGGGCCATCTCCTCGGCTTTGCGCAAGACAATCCCGAGCACCGCATTGCGCAGTTCCAGCGCGCCCTCGATCACCACCTGATCCCAGGGCTGTGCATAGCCGCGCAGGGTTTCCTGCCATTGTTCGAAGCTGTGTCGCGGAGTGAGCGCACCACTCTGACGGTCGATCTGTTTTTCCGGCTGACCGGCCCAGTTGACGGTCTTGATCTGCTCGTGGCGAAACCAGATCAGATAGTGCGCGTGCAGGCGCGAGATGGAGATGGCCATGACCCCGGCACAGTGCTCGCCGAGCGCCGGCATGTCGGGAATGTCGCGGCTGATGCAGTCACTGTGGAAGACCAGTTCGTCGCGCCGTTCGCCCAGCCACCGGGCCAGCTGCAGGATCTGTTCATGGTCCGGTGTGTCGCCGACGGTTTCGCACTTGTCGGCGGAAATGATCGCCGCGCCATCGGCACCGGCGAACCCCAGCACCACCTCGGGGAAGTGGCGGAAACCCTCGACCACGCTGTCGCGATCGGCCATGGCCGCTAGCAGGTGGACGATCTGGTGACGCAGTTCCAGCTTGCGCTGAGCAACGATCTCGCTTTCCCGCGCCTCGATTTGCAGCGAAAGGATGCGTCCGAGCAGCTCGCAGGCGGTGCGGGTCTGGTAGCTGACCGCACGCGGTTCGGCATCATGGCAGGAGATCAGCCCCCAGAGGCGGTCGCGAATGACGATGGAGATCGACATCGACGCCAGCGTGCCCATGTTGCGCATGTACTGCAGATGCACCGGGGAAACGCTGCGCAGTGCGGCGAAGCTCAGGTCGAGCGGCGCGCCGGAGATCGGGTTGAGCGCCGGCACCAGGGGCGAGGGTTGATAGTTGGCGTCCTGAATCACCCGGATCAGGTTTTCACGATACAGCCGGCGCGCCTGCTGCGGGATGTCGGCAGCCGGGAAGCACAGCCCGAGATAGCTTGGATAGCCGGGGTCGGCGACCTCTGCCAGCACTACGCCATTGTCTTCGGCATCGAAGCGATAGGCCTTGACGCGACCGAAGCCGGTGATGCGCTTGACCTCCCGAACCGCCAGTTGGCAGAGCGCTTCCAGCTCGCGGCTGTCCTGTAGCTGGGCGACGAAGGTGCGCATCAGCGGGTAGAGGGTGTCATAGGCCTGGCCGGAGGTTTCCGCGCGTTCGAACTCGAGGATCAGCTGGCCGCGATGGCGATGGCCGAGCAGGGCGAACGCCTGGCCGGGGACGCCGGTGAGACCGATGCTCACATCGCTTAGGTGGAAGGGATTGTGGTCGTCTTCGCTCAGTGCCGTGAGACCGGCTTCGATGCGTGCGGTGGGTAGCAGGTTCGACAGAGGCTGGCCGACCAGCGAGCGGGCGTCGATTCCGAGCCAGTGCTGAACGTTTTCACTGGCCTGCTGCACACGTAGCTCGGGCTCGCTGACCACCAGCAGGAAACCATGGGGCTGGATGCTACCGGGGATATGGATTGGTTCGTCGGCGCATCGATCGATGGCCTGGAGCAACTCCTGGGCTTCGGTAGTGGTCATTGCGTGTCCTTGTTCAGGTCCGAGCGGACCAGATGTGTTTGGCAGGCACCAATGCAAATTGCTACCTAATTTCTGCAATTGTGCGTATTGAAACGGGCAAGTCGCCGTGAATGTATTAACCGAGCGTTTCGCTAAGCCATGCACTTTAACGCGACAGAACTGGCTCGCCAATCCGGCGGGCTGTATAAACGGGGCCTTGCCTGGGGGGCATACGACAGGAGGTGGATGTGGAAGAAGTCATCGAACAGCTGCGCGAGCTCAACGAGCCGGTGCCGGTACCGCTGGAACTGCCCGACGACGATCTCTTGGTGGAGATCGAGGAACAGCTGTTGATCAACCTCCCGTTCGGCCTGCGCGAGTTCCTGCTTCAGGTCAGCGATGTGATCTACGGGCGCCTGGAGCCGGTCACCGCCACCGATCCGCAATCGCACACCTACCTGCCGGAAGTCGCCGCCAATGCCTGGGATGCCGGCGTGCCGCGCGATCTGATTCCGATCTGCCAGGACGGGCGTGACTACTATGTGGTCGACCTGGAAGGTGAAGTCACCCTGTGGGACGGCGACGACGGTGAACTCACCGAAGAAACCTGGGAGACGGTCTGGCACTGGGCGCGCGACGTCTGGCTGGAAAGCTGAAACGGATGTACGACGCTGTCCACACGGCCCCGCCGTGGCGGCCTGCTAAGCTGTGTACCCGCCGGTCACTTTGCCTTACTTCATGCTGACTCTTAGCAATCTCTTCCTGTTCATGTTGCTGGCAGCCGCGGCCGCCTGGCTCTGGCATTCCCATGGCATTCGCGAGCGTGCCCTGCAGGCAGTGCGGCGACATTGTCAGAAGCTCGATGTGGAACTGCTCGACGGTAATGTAGCGTTTCGCAAGCTGACCCTGTTGCCGGATGCACGCGGCCAGCGCCGGCTTGCCCGCATCTACGGGTTCGAGTTCACGGTCACCGGTGAGCAGCGGCACCCCGGTACCATCGTCATGTTCGGTGCCCAGGTCGGCCGTATCGAGCTGGCGGCACACCCGTTCCAGCCCGCCGACGAGCCGGGGCGGGTGATCCAGCTGGACGACTGGCGCCGCCCCCGCGATTGACGGGTCAGTCGTCGATACGACACGCCGTCATGCCCTGTTGCAATTCCGCCTGCGACTGCGGTTCGCTGAAGATCAGCTCTATCCGCGAATCCCGCCGCCACTCGCTGCTCCTGAAGACCAGCACCTGACCATCCAGTGCATTGGCTGACTGCCAGCCGCTGCGGCCGTGGACCACCAGTTTGGCGCGACGCCAGGACCAGCGCGCCAGCCATTGCGAGAGCTGGTCGAGATCGAAACGCTGGCTCGGGTGCCAGCGCCAGCCGATGCTCCAGTACTCCGCTGTCACCTGAACCTGGCAGATCGGCTGGCGCGGATCGAGCCAAACCTGCGCCAGCGTCGCCGACCCGCAGGGCAGGGTGGTCGCGCGTGCTGATTCACTGGCGCGAGCGTCGATACCGGGAAGCCGTTCCAGGGGCAACTGGCCTTGCGTGGTCCAGTAAAGCGTTTGCTTGGGCAGTTGCTCAGTCAGTCGTGTTCGACCGGATGCGTCCAGTGATTCGCTCTTGTTCATCAACAGCAGTCCGGCTTGCGTCAGGGCCTGCCGCTGGCTGTCGGGCAGGGCTTCGCCGCGGCTGAGTGCCTGCGCATCCAGCACCAGCACGCTCGGCTGGATGCTCAGCACGCTCTGCCATGGTGGCTGCCCAAGCTGACGCAGCAGTTCCGCCGGGTGACCCACGCCGGAGGGCTCGATCAGCAAGCGGTCTGGTTTTGCCTGGCGCAGCAGGCGCGCCAGGCCAACCTGGAACGGCACGCCGTTGACGCAGCACAGGCAGCCGCCGGGGATCTCAGCCAGACTGATACCGTCTGCTTCGGTCGTCAGCAACGCGGCGTCCAGGCCGATCTGGCCGAACTCGTTGATCAGTACGGCCCAGCGTTCGTCGGCGGGCTTCTGATCGAGCAGATGGCGGATCAGGCTGGTTTTGCCGGCTCCAAGCGGGCCGCCGATGAGATGGGTCGGGATATGTTCGAGCATGGCGGCTATGTTGCGCATTTTGCGCTGGGTCTGAAAGGGGCCGGTGGCTCATGCTAAAGTCGCCGGCGGTTCTCGGAGAGGTGAAATCGTGCGGCTACCGTTCTTGCTGACAGGCCTGTGCGGCCTGCTCGTCGCTGGCGATGTGATGGCTGAAGCGTGCGTCATTAACAGCCACGACGACCGCGTGGCAGTGAAGCTATGCCAGGCGAACATCAACATTCCCGCAGAGCTGTTCCGCACCGGCTTCTGTCAGCCGCAGTTGAAGGATCACGAGGTCGAAGTCGAGTTCGTCGATCAGTGCCCGGACGGTGCCTTCGGTGTCTGCCGCAACGCGCAGGTGTCGAACATGCCGTACCGGCAGGACATCCACTATTACGGCATCGCCAGTGATGCGCGCTTTCTCCAGCCCGCTTGCGAGCAGAACAACCAGGGCCGCTGGGAGAAGAACTGACGCCAGCCCAGCAGGCATAAGGGTTTCACGTGGAACCTCTGCTGATTTCCCGGTTGCCTCCTACCGAGCCGGTTTCAATGCGCCGCAATCGTCCGCTATCCAGCGCGCGTGGGATTGGATTCGTGACGTTCCAGTCTCGGTGCCCTGGCGGTATTGGCTTTCCACGGTGCTGACGAACTCCTTGTCGCTGATGAAGCGCGTCTCGCCCTGACCTTGGGCATCAGGGCACTCGAACCTGAATTTCCACAGCTTATCGCCACGCTCGGTGATCTCTTGGGTACAGGCCGGATCATCCTGGAAGGGCAGCTCATCGGCCTCCACCTGGGCCTTGCTCAGGCAGATGCGTACCCCGTTGGCGCCCAGCTGCACACCATGCGCGGCAAACATTCCTTCCATCATCCGGCGCTGGTCGGCAGGCAGGTTGCGCATCTGCTCCATCATCTGCTGCATGGCCGGCAGTTGCTGGCCGTCCACCTGGATGTCGCCACTGCTGAATTCCCACAGGCCCGGCAGGATCTGCTGCGCATGGGCCGGCAGCAGGGCCAGCGAGAGGCTGAACGACACGGCTAGTGATAGAGGGCGGATCATGCTTGAGCTCCTGAGGCTATGTCCCTCTCAGCCTAGCCGAACGGTCGCCGCAGTACCGGCCAAATGCTGACGGTCATCCGATCGATGAGCAAATGCGGCGATTGCCATGGATTTATGTTGTTGAGAAGCGTTAGCATTAACGCCTGCTGCGCTCATGGGAGGCCGCATGGCAACTGAAGGCATGCTTCGGCAACAGATGCTGCACCGTCTCTACGCCGATCATCACGGCTGGCTCAATGGCTGGCTGCGTCGGCAGCTGGGCTGCAATCAGCGTGCGGCTGACCTGGCGCAGGATACCTTCGTGCGCGTGCTCAGCAAGGATCAGGACATGGCTGCCATTCGCGAGCCCAGAGCCTACCTGCACACCATCGCCAAGGGGCTGCTGATCAACCATTGGCGGCGTCGGCAGATCGAGCAGGCCTATCTGGATGCGCTTGCCCTGCAGCCGGAACCGGTCGTGCCATCGCCCGAATCCCAGGCGTTGATCGTCGAAACCCTGTTGCAGATCGATGCCATGCTGATGCGTCTGCCGACCCGGGTCCGCAGTGCCTTCCTGATGTCGCAGCTGCACGGCATGACCTACGCGGCGATCGCCAGCGAACTCGGCGTCTCCGAGCGTATGGTGAAGAAATACATGAGCCAGGCCATGCTGCACTGCCTGATGCTGGTCGAGGACGATTGATGGGCATCGATTACCGCGTGCTGCAGGAGGCGGCGAAATGGTTCGCCGTGTTGCAGTCCGGCTCGGCCAGTCGCGCAGAGCATCAGGCATGGTCCGCATGGCTGGAACAGCCGGAACATGCCCGCGCGTGGGCTCGGGTCGAGCGCATCAGCGGGCAGTTCCAGCCCCTGGCGGCCGACCCGGTCGGCCGAAGCGCGGGTGGGCTTCTGCACAGCCGCCGATCGAATCGGCGCCAGGCGCTGAAGATGCTGTCGGTGCTGTGCGGTGGCACTGCGCTGAGCCTGGCCAGCGGACATATGCCGTGGCGACAGTGGGCCGCCGACGAGCGCACCGCGGTGGGCGAGGTGCGCGACATGAAACTGGCCGATGGCTCACGCCTGTGGCTGAACACCGATACGGCGCTGGATATCGCCTTCGATACCAAGACACGGCAGCTGGCGCTGTATCGTGGCGAGTTGCTGATCGAGGCCCCCGCCAGCCGGCGGGCGCGCCCGTTGCTGGTCACCAGCCGCGAAGGGCGCTTGTACAGCGAGCAGGCCGCGTGCTTTTCGGTGCGCCAGGACGATGGGCGGGCCCGGGTCAGTGTCTTCGCCGGAATAGTGGATATTCAGCTGGAGGGCTTCGGCATCACCAGCATCCCGGCCGGGCAGCAGACGGCGTTCGGCAGTCGCGGCGTCGAACCGCTCGAGGCGGCCAGCGCCGAGCACCAGGCCTGGACCACCGGCGTGTTGCTGGCCGATAACCAGCGCCTGGAGGACTTCCTCGCCGAACTGTCGCGCTATCGGCATGGCTACCTTGGCTGCGATCCCCGTATCGCCGATCTGCGTGTGGTCGGGGCATTTCCCCTTGCCGATACCGAGCGGGTGCTGGACGCGCTTGCCGCCACGCTGCCGGTGCGTATCGAGCGACGTATGGCCTGGTGGGTCAGTCTCGAGCCGGCGATCGAGCGCGCTGGCGTTTGAGCCAATACGGACACGAATAAAAAATATTCGCATCTGCAGTTCCCTTTCTTCGAACTGGCCGGGCATAGGACGAAACCCGTCACGTCGAACAGGATCATTCATGCGCTCTTCCGCCTTGCCTTTCACCCCCAATCGCTCCCGCGCCTTGGCGCTCGGCATTCGTGCCGCGCTGCTGTGCCTGCCGCTGGCCAGCGTCGTGCCCGGCGCTGCCATGGCGCAGTCTGCGACCCAGCAGGTGGTGCGCAGCTACGACATTCCCGCCGGCCCGCTCTCCAGCGCACTGAGCCGTTTCGCCGGTGAAGCAGGTGTGCTGCTCTCGGTGGATGGCAGCCTGCTGCAGGGCCTGGACAGCAACGGTCTGCAAGGGCAGTACGGCGTTGACGACGGTTTCGCTGCGTTGCTGCAGGGTAGCGGCCTGCAGGCCGTCCGCGACAGCCAGGGCAATTACTCGCTAGCGCGCCGTAGCGCGCAGACCGATGCCGTCGAACTGCAACCGATGACCGTCGAAGGTTTCGCCCTGGGCAACGCGCTGGGTTCGATGGAAGGCTACAACGCGACCCACAGCAGCGTGGCGACCAAGACCAGTATGCCGTTGGTGCGCACCTCGCAAAGCGTTTCCGTGGTCACGCGGGAGCAAATTGAGGATCAAGGGTCTCAAACTGTCTCGGAGGCGATTCGTTATGCCCCTGGTGTTGTGACAAACCCTTACGGGGCGACCAAACGCTATGACTATGTCGCCATGCGCGGCTTCAATGATGGTTCTGTGGATAACATCATCGTCGACGGACTCAAGTCGATGAGCGACGCGGGTACCTTCAGTAGCCTGCAGGTCGACCCATATTTCGTTGAGCGTATCGACGTGCTCAAGGGGCCGTCCTCGGTTCTGTATGGTAGAAGCAATCCCGGCGGCCTTGTTGCATTGACCACCAAGCGGCCCCAGTTCGAAGCGCGTCGTTCAGTACAGCTGTCTGCAGGGAGTAACGACTACAAAAGCATCGGATTCGACTTCACCGGTCCGCTGACCGACAGCGTTGCGTATCGCCTCGTGGGTATCGCCAAGGATGCGAATTCGCAGTTCGATCACGTTGAAGAGACGCGGTATACCTTGATGCCCAGCGTGGCGATCAATTTCAGCGACGATACCTCACTAAACCTGTATGCCTATCTGCAGAGTGATCCGCAAAGCGGATATCACGGTGGTCTGCCGGCTTCCGGGACGCTTTATCCCCACACCAACGGCCAGAGGATCTCGGACAGTTTCTTTGAAGGTGAGCCGGGTCTAGATACCGCGAAACGCGATCAGCAAATGTTTGGCTATGAGTTTCAGCATCGACTGAATGATGTTTGGAGCGTGCGGCAGAACTTTCGTTATTTGGATTCTGAGCATAGTCAGGAACAGATATACGCTTGGGGCTATGACAACTTTGATCCATACCCAGGGTACGTGCCGCGCCCGAATGAACTCTATCGGCAATATACCGGTGCTGAAGAAGCACTGCACTCCTGGATCATCGATAACATGGTCCAAGCGGAGTTCATGACTGGATCAGCGATCCATACATTGGTAATGGGGCTTGATTATCAGCGCATCAAGAATGTGGTCGACTGGGCGTATGGGCAGCCTAGCAATATTGATCCGTTTAACCCCAGCTATGGAAACGACGAGGTTGCCTATTACCCACCCTTTGACCTTTACAGTTACCTGCGCCGCAAGGAGCAGACTGGCGCCTATATTCAGGATCTGATTGAGGTGGGTCGCTGGAACCTTTCGCTGGGCCTGCGCAAAGACTGGTTCGAGGTGTCGGAAACCAACCGACTTGATGAATTCAGTTCTGTAACCGGTCTTCTCAGCCGAGCTAGCGGCACCGAAAACTCGCTTAATGATAGTAAGTTGACCGGTCGTGCCGGCGTGCTCTACCAGTTCGACAATGGCATCGCGCCGTATATCAGCTATTCAGAGTCCTTCAATCCGTCGACCTACAGTGATGCTGCCGGAAGCCTGATTGATCCCTCCGAAGGTAAGCAGTGGGAACTGGGGATGAAATATCAGCCAACAGGCACAGACGATTTTTATACCGTCTCGCTTTTCCACATCTCGCAGGAAAACGTCGCGACCAAACAGGCCAGCGAAGACTTTTACCGCAACGCCGGCGAGGTGGAATCCCAAGGGGTTGAGCTGGAAGGGCGGGTTCATCTAACCGAGAACCTGAGAGTATTGGGCAGCTATACGTATACGGAGGTCGAATACACCAAGCCTTACTTCAACCGGGCCGCCGATAATATTACTCGCAACGTAAAGGGCAACACACCGGCACAGACGCCAGAGCATATGGCTAGCCTGTGGGCAGACTACAGGTTCACCGCTGGCGGCCTAGCAGGGCTTAGCGCAGGGCTTGGCGTGCGCTACATGGGTAAGAGCTGGGCTGATGCCGAGAACACCGTACATGTTCCGTCGTACACCCTGTATGACGCATCGCTAAGCTACGATCTTGGCCAGGTTGGTATGAAAGGTACGGAGGTCCGTCTGAATGCCAATAATCTAACTGACGAAAGCTACGTAGCCTCCTGTGGAAGTCTCAACTTCTGCTACTACGGTGCTGAGCGCAGCGTAACCGCAACAATCAGCCACGAGTTCTGATCGATAAACCAGCCGCCGGCCCCACAGGGCCGGCGGCTTTGTGCTTTCTGAAGGACGGACAACCGACGATGCGTTCGATTCTTGTGCTCCTGCACCGCTACATCGGCCTGGCCACGGCGATCTTCCTGTTTCTCGCCGGCATTACCGGCAGCATCCTGGCCTTCCATCACGAGCTGGATGAATGGCTCAACCCGGAGTTCTACCACACCACCAGCGAGGGGCCGGTGCTGGCGCCGGGGACGCTGGTGGAGCGCGTCGAGCAGGCCAACCCGCGCATGCAGGTCTGGTACATGGAGTTCCCCAGCGAGCCCGGCCATGCCGCGCTGATGGCGCTGGTGCCGCGCAACGATCCGGCCACCGGCAAACCGTATGACGAGCGCCCGGTGGTGCAGTACATCGACGCGGTAACCGGCGAGCCGGTGGGTACACGCTACTGGGGCGAATGCTGCTTCTCGCGCAAGAACTTCGTGCCCTTCATCCTCGAGTTCCACTACAACCTGTCGTTGCCGGGCAACTGGGGGCTGTGGTTGATGGGTATCGTGGCCATCGCCTGGGTGATCGATTGCTTCGTCTCGCTGGTGCTGACCTTTCCCCGTGGGCGGCCGTTCCTTTCCAAGTGGTGGACGGCCTGGAAGATCAAGCGCCAGCGCATGAACCACGACGTGCACCGTGCCGGTGGCCTGTGGCTGTGGCTGCTGCTCACCCCGGTGGCGGTCAGCAGCGTGGCGATGAACCTGCCGGAGCAGGTGTTCAAGCCGGTGGTTTCACTGTTCTCGCCCGTTGAGCCGAGCGTCTACGAGGCCCGCGGGCGGATGCCGGCAGAGCAGCTGGGCACTACCGCCTACGACTTCCACCAGGCGTACGAATACGCCATGCAGCACGCCTCCGAGCTCGGCCTGAGCGAGGCAATCACCGAGCTGTACTACAGCTTCGAATACAACTTCTACGGCGCCGGCTTCGGCGAGCACGACAGCAACCAGGGCAACGCCTGGCTGTTCTTCCATGGCACCGACGGTCGTCTGCTGGGGCAGGAGATTCCCGGCCAGGGCACGCTGGGGCAGCAGTTTCATCTGCTGCAGCCGGCGATCCATGGCGGGCGCATCCTCGGCCTACCAGGGCGCATCCTCATCGCCGTGCTGGGCGTGGCGATCGCGGTGTTGTCGGTCACCGGTGTGGTGATCTGGTGGCGCAAGCGACGAGCACGCATCAGCGCGGTGCTGCGTGAACCTCGTAGGGGAAGCGCGGCGTCGGTAAGTTCGGTCGGTGAGCCATGATGGTCATGAGGTGAAGCGTCCCCTCAACCCTATGCTGGACGCCCCAGCCGTCTCCCCGGAGGGGCGAGGGGGGTTGGATCGCAGAGGTATCTGAGTATTACGGCAGTGTTCGATGATTGTGCAGCCAAAGATGGTTGCTGCGCCGTGCTGACGTCCGAAGCGTGCCGCCTCTGGGCCGGGTGTTGATTCGCCAGAGCCTGCGTCACCATCGAACAGTCCCCTCGCCATCCTTGGGGAGAGGGCTAGGGAGAGGGGGCGGGCTTCCAGGCCCAGCGCCAGCCATAGTCTGTACACCGCGAACGCCAACAGGCTCGCTTTCCTCACTCCGCCTGCTTGACCAGCTCAGGCAACTGCTCGGCCAGTTTCTGCACCCGCAAAGGCGAGCGGATAAAGCCCTGCTGCCGACCATCCGGGCCGATCAGCACCAGGTTGCCGCTGTGGTCGACGGTGTAGTTTTCCTTGCTGGTATCCCCCGGAATGAAGGGGATGCCGACGCCATTGGCCAGCGTCTGGATATCGTCCAGTGGGCCGGTCAGGCCCTGGAAACCGGCGTTGAAGTAGCCCAGATATTGCTTGAGCTTCTCCGGTGTGTCGCGATTCGGGTCGACGCTGACGAGGATGATGCGCAACTGGCCGCGCACCGTCTCCGGCAGCATGCCGTTGAGCTGGCGCAGCTCGGCCAGGGTGGTGGGGCAGATGTCCGGGCAGAAGGTGTAGCCGAAGAACAGCAGCGTCCATTGTCCGTCCAGCTCGTCCACCTTCACTGCTTCGCCGTCCTGATCCGTCAGGCTCAGTGACGGCACCGGGCGGCTCTGCGGCAGCAGGACGATGCCGGCATCCAGCAGCTGGGTGGGGTCTAGCTGGCGCTGGCTGTTGAGCACCTTGGAAACCGTCAGCCCGACGACCAGCGCCACCAGCGCCACGAGAATGAAGACGGTTTTCTGGATGCGGGTCATGGATGTCCTTAGTGCAGCTGGGTGGCCTGTTTGGTGAGCTTAGTTGGTCAATTTCGGCGCCCATGGCCCCGACACTGCGTTGCTGCTCCTTGCCATAGCTCGCTATGACTCGTCGCAGCGCCTTGTCTCGGAGCCATGTTCATCCGAACTTGCCTCAACCCACTCACCGCACAGGCCACTAGAAATCGAGCAGCAGATAATGATCAACCAGCAGCGCGATGAACAGCGCGAACAGGTACCAGATGCTGAATTTGAACGTCTTGATTGCCGCATGTGGCCGGCTGTCGCGGTACAGCGCGATGGTCCAGTAGAGGAAGCGCGCGCCCAGCAGCACCGCGGCGGCCAGGTACAGCGGGCCGCTCATGTGGATGGCGAAGGGCATGAAGCTGACCGCCAGCAGCATCGCGGTGTAGAGCAGGATGTGCACCTTGGTGTAGTGCACGCCATGGGTCACCGGCAGCATCGGCACGTTGACCTTGGCGTACTCGTCCTTGCGGTGAATGGCCAGGGCCCAGAAGTGCGGCGGCGTCCAGGCGAAGATGATCAGCACCAGCAGCAGCGGTTCGGCCGTGACCTGGCCGGTTACCGCGACCCAGCCGAGCAGCGGCGGCGCGGCGCCGGCCAGGCCGCCGATGACGATGTTCTGCGGCGTGGCGCGCTTGAGAAAGCCGGTATAGATCACCGCGTAACCGATCAGCGAGGCCAGCGTCAGCCAGGCGGCGAGGGCATTGGTGAAGGTCAGCAGCAGGGCCAGCCCGCTGACGCCAAGGACGAAGGCGAAGGTCAGTGCCGCCGCCGGTGAGACCCGTCCTTCGGCCAGGGGCCGTTTGTGGGTGCGGGCCATCACCGAATCGATCTGCCGGTCCACCACATGGTTCACCGCCGCCGCGCCGCCGGCACACAGGGCGATGCCCAGGTTGCCGAACAGCAGCACCGTCCAGGGCACGCCGGCGCGGGTGGCGAGGAACATGCCCACCAGCGAGGTGATGAGCATCAGCAGCACCACCTTCGGCTTGGTCAGCTCCAGGTAGTCGCGCCAGCTGGCCTGGGCGCCGCGTTCGCTGAGTAGAGTCGCCATGGGGGTTCTCCTTGTGGTCATGCGCGGGGCAGATCGAGCTGCCCCTTCGTGTTCGAAACCGATGCCGGCTCGGTTTGCCGGGCGGCATGTGCAGGCTGGCGCAGCCGGTAATTGACCAGTACCAGCACCAGCAGCAGCGCGGCGCCGCCACCGTTGTGCGCCACGGCCACCGCCAGCGGCAGGTTGAGCAGCACGTTGCTGATGCCCAGCCCGACCTGCAGCGCCAGCGCGGCGACGAGCAGCCCGGCCAGGCGGCCGAGGCCGCGGCGCCAGAGCATGGCGGCGAGCGCCAGCAACACCAGCGTCACCAGCAGCGCACCGATGCGGTGGGTGAGATGGATGGCCGTGCGCGCCTCGCCGTAGAGCAGGCCGCCGAGGTAGTTGGGGCCGATGTCGTGGTGGGTCAGGTTGAAGGCGTTGGCGAAGTCCATCCGCGGCCACCATTCGCCGTGGCAGGTGGGGAAATCGGTACAGGCCACCGCCGCATAGTTGCTGCTGACCCAACCGCCCAGGGCGATCTGCGCCACCACCGCGAGCAGGGCGATGCCGGCGAATCTGCGCAGACGATTGTCCACGGCCGGCAAGGGAGCAAGCGCGCCGGATAGCCGCAGGCACAGCAGAAACAGCAGGCTGAGCGTGGTGAAGCCGCCGAGCAGGTGCGCCGTGACCACTTGCGGCCAGAGCTGCAGCGTCACCGTCCACATGCCGAAGATCGCCTGGGCGATGACCACCGCGAACAGCAGCAGCGGCAACTTCACCGGCTGCCCGGGTTGGCTGCGACGGCGTATCGCCTGTACCGCGAGGGCGAGGATCACCAGCCCGAGGGCGCCGGCGAAATAGCGGTGGACCATCTCGTTCCAGCCCTTGCGCACCTCCAGCGGTGCATCGGGAAAGCGCAGCGCGGCAAGGTTCTGCTTGTGTTCGCTCATGGGCACGGCGAGAAAACCGTAGCAGCCGGGCCAGTCCGGGCAGCCGAGGCCGGCGTGGGTCAGCCGCGTATAGGCGCCGAGCAGCACGACCACCACGGCCAGCGCGGTGGCGATCAGGGCGAGGCGGTATCCGGGTCTGGCCATCGGGTTCTCCTTGGGCGGTCTGTTTGGGACCGCAGCGCAGCGGCGCAGTGCCTCAGCCGATCTGCGAGATTTTCAGCAGGTACTTCAGGTCGTCGAGGATCGCCTTGCCGTCGGCGCCAGCGTCGTAGCGCAGCACCAGGTTGCCGTGCGGATCGACGATCCACAGCTGTGGCGTGGCGGGCGCCTCGGGGTTGCGGGCATAGACGGCGGCGTCCAGGGCATGGTGTTGTAGCTGTGGATATTCGCGGCGCAGGCGCTGTTCGTAGGCCTCATCCAGCGCCGTTGCGCTCGCCAGTGCGTGGCTGGCGCGGGCCGCCTCGCGGGCCAGGCCGATATTGATCTGCCGGGCCAGATAGACCAGTTGCTGGCATTGCGCCTCGCAACCCTGCGGCGCGGTGACCAGCAGCTCCCAGCGGCGTTCGGGCGCCGCAGCGCTGACGCCGATGGCCGCGCGGTCCTGGCCGTTGGCGATCAGCACGCCGTCATAGCTGCGGCTTTCCGGCACCCAGAAGCCGAAGCGGTACATGGCCGAGGCCAGCAGCATCGGGCCGAGCACCACGCCGATGATCAGCAGCAGTTGCAGCCGACCGCGGCCGCGTTTTCCGTCACCGCTGGAGAGGGTTGGGTTCATCGTGCTCACTGTGCTTCCCCCGTGCCTGATGCACACCGAAATAGATGAACAGCGCCAGCAGGGCCGCCGCCAGGGCGAACCACTGCACGGCGTAACCCAGGTGCTGCGAAGGGCGCATGCTGGTGATCGCCCAGTCGGCGCGGTAGGCACTCGGGCCTGGTTCCAGGCGCAGCTCGTGAATCAAGCCCGCGCGGCCGGCCTGCTGCCACATCGCCTCGATGTCTACATGGTTGATCAGCCGCGGCCAGCCCTCGGCCGTGCGATGGCTGAAGACGAACGGCTTGCCCGGCGGCACGTAGACCCAGGCGGCGAGCTTGAGCGACTGCGCGGGGGTATCGAAAGCCGGCGGTACGCGGCGATCCGGCCAGGGAATCCAGCCGCGGTTGACCATCACCCATCGATCGCTGAGTTCGTCATGGAAAGGCTGCAGCAATTCGACGCCGACCTTGCCATTGCGGGTGCGGCTGTCGAGCAGAAAGCTGTGTTCGGCATCGAAGCGACCCTGCAGGAACACCCGGGCGAAGGCCGGATCGTTCAGCCGTTCGATCTCGTGGGGCGCCAGCGGCGCGGCCTCTCGGCGGGCTTCCTGGCGCTCCAGCAGCTCGCGCTTCTGCTCGCCACGCTCCAGCTGCCAGAAGCCCAGCCACACCAGCACCGGCAGCATGGCCAGCACCAGCAGGGTCGGCAGCAGCCCGGGCCTGAAGCCGCTCATGGCCGGCAGCCTGATGTGTCGATACGGCTGGCTATACTCCACCCCCAATACCCCTGTCGTGGAATCGCTCATGCTCAAGGCGGCGATCGTTCTGTTGTTAGTGGCCACGCTGGTCAGTCTGTTCAGTGGGTTGTTCTTCCTCGTCAGGGACGAGGGCCGTACCTCCCGCGTGATCACGGCCCTGTTCATTCGCGTCACGCTCAGCGCGCTGACCGTTGCGCTGATCGGCTGGGGTTTCTATACGGGGCAGCTGCGCCCCGCCTTCAGCTTCTGAGCGCTCGCTAAAGCACGTAAACGAATACGAACAGCGCGATCCACACCACGTCGACGAAGTGCCAGTACCAGGCCGCCGCCTCGAAACCGAAGTGCTGCTCCGGGCTGAAGTGCCCGCGCAGGATGCGCACCAGCATCACCGTGAGGATGATCGCGCCCATGGTCACGTGGGCGCCGTGAAAGCCGGTGAGCATGAAGAAGGTCGCGCCATAGATGCCCGAGTCCAGGGTCAGCCCGAGTTCGGTGTAGGCATGCACGTATTCTTCGATCTGCAGGACCAGGAACGCCGCACCGAGTAGCACGGTCAGGCCCAAGCCGAGCTTCAAGTGCTGGCGGTTGTTCTTGCGCAGCGCATGGTGCGCCCAGGTCAGGGTGAAGCTGGAGCTGACCAGCAGGATGGTGTTGATCAGTGGCAGGCCCCAGGCGCTGATGGTGCCTTCCGGTGCCGGGTAGAGCTTCGGGTCGGGATTGTTCAGCAGCGGCCAGCTGTACTCGAAGTTGGGCCAGAGCATGTTGCTGATGCCCTTGTCGCCCTCACCGGCGAGCCAGGGGCCGGTCCAGTAGCGGATGTAGAACAGCGCGCCGAAGAAGGCGAGGAAGAACATCACTTCGGAAAAGATGAACCAGCTCATGCCCCAGCGGAACGAGCGGTCCATCTGTGCGCTGTACAGTCCGGCGCGGCTTTCCCTGACCACCGAGCCGAACCAGCCGAACATCATGTAGGCGATCAGCAGCGCGCCGACGAAGAAGATCAGCGGCCCGTTGGACGAATCACGGGCGGCCTTGAGGTCGTTGAACCAGCTGCCCAGGCCGTAGAAGGTGACCAGCAGGGCGATGGTGGCGATGATCGGCCATTTGCTCTGATCAGGAACGTAGTACTGCTCGTGGGTGGTCTGTTGGCTCATTGCAGACTCTCCTTGGCCGGGGCCGATGTGGCGTTGACGGCCACCGGCGGCTGGCGGGACGTGATGTCGAACAGCGTGTAGGCAAGGGTCAGGTTGTGCACATCGGCGGGCAGGTCGCGATCGACGATGAAGCGCACCGGCATTTCGATGCGCTCGCCCGGTTGCAGCACCTGCTGGGTGAAGCAGAAGCATTCGGTCTTGTGGAAGTACGCGGCCGCCCGCGACGGCGAGACGCTGGGGATCGCCTGCGCGGTCATCGGCTTGTCGGTGGGGTTGTAGGCGACGAAACGGATTTCCTGGCTGGCGCCCGGGTGCACGCTGAGCTGGTCGGCCAGCGGGCCGAACTCCCAGCGCATGCCGGCAGCGTTGGTGGCGAGAAACTGCACCCGCACCGCCCGCGCCGCGTCGGCGCTCTGCAAACCGGTGTAGGCGCCGGCGGTCTTGCCGTTGATGCCGAACGCCTGGCACATGACGTCGTAGATCGGCACCAGCAGAAAGCCGAAACCGAACATGCCGACCACGACGAACAGCAGGCGGCGGACCAGGCGCCGGGTGGGCAGGGACTCGTTCATGAGAGCATCCCCGTTTGGTGGGAGCGGGCCATTTCGCGGTCGACCTGGCAGACCCGGCCGGGCCTGCCAGCGACGCCCAGTTGCCTGCTCACGGCGTCAGCTCCCCGCCGGTGCCCTTGCGGTGTTCGTGCACATCGCTCATGTCCGGCGGTGTCTGGAAGGTGTGGTAGGGCGCCGGCGAGGGCACGCTCCATTCCAGCCCCTCGGCGCCGTCCCAGGGCTTGGCCGGCGCCGGTACGCCGCCGCGGATGCACTTGATGACGATGAACAGGAACAGCAGCTGAGTGGCGCCGAACATGAAGGCGCCGACGCTGGAGACCATGTTGAAGTTGGCGAACATCATGTTGTAGTCGGGGATGCGTCGCGGCATGCCGGCCAGGCCGACGAAGTGCATCGGGAAGAACGCCAGGTTCATGCCGATGAAGCTCATCCAGAAATGCAGCTTGGCCAGGGTCTCGTCATACATGTGCCCGGTCCACTTCGGCAGCCAGTAGTAGGCCGAGGCGAAGATGCCGAATATCGCCCCCGGCACCAGCACGTAGTGGAAGTGCGCCACCACGAAGTAGGTGTCGTGGTACTGGAAGTCCGCCGGGGCGATGGCCAGCATCAGCCCGGAGAAACCGCCGATGGTGAAGAGAATGACGAAGGCCACGGCGAACAGCATCGGCGCCTCGAAGGTCAGCGAGCCGCGCCACATCGTCGACACCCAGTTGAACACCTTCACCCCGGTGGGCACGGCGATCAGCATGGTGGCGTACATGAAGAACAGCTCGCCGGTCAGCGGGATGCCGACGGTGAACATGTGGTGCGCCCAGACGATGAAGGAGAGGAAGGCGATCGCGCCGGTGGCGTAAACCATCGAGGTGTAGCCGAACAGCGGCTTGCGGCTGAACGCCGGGATGATCGAGCTGACCGCGCCGAAGGCCGGCAGGATCATGATGTACACCTCGGGATGGCCGAAGAACCAGAACACGTGCTGGAACAGCACCGGGTCGCCGCCACCGGCCGCGCTGAAGAAGCTGGTGCCGAAGTGGATGTCCATCAGCATCATGGTCACCACGCCCGCCAGCACCGGCATCACCGCGATCAAGAGGAAGGCGGTGATCAGCCAGGTCCAGACGAACAGCGGCATCTTCATCAGCGTCATGCCTGGCGCGCGCAGGTTGAGGATGGTGGCGATCACGTTGATCGCACCCATGATCGAGCTGATGCCCATCAGGTGGATGGCGAAGATGAAGAAGGTCACCGACTCCGGCGCGTAGGTCGTCGATAGTGGCGCATAGAAGGTCCAGCCGAAGTTCGGCCCGCCGCCTTCCATGAACAGGGTCGAGACCAGCAGGCCGAAGGCCGCCGGCAGCAGCCAGAAACTGAAGTTGTTCATCCGCGGCAGGGCCATGTCCGGCGCGCCGATCATCAGCGGGATCATCCAGTTGGCCAGGCCGACGAAGGCCGGCATCACCGCGCCGAACACCATGATCAGGCCGTGCATGGTGGTCATCTGGTTGAAGAATTCCGGCTGCACGATCTGCAGGCCCGGCTGGAACAGCTCGGCGCGGATCACCATGGCCATCGAGCCGCCGAGCAGGAAGGCGCAGAAGCTGAACCACAGGTACATCGAGCCGATGTCCTTGTGATTGGTGGTCAGCAGCCAGCGCGAGAGCCCCTTCGCCGGGCCGTGGTGGTGGTCATGCCCGACATGACCATGGTCGTCGATCACTGCACTCATCACCTGATCCTCTTACTGGGTGGCTTCTTCGGCCTGTTTGAAGTCGAGCACGTCTTTCGGCGTGACCATGTCGCCCGTGTTGTTGCCCCAGGCGTTGCGCTCGTAGGTGATGACGGCAGCCAGATCGACCTCCGACAGCTGCTTGCCGAACGCCGCCATGGCGGTGCCCGGCTTGCCGTTGACGACGATGTCGATGTGCGCCTCGACGTCGCCGGTGGCGATGGCCGAGCCCTTGAGGGCCGGGAACATCGGCGGGATGCCTTCGCCACCGGCCTGGTGGCACGAGGCGCAGGCGGTCTGGTAGACCTTCTCGCCGCGCTCGGAGAGCTCTTCCAGCGTCCATTCCTTGCTGGTCAGTTCAGCCAGCTTGGCGGCCTCGGCCTTCTTCTCGCCGAGCCAGCTGGCGTAGTCCTCCTGCGACTTGACCTCCACCACCACCGGCATGAAGCCGTGGTCCTTGCCGCAGAGTTCGGTGCACTGGCCGCGGTAGATGCCCGGCTGCTCGACGCGGGTCCAGGATTCATTGATGAAACCGGGAATGGCGTCCTTCTTCACCGCCAGATCCGGTACCCACCAGGAGTGGATCACGTCCGCCGCGGTGATCAGGAAGCGGACCTTGGCACCGGCCGGGATCACCAGCGGCTCGTCGACTTCCAGCAGGTAATGCTCGCCCTTGGGCGACTGGTTGTTGATCTGATCGCGCGGCGTGGTGAGGTTGCTGAAGAACTCCACGTCCTCGCCCAGATACTTGTAGTGCCACTTCCACTGGTAGCCGGTGATCTGCACGTCCACGTCCGATTCGCTGGAGTCGTAGATGTGGATCAGCGTGCGCGTTGCCGGGATCGCCATGCCCACCAGGATCAACAGCGGGATGACCGTCCAGAGCACCTCGACGCGGGTGTTTTCGTGGAAGTTGGCCGATTGCTGACGCTTGGAGCGGCGGTGCGCGATCATCGAATAGATCATGACGCCGAACACCAGCACGCCGATGACCACGCAGATCCAGAAGATGGTCATGTGCAGATCGAACACCGACTGACTGACGTCAGTGGCGCCGGAGCGCATGTTCACGTCCCAGGCCGCCTGGGCCTGGCCAAATACTGCCGAAAGCCCAAGCCCCATCCCGATGCATGGATGTCGAGACATTGCGGGTTCCCCTTATGATTCTTGTTATCCCGCCGACCGCCATCGCACCGCCGAGAATCGGCTGGCCGGGGAAACCATTCCCGTCATGCCAGCTACGTTCTCGATCAGTCCGATTCTGCCCAGCACGACCACCGGAAGGCCCGGCGGCCGACTGGACGCTTGCACGCGCAGTCGGAACTCAATCAGGTACGCCTACGATTCGGAGTATAGACAGCGATCCCACTCTCGCAATTTAAGCGCCGGGCGTGTCTGGCTCGGGCTGTGCGGGGTCGTCGTTCTTCTTCACGCCACGAATGTTCATCGCCGCCAGGCAGACCTGCAGGACGATCAGCGCCCAGGCCTCGGCGTGCCAGCCCCAGATCACCCAGAGCAGGTTGCTCAGCAGGAAACAGCAGAAGCCGACGAAGCGCCGGCCGGGTCGCAGCGAGCCGATCAGCCAGGCGGCGATCACCGTGACCGCCATGGCCGGCCATTGCAGCAGATCGATCCAGTCCACGATGCCTCCGGTGCGGGAATACAGGGATTGGTGCCGTGGCGGGTTGGGATAGTTCCTTGCCGGCGCGCCTGGCAGACGGGCGCAACGGCCGATGACGGGCTGCGCCATCAACCCCGTACCGCAATGCATGCCTGCGTTGCGGTGGATGGGTGAAGCGCCAGCCACCCTACGTCTGCTCCCCTGTGAATAAGCGGAGCGTTATCTACATCCACTGATCCGCCGCGTAGCGTGGAAAACTGCGAAGCATTTTCCACGCGTCTGATGGCACCCGCGCGCAGCCCAGGCCGGGCCGCAGCCCGCTGCGTGGCAGTGTGCCTCACGATGGATGAATGACGCGTCATCCACCCTAGGCCCCTACCGTCAGGCAACCGCTCAGATCAGACTCAGCTGCTGCCCGGGCGGCGCAAAAATGCTGCAATCCAGCCCGTAGTTCTGATCGCGCCGATTGAAGCCCAGGCGCTTGCAGGCGAGCTGGAAACGCTGGGCGAGCAGCTGGGCGAACTGGCCTTCGCCGCGCATGCGGCTGCCGAAACGGCTGTCGTAGTCCTTGCCGCCGCGGGACTGGCGCACCAGGCTCATGACATGGGCGGCGCGCTGTGGGAAGTGTTCCTCCAGCCAGCCCTCGAACAGCTCGGCTACCTCATGGGGCAGGCGCAGCAGCACGTAGCCGGCCGAACGCGCACCCGCCTCGCGGGCGGCTTCGAGCAGGCGCTCCAGCTCCATGTCGTTGATCATCGGGATCATCGGCGCGCACATCACGCTGACCGGCACGCCGGCCTCGTGCAGCGTGCGCAATACCCGCAGGCGCGCCGAGGGCGAGGCTGCGCGCGGCTCCATGATGCGTTTGAGTTCATCGTCCAAGGTCGTGAGGCTGACCGACACGCTCACCAGCCGCTGCTCGGCCAGCGGCACCAGCAGGTCCAGGTCGCGCAGCACCAGCGAGCCCTTGGTGATGATGTGCACCGGGTGCTTGAAGCGCAGCAGAATCTCCAGCGCCTGACGCGTCAACCGCTGCTCGCGCTCCAGCGGCTGATAGGCATCGGTGTTCACCCCCAGGGCGATGGGCTGCGGCACGTAGCCCGGCTTGCTCAGCTCGGCCTCCAGCCGTTCGGCAAGGTTGGTCTTGGCGATCAGCCGGGTCTCGAAGTCGATGCCCGGCGAAAGATCCCAATACGCGTGCGTTGGCCGCGCAAAGCAGTAGATGCAGCCATGTTCGCAACCGCGGTAAGGGTTGACCGAGCGATCGAAACCTACGTCCGGCGACTGGTTGCGCGCCAACACCGACTTGGCGATCTCGCGACGTACCTCGGTGGCGCGGGTCGGCGGGACGTCCTGTTCCCAGCCATCGTCATAGGCCTCACTGCGCGTCGGGGCGAAGCGGTTGTCGGGGTTGGTCGCGGTCCCGCGGCCGCGGGGTGTGGAATGCGGAGCGCTCATTGCTTCGGCTATGATTGCTACTGTTCATGCGTACAGTACTCGTCGCTTCGACAGCATGCCAGCCGGGGCGATCGGTGGTGCTAGCGACCGTCGGTCGTTTCTGGCGGGAACATTTGCCCTGTCCCCGGGACAAAAGGGGCTGACGCAAACGGAGCCAGCCGGCGAATACAAGGACGATCGGCGCGCGCACGCGCAGCCGATCCGGCAGTACCGGCATGCACGTGCAGTGCGCTCCCGTCTTTCTTCACTGCCGCCACTCGTCAGGAGCAGACCCCATGCATCCCACCGGTTCCTTCCATACCCGGGAGAACAATTTCGACTTCCTGCGCTTCTTCGCTGCCGCGCTGGTGCTATTCGCCCACAGCTATCCGCTGGTTGGCCGCCGCGGTGATGAACCCCTGACGTTGCTGACCGGCTACGAAAAGGGCGGCTCGATCGCCGTTGGCATCTTCTTCGTCATGAGCGGCTATCTGATCGCCTCGTCCTGGCTGGCCAGCAGCAGCCCGAAGAGCTTTCTCATCAAGCGCGCGCTGCGCATCTTTCCCGCGCTGATCGTTGCGGTACTGCTTTCGGCCTTCGTCATCGGTCCGTTGGTCACGCAATTCGACCTCGCGCGCTACCTGGCCGCCGACGGTACCTGGACCTATCTGCAGAACATCCTGCTGGTGACGCGCTACGAACTGCCCGGGGTGTTCACCGGCAACGCCTACCCCGACGTGGTCAACGGCTCGCTGTGGACACTGCCGCTGGAAGTGCTGATGTACATCGGCGTGATGATTCTCGGCCTGACCGGCTTTCTCAAGCGCCGCCTGATCTTCCTGCCGATCGTGGTGCTGGCGGTCGGGCACTTCTGGCTGCTGGGCAAGCTGGGTATCGAGTCCTACTTCATCAAGAACATCTTCAAGCTCGGCCTGCTGTATTACAGCGGCTCGGCACTGTTCCTCTATCGCGACGACATTCCCTGGCGCGGCTGGGTCGCGGCGCTGCTGTTCGCCGCGCTGGTGGCAACCTTCCGCACCGACATCGGCCCGCTGGTGTACTTCGTCGCGCTGCCGTACCTGGTGCTTTACCTGGCCTACGCGCCGCTGCCCTGGGTGTCGCGTTTCGGCAAGTACGGCGACTTCTCCTACGGCCTGTATATCTACGCCTTCCCGTTCCAGCAGCTCACCGTCTACCTGTTCGGCCCGCAGGTCGGCGTGCTCGGCCTGACGCTGATCGCCTTCGTGCCGACGCTGATCCTCGCCGCGCTGTCCTGGCACCTGATCGAAGCGCCGGCGATGAAGCTCAAGCGCCTGTTTGCTTCGCCACCGCAGCCGGGGCGGGCGACGCCGAAGGTTGAGGGCTGAGCGAGCCTGGCACCGAAAAAGAACCCGCCACTCGGCGGGTTCTTTTTTATCAGCGGTGCGGCTGCGTAAGCGCTGGCGTGGCGGTGACCGCTGTCTGTCGTGAGGCCGCGAAGCAGAATCGTTCGGCGTGCGCCTTCACCTCCGGCGCACCTGCAGATCACAATAACCGGCGGCGGGGTCGCCCCGTACTTCCAGATGCCCCGCGGTAGCCAGCTCGCGGGCGCGCCAGTAGAGGAAGAGATCGGTGGCGAAGAAACCGTCGCAATGGCCCATGACCTCGGCCATCGCGCGCGCCAGCGGCGCGAATTCATCCGGGCTGGCGGCGATCAGCGCCGCGTCGATCAATTGATAGTCTTCGCCGCTAAAGGTCCCATTGTCCCAGCGCCGAATGCCGTAGGTGCCGGCGCATTGCTGATGCCAGACCGCGGCAAGTTCGGTCTGGCGGGACACCGAAACGGCCTGCGGCCGGTAGAGCGCCGCCAGCGCCTCGGGCGAATGCATGGACACCGCTTTGCGCCGACCGGCGCGGCTGTCGCCTGTACCGCAGGCCACTTCTTGCAACCGGCAGCCCTGCAACGCCGCGCAGACCCGTGCCAGCAGCAGCTGTTCGGACGCGCTGTCGCCATGCCAGACGATCACGTCGTTGGCTTGCCCGGCGAGCTCTGCCAGCCAGCGCGCATCGGCGGCCAGGTCGTGGGCGAACAGCGGGCGCGGCGTCAGCTCGTCAGGCCATAGCTGCTCCCAGAAGGCGACACGGGCGGCGCACGGCGGGCTGTCCACATCGCTCAGCGGGCCGACTGCCAGGTCATCGCGCAGCACCCGGACCTCCGCACCCGGTTCGCGGTCGGTCAGCAGGTTGCGAACACCATCGCCGGCCAGGTCACCGCAGGTCAGGTGCAGCACCCCTTACTCCGGCTTCTTCAACTTCGGATTAGGAAAAAACTGCACCGACTGCACCTGCGGGTTGGCCGGCTTGGACTGGACCTTGTTCACTCGCGTGCCCAGCTCCATGGGTACCGACTGGCCCTGGGCGTTGAGGGTGTCGGCGTAGCCGCAGTCGATGCATTCGCGGTGCGGCACACCGTCGACATCCCACATCTTGATGCAGTCCGTGCCGCTGCATGCCGGGCATACGGCCCCGGCGATGAAGCGCTTGGTGGTGACTCGGGATACTTCGTTGCTCATGCCGCGGCCTCCGCTACCAGCCCGAGGTGGCGCAGCAGGGCGTCGATAGACGGCTCGCGGCCTCGGAAATCGACGAACAGTACCATCGGCTCCTGGGAGCCGCCACGCGCCAGGATGGCCTCGCGGAAGGCGCGGCCGGTCTCGGCGTTGAACACCCCTTCTTCCTCGAAGCGCGAGAAGGCGTCGGACGACAACACCTCGGCCCACTTGTAGCTGTAGTAGCCGGCCGCGTAACCGCCGGAGAAGATGTGCGCGAAGCTGTTGGGGAAGCGGTTGTACGCTGGTGGGCGCATCACCGAGACCTCGTCGCGGATATGTTCGAGCACCTCGAGCACACTGCGGCCGTCGCCGTGGGTGGCGTGCAGTTCGAAGTCGAACAGGGAGAACTCCAGCTGGCGCGCCATCATCATGCCGGACTGGAAGTTCTTCGCCGCCAGCATCATGTCCAGTTTGTCCTGTGGCAGGGCTTCGCCGGTCTGGTAGTGACCGGAGATCAGCGCCAGGCCTTCGGGGTCCCAGCACCAGTTCTCCATGAACTGGCTGGGCAGCTCCACCGCATCCCAAGCCACGCCGTTGATGCCCGACGCGCCGGCGTGCTCGACCTGGGTCAGCAGGTGGTGCAGGCCGTGGCCGAATTCGTGGAACAGCGTGGTGACCTCGTCATGGGTCAAGAGCGCCGGGCGCTCGCCCACCGGCGGGGTGAAGTTGCAGACCAGGTTGGCCACCGGCGTCTGCAGCGTGCCGTCTGCGGTGCGGCGCTTGTCGCGGGCGCCGTCCATCCAGGCGCCGCCGCGCTTGTTCGGCCGCGCGTAGAGGTCGAAGAAGAAGCGCCCGACGTGCTCGCCGTTCTCGGTGATCTCGAACAGCCGCACATCCGGGTGCCAGCCGTCGAACTGCTCCAGTTCATGGATCTGGATGCCATACAGGCGCTGGACGATGCCGAACAGCCCGGACAGCACCTTGTCGATCGGGAAGTAGGCGCGCAGCTCTTCCTGGTTCAGGCTGTAGCGCTGCTGGCGCAGCTTCTCGGCGTAGTAGCCCAGGTCCCAGCTCTGCAGGTCGTCCAGACCCTGCTCGGCGGCGAAGGCGCGCAGTTCGGCCAGGTCGCGCTCGGCGAACGGCTTGCTGCGCACCGCCAGGTCGCGCAGAAAGCTCAGTACCTGCTCGGTGGATTCGGCCATCTTGGTCGCCAGCGACAGCTCCGCGAAGTTGCGATAGCCCAGCAGGCCGGCCAGCTCGTGACGCAGCTCGAGGATCTCGGCCATCACCGGGCCGTTGTCGAACTGCCCGGCATTCGGGCCCTGGTCCGAGGCGCGGGTGCAGTAGGCGGTGTAGACCTCCTCCCGCAGGTCGCGATTGTCGGCGTAGGTCATAACCGCGTAGTAGCTGGGGAATTCCAGGGTGATCAGCCAGCCGTCGAGGCCCTTGGCCTTGGCCGCCTCGGCCATCTGCGCCTTGGCCGAGTCGGTGATGCCTGCCAGCAGGCTCTCGTCGGTGATGTGCCGGGTCCAGGCCTGCGTGGCGTCCAGCAGCTGGTTGGAGAACTTGCTGCCCAGCTCGGCAAGCTTCATCTGGATGGCGCCGAAGCGCTGCTGCTCGACCGGCGGCAGGTCGATACCGGACAGGCGGAAGTCGCGCAGCGAATGCTCGAGGATGGTCTTCTGCGCCACCTCGAAACCGGCCGCCGCGGGGCTCGTGGCCAGCGCCTGGTAGGCCTCGAACAGCGCGCGGTTCTGCCCGAGTTCCGTGTAGTAGGCCGACAGCTTGGGCAGGCAGGCCTCGTAGGCGGTGCGCAATTCCGGGCTGTTGCACACGGAGTTGAGGTGGCCGACCGGCCCCCAGGCACGGGCGAGGCGGTCGTTCAGCTCGTCCAGCCCGACCACCAGAGTCTGCCAGTCCAGGCTTTCGGCCGGGCGGCTGAGCAGCTCCTGGATCGCCACGCGGTTGTCGCCGAGGATGGTGTCGACGGCCGGCTCGACGTGCTCCGGGCGGATTTCGGAATAGGGCGGCAGGTCGAATTGTTGCAGCAGGGGATTGTTCGCGCTCACGGGGACACCTTGTGACGAAGAGGATTGCAGGCCGCTCGCTGGAGCGAGGCCGGACGTGGCAGGCAGATGTCCTAGATGGACGCGCTGTCGTGCTTTTTCAACGCCGGTCGGCCGGTTGTTACTCTGACCACGGCGGGCGGCATGCTGCTCAGCCCGGGTCCGCAGCGGCAATGCCGGCCATCTTAATTACAATCGACCCTTCCCGCAGCCAAAGAGGTTTCTATCGTGGCGATACGCAGCTACCAAAACAGCACTCCGACACTGGGCGAGCGCGTGTTCGTCGACGACTCCGCCGTGGTCATCGGCGATGTGGAAATCGGCGCCGACAGCTCGGTGTGGCCGCTCACGGTGATCCGCGGCGACATGCACCGCATCCGCATCGGTGCGCGCTCGAGCATCCAGGACGGCAGCGTGCTGCACATCACCCATGCCGGGCCGTACAACCCGGACGGCTTCCCGCTGACCATCGGCGACGAGGTCACGGTCGGGCACAAGGTCACGCTGCACGGCTGCACCCTGGGCAACCGCATTCTGGTGGGCATGGGCTCGATCGTGATGGACGGCGTGGTGGTCGAGGACGAGGTGATCATCGGCGCCGGCAGCCTGGTGCCGCCTGGCAAGACGCTCGAGTCGGGCTACCTCTATGTCGGCAGCCCGGTGAAGCAGGCGCGCCCGCTGACCGACAAGGAGCGCAGCTTCTTCAGCTATACCGCCGGCAACTACGTCAAGCTCAAGGACCAGCACCTCGCCGAGCGCGGCTGATCCCGCTCACTTGGCGAACAGCTGGCCGATGTCCTTGAACGCCTTGAACTCCAGGGCGTTGCCGCAGGGGTCGAGCAGGAACATGGTCGCCTGTTCGCCGACCTGGCCCTGGAAGCGCACGTAGGGCTCGATCACGAAGCGCGTGCCGCGCGCCTTCAGCCGATCGGCCAGCGCCTCCCATTGCTCCCAGCCGAGTACCACGCCGAAGTGCGGTACCGGCACGTCGTGGCCATCCACCGGGTTGCTGTGCGCCGCCTCCTGATGCGACATCTTCGGCGCCTCGTGGATCACCAGCTGGTGGCCGAAGAAATCGAAATCCACCCAGTGATCGCTGCTACGGCCCTCGGCACAGCCGAACGCCTCGCCGTAGAAGGCACGGGCGGCGGCTAGATCGTAAACAGGAATGGCGAGATGGAAGGGCGAAAGCGTCATCGGGTCGTACTCCGGAAATGGCAAGACGTTTCGAGTGTAGAGGCTTTCTGCCGTACCGAGCACCGCTGGTGGGCTGAAGCCCACCCTACAAAGCCCAGCTATCACCGGTCAGTTCCGTTCGCCGGCGAGCAGGTCCAGCCGAACCGCGTCGCCGCCCCAGTGCGCCGGCAACAGACCCTGCTGAACGAAGCGGTGAAAGCTGGAGTACGGCCAGTCCGCGGCGCGAGCGCACCAGCCATGCTTGACCGGGTTGTAATGCAGGTAATCGACATGCCGCTGCAGATCCGTCCCATCGCGGATCTGATGCTCCCAGTAGCGCCTTTGCCAGATGCCTTTCTCGCGCTTGCGCAGTTGGCTGGAGCAGCGCGCGCCGCCTGGTAGCCGACGGGAGAACTGGCTCTTGATCAGGCTCCAGCGGAGGGCGTAGTCGCTGTCGCCGTGGGGTAGCGTCCAGACGGCGTGCAGGTGATCCGGGAGGACGCAAATGGCGGTGGTATGAAATGGCAATCGAATCTGCGCCGCTCGATAGGCGGCGCGCAGCTGATCGATCTGCTCGACGAGCAGGGTGGAACGGCGATCGGCGAGCGTTACGGTGAAGAACCAGGTTCCGCCCGCGACTGTGCTTCTGCGGTAGTTGGGCATCGAGGCCTCCATGCCTCTGGTGAATCGGATACCACGCCAACCATGCTCCAGGGAGGCCGCATGAGTTTTTGCCCTGCGTCACATGACTGAGTACGAATGCGCCGGGGAACGCTCGGGTTACCGGTGGGAGCGCGGAGCGCCACCTGCCGCAACCTACAGAACCACGCCGAACCGTAGGGTGGGCTTCAGCCCACCAGAAGCGCCTTGAATCGCCGCTGAATCTAGAGCCTTTTTCCGCCGATCGGCCTACGATCAGCAGAACGCAGACGAAAGGAGAGACGTCGATGCGTGCCATGTTGCTGGAACAGATTGGCCAACCCTTGCAGCTGCGCGAGCTGCCCGTGCCGCAACCGGGGTCTGGCGAGGTTCGCGTGCGGGTGCTGGCCTGCGGCGTCTGCCGCACCGATCTGCACGTGGTCGACGGCGAACTGCCGGAGGCGCCGCTGCCGATCATTCCCGGCCATGAGATCGTCGGTCTGGTCGATGCCTTGGGCGAGGGCGTGACCGGCTTCGAGCCGGGCCAGCGGGTCGGCATTCCCTGGCTGGGGCACACCTGCGGCACCTGCAGCTACTGCCAGCACGCCGAGGAAAACCTCTGCGACGCGCCGCAGTTCACCGGTTACACGCGGCCCGGCGGCTATGCCGAATACGTGGTGGCCGATGCCCGCTTCGCCTTTGCCCTCGGCGAGGAGGGCGACACCGTGGCGCTGGCACCGCTGCTCTGCGCCGGGCTGATCGGCTGGCGTTCGCTGGTCAAGGCCGGTGACGGCAAGCGTCTCGGGTTGTACGGCTTCGGTGCCGCGGCGCATATCGTCATGCAGGTGGCGCGCTGGCAGGGGCGCGATGTCTATGCCTTCAGCCGCCCGGGCGATGTGGCCGCGCAGGACTTCGCCCGTTCGCTGGGCGCGGTCTGGGCTGGTGATTCGGGCGAGCTGCCGCCGGTGCCGCTGGATGCGGCGATCATCTATGCGCCGGCGGGCGAGCTGGTGCCGGCCGCCTTGCGCGCGCTGCGCAAGGGTGGCCGGGTGGTCTGCGCCGGCATCCACATGAGCGATATCCCGAGCTTTCCCTACGACATCCTCTGGCAGGAGCGCGAGGTGGTCTCGGTGGCCAATCTCACCCGCCAGGACGGCCTGGAGTTCTTTCCGGTGGCCGCCCAGGTCGGCATCCATACCGAAACCCATGCCTACCCGCTGGAGCAGGCCAACCAGGCGCTGGATGACCTGCGCAACGGGCGTTTCCAGGGTGCTGCGGTGCTGGTGCCCTAGCGAGATGCGCCAGGGCGCAAAGCCCTGGCGCGGTGCGGCGAACGGCAAGGATCGGATTGGCGATGGCGCAGTCACACTCCAGACAGCCAATGCCAAATGAAGGAGCCCCGCCATGAGCGTCACCGTGAGCAAGCTCCAGGGCGACGAGATTCCCGAGCATCTGCGCGGGCCGGATATCCGGGTGGTCTACCGGGTGACCGATGCCGAGGGCCACAGCCGCTACCTCACCGACGAAGTCGAAGCTGCACAGCTGGCGGTCAGCATCAGCGACCGCCAGCAGCGATAGCCCGGCGTGGGGGCGTGAGCCTCAGCCGGCCAGCACCGAGTCCACCAGCGCCTTGGCCTCGGCCTGGATGCGTGCCAGGTGCGCTTCGCCCTCGAAGCTCTCGGCGTAGATCTTGTACACGTCCTCGGTGCCGGATGGCCGCGCGGCGAACCAGCCGTTCGCCGTTTCCACCTTCAGCCCGCCGATGGCTGCGCCGTTGCCCGGTGCCTCGGTGAGGATGCGCGTGATCGGCTGGCCGGCCAGCTCCTTCGCCGAGACCTGCGATGCCGACAGCTTGCCCAGGCGTGCCTTCTGCTCACGATTGGCCGCAGCGTCGATGCGCTGGTACACCGGCGCGCCGAAGCGGTCGGTCAGCGCCTGGTAGCGTTCGCTCGGGTCCTTGCCGGTGACTGCGGTGATCTCCGCCGCCAGCAGGCCGAGGATCAGCCCGTCCTTGTCGGTGGACCAGGCGCCGCCCCTCTTGTCGAGGAACGAAGCGCCGGCCGACTCCTCGCCGCCGAAGCCCAGGCTGCCATCCATCAGGCCGTCGACGAACCACTTGAAGCCCACCGGTACCTCCACCAGACGGCGGTCGATGCCGGCGGCAACACGGTCGATCATCGACGAAGACACCAGCGTCTTGCCGATGCCGGCCTCGGCGCTCCAGCCCGGGCGATGGGTGAACAGGTATTCGATGGCCACCGCCAGGTAATGGTTGGGGTTCATCAGCCCGCCGGAGCGGGTGACGATGCCGTGGCGGTCATGGTCGGTGTCGCAGGCGAAGGCCACGTCGAAACGGTCCTTGTTCTCGATCAGCCCGGCCATGGCGTGCGGCGAGCTGCAGTCCATGCGGATCTTGCCGTCCCAGTCCAGGCGCATGAAGCGGAAGGTCGGGTCGACCACCGTGGACAGCACCTCCAGCGGCAGGCCGAAGCGCTCGGCGATGCGCGGCCAGTAGTGCACACCGGCGCCGCCCAGCGGGTCGACGGCGAACTTCAGGCCCGAGCCGCGGATGGCGTCGAGGTCGATCACCCGCTCGAGCCCGCCGACATAGGCGTCGATGAAATCGAAGCGCTGGGTGGTGGCGGCCTTGAGCGCCTGGCGGTAATCCATGCGCTTGACGCCATCGAGACCGGCGACCAGCAGCGCATTGGCGCGCTCCTGAATCCACTTGGTCACGCCGGTGTCGGCCGGGCCGCCATTGGTGGGGTTGTACTTGAAGCCGCCGTCGCCCGGCGGGTTGTGCGACGGCGTGATGACGATGCCGTCGGCCAGCCCGCTCGTGCGGCCGCGGTTGTAGCTGAGGATCGCGTTGGAGATCGCCGGGGTCGGGGTGTAGCCCGGCTCGCCGCCGGTTTCCGGGCAACCGGCGTCGATGCGCGTCTCGATGCCGTTGGCCGCCAGCACTTCCAGTGCCGAGACGAACGCCGGCTCGGACAGCGCATGGGTGTCCATGCCCATGAACAGCGGGCCGTCGATGCCTTCCTGGCGGCGGTAATCGCAGATCGCCTGGGTGGTGGCGAGGATGTGCCACTCGTTGAAGCTGCCCTTGAGCGAGGAACCGCGATGCCCGGAGGTGCCGAACGCCACCTGCTGCGCCGGGTCGGACGGGTCCGGTCGGTCGCTGTAGTAGCGCGCCACCAGGCGCGGCAGATGAGTCAGGGTGTGCGGGTCGGGCAGGCGTCCGGCGTTGGGGGCGATGCTCATGGGGCGGTCCTTTGTGAAGAAGGCGATGCGCCGGCCGATCCGGGCGCGGCGAAGAGCGAATGAAACGCCAGTCGGCGTCGTTTATCCAGAGCTAAGACCGCAGCGACGGTGGCGGTTCCCTGATCGGCAGGTCCCGCGCTGCTGCGTCCCGGCCAAGCGCGCTCGTCGCCCCGCCGGAACCTGTAGCGGGCCGGCCTTTTTTCTGCTTAACGGCCGGCAATTCGCCGGCCCGTTACCCGGAGATTTCAGCCATGAACGTCGACGAACGCATCCGCCAGCGCGCCTATGAAATATGGCAAGCCGAGGGCCGCCCCGAAGGCCAGGAAGCCGACCACTGGCAGCGCGCCCGGGACGAGATCGAACCCTTCTACAAGGAAGGCAACGCCGAAGCCGGCGGCATCGAAAGCAGCGTGGCCATTCCGATGCCGAAATCGGGTGGCGACCGATAGCGGCGCCGGCAGGGCGGCGAGGACGCGGCACGCGTCGTCCCGCCCGAATCTGCTGCGACGTTCTCAGCCTTTTCATCTGGATGCCTGGTGCGCTGGAGCCTGTCGAGGCGCGCTGCTAGAGTGCCGCCGCTTGCCAACCACCGGCTGACAGGACGTCTGCCCAGCCGCCGCACAGGATGCTTCCATGAAAAAGCTAGCGCTCGCCGTAGCCGTACCCCTGGCCCTTTTCGGGGCCGCCACTTTCTACACCAGCACCCAGGTCGAATCGACCGCCCGCGATGCCGTCGACCAGGCCAACCTCAAGTTGCGCGAAATGGGCGTCGGCGCCGGTGCCGATGTCAGCCTCAGCCTACTCAGCTTCGAACGCGGCCTGCTGTCCAGCACCGCGCGCTACCAGATCGACATCGATGTAGCGGATGACGAAGGCAACGCCGAGCACTACGCCCTGCTGCTGAATGATCGCCTCGAACACGGCCCCTTTCCCGTCTCGCGCCTGAGCCGCGGCCAGCTGATACCGGTCGCCGCGCAGAGCCACTTCGAACTCGAACGCACGCCGCTGACGCAGAAGCTGTTCGACGCCGCCTCCGGCGAAGTGCCGCTGGTGGGCGAGGTGACCATCGGCTACGACGGCGGCCAGGCCGGCGATCTGCGCACGGCCGCGCTGAATATCGAAGACGAGGACGGCAGCGTGCGCATCGCCCCCGCCAGCCTCAACTTCGAGGCGAACAGGGACGGCAGCGACGTACGCATGGACGGCGAGCTGGCGGAAATCGATATCGACCTGCAGCACAGCGACAGTGGCCAGCCGGTACAGGTGAGCTTGCGCGGCATCGGCCTGAGCGCCGACAAGCAGGATTACGACGCCGGTTTCGGCTTCGGGCCGTCCGCTATCACCCTGCAGCGCATGGAAATCAAGGCCGGCGACGAACCCGCCGTGGTCATCCAGCAGGCCTCCGTCGAGGAGGCACTGAGCCGCGGCAGCCGTGGCCTCGACCAGACCATCGGGTACCGCATCGGCGAGGTCAGCGCCAAAGGCCAGACCTTCCGCAACCTCGCCCTCGTCTTCAGCCTGCGCAACCTCGAGGAAAGCAGCCTCAAGGCCCTGGTGGCGAGCTACAAGGACATCCTCGACCAGAGCGCCACCCCGCAGGAATCCTTCGCCGGCATGACCAGCGCCCAGCAGCAGGAACTGCAGGCCCGTGCCCTGCAACTGCTCGAGCACAAGCCCACCCTGGCCCTCGACGAGTTCGGCTTCGAAACTGCCCACGGCGCGGCCCGCCTGTCGGTTGTGCTCGACCTGCAATCGCCGAGCGCAGAAGCCTTCACCCCGGACGCGATGATCACCAGCATGCTCGCCTCGCTCAAGGCCGACGCCGGCATCGACAGGAACCTGGTGCGCGACATCGCCGGGCTGGTCGTGCAGAACAACGCGCGTGACGGCCAGCTCGACCAGGCGGCACTGCAGCAGGAAACCGAGGCCGCCACCGAGCTGTTCAGCGGCATGGCGCTGAACACCGGCTGGTCGCGTCTGGAGGGCGAGCGGCTGGTCAGTTCGCTGCACTACGCCAATGACAAGGTGACCTTCAACGGTCGCGAAATGAGCGTGCCGGAGTTCCTCGGCTTTGCCTTCGGCTCCGTACAGAACGCCGGCCTGCTGGGGCAATAGTCGGCGCTACTGACGCACCTGGGAAACGGCCCTGCCAGCGATGACCGATGGACAGGGCCGTTTCACTTCCTGGCGTTCGACCGGCGCCACCGCCTGGATACCCGGACGCGCGACCCATGCTCAGTCGTGCGGGGCGCCGGCTCCCAGGCGCTCACTCAGATAATCCAGAAAACAGGTGATGCGCGAAGCCAGCGCGGTGTTGCGGTAGTACACCGCGTTGATCGGCTGGCGCACGTCGACCCGCTGTGCCGCCAGCACCTCCACCAGCTCGCCGCGCTGGCGGTCCCGGCCAGTCATGAAGTCCGACAGGCTGGCGATCCCTTCGCCGGCCAGCGCCAGCTCGCGCACCGTGTCGCCGCTGGAGGCGCGTAGCGCCGGGTTGATTCGCCAGCTCTCGCCCAGCGCGTGGCGCAGCGGCCAGTCGTTGAGGCGATCCGGCTCGGTAAAGCCGATCAGGCTGTGCTCCGCCAGGTCCTCGACCTGTTGCGGCGTGCCATGCCGCGCCAGATAGGCCGGGCTCGCCAGCACCCGGCGCGTGGTATGGCACAGCGGCCGTGCATGCAGGCTGGAATCGGGCAGCGGGCCGATGCGGATGGCCAGATCGATGCGCCGCTCCAGCAAATCGACGATGCGGTCGTCGCTGTGCAGCTCCAGCTCGATCAGCGGATAGCGCGCGCGGAAATCGCCGATCAGCGGGACGATCACATGCAGCATGAACGGCGACGCGGTATTGACCCGCAAGCGCCCGGCCGGCGCCTGCCGCCGCAGCGCCATCTGCTCCTCGGCTTCCTCGACGCTGGCCAGAATCCGCCGCGCCTGCGCCAGGAACGCCTCGCCTTCCTCGGTCAGCTCGAGGCGCCGCGTGGTGCGGCGCAACAACGTCACCGTCAGCTTGTCCTCCAGCCGACTCAACGCCCGGCTTACGCCCGAGGCGGTCTGTTCCAGCTGCTCGGCCGCAGCGCTGATCGAGCCACTGTCGACCACGCTGACAAAGGCGAGCATTTCGTCGAGGTTGGTTTTCATGGGTGGGAATCGCATCGAAGGGCGGGAACAACGAGTCTGGCGACAGCGCCGTGTGGCGGCAACCGGGCCGGCGCGGGCCCCCGGCGGCGGGCCCGTCGATCAGCCGCTGGCGAAAGGGGCCACGGCCTCAAACGCCCTTTTCATTCGGCCCCGGCACATTCACCCCGTCCAGTGTGGAACGGCTGTCGCCGGCGCCATCGGTGATCACGCTGAAACTGCCATCGGTTTCCAGCACCACCGCCTCGATGCCATCCAGCGCGGCCAGCCCCTGACTGCGCGCGGCAGCCCGCACCTCGTCCTCGGTCACCCGCGCCACGCGCATGGCATCGCCGAGAAAACGCCCGCGAAAGAACAGCAGCGCCGGCTCGCCCGTCACCGTCCGCCGCACCCATGCCACCCGCACGCTGGACCAGGTGACCACGTACTGCAGCCCGATCAACAGCGCGAACGCCAGCACCCCCTCGGCCAGCGACACATTGCGATTGAGCAGAATCGTCGCGAACGTCGAACCCAGCGCCACCGTCACCACCAGATCGAACGCATTCATCTTCGACAATGTCCGCCGCCCCGACAGACGCAACAGCAACACCAGGCTGACATAGGCCAGCACGCCCACCACCAGCGTGCGTATCAACGTCGTTGCGCTACTGAAAAACATGCCTTCCACGATCACCTCCGCAACTGAACCATGCAGGGGTGGACAGGGTAGATGGGCGGAAAGTGCATACGTCGCGAGTCACCGCGCGTCAGGCGGAAGCGTGAAAACCGGGGATTAATCCATCGTCTGCTTTACCCATACGGAAGCAGTGGCTAATGTGCCAGCACGCGCAGCAACTGCGCACTCGATCACGGTTCCGCTGCGACGCTACGGTCTGCACCGGTCCGCTACCAAGGAAGGTACAGATGGCGCGCTTTTCCCCTGTTCGCTTGCAATGCCAGTTCGATAGGCCCGGCGAGCGGCGTCTTTCCGATAAGAAAAGCTAGAGAAAAAGATGGCGATTTATTATTCGCAGAATTCCGTCCTGTTAAATAATAAATCTGTCCCCTTTTTCCACATTCGCTTCGCTCACTGGGACGGGCTAAAGCCCGCCCTTCAACCAAACGTTAGCCCCCACATGAGATACACATGACATCACGCGATTACAAAGTTATTGGCTCCGTCTTGGCAATATTTGGGATCTATGCCGGCGCGTTGCTCTGGAATATCTGGCCAATCGAGGAAATATCTGTCGCAAAATCGGGTGTATTTGGCGATAGTTTTGGCGCACTTACAGCCCTGTTTTCAGGTCTGGCATTTGCTGGCCTTCTAATCACTATTTTTTATCAAAGGGAAGATCTTGGCCTGACGAAGAAGGAGCTTCGCCTGACCAGAGAGGAAATAAAAGCTCAGCATCTCGAAACGACATTTTTTCATATGCTAAGGCTTCAACAAGACATCGTCGCTGGAATTGACCTACAAAGACAGAGAGAAGGCGGGCAGCAAGAAACAAAAGGGCGCGATTGCTTTAAGGTCTTTGTAAAACGAATTCAGCGCAACTATCAGGATGAATTAAAAACCAACCTAAATAATGATGAACGATCACTTTCAAATGCTGCGTATGAATCACTCTGGATGAAGTCGCAGAGCGACCTAGGTCATTACTTTCGCAGCCTATACAACGTCTTTCGTTATATTTCAGAGCATGAATTCACTGACAAAAAGCAATATGGAAGTATTGCTAGAGCACAATTGTCTGACTTTGAATTAGTAGTCCTACTATATAACTGCACAAGCCATCGAGGCAGGAACTTTATTCGATATGCAGAAGAATTTGAGATTTTCGACAACCTAGATATTTCTCTCCTTATAAAAGCAGAGCATGTGGACTTTCTGCCTATATCTGTCTTTGGTGACAATCAGGCAGCGCTAACAATTCATTCCAGCGGACCCGCTAAAGCGGGTCGCTGAATTCAACGTTATGAACCCAAACCAAACCACTTCAGGTGACCCATGAAATTTATTGATGCCAAGAAAGAGCTTATTCAGATACTACAAGATGCAGATGCACGGTTTATTTCCGCATATCAAATTTGTCTTGCCGTTGAAGCAAAATTTCCAAATCTATGGAGTGTAATTCAAAGCGAGTACGGCACCGCTACAGGTAATCCCACAATGGGTTCTGGTGCAGGGCAACACTACTCTCCAGCCTCATTTGTTTCCCAAGCTCTCGAATACTTCAGCAAGACGCTAAAAGAAATCAAAAAAGAATATTTCACTTGCGAGGGTGTGACATTTAGCAACATAGAGCCTGGCTACACCGGAAACGTTGTGGCAATCTGGGCATGGCAAGAATAAAAAAGTGAATAAAAACTGGTTCAAGACCTTCGCTTCGCTCACTCGGGGCCGGCTAAAGGCGGCCCCTTAACAAAACGTTATGTGAAGGAAATCAATTGAAGTCTGTACTTGCTGCTCTGACAGGATTGATAGCTGGCTGGATTCTAACTAAGTCACACGACTTTATGCCTGATTCCTATTTTGGATTTTGTGGGCAAAGCAGTCGCTAGTAGCGAAACGGTAAGTTCGTTACTTTATGCGCTGCCAATGAGTCCTGCTGCTGCGGAAACTGTGCATGTTTGGCTCATAATGGCAGCTCTTACTGTTGTCCCGGAAATGTGCTTCGGAGTACTCGCAGTTGCGTTCTACATGTGGGTCGCATCGCGCGACTAATTATCTATTCATCATTGGTCGCGCCTCTGTTCATGGTGGGTATGGGGCTCTACTACAGATTTCAATTGGCAAAAAGCGATCCATTGTTAGCGCGGTCCTTTTGGAATAACGCCGAGTCGAATATTCAACGAAAAAGGGGACAGATTTATTTATCCGCAGGTTGCTAGGCTCGTAACACGCTGCCACTTTCTCCGGCGTAGCCTTCAATCGCTCAAGGTAAGCATCCATGCAGCTAACCACCCTCCTCGTCCCAACCTACACGCAAATGCTCAAAACCCTCTCCGGCTGGCTGAAGAAGGCGCAGGCCCAGCTACCGGAAGCAGAGGCGCAGGCGTTGTTATCCGCGCGGCTGGCGCCGGATATGTTTCCGTTGTCGACGCAGGTTCGCTTTGCCTGCGTGCAGGCGCGGGAGGCGGTGTGCCGGCTGAGAGGCGAGGCCTTTCCGGCTGTGATCAACGAGCTGATGGACGAGGGGCGGCAGGCGGGTGAGCGGCCGGGCACGCTGGCTGATGCCTATGCCCGGATCGATGAAACGGTGGCGTTGCTCGACGGCCTCGCCGCCGATGCGCTGGATATGGACGCGGACAAGCCAATCGCCCACGAGCTGGCGAATGGGATGATCTTCGACCTGACTGCGGACCAGTACGCCCGTGACTGGACGCTGGCGCAGTTCTATTTCCACGTGATGACCGCGTATTCGATCCTGCGTAAGGAAGGGATCGAGCTGGGCAAGGCGGACTACGTGGCGCATATGCTGCCCTATCTGCGGCCGGAATCGGTTCCGAAGGGGTAGCCGAGTAGGGTGGGCCTTAGTCCACCGGGGCGGTTCGGTTATGGCGGGTGGTGGGCTGAAGCCTACCCTGCGGTGCTGCGCTCGGAGCAGGCAGCGAGGTGGTCCGGACGTGACGCGTGGAAAAGGCTTCGCCGTTTTCCACCCTACGCATGCGCGGTGTCGGCAGAGGAGGCCGAGTGGCGTAGGGTGGACAACGCTGCGCTTGTCCACCGATGCGAATCGACGGGCCGGTTATGTGGTTGGCGAAACGCTCCGGGGCTTGGGGCGTCCAACCGGGATGCCGCGCCCGCGCGGTCGTATTTGCGAACGACGTTTGCCCACCTCGCCACAAAGCAGACCTCCCCATGTTGTTCCGCCGTTTCGAAAATCTGATCGACGTCTTCAAGCCCAGCCCGGACGTTGCGCCGCCGGCCGGGATGCTGCGCTTCTATGCGCATTATCTGAAGCAGGTCTGGCCATTGATGACCGCCGTGCTGGTGGTCGGCTTTTTCGCGGCGCTGATCGAGGTGGCGTTGTTCAGCTTTCTCGGCCAGTTGATCGATATGGCCCAGGCTACCGATGACGCGCGGACCTTCTTTGCCGAGCACCGCAGCGAGTTGCTGTGGATGGCGGCGGTGGCGCTGGTCATCCGGCCGCTGGTGTTCGGCCTGCACAACCTGCTGACGCATCAGGCGATCAACCCGGGGCTGACCAACCTGATCCGCTGGCAGAACCACCGCTACGTGCTCAAGCAGAGCCTGAACTTCTTCCAGAATGACTTCGCCGGGCGCATTGCCCAGCGGGTGATGCAGACCGGGCCGTCGCTGCGCGATTCGGCCATGCAGGTGATCGATGCGCTGTGGCATGTGGTGGTCTACGCCGGCAGTGCGCTGTACCTGTTCGCCGCCGCCGACCTGCGCCTGATCGTGCCGCTGGCCTTGTGGATCGTCGGCTACAGCGCCGCGCTCTGGTACTTCGTGCCGCGTATTCGCGCGCGTTCGGCGGCCGCTTCCGCGGCGCGTTCGAAGGTGATGGGGCGGGTGGTGGACGGCTACAGCAACGTCGCCACGCTCAAGCTGTTCGCCCATTCGCGGGAGGAGGAGAGCTACGCCCGCGAGGCGATGCAGGAGCTGCTTGGCAAGTTCCGCCTGCAGTCGCGCGTCATCACCAGCCTGGATTTCCTCATCACCTGCATGAACGGCCTGCTGATCGTCGGCACCGGCGCGCTGGCACTGTGGCTGTGGAGCGAGGCGCTGATCACCACAGGCGCCATCGCCCTGGCGCTGGGCCTGGTGATCCGCATCAACAACATGGCCGAGTGGATCATGTGGGTGGTCAACGGCATCTTCGAGAACGTCGGCACCGTGCAGGACGGCATGAAGAGCATCGTCCGGCCGCGCGATGTGCTCGACCCCGAGGACGCCAGGCCGCTGCAGGTGGAGCAGGGCGGCGTGCGCTTCGAGGATGTGCATTTCCACTACGGCAAGCAGGGCGGGGTGATCAGCGGGCTCTCCATTGATATTCGTCCGGGCGAGAAGATCGGCCTGGTCGGGCCGTCGGGTGCGGGCAAGTCGACGCTGGTCAACCTGCTGCTGCGCCTCTATGACCTGGAGAGCGGGCGCATCCTTATCGATGGGCAGAACGTCGCCGAGGTCAGCCAGGAGAGCCTGCGCGCCAACATCGGTGTGGTCACCCAGGACACCTCGCTGCTGCACCGTTCGATCCGCGACAACCTGCGCTACGGCAAGCCCGACGCCACTGAAGAAGAACTCTGGGCCGCGGCACGCAAGGCCCGCGCGGATGCGTTCATCAAGACCCTGGACGACAGCCAGGGCGGCAAGGGCTTCGAGGCGATGGTGGGCGAGCGCGGCGTGAAGCTCTCCGGCGGGCAACGGCAGCGCATCGCCATCGCCCGGGTGCTGCTCAAGGACGCGCCGATCCTGGTGCTCGACGAAGCCACCTCGGCGCTGGATTCGGAGGTCGAGGCGGCGATTCAGGAGAGCCTGGATGCCCTGATGGAAGGCAAGACGGTGATCGCCATCGCGCACCGGCTGTCGACCATTGCGCGCATGGATCGGCTGGTGGTGATCGACAAGGGCCAGGTGATCGAGGCCGGCACCCACGCCGAGCTGATCGCCCGCGGCGGGCTCTATGCGCGGCTGTGGCAGCACCAGACCGGTGGTTTTGTCGGGGTGGATTGATAGGAAACGGGCAAGCCAGGGGTTTTTCGTTCACTCTGCTTGCCGGCCTGTTGGAAGGCGCGGCGCAGCAGCGCTGAGCTAGCCCGCCGTGTTCTCAATAACCAGGGGCGGTTGGGCGAGCCTGAATCCAGTCGAGCGCAGAGGTGCATATGAACATTTTCCTGACATCCTCCTTTGCTGAAGTCGTGGACTTGTTTGTCAGCTTCACCAAGGGCGACTGCAGCGGTAAGACGGTTACGTTGATTCCTACGGCAAGTCTTGTTGAGGAGGTCAATTCATACCTGCTCGCGGCCAAGGACGCACTCGTCAAAGCGGGCCTGGTTATTGATGAGCTGGACGTTTCCAGCGCAAGTCGGGACGAGATCGTCAGCAAGCTCGAACGCGGCGATTACATCTATGTGTCCGGCGGCAACACCTTCTTTCTGCTGCAGGAGCTCAAGCGCACAGGCGCGGACCTGCTGATCGCCGAACACGTCAGAGCCGGGAAGTGCTACATCGGCGAATCCGCCGGCTCCGCGATACTCGCCCCCAGCATCGAATACATAACGGCGCTGGACGATGTTTCTGCCGCGCCTGATCTCGGGTCCTATGCCGCCTTGGGGTTGGTCGATTTCTACCCGCTGCCGCATTACCGAAACGAGCCGTTTGCCGAGGCTGTCGAGCAGGTGCTGAAAGAGCATGGGGATGCGCTGGATCTCCGACCATTCAGCAATAACCAGGCGATCGCCTTGTCGGGCGGCCATGCCGAGCTTCAAACCAGCGGTGATTGAGTTTCATACCCGGCCCGAGCCTACCTGCGGCAGATCTTGGGCAAGTCGGCGCAGGGCGCTTCGTCGTCGCTCCATCTGAACCCTCCCACACCGCGTCCACTCGTACCTCTAGCCACAGCCAAAGAACCGAGAGGGAATCTGCCATGACCGACAGACAAGCCAGCGTCCGCCACGATGCCGCGCAGCAGCGCTATGAACTGCTGGTGGAGGGCCAGCCACTCGGCTTCGCTGCGTATAGCGAGCAGGGCGAGCGGATGATCTTCACCCATACCGAGGTCGACCCCAGCCTGTCCGGGCAGGGGCTGGGAAGCGTGCTGGCCGAGGGTGCGCTGGACGATGCGCGGCGGCGCGACAAGCGCGTGGTGCCGCAATGCGAGTTCATTGCCCGCTACATCGAGCCCCACCAAGAATGGCAGGACCTGGTCGATCCGGCCTGACCGGCCGTTACCGCTCGGACGACCGGGTAAAGCGGTGGGCTGAAGCCCACCCTACGGGTGCGGTGGTCGATGCGCTGTAGGGTGGGCTTCAGCCCACCAACGGTAGCGACCGGGGCGGCGGTCTTGTCGAATGCTAGTTGCCGCCGCCTGGTTTAGCAGAGGGTGATCGCATGGATGGTCGAGAGTTTGTCTGGGCGCATTTCAAGCTCAATGCCGAGCAGCGCCTGCGGGGCTTCAACTTCTTCGTGGTGCTGGCGATCTTTGCCGATGGCGGTGTGCTGGCGGCCCTGCAGCAGGGCTTCTCGCCGGGGCTGCTGGTTCTGCTGGGCGCCTTCACCGTCTTGCTGGCGCAGGTGTTCTGGCTGGTGGACGCGCGCAGCCGGCAACTGCTGGAGCTGACCATCGTCGCACTCAAGGAGATGGAGGCCGACTATCCCGAGAGTTACCGGCTGTTCGCCGCCGATGCGCTGGGGCAGAGCCGGGTGATCAGCTACACCTTCGCCATCCGCGCACTGCTGCTGGCGCAGATGGGCTTTGGTCTGGGTGTGGTCGGCTACGGGCTTAACCAGTGGTGATGTGCGGTGCAGTTGTCTGGCGCGGTGGAAGCTGCGCATCGAAGTCTGACGCGCGGAGTCACCGAGGCGGCTGGCGTGCCATCCGTCGATGGCCACGGGACTGCGTCGAACGCTCCTTGCGTCAGGCCGGTCGGTACTAGCAACTACCGGGAGAACTGACGATGTCGACATCAAGCAATCTGTTATGGGCCGCTCTGGCGATCGGCGCGGTGACGGGCATGCGCAGCATGCTGGCGCCGACGCTGGTCAGTCGCGCATTGAGCGAGCGGGATGATCTGCGCGGTGCGGGCGAGGCGGCGCGGCTGCTGACGTCCGATTCGGCGCAGACCTTCCTGCCGGTACTGGCAGCCGGGGAGATTGCCGGCGACAAGATGCCCTTCGCCCCGGATCGCACCATCGTGCCGTCGATGATGTTTCGCGCGGTATCGGGTGGGGTCAGTGCTGCCGCGCTGGCCGGCGTGCGGCGCGAGCCGGTGGTGCTGCCGGCACTGCTGGGGGCGACGGCGGCGCTGCTCGCCTCGAAGATCGGCCTGAGCCTGCGCAAACCCTATCAGCCGCATTCGCTGCTCAACGCCGCATTCGGCGCCGCCGAAGATTGCCTGGCGCTGAGTCTGGGCCGAAGCGGGCTGCGCCAGGCGCTGGGCGAGAACCAACGCCGGCGTTGAGGTGTGAACGCGTAGGGTGGGCTTCAACCCATCAGAGAGGATGCGCATGTGGCGGTGGGCTGAAGCCCACCCTACGGGCGGATCGGGACGCGGCGTGGAGGGGTGACAACATGGTTCGCCCTGTTCTCACCCTCCCAGGCGAAAGCCGTCAGCTGGGCCGCTGGATCACGCAGATGCGGTCACGGCACAGCCCCGACTCGCGTGTACCGACACCGGGCGCTACCTCTGGAGTGCTGGCGCTGGCGCCGTAGCCGCTGCTGCCGGCCCCGGTCGGCGCCGTGGTCGCGGTGGTTGGCGGGTAGTCGGTACCGGCGCGTTTGCCGGCACTGCCAATGCCGTGGCTGCCCGTATCCTGCTCGGTGGTACGCGAAGTGCTGCTGCCCGCGCCCAGGGTTTCGCTTTCCCCGTGGCGACCTGCCATGGCGCCAGCATGGTGCATCTGCTGGCCGGTGAAATGCTTGTCCAGATGGCTGTCACCGCCGGTTGCGCCGGCATAGGGGCTGGTAGGGCCGGGGTAACCGTCCGCTGTGCCAGTGGCGCCATGTTCGTCGATATCGATGGCGCCGTTGTACTCCAGCGCATCACGTGCCTTGGCCAGCTGATCCTCGTCGACCACGTCCACCGCGATCACCAGAGCACCGCGACGCACCGCCTCCGGATAAGCCGTCGCATGATGGCGATGCTGCTCGTGCGGCTCATGGCCGAACAGCGATTTGAAGAAGTGCGCGACCTTCGATTCGTGCTCGGTGCGGTCCACCGGCGTATCGGGCGTGGTGCTATAGGGCGCGTCATAGGCGTGGATGTCGGCGCTCTCGGCGCCCACCGCATGGATCTGTTCACGCGGGATGCCGCGTGCCATCAGGTCGCCGCGGGTTCGATTGGCGTCGGTCAGCGTGGCGAACGCTGCTACCAGTGTGTGTTTCATGGCTCACCTCACGTTGTGCTGTACAACCGGGTTGGAGCGCTGCGCATGGCGAACACGAAGAGGGATCAGGACATGAGAGCCCCGGCTGATCGATGGCAGCGCTCATATCTGATTGGGTAGGCAGCTGCCGTGAGAGTTCAGCAGGCGGGATCGGCGGTCAGTGGGCTCGGCCGCCGGCGCAGGCGGGAAAGGCGCTGCCGTTCGCACCTGCGCAGGGTTGTCGACGGTTCAGTCGAGGTCGGCGGCGCTGTGGCGCTCGGGCGCCTGCTCGGACTCATCGCCCCAGCTGCGGTTGACCTTGCGCCCGCGGATGACCGCCGGTCGCGCTGCAACCTCCTTGGCCCAGCGCTGCACGTGCTGGTACTCGTGCACCGAGAGGAATTCGCCGGCGCCATACAGCTCGCCCAGCACCAGCCAGCCGTACCAGGGCCAGATCGCCATGTCGGCGATGCTGTAGTCGTCACCGGCCACGTAGCGATGCTCCGCCAGCTGGCGATCGAGCACGTCGAGCTGGCGTTTGACCTCCATGGCGTAGCGGTTGATCGGGTATTCGTACTTCTCCGGCGCGTAGGCGTAGAAATGGCCGAAACCGCCACCGAGGAAGGGCGCCGAACCCATCTGCCAGAACAGCCAGTTCAGCGTCTCGGTGCGCGCGCGGACCTCGGTCGGCAGGAAGGCGCCGAATTTCTCGGCAAGGTAGACCAGGATCGAGCCGGACTCGAACACCCGCAGCGGCCCGCCCGCGGCGCTGCGGTCGACCAGCGCGGGAATCTTCGAGTTCGGGTTGATCTCGACGAAGCCGCTACCGAACTGGTCGCCCTCGCCAATCTTGATCAGCCAGGCGTCGTACTCGGCGCCGCTGTGACCGAGGGCGAGCAGCTCCTCGAGCATGATGCCCACCTTCACCCCGTTGGGCGTGGCCAGCGAATACAGCTGCAGCGGGTGCTTGCCCACCGGCAGCGCCTTCTCCTCGCGCGCGCCGGCGGTTGGCGCATTGATATTGGCGAACTTGCCGCCGGAGGGGGCATCGTGGGTCCAGACCTTGGGCGGTACGTAAGTGGTGTCGGGCATGTCGATCTCCTCGAGCGGGAACGGGGTGTGCAGGGCATGCTACGCGCTCGGCGGGCGCGGTCGAAATCAAGTAGGTCGATATTGGTCATCGATGGGTAAGCGTTTGTTCTACGTGGTAGTTCTTTGAGATGCACCAGAAGATCTTTTTTCCCGATCGGTAAAAATTCGGTGCACCGGCCAGCGGCAGAGAGTATTTTCCCTATTGGGAAAAAATCGGAACTGAGCTATTTCCGAAGGACAAATTGTACGGAACGGGAAAATGGCTGAACCTACTGCATTTGTTTCGATGGCCGAGCTGGGCAAGCTGATCCAGCGCACTCGCAAGGGTCAGGGGCTGCGTCTGGTGGACGCTGCCGGCCTCTGTGGCGTGAGCGTGCGCTTTCTGAGCGAGCTGGAAAATGGCCGCGAGAGCTGTTCGTTCGGACGGGTGCTGAACGTGTGCCACACGCTGGGCATCGAGCTGCTGGCGGCTAGACGTGACGGGGGCGACCTGTGAGCGGACTGCTCGGCGTCTACCGGGGTGATGACCGTATCGGTGAGCTTTGGCTGGGTGACGATGGCCGGAGCATGGGTTTTCGCTATAGCGAAGCAGCGCGGTTTGCAATTTCCAATAGCTTGCCGCTTGCAACCGGTATGTTTGCGCCAACGCTCGGCACGGCACACAACTGGTTTGCCAATCTACTTCCCGAAGAAGCTTCGCGGCAGTTGCTGGTGAACCGGCTTGGGATCGCCGATGACGACTTTTCGCTGTTGGCCGCCATAGGTGGTGATTGTGCCGGTGCGTTGCGCATTGTTGACCCGGAGCGGGCCGATGCGTTGATCGAATCTGGCCAGGAGCCGGTCGACCCCAATCAGCTGGCGCGCTGGGCACAGGGTAAAGAGCGCTACGCCTTGTTCCAGCCGGGCAAGGCGACACGTCTTTCCCTTGCCGGCGCTCAGGACAAGATTCCCGTAATCCTCGAAGGCGGCCAGCTCTACCTCCCGAGCGGTGCCGCCGCTTCTTCGCATCTGATCAAGTTCTCGCTAAAGCCGGCGTTGGTTTTCAACGAGCTCTATATGAACCGTCTGGCTCGGATCGCTGGGCTTTTGGTTCCCGACTCGCACGCAGGTCAGGCAGGGAAGGCTCACTATCTTGCCGTGGCTCGTTACGATCGTGAGCGAGTGGATAACCAGATCGAGCGTGTGCACCAGGAGGACATGTGCCAGGCGCTTGGCTATCCGCGGCGGCTCAAGTACCAGGAAGAGGGCGGTCCGACGCTGGCGGCCTGCGCAGGGCTGTTGCGCGCGGTGACGACCACGCCTGCGCTGCAGGTGCGTCAACTGCTGCGCTGGCAGATATTCAACGTGCTGGCCGGCAACAGCGATGGCCATGCCAAGAATATTTCGCTGTTGCAAGACGCCAAGGGGCGCTGGTCACTGGCGCCGGCCTATGACCTGGTATGTACGATGGTGCTGCCATACAGCCCCAATCTTGGTTTCGCGGTCGGCAGCAACTTCCATCCGCAGCAGCTGCGCAGAGCCGATTGGGAAGAGCTGGCACGCCACATGGGCCTTGCGCCGCCGTTCGTACTGCGGGAGCTGCGGCAAATGCTGGATCTGCTCGAGCCAGCTGCCAATAGCGCCGAGTTGCAAGCCGAGCTGGAGACGGTTGGCATGGATGAGGTGGGTTGGGCGAAGGTGCAGCATGTGCGCAAATATGTCGTTCAGCAGTGCCGCCGCTATCGCAAGTTGTAGTGGCTAGGGTCCTGCCTTCGGGAACGTGCTTCGCAGCCTGCGATGTATCGATCAGCGGTACTGCCAACAAGCGCTGCCGACGATCCGGCATGGAGCGCTCGCGTTAGACTCCTCCTTTCTGTCCCCCAGACTCGGGGCCAACCCTGATACAGGACGTCACGATGCTTCTCGGCAAACGCGATCAGACCCGTATGGAACGGCAACTCTCCAGCTGCCTGACCCAGGCCTGCGAAGCGGGCAAGGCGGAAATCGTCGGCTTCAGCTGGCTCACCCATGAGGTCGATTACGCGCGCTTCCCCGAGAGCCTGCAGGGTCACCTGGGTATTCGCCACGGAGGCGCAGCGCGCTATGGCGATTGGTCAAGGTCAGGGCGCACGTATGCAGGTGCTCACCCGGGCGGCGCTCGCTGAGGCGGGTATCGACATGGATGCCCTGATCGCACCGGTGCGTTTCGACAGCGAGGAAGCCTGCAAGCGCAACGATGGCGGTGACTGGCAACGCCGCCTGGCCCGCAACGCCACGACACGGCACTGACCGTGGGCAAGGACGTCGAGAATCCGTGCATTTCCGTCTGCAAGCTCACGGACGAGGTGTGTACCAGCTGTGGTCGCACCAAGGACGAGATTCGCAAATGGAAACGCATGAAGCGCCCGGACAAGAAGGCGACAGTGGAGCGCGCGGCGCAGCGGTTGAAGGCACTGAAGAAGAAGAAAAAGAAAGGCTGAGCCCACAAGGGGCGCCACGCATGGGTGTCGCCTGTCGGCGCTGGATGGGGTGGCCGGCATGTCCATGCGTGATGCCGGTAGGCCGGAATCTGCGGAAAAGCCCGCTACAGGAATGAAAAAGCCGCTGCCCTCTCACGGGGGCAGCGGCTTTTCGGTCACGGCACTAAAGCCTCAGCCGCGGGCGCCGTGCACGCCAGCGCTGATCTCGCGGCACAGGCCAAGCACGCCTTCTACCGCAGCCTCCGGGCTCTTGGCCCCGGCGATCTGGTCGATCAGCGCCGAGCCGACCACCACACCCTCGGTGAGACGGGCGATAGCCGCGGCCTGCTCCGGGGTGCGGATGCCGAAGCCGACGCACACCGGCAGATCGGTGTGGCGCTTCAGGCGTGCCACGGCCTCCTCGACGTGTTCCAGAGTCGCCGAACCGGCACCGGTCACGCCGGCCACCGAGACGTAGTAGACGAAGCCGGAGCTGCCGTTGAGCACTGTGGGCAGGCGCTGGTCGTCGGTGGTCGGGGTGGTCAGGCGGATGAAGTCGATGCCGGCGGCCTGGGCCGGGTCGCAAAGCTCGTCGTTATGCTCCGGCGGCAGGTCGACGACGATCAGGCCATCGACACCGGCCTCTTTCGCATCGCTGACGAAACGCTCGACGCCATAGGCGAAGATCGGGTTGTAGTAGCCCATCAGCACCAGCGGGGTGCTCTGGTTGGTCTCGCGGAAGTCGCGGACCATCTGCAGCGTCTTCGGCAGGTTCTGCTTGCCGGCCAGGGCGCGGATGTTGGCCAGCTGGATCGCCGGGCCGTCGGCCATCGGGTCGGTGAATGGCATGCCCAGCTCGATCACGTCGGCGCCGGCGTCCGGCAGGCCCTTGAGGATGGCGAGGGAGGTGGCGTAGTCCGGATCACCGGCGGTCACGAAGGTGACCAGCGCGGCGCGGTTTTCCTGCTTCAGCTGTGCGAAGCGGGCCTGCAAGCGGGAATTCACCGAGCTCATATGTGTTCTTCCTGTTCGTCGTAGTGGTGCATGACGGTTTGCATGTCCTTGTCGCCGCGGCCGGAGAGGTTGACCACCATCAGGTGCTCCCTGGGCAGCTTGGCCGCGCGCTTGAAGGCTTCGGCCAGCGCGTGGGCCGATTCCAGCGCGGGGATGATGCCTTCCAGGCGGCAGCACAGATGGAACGCGGCCAGGGCTTCGTCATCGGTGCAGGGCACGTATTCGACGCGCTTGATCTCGTGCAACCAGGCGTGCTCCGGGCCGACGCCTGGGTAGTCGAGGCCGGCGGAAATCGAATGCGCGTCGGTGATCTGGCCGTCTTCGTCCTGCAGGAGGAAGGTGCGGTTGCCGTGCAGCACGCCCGGCGCCCCGCCGGCCATGCTGGCGGCGTGCTTGCCGGTGTCGATGCCGTGGCCGGCCGCTTCGACGCCGACGATCTGTACGCTCTCGTCATCGAGGAAGGGGTGGAACAGGCCGATGGCATTCGAGCCGCCGCCGATGCAGGCGACCAGCGAGTCGGGCAGGCGGCCCTCCTTCTGCATGATCTGTTCGCGAACCTCGTTGCCGATCACCGATTGGAAGTCGCGCACCATGGCCGGGTAGGGGTGCGGACCGGCGGCGGTGCCGATCAGGTAGAAGGTGTTGTGGACGTTGGTCACCCAGTCGCGCAGCGCCTCGTTCATCGCGTCCTTCAGCGTGCCGGTGCCGGCGGTGACCGGAATCACTTCGGCGCCCAGGAGCTTCATGCGGAAGACGTTGGCCTGCTGGCGCTCGATGTCGGTGGTGCCCATGTAGACCACGCACTGCATGCCGAAGCGCGCGGCCACGGTGGCGGTGGCCACGCCGTGCATGCCGGCGCCGGTCTCGGCGATGATGCGCTGCTTGCCCATGCGCTTGGCCAGCAGGATCTGGCCGATGCAGTTGTTGATCTTGTGCGCGCCGGTGTGGTTCAGGTCTTCGCGCTTGAGGTAGATCTTCGCGCCGCCGAAGTGCTCGGTCAGGCGCTCGGCGTAGTACAGCGGGCTGGCACGGCCGATGTAGTCGCGCTGGAAGTAGGCCAGCTCCTCGAGAAAGGCCGGGTCGCTCTTGGCTTTTTCGTATTCGGCGGCCAGCTCGTTGATCAGTGGCATCAGGGTTTCGGCGACGAACTGGCCGCCGAAGCGGCCGAACAGCCCGCGGTTGTCCGGGCCGGTGCGGTATGAGGTCATGCGAGGCTCCTTGGAGGGTGCCGACACGCAGTCGGGGTGAGCGTAGGGTGGACAACGGTGCAGCCTTGTCCACGCGATCGATACGCCAGCGTGGAAAATCGCTTCGCGGTTTCCACCCTACGGCAATCATTGAGGGTGAGCTTACGGCTGCCGGCGCCGGGTTAAAAGCGATAAGATCGCCCGAACCTGTCAGGAAAACTCACATATATGGCCCGCGATCTGCCACCGCTCAATGCCCTGCGTGCCTTCGAGGCGGCTGCCCGCCTGGGTAGCGTAAGCGAAGCCGCACGCGAGCTGCACGTCACCCACGGGGCCATCAGCCGGCAGCTGAAGCAGCTCGAAGAAGCCCTCGGTCTGGCCCTGTTCGCCAAGGAAGGGCGCGGCGTAAAACTCACCGATGCCGGCGTGCGTCTGCGTGACGCCGCCAGCGAGGCCTTCGAACGCCTGCGCAGCACCTGCATCGAGCTGCAGCGACAGACCAGCGAGGCGCCGTTCGTGCTCGGTTGTCCCGGCAGCCTTTTGGCGCGCTGGTTCATTCCGCGGCTGGACCGGCTCAATCGCGACCTGCCCGAGCTGCGCCTGCAGCTGTCGGCCAGCGAGGGCGAGCTGGACCCACGCAAGCCGGGGCTGGATGCGACGCTGTGGTACGCCGAACCGCCATGGCCGGCGGACATGCAGGTGTTCGAACTCGCCGCCGAGCGCATCGGCCCGGTGCTCAGCCCCTACCATCCGCGTTGCGCCGAGTTGCGCGGCGCGGCGCCGGCGGCCCTGCTCGAGGAGACGCTGCTGCATACCGCTTCACGCCCGCAGGCCTGGCCAAATTGGACGCGCCAGCAGGGGCTGGACCCTGCACGGCTGCGCCTGGGGCAAAGCTTCGAGCACCTGTATTTCCTCCTGGAGGCGGCGCTGGCCGGGCTTGGCGTGGCCATCGCGCCCCAGCAACTGGTCGCCGATGATCTGAAGTCCGGCCGGTTGCTGGCGCCCTGGGGCTTCGTCGAGACCGATGCCCGGCTGGCGCTCTGGGTACCGGCGCGGCGGCTGGATCGGCGCGCGGAGCGGCTGGCGGACTGGCTGCGTGCCGAACTGGGTGACAAGCCGATCGAATGACACGACCTTAGGCGCATCGGCGACTCGCCGCTCCAGCGGGACGTCGTCATCCGCCCCCAGTGGATCGATCGCCAGTTGCGTCGGACGTACTCCTGGGCTGGCATCTGGCCGGCCGGGCCCTACAACGGCGGCGCACCGATGCCGAAGCGTCGGCGGTAATCGCCGGGCGACAGCCCCACCAGTTTCTGGAACACCTTGCGAAATGCGCCGGGGTCCTGATAACCCACCGCCCAGGCCACCTGTTCGATGCCCCGATTGGTCAGCTCCAGCAGCTCCCGGGCCTTGCCGACCCGCAGCTGCTGGCAGTATTCGGTCGGCTTGAGGCCGGTGGCGGCGCGGAATCGACGCAGAAAGGTGCGCTCGCCCATCCCCGCCTGGGCGGCCATAGCAGCGACCGGCACTGCGCCGGTGCTGTGGGTCTGCAGCCAGTGCTGCACCCGCAGCACGGCCTCGTCGCCATGGTCCAGCCGCGGGGCGAAGCTGCTGAAGTAGCGCTGCGAATGGCGGGTCAGATCGATCACCAGAAAACGCGCGGTTTCCGAGGCGATGGTCGGCCCGAGCAGCCGCTCCACCAGCGCCAGCCCGAGGTCGGTCCAGGCCATCAGGCCGCCGGCGGTGATGATGTCGCCGTCATCGACGATCATCCGGTCCGCATCGACCTGCACCTTCGGAAAGCGCTCGCGCAAGGCCTGGGCCAGGCCCCAGTGGGTGGTCACGGTGCGGCCGTCGAGCAGCCCGGTTTCGGCGAGCAGAAAGGCCCCGGCGCAGACCGAGCCGAGGGTGACGCCAGCCTGGTGGCACTGCCCGAGCCAGGCGGCGAACGGCTGGATCACATGCGCCTCGGGGCGGGCGTCCAGACACGGCGGCAGGATGACCATACGCGGCGAGCTCGCGCCAGTCGGCTGGCTGTCGAAGACCCGCCGAATGTCTGGCGTGCCGTCCTGCCTGGCCCAGTGGCTGACACGCAGGGTCGGCAGCTTTGCGGCCTGGCGCTCGGCCGCCATGCGGTTGGCCACGCTGAACAGGTCGGTCAGCCCGTAAACGGCCGCCAGCTGGGCGCCCGGGTATAGCAGCAGGCCGATTTCCAGCGTCTCGGGTGCGCCAGGCATGTCAGTTTTTCCCGCGTTATTGTCGGTCTCGCCCATCCACGGCCGTGGCCGGGGGATCTAAAGTCTCGCTGCGGGCAACGGGCTCGCTGACAGGAGAGAGCGATGGGCAAGCGAGCGTTGGTTCTGGTCGACATCCAAAACGATTATTTCCCGGGCGGCAAGTGGACGTTGCATGGGATCGAAGCGGCAGCGGACAACGCGGCGCGTGTGCTCGAGGCTGCGCGTGCCGCGGGCGATCTGGTGGTGCATGTGCGGCACGAGTTCGCCTCGGCGGATGCTCCGTTCTTCACGACGGGCTCGGAAGGCGCGCGGATCCATCCCAAGGTCGCCGTGCGCGAAGGCGAGGCGGTGATCCTCAAGCATCAGGTCAACTCGTTTCGTGACACCGAACTGGAGGCGCTGCTGAGAGGGCGCAGCATCGAGCAGCTGACCATCGTCGGCAACATGAGCCATCTGTGCATCGACGCCATCACCCGCGCCAGCGTCGACCTGGGGTTCAGCGCCACGGTGATCCATGACGCCTGCGCGTCGCGTGACCTGGAGTTCGATGGCACCCAGGTGCCGGCGGCGCAGGTCCATGCGGCGATCATGGCGTCGCTGGCCTTCGCTTACGCCAAGGTGCAGTCCACCGAGGCCTACCTGGCCGAGCACTAGCCGCGCCGGGCGATTGCCTCGTCGTGCCTGTCGCGCGCTGCGGTTCGCCGCGCGGCCCGGCCTCAGCTGGCCAGAGCGGTCTGCGAGGCGGCCTCTGCGGCGGCGACCTTTTCCTCGGCGTAGCCGCGCGGGTTGCGGCTCTGCCAGCGCCAGGCGTCGGCGAGCATGCTGGTGAGGTCCTTCTCGGCGCGCCAGCCGAGTTCCAGTTCGGCCTTGCTCGGGTCCGACCAGCACTGGGCGATGTCGCCGCGGCGGCGCGGCTTGATCACGTGCGGCAGCGGGCGGCCGGTGACTGCCTCGAAGGCGGTGATCATCTCGCGCACCGAATGGCCCTTGCCGGTGCCGAGGTTCCACGTGGAAACACCGTGGACCAGTTGCAGGCGCTCCAGCGCCTTGAGATGACCTCGGGCCAGGTCGACCACATGGATGTAGTCGCGGATGCCGGTGCCGTCCGGCGTCGGGTAGTCGTCGCCGTAGACGCTGAGCTGCTTACGCCGGCCCACCGCCACCTGCAGCATGTACGGCAGCAGGTTGTTCGGCACGCCGTTGGGATCTTCGCCGATCAGCCCGGACTCGTGGGCGCCGATCGGGTTGAAGTAGCGCAGCAGCCCGATGGACCAGCGCGGGTCGGAATCGGCCAGGCCCTTGAGCACGTTCTCGGCCATCAGCTTGGACTGGCCATAGGGATTGGTCTGCACGCCGGTGGGGCGGTCCTCGGTGATCGGCATCAACGGCGACTCGCCGTAGACAGTCGCCGATGAGCTGAACACCAGCTTGAAAATGCCCGCTTCGGCCATCGCCTGGCACAGCGCGATGCTGCCGCCGACATTGGTCTCGTAGTAGGAAAGCGGCTCGCGCACGCTTTCGCCAACGGCCTTGAGGCCGGCAAAGTGCATCACCGCAGTGATCGGGTAGGCAGCGAACAGCGCCTTGAGCAGCGCGCGGTTGCGCACATCGCCCTTGACGAACTGCAGTGGGCGGCCGGCCAGTTGCTCGACACGGTCCAAGGCCAGCTGCGAGCTGTTGCACAGGTTGTCCAGCACCAGTACCTCATGCCCCGCCTGCAGCAGTTCGAGTGCTGCGTGCGAGCCGATGTAGCCGGCCCCTCCTGTCACCAGAATCATCTGTATACCTCCGCGGTTCGCTGTCTTTTGGACACGCTCGGGACGCTGCAGCGGGGCCGTAGGCGGCGCTGCATGAGTCTCCATGATTGGGTTCGGCGAAACGGAACGGGAGGGGCAACGACGGGCTGCGCGCCGGTTCCGGTGCCGGATCTGTTCGGGCGTCCTGCTGATACGGACGGAGCAAGGTGCGGGCGAGTTCAATTCACCCGCCAGCCGGCCGACGGCCTGCACATCGGATGACTGGCGGGAACCCGGGGCGAGGAAAGCCGTCCATTGCCGGCGGATGACGCGGCCTGCAGGACCCTGCTCGGCCGGCGACATCGCGAGATGAATCGCCTTACGCAGGGCAGCGCTGGCTTTGCAGTGACGGGTGATCGGGCAGTGGAGGCCTGGGCGCCGCCACCGAAAAGAGGTGCTCCAGATGAGCTGGGCCGGCCCGTTCCAGTACGACATCGGTAAATCCCGCAACGCGCAGCAGGCGCCGGCCGAAGTGGTCTTCGACGATCAGATCCCGACCCTGCTGTGTCTGTCGCATCTGCGCTGGAGCTTCGTCTACCAGCGCCCGCAGCACCTGATGTCGCGCTTCGCCCGCGACTACAACGTGCTCTTTCATGAAGAACCGATTCCCACCGAGGATGCCGAGCCCTGGCTGGAAGTGCGTCCCGAGGAAAATGGCGTGCAGGTGCTGATTCCGCGCCTGCCGGCCGGCTGCGAAGGCGATGCGGCGAACCGCGCGCAACGCAAGCTGCTGGACGATTACCTGGAGAAGCTTGGCGTCGGCGAGCTGATGCTCTGGTACTACACGCCGATGAGCCTGGCCTTCTCCGAGCATCTGGCGCCGAGCCTGATCGTCTATGACTGCATGGACGAACTCTCGGCGTTTCGCGGCGCGCCGCCGCAGCTGATCGAGCGCGAAGTGGAGCTGATGTGCCGCGCCAACCTGGTCTTCACCGGCGGCTACAGCCTCTACGAGGCCAAGCGCCAGCGCCACGACAATGCCCACCCGTTCCCCAGCAGCGTGGATGTCGAACACTTCGCCGCCGCGCGCCGGCCGCAGCATGACCCGGAGGATCAGGCGGAAATCCCCCATCCGCGTCTGGGCTTCTACGGCGTGATCGACGAGCGCCTGGACCTCGAGCTGATCGAGCAGGTCGCACGGATGAAGCCGGAGTGGCAGATCGTGCTGGTCGGCCCGGTGGTCAAGATCGACCCCGCCGAGTTGCCGCAGCGCGACAACATCCACTACCTGGGCGGCAAGACCTACGACGAGCTGCCGCAATACCTGTCTGGCTGGGACGTGGCGATCATGCCGTTCGCGCTGAACGAATCGACTCGCTTCATCAGCCCGACCAAGACCCCCGAATACCTCGCCGGTGGCTGTCCGGTGGTGTCCACGCCGATCACCGATGTGCTGCGCACCTATGGTGACACCGGCATCGTGCGCATCGCCGACAGCGCCGAGGCGTTCGTCGCTGCCAGCGAAGCCGCCCTGGCCGATGCCGAAGACCGTGACGCTCTCCTGGCCAAGGCCGACGAGATCCTCGGCGACATGTCCTGGGATCACACCTGGAGCCTGATGAAGGAGAAGATGCAATGCGTGATATGAGCCTGCAGGACAGCAACCCGGAACGTCTCGGCGGTGGCGCGGGCGACCAGCCACAGGCGCGCAGACGTGGCTTCGATTACCTGATCGTCGGTGCCGGTTTCGCCGGCAGCGTGCTCGCCGAACGGCTGGCGGCGGGCTTGAACAAGCGCGTGCTGGTGGTCGACCGACGTCCGCATATCGCCGGTAACGCCTACGACTACCACGACGAGTCCGGCGTGCTGATCCACCGCTACGGCCCGCACATATTCCACACCAACGCCCAGCGCATCGTCGATTACCTCTCGCAGTTCACCGAGTGGCGCCCCTACGAGCATCGCGTGCTGGCGCAGGTGGACGGCCAGGAAGTGCCGATCCCGATCAACATGACCACGCTGAACCGGCTCTACGGTCTGAATATGACCACCGAACAGGAAGCGGCCGACTTTCTCGCCAGCCGCGCCGAACCGGTGGAAAACATCCAGACCAGCGAGGATGTGGTGATCAACGGCATCGGCCGCGAGCTGTACCAGAAGTTCTTCCGCGGCTACACCCGCAAGCAGTGGGGGCTGGACCCGTCGCAGCTGGACAAGTCGGTGACCTCGCGCATCCCCACGCGCACCAACACCGACGACCGCTACTTCACCGACACCTTCCAGCAGATGCCCAGGCATGGCTACACGAAGATGTTCGAGAAGATGCTGGCGCACCCGAACATCAAGGTGATGCTCAACACCGACTACCGCGAGATCCGCGACGAGGTGCAGCACGATCACCTGATCTTCTGTGGACCGATCGACGAATACTTCGACTACCGTTTCGGCAAGCTGCCGTACCGCTCGCTGAAGTTCGAGCACAAGCAGCTCGACCAGGAACAGTTCCAGGCCGTGGGCACGGTCAACTACCCCAGCGAGGACGTGCCCTACACACGCATCAGCGAGTACAAGCACCTCACCGGGCAGGTCCATCCGAAGACCAGCATCACCTACGAATACCCCTCGGCCGAGGGCGATCCCTACTACCCGATCCCGCGGCCGGAGAACGCCGAGCTGTACAAGCGCTACCAGCAGCTGGCGGACGAGACGCCGAACGTGACCTTCGTCGGCCGTCTCGGCACTTACAAGTACTACAACATGGACCAGGTGGTCGGGCAGGCGCTGGCACTGTACAAGCGCATCGAGGAAGCCGAGCTGGCGAGCCAGCCGCAAGCGGTGCCCGAGCAACTCGGCTGAAGCGCAGCGGTCGTTATGCCTGAGGCTCGCCGGACGGCGAGTCCTCGGCCGCCCTGACGGCCATCGAGTCATCCATGAGGTCAGCGATGCACCACCCCAGTCTGTTCAAGAGCTTTTTCCTTGGCGGTTTCGAGTGTTCCAACCACCGGCGCAGCGACGGGCGCCGTCTCGACCTGATCGCCGCGACCGGCCACGACCGCTGGGCCGCGCACGACTACGCCGAGCTGCACCGGCATGGCCTGCACAGCGTGCGCGACGGCCTGCGCTGGCACCTGATCGAGCGCACGCCGGGACAGTACGACTGGTCGAGCTTTCTGCCCATGCTTGAGGCGGCGCGGCGCCAGGGCACCCAGGTGATCTGGGACCTCTGTCATTACGGCTGGCCGGACGACATCGACATCTGGCGGCCACAGTTCGTCGAGCGCTTCGCCCGCTATGCCGCGGCGGTGGCGCAGCTGATCAGGGACGAGACCGACGAGGTGCCGTTCTACGCACCGCTCAACGAGATTTCCTTCTGGGCCTGGGCCGGTGGCGACGAGGCCTACTTCAACCCCATGGCCCGCGGCCGCGGCTTCGAGCTCAAGCACCAGCTGGTGCGCGCCACCATCGCCGCGATGCAGGCGATCCGCGCGGTCGAACCGCGGGCGCGTTTCGTCCAGGTCGACCCGGCCATCCATGTGGTCGCCGGCAACGACCGGCCCGGCCCGCAGCGCGATGCCGAGCGTTTCCGCCAGTCGCAGTTCGAGGCCTGGGACATGCTCTGCGGCGAGCAATGGCCGGGGCTCGGCGGTGCGCCGGAGTTTCTCGACATCATTGGCGTCAACTACTACTCGGACAACCAGTGGTACCACGGCGATGGCCGCACCATCGAGCGCGACAACCCGGATTACCGGCCCTTCAAGGGCATCCTGCGCGAGATCCACCAGCGCTACCAACGCCCACTGCTGATTGCCGAGACCGGCGCCGAGGGCGACCTGCGCGGCGACTGGCTGCGTTACGTCAGCGAGCAGGCCGGGCTGGCGATGCAGACAGGGGTGCCGGTGGAAGGCATCTGTCTGTATCCGGTGCTGGACTACCCCGGCTGGGCGGACGAGCGGCATTGTCCGGTCGGCCTGCTCGGTTTTCCCGACGAGCACGGCAAGCGCTGCGTGCACGCGGGGCTGGCCGACGAGCTGCGTCTGCAACAGGCGCGTTTCAGCCAGTCGAGTCCCACACCGCGCGTCGCCGAAGCCCTGCCATGAACCAGGCGGCCGCCGCGCCCCCGGCAAAGGCCGCCGAGCTGCCCCTGCCCAGCCGGCCGGTGGCCTTCCTCTGGCACTACATCTGCGCCCGGCCCTGGCATTTCGGCGGCCTGCTGGCACTGATCATCGGCGCGGCCAGCTGCGCGGTGGCGGTGCAGTACGGCATGAAGCTGCTGGTCGATGCCATGGCCCAGGGCAGCAGTGATCGCGCCTCGGCCAATGTCTGGTGGCCGCTGGGGCTGTTCATCGGCCTGATCGTCACCGAGAACCTGTTCTGGCGCCTCGGCGGCTGGCTCGGTTGCCGCACCGTGGTGGCCAGCGTGGTGGATATCCGCGTCGACCTGTTCAAGCACCTGACCGGCCATCCGATGCGCTATTTCACCGAGCACTTCGCCGGCTCGCTGGGCAATCGCATCTCCGCCCTGGGCGCCGCGGCCGGTTCGATCTATGGCGGCCTGGCGTGGAAGATCGTGCCGCCGATCGTCGACTTCCTCGGCGCCGTGGTGGTGCTGTTCACCGTTGGCTGGCAGATGGCGCTGGCGCTGATCGTCTTCGTCGCCATCGTCGCCGCGCTGATCACCGGCTTCGGCATTCGCGGGCGGGCCAAACACCAGCGTTTCGCCGCGCAGTCGGCGCGGGTCGGCGGCGAGCTGGTGGATGCGGTGTCCAACGTCTGGACGATCAAGGCGTTCTCCGCCCGCGATCGCGAGGCCGAACGCCTGGCCCACGAGATCGGCTACGAGGCCCGCGCCCAGCGGCGCAGTTGGATGTATCTGGAAAAGGCGCGGGTGATGCACGACATCTGCCTGTCGGTGATGGCCGGCGGCATGCTCGTCTGGGCGATCAGCCTGTGGGTCGACGGCTCGGTGACCGCCGGCGACGTGGTGCTGGTCAGCGCGCTGACCTTCCGCATCCTGCACGGCTCGCGCGACCTCGCCCTGGCGCTGGTGGACACCACTCAGCAGCTCGGTGCGATCGACGACACCCTGCGCATCATCGTCCAGCCCCATGGCCTGGAAGACCCGGACAACCAGCTGCTGCTGGCCGAGGGCGATATCACCTTCGACGGCGTCTGCTTCAGCTACCCCGACCGTGGCGCGGTGTTCGACCACCTCGACCTGCACATTCCGGCCGGGCAGAAGGTTGGCGTGGTGGGCTCGTCCGGGGCCGGCAAGTCGACCCTGATCAACCTGATCCAGCGCCTCGACGATGTGCGTGACGGGCGCATCCTGATCGATGGTCAGGACATCCGCAGCGTCAGCCAGGACAGTCTGCGCGAGAAGATCGCCGTGGTCCCGCAGGAAACCGCGCTGTTCAACCGCAGCATCCGCGAGAACATCCGCTACGGCCGCCCGGAAGCCAGCGATGAAGAGGTGATCCAGGCCGCGCGCAGTGCCTTCTGCGACGCCTTCATCCGCGAGCTGCCGCAGGGCTATGACACCCTGGTCGGCGAGCGCGGCGTGATGCTTTCCGGCGGCCAGCGCCAGCGGTTGGGCATCGCCCGGGCGTTCCTCAAGGATGCGCCGATCCTGATTCTCGACGAGGCCACCTCGGCGCTCGACACTCACTCCGAAGCGGAGATCCAGGCGGCGCTGAACAACCTGGTGCATAACCGCACCGTGGTCGCAGTGGCGCATCGGCTGTCGACCCTGGCGAGCTTCGACCGGATCATCGTGCTGCGTAACGGCCGCATCGTCGAAGACGGCGCGCCGCAGGAACTGCGCCGCCAGGGCGGTGAGTTCGACAGCCTGTGGCGCATGCAGGCTGAGGGCTTCACCCAGCAACCCGATGTGGTGCCATGAAGCGTGTCGTGGTGAATTCCAGCAGCCTGCGTGCGCTCGGCTATGACCCCGAGCAGCAGGTGCTGGAGGTGGAATTCAGCAGCGGTGCGCTCTATCGCTACGAAGCGGTCCCGCCCGAGGCGGTGCAGGCCTTGCTCGAAGCCGACTCGCTGGGTCGGCATTTCAATCAGGTGTTCAAGCCGCAGCATTACCGCTATCGGCGCTTAAGGTAGGGGTTGCGCAGTCTGGCCTAGTTTCTCCCGCGTCGATGCCTGATGGCACAACGCGCTGTAGTAGGCACGTCGGCAGTCCGGCGAATTAATCCTCCTCGCAAAAAGTGCCCGATGGCTTTAGGATGTCGCCCGCCCAAATATGGCCCTTTGCCATCTAGCTCAGGGCTGAGTTGAAATTGAAATTTTCGTCATGTTTTCAGAGGGAATTGATCATGCTTCCGTCTTTCCGCAAAAGCCTTCTCGCCCTCGCGGTGACTAGCACCGTTATGCCCGTTTATGCACAGACGTTGGCGCTTACCAACAGTGGCCTTCGTATTAACGAGACTACCTACGACTCGCTAGACATCACGGGCACCTTTGAGGGTGCGGGTGAGGCTGTAGTGCTGGATCGCATCAACGTCACAAACGACCTGTTGTTAAACGCCAACATCAATGTGGAATCGCTTGAAGCAAGCGGTATTGATTTGTTGGTGGACGGTCCGTTCGGCTCAGAGCTGAACATTGGCGGTAACGTGATCCAGCGAGGCAATGTCCGCGCGATTGGCGACGGTTCCGTCGCGCTGATCGTCGATCCCGCGAACATTGGTGGGAGCCTAGTCAACGAGGGTACGTTGAGCGTCCAAGGCGGGCGCTACTTCGAGGATGGGGATTACGACAATAGCCGTGCCCTGCATGTAATGCTCTCCAACATTGAAGGTGATCTGAAAAACGGCGCGACCGGCAAGATTATTGCTGAAGGTGAGCACGCCTCCGCGTTGTCGGTAGGTGATAACACCGAGGTAGGTGGACAGCTAATCAACGAAGGCCTGATCGTTGCGAGTGGCCTCAATTCCACGGCTTTGGGCGTCGAAGGTCGCAATATTCGTATTGACGGATACGAAATCCGAAACGAGGAAGGCGCCACAATTAGCGCTACAGGCACGGATTCAGTTGGCGTACGCTTGACAGACCTTGATCGCTTCGGCGGTGTACTACTTAACAATGGCACCATTGAAGCCACTGGCGAGAACGCCCGGGCCATCTTCGTCGAGGGTGGGTACCTATTCGCTATCGACAGCGAAGGCAAAATTGTTGCCACCGGCGAGGACTCACACGGGATTGTCATCAACGAAACCACATTCGATGGCTACAACGGGGTTCTAGATCACCCCAACGACCGCCACATCCGCAATAGTGGGCTGATTCAGGCTGACGATGCGGCAGTTCTGATTGGCTCGTTCGAGATTGACGACAGTATCGATTTTACCGGTGACTATACCGGCGTGAAGCGTCTCGGAATCGAAAACCTTGGTCACATCGTCTCCAAGGACGAAGCGATTGACGCCTCCCTGGCTACCGGCGACGTAGATCTGTATTGGGGTATTGTTGACCCCAACGACGATGACATCGACGACCATAACGAAGTCAGCACCATCACTGGTAACCTGATCGGTCTGAGCAACATCGAAATTCGCCAGAATGCCCTGTTCACCGGTACCGACATTACTGTAGACGGCGCCAACATCGTCATGAAGAGCGATGGCTGGGTGAATGTCGGCAGTAGCAGCGATAACCTTCCTGGCAATCTGGAGCTAGGCCTGCCGCATACCGTCATCGACGGTAACCTATACGTGGCAGGTAATTCCTCCTTGACCCTTAATTTGAGTAAGGAGACCAATGCTGACCAGGCCGTACTGAGCATTACCAAGACTGCTGAATTCAGTGACGGCGCGCAGATCAAGCTTGCAGCTAAGGGCAGCGATTTCCGTGCCGATGGTGTCACCTATACGTTGGTCGAGGCTGGGAGCGTTGAAAACGAAGGACTCAAAGTAGTCAGCAGCTCCTCGCTCCTGAACGTAGATACTTATGCCGTTGAAGGTAACCGGATCGTAAGCAAGGTCACCGCCAAGGGTACGGATCAGGTAGCCGAGGTCATCCGGCAGAGTGGCGCTAGTGGCAACGGACAGGCCGCCGGTTCCAAGTTCTATAGTGAAGTATTCCAAACGCTGGCCGTTTCCGGCAGTGATCCGGTTGCTCAAGTGTTCCTGGCTGCCTCTGCAGATCCGGAAGCTCTAAAGCGGCTAAGCGAGCAACTGGCCCCGGAAATCAACGGTGGCGCCACCCAGGCAGCGCTGTCCGGCCAAAGCCTGGTCAGCGGCGTCGCCGCCGGCCGTACCAGCGGTGCTCGGGGTATGTCTTCGGGTGATGGTTTCCAAGAGACCGGCGTGTGGTTGCAAAGCCTTTACAGCGACGCCAATCAGGATCTGCGCGACGGCGTGGCCGGCTATAACGCCCACAGCCGCGGCATTGCTTTGGGTGCAGACGGCAAGCTCAACGATCAGCTGACCCTTGGCCTCGCCTACAGCTTTCTCAACACTGATGTGAACAGTGATGGCGGCAACAATACCGAAGTGGATGGCCATGCCTTCACCCTGTACGGTGGTTACGAGCTGAGCAACTATTTCGTAGACGCAAGCCTGACCTACGGCGTCAGCGATAACAGCAGCAAGCGCCATATCGCTAGCACCACTGCGAAGGCTGATTACGACAGCGATCTGCTGGGGCTCAACCTGATGGGTGGCTATAGCTTCCAGCTGGACAACGGTCTGCTGATCGAGCCACGTCTGGCTGCCCGCTACAGCAACGTGAAGATCGACGGCTATAGCGAGAAAGGTTCGTCTGCAGCGCTCAAGACGGAAGCCCAGCGCTACGAGGTTGCTGAGCTCGGCGCCGGTTTCCGTTTGGCCAGCAGCTTCGGCGTCGGCCGAGGTACTTTGGAGCCGCAGGCCAAACTGATGGCTTACCACGACTTTGCTGGCGACCGCGCGTCCAGCACCTCTACTTTCGTGTTGGGTAGCACCCCGTTCGTCACCACCGGTGCAAAGCCGGTGCGTAACAGCTACGAAGCGGGTGTGGGCGCGGACTATCGCCTCGGCGCGGTGACCCTTGGAGTCAGCTACGACTACGTCGGCAAGACCGGCTTCGATGCCGACACCGTCCAGGCCAAGCTGCGTTACGACTTCTGATGAGGCGTAGGGACCTCGGCCTGTATTTGTGCGCCGCGGTTCGCCGGCTCGGCATGGCGCTACTATGCGGCGTCATGTTGGTCGGATGTCAGTCTCCCCGCCAGTCTCTGCAGGACTTGGCGGGAAGGCATGGGCAACAATTGGAAGTGTTGCCCACCCAACCCTTTCCCCTGCTGCTCGGAACCCCTGCAGTAGCTCCGAGCGGTTCTCGATTAAGAATCTACCTAGAAGGCGATGGTCGCGCCTGGGCTACGCCTAGACAGCCAAGTGTCGATCCAAGTCCGCGTAATCTGCTGGTAGCGCGTCTGGCCTTTGATGATCCGACCACCAGCCTGTACCTTGCCCGGCCCTGCCAGTTTGTCAGCGCCTCGGGCTGCACGCAGAAGGTATGGACAAAGCGGCGTTTCTCAGACGAAGTTGTGGATAGTCTCGATCAAGCGCTGTCGCGCATAAAGGCGCGTTATGGCAATGATCAGTTCGAGTTGATCGGTTATTCCGGAGGTGCTGCACTGGCCCTGCTGCTGGCGGCTCGCCGCGATGACATCGGGCAGGTCCAAACCCTGGCTGGCAATCTGGCGCCGCGTGAATGGGTGCGCCAGCAGCGGCTCTCGCCGCTGAACGGCTCGCTCGAGCCCCTCGACTACCGTGAACGTCTCCGCAATCTGCCTCAACGCCACTTCGCGGGTCGCGATGATCGCATAGTGCCACCTGAGCTACTGCGCTATTACCGCGAATCGTTGGGACCGACGAGTTGCTTTGAAAGTGAGATATTGCCTTCTGTCACCCATGCTAGTGGATGGGAACAGGCTTGGCGGAGCTGGCGCTCTCGGTCGGTTGACTGCTCGGCGGAGTAGCCAGAGCTTTGCGGCTCACCCGCAAATTGTTTCATTTGTTCATTTGTTTATTGACGGCCTCCTAGCTGTAGCATCAGCGGCGCTTCGTTTGGATATTCGTCTCCCTTGGTGGGGCGGAGTTGGCGTGCGTTCTGCTAAGAGTGTTCAGCAGCACCAATGCTGATCCGCGTCGCAAAGACTTCGGCACCCTGCCAGGTGCCCATGCAGAAGCGTGGCCACCCTTTTTGGATCCAACCCGATCTGGCGGCATCTTCTGCCCGCTCCGCTGAACTTCCGGGGCGCTCTGCGGGCCTCAATCAGGCAGGACGCGTCATTCCCGAGCGGAGGCTCTTCAGACCAGAAGGGGACATCATGTCGGATCATCACACGTACAAGAAGGTTGAAATCGTCGGCTCCTCGCGCAACAGCGTCGATGAGGCGATCCAGAACGGTATCGCTGAGGCGTCCAAGTCTCTGCAGAACGTCGAGTGGTTCGAGGTCGGTGAAATCCGCGGCCATGTCGAGAACGGCAAGGTCGGGCATTTTCAGGTCACCATGAAGGTCGGCTTCCGCCTCGAGAACAGCTGATCGCCACGCGCGCGGCCGCCGTTCAGTCGGCGACTGCGCGGCTGCGTTCGTCGCGACGCAGCAGCGGCTGGGTGCTGAGTCCGTGCAGCACGATGCTCAGCGCCACCACCGATAGCACCAGGCCGATGATGGTCTGCGCTTCGTCCGGCAGCAGGCCGTGGGTCACTGCGTAGCTCAGGTAGTACAGGCGGCCGATGCCACGGATGCCAAACCAGCCGGCGGTCAGGCACTGGGCATGGTCGAGGTAGCGCCGCGGCATCAGCAACATCACGCTCAACGGCCGAATCAGCAGGAACAGCGCCAGGCCGAGCGGAACCGCACGCCAGTCCCAGTGCACCGAGACCAGCACCCCGAGCATGGTCACCAGCAACACTTCCAGGCTGCGTTCCAGCTGTCCGCCGAATGCCAGTACGTCACCCATCAGCACGCCGGCGGCGACCCGTGGTTGTCCCAGCTGTCGGTCATCCAGCGACAACGCGCGAGGGGCCAGGCCGCCTTCGGCGAGGTGCGGGACGGCGTCGTTGATCAGCTCCTCGGATGGCGTCTCGGAGCGCCCGGCGGCAGCGATTTCCGCGTGACGCAGGCCGAGACCGGCGGCGAACACCGCGAGAAAGCCCCAGGCACCAACCAGTTCGGCGCCGACGTAGGCCAGCGCGATCAGCGCCAGGGCCAGCGAGTCGTTGGGCGACATCGCCGTATCGGTGTGGCGTGCGCGCAGATAGATGGCTACGCGGCCGACCAGTTTGCCGAGCAGAAAGCCGATTAGCAGTCCCGCCGGTACCGCCCACAGCAGCCGGTGCAGCGCCCACTCGCTGACCCAGTCGGCCTCAAGCTGGCCCTGGGCGATGAGCATCAGGCCGAACACCACGAAGGGAAACGCGGTGCCGTCGTTGAAGCCCGCCTCGCCGGACAGGCCGTAGCGCAGGCGGTCGCTGTCACGGGCATCGTTGACCTGCACCAGGCTCGCCAGTACCGAATCGGTGGGCGCCAGGATCGCCCCGATCAGTACCGCGACACCCCAGCTCTGGCCGAACAGGTAGTGGCAGAGCAGTGTGACGCCGCCGATGCAGGCGAGCATCACCGGCCCGGCCAGTACATAGGCGCTCTTCCATGCCGGGTGCCTGAGCGGCATACGCAGCTTGAGGCCACTGACGAACAGCGAGACCAGCACGGCGACCTCGGTGAGGTGTTCCATCCAGCCGGCGATATGCAGGAATTCCATCTCCCACAGGCCGATGCCGAGCTGGCCGATGAGCACGCCGAAACCGAGGTAGATCAGGGACGTGGTGATTGGCAGCCAGCGCAGGAAGGCCGAAGCGAGGGCGAGGATCAGCAGCAGGACGCCGAGTACGGCCATCCATTCGAGAAAATTCGTGCGTGTTCCGATGGCGGGGCGCGGTGCTGCGCCCAGGGGTGTATGCCATTGGAACGGTGGCCGGCGGCAGGGTTCGCCGGCAGTGCCGCGTGAGGCCGCCGCCGGTCAGGGCAGCGGCCGGCTATCTACTGACGCAGCTCGGCGACGATCTCGAAGGCGCGATGGCGGTCGGCGGTTTCGTAGAGGTCGCAGGTAAAGATCAGCTCGTCGGCCTGGGTCTGCTCCAGCAGCACGTCGAGACGCGCGCGAACCTTCTCCGGGCCGCCGATCAGCGCCAGGCCGAGGAAGTCGCCCACGGCCTGCTGCTCATGCGGCAGCCACAGGCCCTGCATGCTCTGCACCGGCGGGCGCAGCACCAGGCTCTGGCCGCGGATCAGCGAGAGAATGCGCTGGTAGACGCTGGTCACCAGATACTCGGCCTGCTCGTCGCTGTCGGCGGCGATCAGCGGCACGCCGAGCATCACGTAGGGTTTGTCGAGCACCGCCGAGGGCTTGAAGTTGTCGCGATAGAGCTTGATCGCCTGATGCATGTAGCGCGGCGCGAAGTGCGAGGCGAAGGCGTAGGGCAGTCCCTTGGCCGCGGCCAGCTGGGCACTGAACAGGCTGGAGCCGAGCAGCCAGATCGGTATGTTGCTGTTCACTCCCGGCATGGCGATGACGCGCTGATTGGGCTGGCGCGGACCGAGCAGCAGCTCCAGCTCCTCGACGTCCTGCGGGAAGTCGTCGGCGCTGCCCATGCGGTCGCGGCGCAATGCATGGGCGGTGAACTGATCGGCGCCGGGGGCGCGACCGAGCCCGAGGTCGATGCGGCCCGGGTAGAGCGCTTCCAGCGTGCCGAACTGCTCGGCGATCACCAGCGGCGCGTGATTCGGCAGCATCACCCCGCCGGCACCGAGGCGGATGCGCGTGGTGTTGGCGGCCAGGTAGCCGATCAGCACGGCGGTGGCGGCGCTGGCGATGCCGTCCATGTTGTGGTGTTCGGCCACCCAGAAGCGCTGGAAGTCGAGCCCCTCGACGTGACGCGCCAGGGCCAGGGCGTTGTGCAGCGCCTGAGCCGGCGTGCCGTCGTCGCGGATCGGCGCCAGGTCGAGCGCGGAAAAGCGGGTGTTTGCAATGCGGGACATCGTTTACCTCATGACGTAAGGCGGTCGGGTGCGAGCGGGCTCAGTGGCAATGCTCGGCCTCGGCCTCGACCAGCACGTTGCGCTGTTCGTCGCGCAACCAGCCTTGCGGGGTGAAACCCAGCGAGCGGGCCTGGAACAGGTAGCGCTGGCCGGGTTGGAAGTCGTCGTAGCGGATCACCAGGGTGCAGCGAATGGTGTGGGTTTCGCCGAACAGGCCGAAGTCGCCCCCTGTCACTTCGAATTCGTAGCGTGCTTCGAGTTCATGGGCTCCCGGCGGGACCTGGAAATAACGGCCGTCGGGGGTGCGTTTGCCGTCCAGCTGGTCGGACATGAAGATATCGCTGGGCTGCGCGGTCATGTCGACCCAGGCCATGTTCGGGTCGGGTTGCGGCAATGGCCCGGCGCAGCCGGCCAGGGCGAGAAGGGCGGGCAGGACGAGGGGGAGTGCGCGACGCATGGCTGGATCCTCGGCGAATGGCGGGGTGAGACGCGCTGCGCCTCACCGATGCTGCGAGGGTGCGCCAGATGACGGCGCATTTCAACGCGGACTCAGCGGCCGGCGAGGTCGCCGCAGCCCTTTTCCTCGGCGCGGGCCAGCACGTACTGGTGCTGGTCGTAGAGCTTGGCCCAGGGCCGGAAGCCATAGCCGCCGGCCACCAGGCGATAGCGCGCGCCTGCAGTGAAGCGGTCGTAGGCCAGGGTCAGCTTGCAGTCACGGGGCAGGGCACCGCTGTCGGGGCCGACATTGGTGCCATCGACCTCGAAGCGATAGCGCATTTCCAGCGTGCGACTGCCCGGCTGGACCTGGAAATAGCGGTCGTCCTCCAGCGTCTTGCCGTCCACGGCCACCGCCTGCAGCTGGGTTTCGCCGTTCGGGTTGAGCTCGATCCAGGCCTGCTCGGGATCGGGCTTGGGCATCCACATGGAGCAGCCGGCCAGGCTGGCGAGCAGCGTGACGAGAAGGAAACCGCGCATGTACAAGGCTCCAGCCGGTGATCGTAGGCCGGCAAGGGTTCGATTGAGGACGTCATGGCTGCCGCAGGTTGCAATCGGCAGCACGGCCTTTGTAGGGTGCGCTACGCACGCCGGCGCCAGACCGACCACCGAGCGGTAACCCGATGCCCAAGCCCAACGCCGCCTCCATCGACAGCCTCAGCCTGCGCTGGGTTCCCCTGCTGCTTGCCGTCTGTCTGAATGGTTGCAGTTATTACGGCCAGCTCGCCGCCGGCCAGCTGGAGCTGCTGCGCCAGCGCGAACCCATCGAGGCGCTGATCGCCGATGAATCGCGCGATGCGGCATTGCGCCATCGGCTGGGCGAGGTGTTGCAGGCGCGCCGCTTCGCCAGTCAGGCGCTGGCGCTGCCGGACAACGACAGCTATCGGCTCTACGCGGAACTCGGCCGACCTTATGTGGTGTGGAATCTGTTCGCCACCGAGGAGTTTTCGGTCAAGCCGCTGGAGCACTGCTTTCCCATCGCCGGCTGCGTGGCCTATCGCGGCTATTTCCGCCAGGGTGCCGCCCGCGGCGAGGCAGCGCGGCTGCAGCTGAGGGGGCTGGATACCCATGTGGCGGGTGTCGAAGCCTATTCCACGCTGGGCTGGTTTGCCGATCCGCTGCTCAGCTCGATGCTGCGACGCAACGACGAGCAGCTGGCGGCGCTGATCTTCCACGAGCTGGCCCATCAGCAGCTCTATCTTCCCGGCGACACCGCCTTCAACGAGTCCTACGCCACCTTTGTCGAGCGCGAGGGCCTGCACCAGTGGCGTGCCAGCCGCGGGCTGCCGCAGCGGGATGAACAGGCGCGGGTGCGCTATCGACAACTGGTTGAGCTGCTACTCGAGACGCGCCAACGGCTGGACCGGCTCTATGCCTCGGGTCGCCCGTTAACCGAGTTGCGCGCGCTGAAGCAGGCCGAGTTCGCGACGCTGCGTCAGCGCTATCGACATCTGCGCGACAGCCAGTGGAACGGCGATAGGCGCTTCGATCGCTGGTTCGCCCAGCCGCTGAACAACGCCACGCTCTTGCCGTTCGGCCTATACGACCGCTGGGTGCCGGCGTTTGCCGCGCTGTTCGAGCTGTGCGAGCGAGACTGGGCGCGTTTTCACCAGGCGGTTGCGGCGCTCACGGAACTGCCGGCCGACGAACGGGAAGCCAGACTTTCGGAACTGGCCGACTGATCAAGCGAAACGGCGCGGCCTGTTGCTGTGGGCGTTACGTGCCGTCATGGGTTTTGCGTCGAAAACCCCCTATCTGCCGTTCATCGGCTGCGATACGCCTGTCCGCTGAATGGCGCGAATCGTTTTTCGAACCCTCCGGTCCTCTTTACTAGGTCGCCGATTTCATACGGCGGCAATCCCTCATGCCTGATACCCACGCATAACAACGGAGGCTCCATGGAGACCATTTCCGGAATTCTCGATAACAAAGGCACGCCACTGGAGAAGCAGAAGTTCACCTGGAAGGAAATGGCCGGCAAGCCGATCAGCAAACTCGATGACGATGCGTTTACCCGTGTGCGCATCATCCTCATGAACGGCGTCGAGACCGACGCCCTGCGCCTCAAGCATGGTATTGCGCGCTTCAACAAGGAGCTGCGCCTGCCGCTGGCCGAGATCCGCCGCGTCGAGCAACACCAGGCGACCATGGTCAACTGGCTGATCGGCGCCGACCACTCGCCGCTGGAAACCACCGTCGCCTACGAACAGGTGGCCATCGAGGTGACCGCGGCCGTGGCGCAGAATGAGCCCGACCCCTACCAGGCGCAGACCTATCGCTTCGGCCTGCTGGAAGACTTCGATCACCTGTACCGCTACTCGGCGATGCTCGATCGCCTTGAGGGCAAGGATGCCAACAACATCCTGCAGGGCTATACCGACATCGTGCCCGGGCGGAAAACATCGGAGCACCATCGTCATCCGGAAAACGACATCCGCGACAACTACGAGAAGAACTCCGCCGCGCTCATTACCAAGATCCACGCGGCGCTTATCACCGGCGCGGAATACCAGACCCACGACTACTACATGAACATCGGCCCGCTGTTCGCCGACCCGCTGGCGCGCCAGCTGTATGCCGAAATCGCCTCGGTGGAAGAGCAGCACGTGACCCAGTACGGCGCGCTCTCCGACCCCAGCGAAAGCCATATGGAGAAGTGGCTGGTGCACGAGGCGATGGAGGTCTACATGTACGCCAGCTGCGCCGAGCAGGAGAGCAACCCGCGCATCAAGGCGATGTGGGAGCGTTTCCTCGACTACGAGCTGGGCCACCTCAACGTCGCCTGCGAGTGGTTCAAGAAGCTCGAAGGCCGCGACCCGGCCGAGGTGCTCGCCGGCCCGCTGCCGAAGATGGTCGAGTTCAAGAGCCAGCGCGATTTCGTGCGCCAGGTGCTGGCCGCCGAGGTCAACCTGCGTACCGCCGGCCCCGCCTACGTGGACAAGGGCAAGGAGCCGCAGTCCTCGCTCGATTACCGCGACCACCTCGCCTCGGAAGGGCTCGCCTCGGACATCGTCTCGGCGGGTTACCAGTGGGCGCCGGGTGGCGAACTGATGCGCAAGGCTTCCTGAGGAGACGAACATGGCTACTGCAGCGAAAGTAGGTACCAATTACACCGGCGTGCAGATGTCCCCGAAGGACACCAAGCGCCTGCTCGACGCCGTCAACGACATCCACCCGGACGTGCCGGGCGATGAGCGTGGCATGCTCGTCGAGCGCACCGAACGGGCCGCCGAGGCCGGCCGCATCGGCTCCGTGCCGGTGCCTGGCTCGGCCAAGGGCATGCTCAAGACCAGCTTCGACATGATGAAGGGCAAGAGCCCCGAGGTGTTCATCGACAAGCTCGGCGAGCGCCTGGCCTTCGAACGCAACGGCGTGCGCCTGTACGAGGCGATGATCGCCAAGGCGCGCAACCTCGACTCGGGCAACGACCTGGTGGGCGTGCTGCAGCACATCCGCGACGAAGAGTTCGAGCACATGATGCTGGTGCATACGGCGATGGAAAAACTCGGCGCCGACCCCACCGCGCAGACGCCGAGCGCAGATGTCGCCGGGGTCATGGCGATGGGCATCATGCAGGTGCTGACCGATCCGCGGACCAACGTCGCGCAGTGCATGAACGCACTGCTGACGGCCGAGCTGGCTGACAACGCCGCCTGGGAACTGCTGATCGAACTGGCGCAGGCGGCCGGTCATCCGAACATCGCCGACAGCTTCGGTCATGCCAAGACTCAGGAAGACGACCATCTGGTGAAGATCAAGACGCTGATGCGTCGGGATCTGATCATGCAAACCAAGTAACAGCGTGCGAGCGGGACGCTTTGGCGCACATCACCGAAAGGGATGTGCGTCTTTTTTTTGGGCGGGGAAGGGCTGCCTTGTTGTCTTGTGACGGCGGATCTTGTGACGGCGGGCTGGCAGGCTTTTGCTTCATGGCGCTTGGCGAGCTGCTTGAAAGGCTGGTTTCGCCCTGCTGGGCGAGTCACTTTTTCCAGACGCCGAAAAAGTAACCAAAAACGCTTTGCCCCTGCATCCGGCCCTGCGCTTCGCTCCGGGTTCGTTCACTACGCCGCCGCTCCGAGGGTCGCCGTACAAGGGCCATCCATGGCCCTATACGGCTCTCGCCGCATCCCTGCGGCTCGCCCCTCTCCACGACGGCTTCGTTCACCCTCCTGAAGGGGCGTTTGGAGTCGCCTGGTGGACCGTACAAACAGAACAGATGTTCGGCGTTTAGGTGGTCGCTGATGGCTTCAAAGCTCCAAGTTCCTACGCGTGGGTTTAGCCCTCGCATTCTCCGTTGAGGACGCGAAAAATCCCTACGGCGTGCCCACGCAGAACAGTCGGCACGACCATTCGCTTTGCTTTGTTTCTTGCGCACTGGACGCCAGGCGACACCATTCGCCCCTTTCAGGAGGCCGAGTGCAATCGTTGCGTA
>NZ_JAMOHM010000017.1 GCF_024448335.1 Stutzerimonas frequens
CACATCCTCGGACGTGCCTTTGTCCAGCGCCATCTTTGCCGTTTCGATTTCGGCGATGCCCTTGGCCGAGGCCTCGTCGACGAAGTTATCTCCTTCGGCAGCCAGCGCGATATTCGCGGCGAAGCCGAACAGCAGGGCAAGGGCGCCCGAGAAGAAGGTCTTGGTTGTTGTTCTGCTCATTGCGTTCTCCTTTCTACCTGATTCGTGTCGGCGCAGTGGGGTGCGAGGCACGATGCGGCGAGATTGCCGTCCCTTTTTGTGACTAGGCGCCACAGGGACGGTTCCTCGTGTTCGGCGAACGGTGAGCGAGTGGGCCGGGTTAATGAAGCATCGTCATCGCTGCGTCCATCGCAGCTGACAGGTCTTCGTCTTCCTGGAGGAGCGTATTCGGGTCCAGCCCCAGCTTGCTGAAGGCAGGGATGTTGTTCCAGTCAAGCTGGGTATAGGGGTGCTGGCTGCCGAGGTGGCTCTGCAGGGTGGCGACCTGGACGATGTCGACGTAATCGACGCTATCGGAGTTGCGTTGGAAATCGGTGTACTGGCCGGCCACCGACGCGATCGAGTCGGGGAAGTCCCAGGTGCGTAGGATCTTTTCGCCAACCAGGGGGTGAATCCGGTCGATGACGTGGTTGAGGCTGAACGAATCGGCAAGCAGTGCGCCGTGCTCTTCGGCATAGGTCAGTATCGGCAGGATACCAATCTGATGAACCAGTCCCGCAAGAGTCGCCTGGTCTGGCATCAGGCGCGTGTAATGACGGCACAGCACATGGCTGATGGCGGCCACTTCGGTGCTCTTGTTCCAGACCTCACGCATTTTGCGGTCGACGATGTCGGTGGTGGCCTGGAACATCTGCTCCATGGCCAGGCCAGTCGCCAGGTTGCAGGTGTAGTTGATGCCGAGGCGGCTGACCGCCATCTGCAGGTCGTCGATTTCCCGGCTGGTGCGCAACAGCGGGCTGTTGACGACCTTGATGATGCGCGCGGTGAGCGCTGCATCGTTGCCGATGACCTTGCTCAGTGCCGGTATGCTGATGTCCGGGTCTTCCGCGGCTTCGCGTACGCGCAACGCGACCTCCGGGAGCGTGGGCAGAACCAGCTCATCATTCTCGATCGCATCTGTCAGTTCACGCTGGACTTTCTTTGCAAGGGTGCTCATGTCATTCCTTTAGGTGTCGGTCGGTGTCGCTCGGGCGCTTGTCCAGATACTGCTGCATACAGTCCCTATGGTGCGCCTCTTGGCTCGTGCGTGCCGGCTCCGGTTCGCACTAACGCTGAATTTCCCGATCAGGATCGAGGTTGTAAGGAAGCTCTAGCAGTTCCAAAGGCAATCCGTCCGGCGAGCCGAGGTACAGCCGCCCATCCGCGACAGCATCCTCCTGCACTACGGCAAGCAATTCGATTCTGTCTGTGCTGGTGGCGGCCAGCACCACTTCGCCAACGCTCGAGCCGTGAACGGGGGAGAACAGCTCGATGCCTGGTGCTGGCAGTTCGTCTGGCTCGATGCTGGTCGCAAGGCGATAAAGGCGGCGCTTCAGCTTGCCGAGGTACTGCATGCGCGCCACGATTTCCTGGCCGGTATAGCAACCTTTCTTGAAGCTCACGCCGCCAAGCGCCTGCAGGTTGATCATCTGCGGGATGAACAGGTCGCGGGTGCTGGCAAAGACCTGGCCGATGCCGGCGCGAATCTGGTCGAGCAGCCAGCGATCAAGTGCTGCCTCTTTCAGTTGCGCACTCAGGCGGGACCGGACCTGTTCTGCCTCATCAGAAGCCCAGAGTTCTGCACGGCCGTCATGCAGTCGGATAGCGATCAGGCCGGTGCCTCGTACAACGCTGTCGGGACTTTGTGGCAAGTCCAGGCCCAGGCTGACCAGCGCACCATCGCCTCCAAACAGCCCGTAACGGCACCATCGGGATGACTCATCGCTAAGTCGCGACTTGGAGAAGACGGCGTATTTGCTCAGGTCCGCCTGTTGCGACTGCAGCAGCTCGCTGGCCATGGCAAGAAGAAAGCCATCGTCGTCCGATACGATGCGGAAGCTCGATTGCATCCGGCCTTTGGGAGTGCAGCGTGCGCCCAGGCTGGATGTTTCGGCATTCAGATAGTTGAGATTGCAGGTCAGTTGACCCTGGAGAAATTTGCTGGCATCCGGGCCGCGCACGGCAAGGACGCCTTCATGCGACAGAACGCAGAAATAAGCAGTGTCGGTCATGATCGGTCGCCGTCTGAATCCGGGCGGACATCATAGCAGGCCGCTGAAAACGGTTGCGCAGTGGCCGTTGCTGGCGGGTGAAAAAAGCGGCTGATGAGTGCGAGACAGCCGTTATAATGCCGGCCTTCTCAAAAGGAGCCGTTGTATGGCCGAGCAATCCGAACTCAATCGTCTGTTCTGGCAAAGTCGCCGCGGCATGCTGGAGCTGGATGTGCTGCTGGTGCCTTTCGTCAAGGAAGTCTATCCGGGACTCGATGAAGAGGATCAGCGTCGCTACCGCAAGCTGTTGAGTTGTGAGGACCAGGACATGTTCGGCTGGTTCATGCAGCGAGGCGAACCAGAAGACGAGGACCTGCGTCGCATGGTCCGCATGATTCTCGATCGTGTCCAGCCCAAGTAGCCAGCACTTCGAATGTCACTGGCGGCCGTCGCGGCTGCTGTTCGCCTTCTACCTGCTTGTTCAGTCGTTCGCACTGATGGCCATCGCCCTGTCCGGCCTGCCTGGCTGGGCGTCGCTGGGTTGCTGGCTGTTGTGCGGCGTACATGCCTGGTACGTGCTGCCAAAGGCCATTTTGCTGTCGGCGGAAGGGGCCTGGCGTGGCCTGCGCCACGACGAGCACGGTTGGCAATTATGGAGTGCTGGGCAGGGTTGGCAGCCAATACAACTGCTGCCGGACAGCCTGGCGCTGCCGCTGGTCATAGTGCTGCGTTTTCGTGTGCCGGGACGCCGTTTTGCCGGCAGTGTCTGCGTGCCGTGCGACGCGCTGCGGCAGGATCAGCATCGTCGCCTGAGGGTGCGTCTTAAATTCAGTCGGCGTAGGTGGGCGGTACCAGGATAGTGTCCGCGGCATGGGCGAGCAGATCGGGATAATCGAGGGTGTAGTGCAGCCCACGACTTTCCTTGCGCTCCATTGCCGAGCGGATCATCAAATCCGCTACCAGCGCCAGGTTCCGCAGTTCTAACAGGTCGCGGCTGACCTTGTAGTTGCTGTAGAACTCGTCGATCTCGCTGAGCAGCAGGCGCACCCGATGCTGGGCGCGCATCAGGCGCTTGGTGGTGCGAACGATGCCGACGTAGTCCCACATGAAGCGTCTCAACTCGTCCCAGTTGTGGGCGATGATCACGTCCTCGTCGGAGTCGGTGACCTGGCTGGCGTCCCAGGCAGGCAATGTCGTCGGGTTTGCGCAATTGGGCAGCTCGCGCAGGATGTCCTTCGCTGCAGCGCGACCATAGACGAAGCATTCCAGCAATGAGTTGCTGGCCATGCGATTGGCGCCGTGCAGCCCCGTGAAGCTGGTTTCGCCTATTGCGTAGAGCCCTGGAATGTCGGTGCGACCGGCCTGATCAACGACCACGCCGCCGCAAGTGTAGTGGGCCGCCGGCACGACGGGGATGGGCTGGCTGGTGATGTCGATGCCGTACTCCAGACATCGTTCGTAAACGGTGGGGAAGTGGCTCTTAATAAACTCCGCAGGCTTGTGGCTGATGTCCAGATAGACACAATCGATACCAAGGCGCTTCATCTCGTGGTCGATCGCGCGTGCGACGATGTCGCGTGGAGCCAGCTCTTCCCGGGCATCGAAGCGTGGCATGAAGCGCTCGCCGTTCGGTAGTTTCAGTAGCGCACCTTCACCGCGCAGAGCCTCGGTGACCAAAAAGCTCTTGGCTTGCGGGTGATACAGGCAGGTCGGGTGGAATTGGTTGAACTCCAGGTTGCCGACGCGGCAGCCCGCGCGCCACGCCATGGCGATGCCGTCACCGCAGGCGCTGTCCGGATTGCTTGTGTACAGGTAAACCTTCGCAGCGCCCCCGGTCGCCAGTACGACGAAGCGCGCCTGAAAGGTTTCCACTTCACCGGTGTTGCGATTGAGCACGTAAGCGCCGAGGCAGCGCCTGCCTGGACGACCGAGCTTGTGCTCGGTGATCAGGTCGACAGCGACGCGCTGTTGCAGTAGCTCGATGTTGCGTTTCTGCCTGGCTTGTCCAAGGAGCGTATTGAAGATTGCTGCTCCGGTTGCATCGGCTGCGTGAATGATGCGCCGATGGCTATGCCCGCCTTCGCGTGTGAGGTGAAATTCGAAGCCGCCGTCCTCTCGATTCGGCGTGTCGTCGCGGGTAAAGGGCACGCCTTGCTGGATCAGCCACTGGATTGCCTCGTTACTATGCTCCACGGTGAAGCGAACGGCGTCCTCGTGGCAAAGGCCTCCACCTGCGATCAGCGTGTCGGCGACATGTGATTCCACGGTGTCGGTTGTATCCAGAACTGCCGCGACGCCGCCTTGGGCCCAGAAGGTCGAGCCATTGGCCAGATCACCTTTGCTGAGCACCGCAACGCGAAGGCTCTCGGGGAGATTCAGTGCCAGAGTCAGGCCGGCAGCGCCACTGCCAATGACTAACACGTCGTATAGTTGAGCCTGGTTCATGTCCAGTTCCGCTGAGAAAACGTGGCCTAGTATATAGACGTGAGGTCGCGCCAAAATAGACTGCAGTGTCGTTCGCTTCTAACGGCGGGAACTTTTAGTACACCAAGCTACTCAATAGGCAGTTGTGGATGTAAGCCGGCTGGCCATGTGACGTGGGCGGCTCAGGCTTGCTATGGACACCAGGACGGCGTCGTCAGCTGATCTGACGCTTCGCTGTGGTGCAATCGCCGTCAGGTATTGCAGGATAGCTTGCTAGGAGGGGGGAGAACTTTTGCGTAAAGCCCGGGTCTATTCTGGCAGGTCGGTTCGCTGGAGTGAGCGATGCTACTCCGATGGGGAGGAGCGTTCATGCTGACTCAGGAGCAGGACCAGCAACTGGTTGAACGAGTGCAGCGTGGAGACAAGCGGGCGTTTGATCTGCTGGTGATGAAGTACCAGCACAAGATCCTTGGGTTGATCGTGCGGTTCGTTCATGACTCCCACGAAGCTCAAGACGTCGCGCAAGAGGCGTTTATCAAGGCCTATCGCGCGCTCGCCAATTTCCGCGGGGACAGTGCCTTTTATACGTGGCTGTACCGCATCGCCATCAATACGGCGAAGAATCATCTGGTGGCGCGTGGAAGGCGTCCGCCAGACAGTGATGTGAGCTCTGAGGATGCCGAGTTCTATGAAGGCGATCACGCCCTCAAGGACATCGAGTCACCGGAACGCTCGCTGCTCAGGGATGAGATTGAAGATACCGTTCATCGAACCATTCAACTTTTGCCCGAAGATTTGCGTACGGCTCTAACACTACGCGAATTTGATGGTCTTAGTTATGAAGACATTGCGAGCGTCATGCAGTGTCCGGTGGGCACAGTGCGTTCTCGGATTTTCCGGGCACGTGAAGCCATAGATAAAGCGTTGCAACCCTTGTTGCATGAATCCTGAGACAGCGGCGACAGCCAAGAGAGGAACCGCCATGAGTCGTGAAGCCCTGCATGAATCGCTGTCCGCGGTGATGGATAACGAAGCGGACGAGTTGGAATTACGTCGCGTACTAGCAGGCGACAACCCAGAGCTGCGGGCCACATGGTCACGCTATCAGCTCGCCCGTGCCGCAATGCACAAGGAACTGATCGAGCCGCGTTTGGATATCGCAGCAGCTGTGTCGGCTGCGCTGGCTGACGAGGCTGCGCCGGTTCAGACGCAGCAGCGCAGTGGTTGGAAGAGTTTCGGGCGCATTGCAGTAGCAGCGTCTGTTACGGTAGCTGTTCTGGCCGGGGTGCGGTTGTACAATCAGAGCGAAGTGGCCGGTCCGCAGCTTGCGCAACAGGCTCCGCAGCCAAGTATTTCGGTGCCGCAAGCCAATCAGGGGCCGACGGTACTGGCGGGTTACAGTGAGCAAGCGCAGATGCCTGTCCAGACTGCTGCGGAGAGCGCCCCGATCGAGCGCTGGCATGAGGAGCGTCTGCCTTCTTACGTTCGTCAGCATGCGCAACAGGCTGCCTTTGGTAATGGATCGGAGAGCGCGCTGCCGTACGCTCGTGCGGCCAGCATGGAAGAACGTTAGGGAGAAACATGCGCGTATTACCGCTGTATGTGGTGATGGGGGGCTGGCTTTCTATGCCGGCCCTTGCCGCTGATGCTGAGGCCTGGATGGGTCGTTTGGCTTCAGCAGAGCAGAATCAGAGCTATACAGGTACTTTCGTCTACGAACGGAATGGCAGTTTTTCCAGTCATTCCGTCTGGCAACAAGTGGACGGAGATCAGGTGCGCGAGCGTTTGTTACAGCTCGACGGTGAGCCTGCCGAGGTTGTCCTGAGGGATGGCCAGGTACAGTGCGCATCGGATGACCTGGCTGCGCAGGTGCGCGAAGGGCAAGCATGGACCGGCCAGCGCCTGGATCCAAAAGCGCTTTCCGAATGGTACGAGTTCCGCAAGCTGGGCGATTCCCGGGTTGCTGGTCGTACTTCCGTAGCACTGGCAGTGGTTCCCAGAGATCAGCATCGCTATGGCTTCGAGCTGCATCTTGATCGGGACACTGCGCTACCGCTCAAGTCTCTGATGCTGAACGAAAAAGGCCAGTTGCTGGAACGTTTTCAGTTCACACAGTTCGCCGCCGGTCCGGTCAGTGCGGAGCAGCTTGCGCCGAGTCAGGCCTGTAAACCTGTAACGATAGAAAAGCGCACAGCAAGCGCTACATCAAAGTGGCGCACCGACTGGTTGCCCCCAGGTTTCAAGCTGCTCGATGCGCATGAACGGCCTAGCCCCGCTTCATCGGAAACGGTTTCCTGGCTCTCTTATGGCGATGGCCTTGCCAAGTTCTCGGTATTTCTCGAGCCGCTGCGGGGGGCGCTGGTTGAGGATGCTCGCAGCCAGATGGGGCCAACGGTTGCGGTATCCAAACGCATCAGTACCGCCGATGGTGATGTCATGGTGACGGTCGTGGGTGAAGTGCCGCTAGGGACTGCCGAGCGAGTAGCGCTTTCGATGCGGGCCGATGCGGAACAGACGCAGAAATGATTGAAGAACCGGGGCGGGTAGTCGCGCTCGATAAGGGCGCGGTTTGGGTCGAGACGCGGCGCAAGAGTACCTGTTCCGGTTGTTCCGCAAGAAATGGCTGTGGTCAGGGGTTGATGGATACCCTCGGCCTCCGCGAGAAGCGCGGGTTGGTTCGCGCTTTGACGGACATTCAGCTGCAGGTTGGCGATTCCGTTATCGTTGGCATTCGCGAGGATGTATTGCTGCGCGGTGCCGTCCTTGTCTATCTTTTTCCTCTGATCATGTTGATGATCGCCGCCGTGGTGGCCGCCCAGTTTTCATCCTACGAGCCGGTCATCATCTTCTCAGGGTGCGGCGGATTCTTCGCTTCCTGGCTGTTGGTGCGTATGCGGACTCGGCGTACGGCGAGCAATCCTGATTGGCAGCCAGTGATCTTGCGCGCCATGCTCGCGGGGCCAGCGAGTCCCTGAGCTTCCTTGTTTTGTCAGTGGGGAGACTTGTAGTCATGTTCAATCGAAACAGCTGCTTTGCCTTCATGGCAGGCCTGGCCTTGCTTGGGCAGGCCGTGGTGGCGCAAGCGCAAACGGCTTTGCCTGATTTCAAGCCGCTGGTTGAAAGTGCATCACCGGCGGTGGTCAACATCAGTACCAAGCAGAAGGTGCCCGTGCGCAGCGCAACGGCTCAGATGCCGGAGCTGGAGGGATTGCCACCGATCTTTCGTGAGTTCTTCGAACATAGCATTCCGCAGATGCCAGGCGCGCCGGGGCGTGGCCAGCAACGCGAAGCGCAATCTCTTGGTTCTGGCTTCATCATCTCTGAAGATGGTTACGTGCTGACCAACAACCATGTAGTCGCCGATGCCGATGAAATCATCGTCAGGCTGCCGGATCGGAGTGAGCTGGAAGCCAAGTTGGTCGGTGCCGATCCGCGGTCCGACGTGGCTGTGCTGAAGGTCGAAGGTAAAGGTCTGCCAACCGTGAAGATCGGCCGCTCCGATGAACTCAAGGCCGGCGAGTGGGTGTTGGCTATCGGCTCGCCGTTTGGTTTTGACCATACCGTGACCGCAGGTATCGTCAGTGCAACCGGCCGCAGCCTGCCCAATGAAAGCTATGTCCCGTTCATTCAGACCGACGTAGCGATCAATCCAGGCAATTCCGGAGGGCCGTTGTTCAATCTTGACGGCGAAGTGATCGGCATCAACTCTCAGATTTTCACTCGCTCCGGTGGCTTCATGGGGCTGTCGTTCGCGATTCCGATCGACGTGGCGATGGACGTAGCCAATCAGCTGCGCACCGACGGCAAGGTTAGCCGCGGCTGGCTCGGTGTCGTGATTCAGGAAGTAAACAAGGATCTCGCGGAGTCGTTCGGCCTCGAGCGCCCGGCCGGTGCATTGGTGGCTCAGGTGATGGACGGTGGTCCTGCTGCACGAAGTGGGTTGCGCGTAGGAGATGTCATCCTCAGTCTCGATGGTAAGCCGATCGTCATGTCGGCAGATCTGCCGCACTTGGTGGGAGCGCTGAAACCTGGCAGCAAGGCTCGGATGGAAGTGGTACGCGATGGCGATCGCAAGATGCTCGATGTGAAGATCGGTGCGATGCCGGACGAGGGTGAGCCGGTGGCGGCTTCCGGTAGCGGCCAGGAGCGTAGTGATAACCGCCTGGGTGTAAAAGTGACTGAGCTGACCGCCGAGCAGAAAAAGAGTCTCGACCTGCCGGGTGGTGTGGTCATCACGGAGATTCTCAACGGCCCGGCGGCGATGATCGGTCTGCGCCCAGGTGATGTCATCACCCACCTGAACAATCAGGCTATCAATTCGGCGGAGACCTTCGCCCAGGTTGCCGAGCAATTGCCGAAAAATCGTTCGGTATCGATGCGGGTCCTGCGTCAAGGGCGTGCCAGCTTCATCACGTTCAAGCTGGCGGACTAGACGCGGAGTAGCGGTGAATGAAGGGCGGCTTTGGCCGCCCTTTCTTTTTGCTCCGGCCGCCTGAATGCCTCGCCGACACGGCGGATCATCATGCGGATGGCTTGTACGTGGCACTGCCGGGACTGATCAGGTACACTTCGCGGCTATTTTCGGCGGGCAATCGGCCCGCGTCTTTTCCGAGTGTTGAGCTGTGAGTGACCTGAGTCATATCCGCAATTTCTCCATCATCGCCCACATTGATCACGGCAAGTCCACCCTGGCGGACCGGTTCATCCAGATGTGCGGTGGCCTGTCCGAGCGAGAAATGGCCGCTCAGGTGTTGGATTCGATGGATCTCGAGCGTGAGCGTGGTATTACCATCAAGGCCCACAGCGTCACGCTGCATTACAAGGCGAATGATGGAAAGACTTACCAGCTGAATTTCATCGACACGCCTGGCCACGTCGACTTCACCTATGAAGTCAGCCGTTCGCTCGCTGCGTGTGAGGGCGCTTTGTTGGTGGTCGATGCCGGGCAGGGTGTCGAGGCGCAATCGGTCGCCAACTGCTACACCGCCATCGAGCAGGGGCTTGAGGTCATGCCGGTCCTGAACAAGATGGACCTGCCCCAGGCCGAGCCTGAGCGCGTCAAGGAAGAGATCGAACACATCATCGGCATCGATGCCACCGATGCCGTCCCGTGCAGCGCCAAGAGCGGTATGGGTGTCGAAGACGTGCTCGAGCGTCTGGTTCAGGTCATCCCGCCGCCAACTGGTGAGATCGAAGCGCCGTTGCAGGCGCTGATCATCGATTCCTGGTTCGATAATTATCTGGGTGTGGTATCGCTGGTTCGGGTACGCCACGGGCGCATCAAGAAAGGCGACAAGGTACTGGTCAAATCCACCGGCAAAGTCCACCAGGTCGACAGTGTGGGCGTCTTCACGCCTAAGCACACCGCCACAGCAGATCTCAAAGCCGGTGAAGTGGGCTTCATCATCGCCGGCATCAAGGACATCCATGGTGCGCCGGTGGGCGATACCCTGACGCTTTCAAGCACGCCGGACGTTGAGATGCTGCCTGGTTTTCAGCGCATCAAGCCGCAGGTGTATGCCGGCCTGTTCCCGGTCAGCTCCGATGATTTCGAGGACTTCCGCGAGGCGCTACAGAAGCTCACGCTCAACGACGCCGCGCTGCAGTACGAGCCGGAGAGCTCCGAGGCACTGGGATTCGGCTTTCGCATCGGCTTCCTCGGCATGCTGCACATGGAGATCATCCAGGAGCGCCTGGAGCGCGAGTATAACCTGGATCTGATCACCACCGCGCCGACCGTAGTCTACGAGCTGCTACTCAAGAATGGCGACACCATCTATGTCGACAATCCTTCGCGTCTGCCGGATCTGTCCTCCATTGAAGACATGCGCGAGCCGATCGTGCAGGCCAACATCCTGGTCCCGCAGGATCATCTGGGCAACGTAATCACGCTGTGTATCGAGAAGCGCGGCGTACAGCGCGACATGCAGTTCCTCGGCTCGCAGGTGCAGGTGCGTTACGACCTGCCGATGAGCGAAGTGGTGCTGGACTTCTTCGATCGCCTGAAGTCGGTCAGTCGAGGTTACGCCTCGCTGGATTACAGCTTCGTGCGCTTTCAGTCAGCCAATCTGGTCAAGCTCGACGTACTGATCAATGGCGAGAAGGTCGACGCGCTGGCGCTGATCGTGCATCGCGACAATGCCCACTACAAGGGCCGACAACTGACCGAGAAGATGAAGGAACTGATTCCTCGACAGATGTTCGATGTGGCGATCCAGGCGGCCATTGGCGGGCAGATCGTCGCGCGGACCACGGTCAAGGCGCTGCGCAAGAATGTTCTGGCGAAGTGCTACGGCGGTGACGTAAGCCGTAAGCGCAAGCTGCTGGAGAAGCAGAAGGCCGGCAAGAAGCGCATGAAACAGGTAGGCAGCGTGGAGATTCCGCAAGAGGCGTTCCTCGCGGTGTTGAAGGTAGATAGCTGATATGTCGATCAATTTCCCGCTGTTGCTGGTTATCGCCGTGGCCGTCTGCGGCCTGTTGGCGCTGAGCGATCTGTTGTTTTTCGCCCCGCGGCGCCGGGCTGCGATCGCTAACTACGAAGGGCGCACCGGGGAAATCGATCCATCGACGCTCGAGGCGCTGAACAAGGAGCCGCTGCTGATCGAATACGGCAAATCCTTCTTCCCGGTATTGGCCATCGTGCTGGTGCTGCGCTCGTTCCTTGTCGAGCCTTTCCAGATCCCCTCCGGCTCGATGATCCCTACGCTTGAAGTCGGCGATTTCATTCTGGTGAACAAGTTCGCGTATGGCATCCGCCTGCCGGTGGTGGACACCAAAGTAATCGAGGTCAGCGATCCGAAGCGCGGCGACGTCATGGTTTTCCGCTATCCGAGTCAACCGAACATCAACTACATCAAGCGGGTCGTCGGTTTGCCGGGCGACACCGTGCGTTACAGCAGCGATCGTCGGCTGTTCATCAACGATCAGCCGGTGGCGGAGACGCTGATCGGCGAGGAGCCGGGCAGCCTCGGCAGCGCCGTGCTATATCGGGAGAAGCTTGGTGAGGTCGAGCACCTGATTCGCAAGGAGATGGGGCGCTATCGGATCGAACCGAGCCGGCAGTGGACCGTTCCTGCTGGCCACTACTTCATGATGGGCGACAACCGCGACAACTCCAATGACAGCCGCTACTGGCAGGACGAGTCGATTCCGGCCGAGTTGGCCGGCATGGTTCCTGACCGCAACATCGTGGGTAAGGCCTTCGCCGTCTGGATGAGCTGGCCGGATCCCAAGCTCAGCAACCTGCCGAATTTCTCCCGCGTGGGCCTGATTCACTGAAGCTGTGAATTACGGCCCCCGCTGAACGAACCGGGCTCGCTATATTTGTCCGGCCCCGATCGGTGGGTATCGTTTACGACGTAGAGGTCGACATGAGTTTTGCGCGTTCGCAGAAAGGGCTGTCCATGCTGAGTTGGATCATGGTCCTGGCGGTTGTGGCATTCGTAGCCAGCACCGGGTTCAAGATGTTCCCGCACTATTTCGACTACATGTCCATGGACAAGATCATCCAGTCTGTGGAAACCGACGAAGCGCTTGAGATTCACAGCGTCGGGGAGTTCTATAGTCATGTCAGCAAGGGGATGCAGGTCAACGGCATCCAGAATATCGATCTGAAGGAAGCGCTGAAGGTCGAGATCCAGAACAATGAATTCAGGGCACACCTGAAGTACGAAAAACGCGAGCCGCTGATCCGCAATCTCGATCTGGTGGCGAACTTCGACAAAGAATATCGCCTAAGGATGCCGTGAGCACTTCGTTAGCCCGCCTCGAGCGCAAGCTCGGCTATCAATTCAAGGACCAGGAGCTGATGCTCCTGGCCCTTACCCATCGCAGCTATGCCGGACGCAACAACGAGCGTCTGGAGTTTCTCGGCGACGCCATCCTCAACTTCGTTGCTGGCGAGGCGCTGTTCAACCATTTTCCGCAGGCCCGTGAAGGCCAGCTGTCGCGCCTGCGGGCCCGGCTGGTCAAGGGCGAGACGCTTGCCGTGCTGGCGCGCGGCTTCGAGCTTGGTGACCATCTGCGCCTCGGCTCCGGCGAACTCAAGAGTGGTGGCTACCGCCGTGAATCGATTCTCGCCGATACCCTCGAGGCGCTGATCGGCGCCATCTATCTCGATGCTGGCATGGACGTCGCTCGTGAGCGGGTCATCGCCTGGCTGGCCAACGAGCTTCAGGGCCTGACCCTGGTGGATACCAATAAGGATCCCAAAACCCGCCTGCAGGAGTTTCTGCAATCGCGTGCCTGTGAGCTGCCGCGCTACGAAGTTGTGGATATTCAGGGCGAGCCGCATTGCCGCACCTTCTTCGTCGAATGCCAGGTGGCCCTGCTCAACGACAAAACTCATGGGCAGGGCGCCAGTCGCCGCATTGCCGAACAGGTTGCCGCGGCAGCCGCATTGATCGCCCTGGGCGTGGAGAACGGACATGACTGACGAGCAGCAACAATCCGAAGACGTCAGCCGTTGCGGTTATGTCGCGATCGTCGGCCGGCCGAACGTCGGCAAATCCACCTTGCTCAACCACATCCTCGGCCAGAAGCTGGCGATTACCTCGCGCAAGCCGCAGACGACGCGGCACAACATGCTTGGCATCAAGACCGAAGGCAACGTTCAGGCTGTCTATGTGGACACGCCCGGTCTGCACAAGAATGGCGAGACGGCGCTCAATCGCTATATGAACCGCACCGCGGCCTCGGCACTGAAGGACGTCGATGTGGTGATCTTCGTGGTCGACCGCACTCGCTGGACCGATGAAGACCAGGCCGTGCTCGAGCGCGTGCAATACGTCACTGGGCCGCTGATCGTCGCCGTCAACAAGACCGACCGCATCGAGGACAAGGCCGAGCTGCTACCGCACCTGCGCTGGCTGGCCGAGCAGCTGCCGAATGCCGAGATCGTGCCGATCTCCGCGCAGCACGGGCAGAATCTTGAAACCCTGGAACAGCTGGTGGCCGAGCGCCTGCCCGAGGGCGAGCACTTCTTCCCGGAAGATCAGATCACCGACCGCAGCAGCCGCTTTCTCGCCGCCGAGCTGGTGCGCGAGAAGATCATGCGTCAGCTTGGCGCCGAGGTGCCGTACCAGATCACCGTCGAGATCGAGGACTTCAAGCAGGAAGGCCACGTGCTGCACATCCACGCGCTGATTCTGGTCGAGCGCGACGGGCAGAAGAAGATCATCATCGGCGACAAGGGCGAGCGCATCAAACGCATCGGCCAGGAAGCGCGCAAGGACATGGAGGTCCTCTTCGACTCCAAGGTCATGCTCAACCTGTGGGTCAAGGTGAAGGGCGGCTGGTCCGACGACGAGCGCGCACTGCATTCGCTGGGCTATCAGTAACACCCTCTTCGCACTCACCCGTGCGCATTGCGCACGCCTTGGGCCGCCATGCACCAGCCTGCATTTGTTCTGCACAGCCGTCCGTACAAGGAAAGCAGCGCGCTGGTCGACCTGTTCACTCCGCAGGGGCGGCTGCGCGCCGTCATGCGTGCCGCGCGGGGCAAGGCCGGCAGCCTGATCCGCCCGTTCGTATCGCTGGAAGTCGAACTGCGCGGCAAGTCCGAACTGAAGACCGTTGCCCGCCTGGAAAGCGCCGGCCCTGCGCACTGGCTCGATGGCCAGGCGCTGTTCAGCGGTATGTACCTCAACGAGCTGCTGATTCGCCTGCTGCCTGCCGAAGACGCGCACCCCGCGTTGTTCGATCATTACGTCGCGACACTGCCGGCGCTGGCCGAGCATCGGCCGCTGGAACCGTTGCTGCGGGCCTTCGAATGGCGACTGCTCGACGAACTGGGCTATGGTTTCGCCCTCGACATCGATATCGCCGGTCAGCCTATCGATGCGCAGAGGCTGTATCGGCTGGTGCCGGACGCCGGCCTGGAGCCGGTTGTGGGGTTCCAGCCTGGGCTGTTCAACGGCGCGGAACTCTTGGCCATGGCCGAGGCCGATTGGCAGGTGCCGGGCGCGCTCGCTGCCGCCAAACGGCTGATGCGCCAGGCTCTGGCACCGCATCTGGGCGGCCGACCGCTAGTCAGCCGCGAATTGTTCATGAACCTGAAGGAGGCCCCGCGTGACTGAAGCCAATCGAATTCTGCTCGGCGTCAACGTCGACCACGTCGCCACCCTGCGCCAGGCCCGCGGCACCCGCTATCCGGACCCGGTCAAGGCCGCGCTGGACGCCGAAGAGGCAGGCGCGGACGGCATTACCGTGCACCTGCGCGAGGATCGTCGGCATATCCAGGAACGCGATGTGCTGATGATGAAGGACGCGTTGCAGACGAGGATGAACTTCGAGATGGGGGTCACCGAGGCGATGCTCGCATTCGCCGAGCAGCTGCGTCCGGAGCACGTGTGCCTAGTCCCGGAAACGCGTCAGGAGCTGACTACCGAGGGCGGGCTGGACGTGCTCGGGCAGGAAGCGCGCATTCGCGAGGCCGTTGAACGCCTACGTGGCTGTGGCGCGGAGGTCTCGCTGTTCATCGATGCCGAGCCGCGGCAGATCGAGGCGGCCGCTCGTGTCGGCGCACCGGCTATCGAATTGCATACCGGCCGTTATGCCGATGCTCACAGCGTTGCCGAGCGGGCCTGCGAGCTCGCGCGCATTCGCGACGGTGTCGAGGCCGGCCTGAGTCATGGACTCATCGTCAACGCCGGCCATGGCCTGCATTACCACAACGCCGAAGCCATCGCCGCCATTCGTGGCGTCAACGAGCTGAATATCGGCCACGCCATCGTCGCCCATGCGCTGTTCGTCGGCTTCAAGCAGGCGGTCAAGGAAATGAAGCATCTGATCCTCAGCGCCGCAGCGCGAGGGTGAGACAAGCCGTCCTGCGGAGGGCGCATTTGCGGTCTTCCGCAGGACGGCGCTGCTCAGCGGCGGAACAGGTTGATCAGTACGGTCAGGACCACGCTGAGGATCACCATCGAGGTGACCGGGATGAACACCCGGCTGCGTTCGGACTCGATGCGGATGTCGCCGGGCAATCGACCGAACCAGCTCAGCAGCCAGGGGAAATAGTGCCAGGCGATGCCGAGCAGTAGCAGGGCAGCGCCCGCCACGATCATCCAGCGTGCCATTTCATCTCCTCGTTTCGCTCCAATCGCGTGGCCGGTCGTGTGCGGTATTCGACAAAGGCGGCGATCACCTGTGCGGCCAACACCTCAACGGCTTCGCTTCGATTGCTGCCGCGTAGCAGCTTGATCTGATACTCGCCCAGTTGTGGCAACCCATACTGCCCATCCAGACGCTGCAGGGGCGGGCGAATCAGGCTTGATGGATAGGGCGCGATGGCGAGATCGGCAATCATCGCGGCCTCCTGTCCCGAAGTCTGTTCGCTGGAGTAGGCCACTCGATAGCTGCGGCCGACGCGGTCGAGGGCATCCAGCGCCTGTCGTCGCCAGGCGCAATCGGGGCTGGCCAGCGCCAGCGGCAGCGGCGCGCGCAGCGCGGCGACCCCACCACTGCGACCCGCCCAGACCAGCGGTTCGCTATGGATCGGCTCGCCCCGCGAGTCGTCCTGGCCGAGGTTGCCAACGGTGACTAGGGCGAGGTCCAGTTCGCCTGCGTCGATGCGCTCGATCATATCGATGCTGCGCGCGACCGACACATCTACTTCGACTCCGGGATGACTGCGGGCGAACAACGCCAGCAGACCGGGCAGGATGCGCGTTCCGACATCCGCCGGCGTTCCGAAGCGCACGCGCCCCTGCAGCGCTGGCCGGAGGAAGTGCGCGATGGCCTCCTCGTTGAGCTTGAGCAGGCGCCGGGCATAGCCGAGCAGTGTCTCGCCGGCCGGTGTCAGGCGCACCTGCCGTGCTTCGCGGACGAACAGGGAGCGCCCGAGGGTCTCTTCCAGCCGCTTGATCTGCATGCTGACAGCCGAGGTGCTGCGATAGATCTGCCCAGCGGCACGGGTGAAGCTGCCGCTTTCGGCAATGGCGACAAAGGTGCGCAGGACATCGCTTTCCAGCAGGGGCGTCGAAGGGGTAGTGGATTGCTCAAGTGGCTCGGGCATAGGAAGGCTTCAGTTTTTCTGAACACAGGCTTTCATATTAGTCGTTTGTTTGAACGACCGAGGCCCGCTCATCCTGTAGGCAACCGGTGGCGCCACAAGCCCGTGGCCACCGAGAGCGAAGCGGAGGTGAGCATGTCTGGTGAACGACGCGATACCCATGTACGGCAACAATCCGAGCCGCAGCTACCGGACTTCTACCTGCCGGCCATGTGGCCGCTGGATCTGCAGCGCAGCCTGTATGACTGGTTTCGCGCCTGGCGGCAGCGACGCCTGTATCGGCAATTGTTGAAGCTGGATGATCGGCAGCTGGCGTCGCGCGATCTGGATCGGCGCCGGCTCAGGGAAATGGCTAATACGCCGTTGCGTCAGTTGGTAGCGCAGCGGCGCAAGCACCGCCGCGCTGCGCGCGCCGCTCGTTGAGCGGCAGACAGGCCTTCAGGGCTTGCGGGCGAGGAGTACGGCGCGCATGGGGGCCGGCAGGCCTTCGACCGTTTTGCCGTGGTCTTGCGGGTCGAGGAAGTCGGGCAACGACTGGTAGCGCATCCACTCGGTGCTGCGCTGTTCCGCGATGCTGGTCACGCTGACATCCACGCAGCGCACGTCGACAAAGCCGGCGCGGCGCAACCAGCATTCCAGCGCCTTCACCGAGGGCAGGAACCAGACGTTGCGCATCTGTGCATAGCGATCCTCCGGTACCAGGGCGGTGTTCTCGTCGCCCTCGACCACCAGTGTTTCCAGCACCAGCTCGCCGCCGCGTACCAGGCAGTCCTTGAGGTCGAGTAGATGGTCGATCGGCGAGCGGCGATGGTAGAGCACGCCCATGGAAAACACCGTTTCGAAGCCTTCGAGCCTGGCCGGCAGTTCTTCCAGGGCGAACGGCAGATGCCAGACCGGCAGCTCCTGCAGGTAGCGCTTCATCGCATGGAATTGGCAGAAGAACAGCCAGTTCGGGTCGACCCCGACCACGCTGTCGGCGCCGGCACCGAGCATGCGCCACATGTAGTAGCCGTTGCCGCAACCGACGTCGAGGATGCGTTTGCCAGCCAGATTCAGGTGCGGCGCAACCCGGTCCCACTTCCAGTCCGAGCGCCACTCGGTATCGACATGCACACCGAACACGTCGAACGGCCCCTTGCGCCATGGCGAGAGTCCCATCAGCGCATCGTGGGTGGCCTGGCGCGTGGCGTCGTCACAGGTCGCGTCGAGGCGGAAGCTGTCACGCAGTTCGACCTGCACGGGCGCCAGAGCAGGCAGTGCATCGACGGCACGCCGCCAGCGCGGCAGATCGCCGTGACTGATCGCGAGTTTGGCATCCAGCTGCTGCTGAACGCCGTTGGCCCAGGCGGCCAGCGGGGTGCCGGCCAGGCGCCAGGCGAGGGGAGTCAGGTCGAGATTCATGGCAGGGCGATCAGCGAGGCGAAATTCAGGCACTGGAACCAGGGCACGACCTTGGAAAAGCCGGCATCTAGTAGCCGTTGGCGATGGGTTTCCAGGCTGTCGGGCTTCATCACGTTTTCGATGGCGCTGCGTTTCTGGGCGATTTCCAGTTCGCTGTAGCCATTGGCGCGCTTGAAGGCGATGTGCAGGTCGGTCAGCAACTGTTGCTCGTCTTCATCTTCGAAGCGCAACTTTTCCGACAGGATCAGCGCGCCACCGGGCACCAGTGCCTGGCGAATGCGGCTGAGCAGCGCCGGGCGCTGTTCCGGTGCGATGAACTGCAGGGTAAAGTTCAGCGCCACCAGCGAGCTGGGCTGGAACTGCAGAGCCAGGATGTCGGCTTCGATGACCTCGACCGGCAACAGCTCCTGGAACATCGAGTCCTGTGCGTGGAGGTATTCGCGGCAGCGCTCGACCATTGCCGCGGAGTTGTCCACGGCGACGACCTGGCAGTTGTCGGCGGTCACGTGGCGTCGCAACGCCTGGGTCACCGCCCCCAGCGAGCAGCCGAGGTCGTACAGGCGGGTATTGGGCTGGGCGAACTGCGCGGCGATCACGCCGATGTTCTCGACGATGGTCGGGTAACCGGGCACAGAGCGCTTGATCATGTCGGGAAACACCCGCACCACGTCCTCGTTGAAGACGAAGTCCTGAATGCGGGGCAGGGGCTGGGCGAACAGACGGTCGGGATCGTGACTCACGGTGTCGGGTGGCGTGTGTGAAAACGGGGCGGCATTGTAGCCGAAACCATGCTCGCCGCGGGCTCCGCCCGACTCAGCGTACCTCGATCCGGCAATCGAACATGCCCGCTGGCTCGGCGTCGGCCTCCCACGGACGTTGATAAGTGAGGTACAGCCGGCCGCTGCCGGACTCCTGTGCCTCGAAGCGCCAGGTCGACAGGCCATCCCCGCCGATCATGTCGGCCTTCGGATTGCTGAATACCTCGGGGCCGAGGCTGCGCAATTGCTCCGCGGCGGCTTCGTGCAGAATCCAGCGATAGCCGGTGGTCGGGTTGCTCGGCAGACTGATGATGAGTTGCTGGCCGCTCTGCAGTGTTTGCGGACAGCGGCTGTCGTCGCTGAGCACGACGCTGGAGGGCGTCTTGTCGTTGCTTGCGCAGGCAGCGAGCAGGGCGAAGCTGGCGGGCAGCAACAGACGAGGGATGTCGAAAGACATGATCGGCACCGGTCGGAAATGAGTTGGGAAGGATAGCCCAAAAGAGCTCGGTTGCAGGCGCGCACTCGGTCTGCATCGGCCCCGAAGGGTAGAAGCGCAGCGCGACCTCCTCCCCTCGGCTACAGCTGTTCTGCATCCTGTCCCGCGTCAGAACAGCACCTTGGCCACATCGGCGAAGCGCTTGGCGAAATGCACCGTCAGGCCATCCTTGAGATAGTCGGGCAACTCTTCGAAGTCGCCGCGGTTGGCTTCCGGCAGGATCAGCTCGAAGATCTTCTGCCGCCGCGCTGCGATCACCTTCTCGCGCACGCCGCCGATCGGCAATACGTGGCCGGTCAGCGTCAGCTCGCCGGTCATGGCCACGCCTTTCTTCGGCGGCTGGTTGCGCGCCAGGGAGAGCAGCGCGCTGGCCATGGTGATGCCGGCGCTGGGGCCGTCCTTGGGCGTGGCGCCTTCCGGCACGTGCAGGTGCACGAAGGCCTGGTCGAAGAACTCCGGATCGCCCTTGAAGGTTTTCAGGTTCGAGCTGACATAGCTGTAGGCGATCTCCGCCGATTCCTTCATCACGTCACCGAGCTTGCCGGTGAGCTTGAAGCCGCGGTTGAGCGTATGGATGCGCGTGGCCTCGATCGGCAGTGTGGCGCCGCCCATGCTGGTCCAGGCCAGGCCCGTGATCACACCGACGCCGGAGAGCACCTGTTCGCTGCGGAATACCGGTTTGCCGAGGTAGCTTTCCAGGTCCTTCGGCGTGATCTTCAGCTCCGCTTGCGGGTCTTCCAGCAGCTTGACCACCGCCTTGCGCACCAGCTTGCCTAGCTGCTTCTCCAGCTGACGCACACCCGCCTCGCGGGCATAGCCTTCGATCACCGCTTTCATGGCGCTGTCGCTGATGGCGAGGCGCTGCTTGGGCACGCCGGTCTTGTCCAGCAGCTTCGGCCACAGGTGGCGCTTGGCGATGGCCAGCTTCTCTTCGGCGATGTAGCCGGACAGGCGGATCACCTCCATGCGATCGAGCAGCGGGCCAGGAATCGAGTCCAGGGTGTTTGCCGTGCAGACGAACAGCACCTTGGACAGGTCCAGGCGCAGGTCCAGGTAATGGTCGAGGAATTCGACGTTCTGCTCCGGGTCCAGCGTCTCCAGCAGCGCCGAGGCTGGGTCGCCCTGGTAGCTGCTGCTGAGCTTGTCGATCTCGTCGAGCATGATCACCGGGTTCATCACCTCGACATCCTTGAGCGCCTGCACCAGCTTGCCGGGCAGCGCGCCGATGTAGGTACGGCGGTGACCCTTGATCTCCGCCTCATCGCGCATACCGCCGACGCTGAAACGATAGAACGGTCGGCCGAGGGATTCGGCGATGGACTTGCCGATACTGGTCTTGCCCACGCCCGGTGGGCCGACCAGCAGCACGATGGAGCCGGCGATCTCGCCCTTGAAGGCGCCGACGGCGAGAAATTCGAGGATGCGGTTCTTGATGTCATCGAGGCCGGCATGGTGCTTGTCCAGTACCTTGCGCGCGCGCCTGAGGTCGAGCTTGTCCTGGCCGTACACACCCCAGGGCAGGGCAGTGGCCCAGTCCAGGTAGTTGCGGGTGACGGCATATTCCGGCGAGCCGGTCTCGAGGATCGACAGCTTGTTCAGTTCCTCGTCGATGCGCTTCTGCGCGGCGGGTGGCACTACCTTGCCTTCCAGGCGCGCACGGAACTCGTCGGCATCGGCGCTCTTGTCGTCCTTGGTGATGCCCAGCTCGCGCTGGATGATCTTCAGCTGTTCCTTGAGGAAGAACTCGCGCTGGCGTTCGCCGATCTTGCGATTCACCTCGCCGGTCAGCTCCTTCTGCAACCTGGCGACTTCCACTTCCTTGCGCAGCAGCGGCAGCACCTTCTCCATGCGCTTCAACACCGGCACGGTATCCAGCACTTCCTGCAGCTCCGCGCCAGGCGCGGTGGTCAGCGCGGCGGCGAAGTCCGACAGTGGCGACGGGTCGTTGGGGCTGAAGCGATTGAGGTAGTTCTTCAGCTCCTCGCTGTACAGCGGGTTGAGCGGCAAGAGCTCCTTGATCGCGTTGATCAGGGCCATGCCGTAGGCCTTCACCTCGTCACGCGGGTCGTCATCGCTCTTCGGATAATCGACTTCCACCAGATACGGCGGCTTGCGCCGCAGCCAGCCGCGGATGCGCACCCGCGCCAGCCCCTGGGCGACGAACTGCAGCTTGCCGCCTTCCTGCGAGGCGTGGTGCACGCGGACCATGGTGCCGTGCTCCGGCAGGCTGTCCGGGTCGAAGGTGGCCATGTCCAGCACCGGCGAGTCGACGAAGAACAGTGCCACGCGCTGGTGCGGCGTCTTGGCCACGCGTTCCAGGGTCTCGGCCCAGGGATCTTCGTTGACGATCACCGGCAACACCTGCGCCGGGAAGAACGGCCGGTTGTGCACGGGGATGATGTAGAGCTTGTCCGGCTGCTGTTGATCGGGCAGTACGAGACCGTTGGAGGAGATGATTTCCTGCTCGATATGATCCTGATTGATGTCGTCGTTCATGCGGCACCCGTTGCGAATACGTGCACCTTAGATGGGTGGTGGCGCGGATGATTTCAATCCCGTCGCGTGGGGTGGGCACTTCATGCCGGCTTAGGTACAGTGCTTGCACGCACAGGTGCCCATCATGCTCAACGCCCGTCTGCTTCGCCTGGATGACCAGACTCACCAGCACGCCCACGACTATCACCAGCTGGTGATGTCGCTCTCTGGGCGCGCGGAATTCGAGGTCAATGGCTCGGGTGGCGAAGTCTGCCGGATGCGTGCCTGCCTGGTGCCGGGCGATGCCGACCACGGCTTCGCCGGCATGGGCGACAACCGCATGCTGATCATCGATCTCGACGAGCAGGATGTCGTCACCGACGACCCTGCGCTGTTGGCCCGCCTGTTCGAGGCGCCGCGCTATCCGGCGCTGGATGCCGATTTCCAGAACCTGCTGGCCTATGCCGGTGCCGAGCTGGCGCGCTACGGCAGCGATCCGCTGCTGGCCCGGGCGCTGGGCGGCGTGCTGTTGCGGGCACTGCACCTGCGACTGTTCGGCGAGTCCCAGCAGCGACCGGCCGGTCCGCTCGATCTGCAGCGGCTGGACAGCCATATCCAGGACAACCTGGCGCGACGCATCACCGTCGCCGAGTTGGCCCAGGTGGTCTGCCTCAGCCCCAGCCACTTCCACGCCCAGTTCAAGGATTGCGTCGGTCTTACGCCGCACCAGTACCTGCTCAAGACCCGCCTCGACCGTGCCGCCCGCCTGCTGCGCGAAACGCCGCTGCCGCTGGTGCGGATTGCCGAGGAGTGCGGCTTCTCCAGCCAGAGCGCATTGACCACGGCGACCCGCCGCTACCTCGGTCTGACCCCTCGCGGATTGCGCAAGTCGGACTCCTGAGCGTTCTCCTGATTGCCCTGTTTCCGGGCTCTTCAGCTGTCACGCGCAGATTCCTGCGCCATGCTGGTGCGTTTTTATTACCGTCGCATTTCCGCACCCGGCTTCCGGAGTTTTTCGTAAAACTTCCGTAGTTTTGCGCAAGAACGACGCGTCACGCTGCCCCTACATTCCGTGTCCCGACCTGGCTCATTGTCTTGTGCTGCACCAACAGCCTGGCCGTGGACTAGACCTATAAGCAGACACCATCACAAGAGGAGCGGCGCATGTTCAAGGCCGGTCACGTGCTGGAAGGCGCCTTCGCCAACCAGAAAGCCGCGGAATTCTTTCCCGCCATCAGCGCCAACTACGCCGTTGACGAGGCGCAATATCTCACCGAACTGCTGCAGCTTGCCGACCCCGGCGAGGCGGGCATTGCCGCCATTCGCGAGCGCGCGCGCAGCCTGATCGTGGCGGTGCGCGGGCGTGACAATGCCGTCGACACCCTCGACGCACTGCTGCGCCAGTACAGCCTGGACACCCAGGAAGGGCTGATGCTGATGTGCCTGGCCGAAGCGCTGCTGCGGGTGCCGGATGCCGCCACGGCTGACGCGCTGATTCGCGACAAGCTCAACGCCGCCGAATGGGAGCGCCACCTCGGCCAGAGCGACAACGTGCTGGTCAACTTCGCCGCCTGGGGGCTGGTGATGACCGGCAAGGTGGTCGATCCGGAAACCGCCGACGGCCGGCCGAAGAACGTCATCGGCCGCCTGCTCAAACGCTCCGGCGAGCCGGTGATCCGCAGCGCGATGAATCAGGCGATGAAGCTGATGGGCAAGCAGTTCGTGCTTGGCCGTACCATCGCCGAAGCGCTGAAAAACGGCCGTCCCGAGCGCGAGAAGGGCTACACCTATTCCTTCGACATGCTCGGCGAGGCCGCGCTGACCGCCGAAGACGCCGCCAAGTACATGGCCGACTACCGTCAGGCCGTGGAAACCGTCGGCGCCGAGCCGCAGGTCGGCAAGGGCCCGCGTCCGTCGGTGTCGATCAAGTTGTCGGCGCTGCATCCACGTTACGAAGTCGCCCAGCGCGAACGCGTGCTCACCGAGCTGTTTGCCAGCGTGCGCGAACTGGCCGTGCTGGCGCGGCAGCGCAATGTCGGGATCACCATCGATGCCGAGGAGGCCGACCGCCTCGAGCTGTCGCTGGAACTGTACGAAAAGCTCCTGCGCGACCCGGCCATCGCCGGCTGGGGCGAGTTCGGCCTGGTCATCCAGGCCTATTCCAAGCGCTGCCTGCCGGTGCTGGTCTGGCTGACGCTGCTCGGTCGCGAGCTTGGCGAACGCATTCCGCTACGGCTGGTAAAAGGCGCCTACTGGGACAGTGAGATCAAGCAGTGCCAGGTCCAGGGCCTGGACGGCTACCCCGTCTATACCCGCAAAGAAGGTACCGACACCTCCTACCTCGCCTGCGCGCGCTACCTGTTGTCCGAACACACCCGTGGGGTGATCTACCCGCAGTTCGCCAGCCACAACGCGCACACCGTCAGCTGCATCCTGGCCATGGCCGAGGAAACCTCGCAGCCGCGCGAGTTCGAGTTCCAGCGCCTGCACGGCATGGGCGATGCCTTGTACGACACGGTGATCGAGAAGTACGCCCGCAACGTACGGATCTACGCCCCGGTCGGCGCGCACAAGGACCTGCTGCCCTATCTGGTGCGGCGCCTGCTGGAGAACGGTGCCAACTCGTCGTTCGTCCACCAGCTGGTCGACCCGCGCGTGCCGGTCGAATCGCTGATCGATCACCCGGTGAGCCAGCTGCGCAAGTTCGCTGCACTGGGCAACCCCCGCATTCCGCTGCCGCCGGCGCTGTTTGGCAATCGCAAGAACTCCCAAGGGATCAACATGAATATCCAGAACCAATGGAACGACCTGGCCAGCGCCTACCAACCTTTCCTTGAGCGCCAGTGGCAGGCTGCGCCGGTCATCAGCGGGCAGAGGCTCGCCGGAACGCCGTCCGAGGTGCGTTGCCCCTATGACCTGAACAAGGTTGTCGGCCAGGCCCAGTTCGCCAGCGCCGAGCAGGCGCGCCAGGCCGTCGATCGCCTGGCGGCTTACTGGCCGAGCTGGAATGCCACGCCGGTGGAAGCCCGTGCCGCCGTGCTGGAGCGTCTGGGTGATCTGCTGGAGCAGCACCGCGCCGAGCTGATGGCGCTGTGTACCGTGGAAGCCGGCAAGTCGCTGCAGGACGGTATCGACGAAGTACGCGAGGCGGTGGATTTCTGCCGTTACTACGCACAGCAGGCGCGGCAGAAGCTCGGCCGCGAAGAGCTGAAGGGCCCGACCGGCGAGCGCAACGAGCTGTTCCATGAAGGCCGCGGCGTGTTCGTCTGCGTCAGCCCGTGGAATTTCCCGCTGGCCATCTACCTCGGCCAGATCACCGCGGCGCTGGTGGCCGGCAACACCGTGCTGGCCAAGCCGGCCGAGCAGACCAGCCTGATCGCTGCGCGTGCGCTTGAACTGATGTTCGAAGCCGGTCTGCCGAAAGAGGCGATCGCCTTCCTGCCGGGCGACGGTGCCACCCTGGGTGGCGTGTTCTGCCGCGATCCGCGGGTGGTCGGCGTGTGCTTCACCGGTTCCACCGACACGGCGCGCATCATCAATCGCCAGCTGGCCGAGAAGGAAGGGCCGATCGCCACACTGATCGCCGAGACCGGCGGGCAGAACGCGATGATCGTCGACTCCACTGCGCTGCCCGAGCAGGTGATCAAGGATGCCGTCGGTTCCGCCTTCACCAGTGCCGGCCAGCGTTGCTCGGCGTTGCGCGTGCTCTATGTGCAGCGTGACATCGCTGATCGGGTGATCGAGTTGCTCAAGGGCGCTATGGCCGAGCTCAGAGTCGGCCCGACCCATCTGCGCGAGAACGACATCGGCCCGGTAATCGACCAGGAAGCTCGCGAAGGTCTGCTGGCGCATATCCAGCAGCTCAAGAGCGAAGGGCGCCTGATCGCCGAGGCGACCTTGCCGGCTGGTCTGAATGGCCATTTCGTGGCGCCGGTGGCCTTCGAAATCGACGGCATTCATCAGCTCAAGAAGGAGCAGTTCGGCCCGGTATTGCACGTGGTGCGCTACGACGCGGCGGACCTGGAAAAGGTCGTTGCGGCGATCAACGGCACCGGCTACGGCCTGACCCTCGGCGTACACAGCCGCAACGAGGAAACCGCCGAACGCATCGAGCAACTGGCGCGGGTCGGCAACCTCTATGTCAATCGCAACCAGATTGGTGCCGTGGTTGCTGTGCAGCCGTTCGGCGGCTGTGGTCTGTCGGGTACCGGTCCGAAGGCGGGCGGCCCCAGCTATGTGCTGCGCTTCGCCAACGAGCGCACCACCTCGACCAACACTACTGCGGTGGGCGGCAACGCCTCGCTGCTGTCGCTCGGAGACGACTGAACGCATTCACGCTGTACCACCGGGTGAATGGTCTTGATCGTTCACCCGGCGCATCACGCTAAACCTCCCGGCCGCTCAGGCAGCCGGAACACAACAACAATTGGACAGTTGGTGGACGCTCTTCCGCCACTGACGGGCCCGGGTTGGGCCTGTCACAGGTGATGGCCTTTTCGCTATCGCCCTCTGCCAAGGTGCAGCGTGGGTCTTCTCGCGTTGCGCCGAACAACAACTAACGAGGGACACACATGAGCATCAGTACACCCACGCTGATCACCTTTCTGATCTACATCGCGGCGATGATCCTGATCGGTTTCGTCGCTTACCGCGCCACCAAGAACTTCTCCGACTACATCCTCGGCGGTCGCAGCCTCGGCAGCTTCGTCACGGCGCTGTCGGCCGGTGCCTCCGACATGAGCGGCTGGCTGCTGATGGGCTTGCCCGGTGCGATTTTCGTCGCCGGTCTCTCGGAAAGCTGGATCGCCATTGGCCTGATCGTCGGCGCCTGGCTGAACTGGCTGTTCGTCGCCGGCCGGCTGCGGGTACACACCGAGCACAACCACAACGCCCTGACCTTGCCGGATTATTTCTCGCATCGCTTCGAAGACGAGAGCCGCATGCTGCGGATCTTCTCCGCGCTGGTGATTCTGGTGTTCTTCACCATCTACTGCGCCTCGGGCGTAGTGGCTGGCGCGCGGTTGTTCGAGTCCACCTTTGGCATGCCCTACGAGTACGCACTGTGGGTCGGCGCGGCGGCGACCATCCTCTATGTGTTCATCGGCGGCTTCCTGGCGGTGAGCTGGACCGACACCGTACAGGCCACGCTGATGATCTTCGCGCTGCTGATCACCCCGGTGTTCGTCATTCTCGCCCTCGGCGACATGGGCACCGCGATGGCCACTATCGAAGCGCAGAACCCGGCCAACTTCGACATGTTCCGCGGGCTGTCCTTCGTCGCCATCATTTCGCTGCTGGCGTGGGGCCTGGGCTATTTCGGCCAACCACACATTCTGGTGCGCTTCATGGCCGCCGACTCGATCAAGACCATCCCCAATGCCCGCCGCATCGGCATGACCTGGATGATCCTGACCCTGGCCGGCGCGGTCGCGGTGGGCTTCCTCGGCATCGCCTACTTCGCTGACCATCCGGAGCAGGCCGGTGCGGTCAGCCAGAACGGCGAGCGGGTATTCATGGAGCTGGTGAAGATCCTGTTCAACCCCTGGGTTGCGGGCATCATCCTCTCCGGCGTGCTGGCGGCGGTGATGAGCACCCTCAGTGCCCAGCTGCTGGTCAGCTCCAGCGCGCTGACCCAGGACTTCTACAAGGCGATGCTGCGCAAGAATGCCTCGCAGACCGAACTGGTCTGGGTCGGCCGCGGCATGGTGTTGTTGATCGCGCTGATCGCCATCGGCATCGCCTCCAACCCCGACAGCAAGGTGCTGGGCCTGGTGTCCTACGCCTGGGCGGGCTTCGGCGCGGCGTTCGGGCCGGTGGTGCTGATCTCGCTGCTGTGGAAGCGCATGACCCGTAACGGTGCCTTGGTTGGCATGCTGGTCGGTGCGGTCACCGTGGTGGTGTGGAAGGAGTTCATCGGCCTGGGCCTGTACGAAATCATCCCGGGCTTCATCCTCGCCAGTATTGCCATCGTGGTGGTGAGCAAGCTGGGCGCCGAGCCGGCGCCGAGCATCGTCAAGCGCTTCGAAGAGGCGGATGCGGATTACCACGCCGGTTGATGACCGGAGTGGGTGCGCGCTCGCTGCGCGAATAGAGGATGGCAAGGCAGGCCCCATTTGAGCCCGCCCGGATGGATCGCCACCGACTCGCACACCAAATGGCGAAAACCCCGGCTAGCCGGGGTTTTTGTTTTCTGGCCTGAGCCTAGTCGTCCGCCACCAGATTGGAGCGATCGTCCACCGCGCCGGCGGCGATCAGATGTTCGGCTTCGTCCTCCGGCACATGGATGCTGGTGCCGTCGATGTTCATCACCGACATGCGTGCCTCTGGATCGGTGGTAATGCGCACGTCCATCAGGGCGCTGCGGTGCGTGTTGCCGTTGATGACCACGGCGCAGGTGCCGGTGGTGGTGTCGATGTCTACGGTCATGATCTCTCTCCCGAAGCGGTGCAAAAGCCGCGCGCGGTTCGCCCGGCGTTTCCATGTCGACCACGAACAGGGTGCATCCGTTGTGCCTGTTACTGGAAAAACAAACTTAAACGTTATGATATAACATGTTAGATTCTCGCCCCGCGAAGCTGGCACCGCTACCGGATGCCGGCGTACAGCCGTCTTCGGTTGCCTCGGAAGGCAACCGCCACTGTCTGGAGAGTCACATGAAACTTAAGCGTCATCCCCTGGCCTGGGCGATCAGCCTGGCCCTGGTTCCGGCTGCCTGGGCCGCCGAGCCGGTCGAACTGCAATCCGTCGTGGTCAGCGCCAGCGGCCTGGCCAAGCAGAGCCATGAGATGACCACGCCGGTCGCCGTGATGGAAAACGATGAGCTGGTGCTGCGCCGTGAAGCGACACTGGGCGAAACCCTGGAAAGCTTGCCGGGCGTGCGCTCCAGCAGCTTCGGCGCCGGTGCGGCGCGCCCGGTGATTCGCGGGTTGGACGGCGCTCGGGTCAAGGTGCTGAGCGATGGCGTGGAGCTGCTCGACGCCTCGACCATCAGCCCCGACCACGCGGTGACCAGCGAGCCGTTACTGGCCGAGCGCATCGAGGTGCTCAAAGGGCCGGCGACCCTGCTCTACGGTGGCGGCGCCATCGGCGGGGTAGTCAACGTGATCGACAAGAAGGTACCCACCCGCGTTCCGGAGAAGGGCTACGAAGGCGAGCTGGAGCTGCGCACCAACAGCGTCGCCAACGAAGGGGCAGGGGTGTTCGGTATCACTGCTGGCAGCGGCAACTTCGCTGTCCGCGCCGAGGGCACCAAACGCCAGGCCGACCCCTATGAAATCCCCGGCTCGCCGGACAAGCAGGAAGGCTCCTACAACGACACCGACAGCTTCAACCTGGGCGCCAGCTTCATCGGCGAGCGTGGCTACATCGGCGCCGCCTACGGTAAGCAGAACAACCGCTACGGGCTGCTGGCCCACGAGCACGCCGATTGCCAAACGCACGGCAGCGACTGGCATTGCGGCGGCCACGATGACGATGACGACGACCATGATCACGACCATGAACACGGCAGAGTGCCCTACGTCGACATGCGGCAGAAACGCTGGGATCTGCGCGGCGAGCTGAGCGATCCGCTGCCGGGCTTCGAACTGGCACGGCTGCGTGTCGGCCACAGCGACTATCAGCACAAGGAGATCGAAGGTGGCGAAGTGGGCACCCGCTTCAACAACGACGCCACCGATGCCCGCCTGGAGCTGACCCATCAGCCGCTGTTCGGCTGGCGCGGTGTGGTCGGCGCGCAGACCCTGCGGCGCGACTTCGAAGCCCTCGGCGAAGAGGCCTACGTGCCGCAGACCCTGACCCGCAACCACGGCTTGTTCCTGCTCGAGGAATACACCGCCGGCGCCTGGCGCTACGAACTCGGCCTGCGCCACGAATGGCAGGATATCGACGCCGATGGCCGCCCGGATACCGATCACAGCGGCACCTCGATGTCCGCCGGTGCGGTCTGGACCTTCGCGCCGCAGTACTCGCTGGGCTTCTCGCTGACCCGTTCGCAGCGCCTGCCCAGTGCCGAGGAGCTCTACGCCAATGGCCCGCATGCCGCGACCCGCACCGTCGAACTGGGCAATGTCGACCTGGAAGAGGAGACCTCGCACAACGCCGAGATCACCCTGCGCAAGTTCGCCGGCCGCACGACCTTCAGCCTGAGCGTTTTCCGCAACGAGGTGGATGACTTCATCTATGCCGCCGACACCGGCATTGACATCGGCGGCGGCTACCGCGAGATCGAATACCGTCAGCAGGACGCCGTGCTCACCGGCGCGGAAGGGGAGGTGCGCTTCCAGGCCACCGACGCCACCGCCTTCACGTTGTTCGGCGACCACGTGCGCGGCAAGCTGCGCGACGGCGGCGGTGACCTGCCGCGCATTCCGGCTGATCGCCTGGGTGTGCGGCTGGACCAGAGCTTCACCCCGGCACTCAATGGCCAGCTGGAGTTCTATCGGGTGCAGCGCCAGGATGAACTGGCCGACTACGAAAGCGAAACCGGTGGCTACAACATGCTCGGTGCCAGCCTTGGCTACAGTGGTTCGCTGAGTCAGACCGACTACCTGCTCTATCTCAAGGCCAACAACCTGCTGGACGAAAAGGCCCGTCAGCACACCTCCTTCATCAAGGATGAGGTGTTGTTGCCCGGTCGCAACCTGACCGTAGGCGTGCGCCTGGCGTTCTGATCGCGCAGCGTTCGCGTAGAAAGGGCTGGCACCGGTTGCCGGCCCTTTTTTGTTTGACGCGGCGTCTAGGTGCCTGCAAAACCCGGTAGTCACGCGCAGCCACGCGGACGACGCGCTATCCTTGCGCTCCTCGATGACTTCGCTGCCGGATTCGGCGGGCGTAGAGTCAAGGACACACAAGGAAAACAAGTCCCATGAACGTCAGCACACCCACTCTGATCACTTTCGTGGTCTACATCGCCGCGATGATCCTGATCGGTTTCATCGCCTACCGCGCCACCAAGAACTTCTCCGACTACATCCTCGGCGGGCGCAGCCTCGGCAGCTTCGTCACCGCGCTGTCGGCCGGTGCCTCCGACATGAGCGGCTGGCTGCTGATGGGCCTGCCCGGTGCGATCTTCGTTGCCGGTCTGTCGGAAAGCTGGATCGCCATCGGCCTGATCGTCGGCGCCTGGCTCAACTGGATCTTCGTCGCCGGGCGTTTGCGTGTGCACACCGAGCACAACCACAACGCGCTGACGCTGCCGGATTACTTCTCGCACCGCTTTGAGGACGAGAGCCGCATGCTGCGGATCTTCTCCGCGCTGGTGATTCTGGTGTTCTTCACCATCTACTGCGCCTCGGGCGTGGTGGCCGGCGCGCGGCTGTTCGAGTCCACCTTTGGCATGCCCTACGAGTACGCGCTGTGGGTCGGCGCGGCGGCGACCATCCTCTATGTGTTCATCGGGGGCTTCCTCGCGGTGAGCTGGACTGACACCGTACAGGCCACGTTGATGATCTTCGCGCTACTGATCACCCCGGTGTTCGTCATTCTCGCCCTCGGCGACATGGGCACCGCGATGGCCACTATCGAAGCGCAGAACTCGGCCAACTTCGACATGTTCCGCGGGCTGTCCTTCGTCGCGATCATTTCGCTGCTGGCCTGGGGCCTGGGCTACTTCGGCCAGCCGCATATCCTGGTGCGCTTCATGGCCGCCGACTCGATCAAGACCATCCCCAACGCCCGCCGCATCGGCATGACCTGGATGATCCTGACGCTGGCCGGTGCCGTGGCGGTGGGTTTCCTCGGCATCGCCTACTTCGCCGATCACCCGGACCAGGCCGGTGCGGTGAGCCAGAACGGCGAGCGGGTGTTCATGGAACTGGTGAAGATCCTGTTCAACCCCTGGGTGGCCGGTATCATCCTCTCCGGCGTGCTGGCGGCGGTGATGAGCACCCTCAGTGCGCAGCTGCTGGTCAGCTCCAGCGCGCTGACTCAGGACTTCTACAAGGCCATGCTGCGCAAGAATGCCTCGCAGACCGAACTGGTCTGGGTCGGTCGCGGCATGGTGCTGTTGATCGCGCTGATCGCCATCGGCATCGCCTCCAACCCGGAGAGCAAGGTGCTCGGTCTGGTGTCATACGCCTGGGCTGGCTTCGGCGCGGCGTTCGGTCCGGTGGTGCTGATCTCGCTGCTGTGGAAGCGCATGACCCGCAACGGCGCGCTGGCCGGCATGCTGGTGGGGGCGGTCACCGTGGTGGTGTGGAAGGAGTTCATCGGTCTGGGGCTGTACGAAATCATCCCGGGCTTCATCCTCGCCAGTATTGCCATCGTCGTGGTGAGCAAGCTGGGCGCCGAGCCGGCAGCCAGCATCGTCAAGCGCTTCGAGGAAGCGGACGCGGATTACCACGCCGGTTGATGCCCGGAGTGGGTGCGCGCTCGTGGTGGGCTGAAGCCCACCCTACAAAAAGCGGACGTGCACAACCGTCGTGCCAGTCCTGCGTAGGGTGGGCTTCAGCCCACCGCTACGGTCTCAAGGCGTCAGGATCCAGCCCGGCCCACCGCCAATCCACTCAATCCATCACCTCGGACAAATCGATCCGCCGCCAGCGCGCTTCGGCGAAGCTGTACAGGGCGAAGGCCAGCAGGCCGACGCCGATTGCCAGCAACAGCACGCCACCAGCTGGCATGCCCTGCAGGGCTTCCAGTGCTTCCTTGAGGCCCGGCGGGTCGGTCGGTTCGTAACGGCTGCCGCCCATGAACAGCAGGCCGGCGATGATCAGGAAGGCGCAGCCGCGTGCCGCCAGGCCGATGCGTGAGACCGGGCGAACCAGGCGCATGGTGCCCTCGTCGCACTGGAAGTAGCGCTCGAAATGCGCGTGCCAGGCCTTGATCAGGTGGGCGATGCCGACGCCGAGCGGGATCAGCGCGATCGCCCAGATCAGCCAGTGCGAATGTTTCAGGCCCAGCAGCCGCATGAGGCTGTCGGTGCTGTCGCTACCGGAACCGCCGCCGCTCTCGGCGAAACGGTCCAGGCCGCTCACCAGCAGACTCAGGGTGAACAGCGCAAGCAACAGGTTCACCACGCCGCTGCCGACCAGGCCGGCGCGTACCAGCAGGCCCTTGGCATCGTGACCGTGTCGATCGGTATCGCCAATGCCTTGGGTCAGACGCCAAGCCACATGCGCCAGCAGGCCGATCACCACCAGCCAGAGCAGCACCGCGCCGAAGGGTTGCCCGAGCAGTTGTTGTACTGCGCCGCGGGTATCCACGGTGTCGCCCGCGCCCAGCGCCGCCATGAGCGCGAAAAAACCGACGATCACGTAGACCACGCCACGCGCGGCGTAACCGCTGCGTGCCAGCCAGACCACTCCGCGGGTCACATCCATCCAGTGTCCTCCGTTGCGTCATGAGTGTGTTGCCGTATGAGGCCGCCTGGTCAGTAGACGCCGGGGCGCCGGCTCGGTTCGACCGTTGCTACACTCACACAGCTGGCGATAATCGGCCTGCATGTCGATAATCGCCCATCCATTACATGCCCAGGTTCACGCCAATGACCGACGATCAGCGTGCTCATTCTCCGTCGATGGCACCGCCCATCGTCGCTTCGCCAGCCAAACGCATCGAAGCGCTGACCGGCGATCCGAACTTCATGACGTCGCTGGCCCGCGGTCTGGCAGTGATCCACGCCTTTCAAGAACGCAAGCGCCACCTGACCATCGCGCAGATCAGCCATCGCACCGAAATCCCCCGCGCCGCCGTGCGCCGCTGCCTGCATACGCTGATGAAACTCGGCTACGTCACCACTGACGGGCGCACCTATTCGCTGCTGCCCAAGGTACTGACACTGGGCCACGCCTATCTGTCGTCCACGCCGCTGGCCGTGAGTGCCCAGCCGATCCTCGACCGTCTCAGCGAACAGCTCCATGAAGCCTGTTCGATGGCGACCCTGGAAGGTGACGAGGTGCTCTATGTGGCGCGCTCGGCGACGCCGCAGCGGCTGATCTCCGTGGACCTTTCGGTAGGTAGCCGGCTGCCCGCGTACTGCACCTCCATGGGCCGCATCCTGCTGGCGGCACTGGATGATGCGGCGTTGGACGAGTATCTCGACCGTGCCGATCTGCAGATCAAGACGAGCCGCACCTTGCACACCCCCGAAGCGCTGCTCGAGAGCATCAAGGGGATTCGCCGGCAGGGCTGGGTCATCATCGACCAAGAGCTGGAAGTAGGGCTGCGCTCGCTGGCGGTGCCGCTCAAGGATTCCGCCGGGCAGGTGCTCGCAGCGCTCAATGTCGGCACCCACGCCGGTCGCGTATCCCGTCAGGAGCTGGAGACCCGTTTCTTGCCAGTGCTGCTGGAGGCCAGCCGGGAACTCAGTACCCGCCTATTCCACTGAGCCGGTCGTGGCAGGCTTCGGTGCCCCAGCATGCGCGCGCACTGGGTGCAAACCGCTCTTCGTAAGTTGTTCGGTAATCGAACGCTATGTCGATTATCGGATTGTGACGCCTTGCCGTGGTCGTTAGTGTTTTCGTCAACGCGCAGGTTGCGCACCGAAGACTAGAGACCGACTCATGGCTGAACTTCTCACACTTCGCGAAGCCGTCGAGCGCTTCGTTCACGACGGCGACACGGTCGCCCTGGAAGGCTTTACCCACCTCATTCCGACCGCCGCGGTTCACGAAGTCGTGCGTCAGGGGCGCAAGGACCTGACCCTGGTGCGGATGACACCGGACCTGGTCTACGACATGCTGATCGGCGCCGGCTGCGCGAAGAAGCTGATCTTCTCCTGGGGCGGCAACCCCGGCGTCGGTTCGCTGCATCGCCTGCGCGATGCGGTGGAGAACGGCTGGCCACACGCTCTGGAAATCGAGGAACACAGCCATGCGGATCTCGCCAACGCCTACGTGGCCGGAGCGTCCAGTCTGCCGTTTGCGGTGCTGCGTGCCTACGCCGGTTCCGATCTGCCGCAGGTCAACCCGCTGATCAAGTCGGTTACCTGTCCCTTCACCGGTGAGGTGCTGGCGGCCGTGCCGAGCGTGCGTCCGGATGTCACCGTGATCCATGCGCAGAAGGCCGACCGCAAGGGCAACGTGCTGATCCAGGGCATCCTCGGGGTGCAGAAGGAAGCCGCGCTGGCAGCCAAACGTTGCATCGTTACCGTCGAAGAGATCGTCGACGAGCTGAACGCGCCGATGAACGCCTGCGTGCTGCCAACCTGGGCGCTGACTGCGGTCTGCCTGGTGCCGGGCGGCGCGCATCCTTCCTACGCGCACGGCTACTACGAGCGCGACAACCGCTTCTACCAGGCCTGGGACCCGATCGCCCGCGACCGCGAGGCGTTCACCACCTGGATCGACACCTACATTCGAGGCACCGCCGACTTCGCCGCTTATCGCGCGAAGATCGCCCAGCAGGAGGCCAACTGATGAGCGCTTACAGCACAAATGAAATGATGACCGTCGCCGCGGCCCGCCGGCTGGGCAATGGCAGTGTCTGCTTCGTCGGCATCGGTCTGCCGTCCAAGGCTGCCAACCTGGCCCGCCTGACGCACGCACCGGAGGTGGTGCTGATCTACGAATCCGGCCCGATCGGCGCCAAGCCTTCGGTGCTGCCGCTGTCCATCGGCGATGGCGAGCTGGCCGAAACTGCCGACACGGTGGTGCCGACCGGCGAGATCTTTCGCTACTGGTTGCAGGGTGGGCGTATCGACGTTGGCTTCCTCGGCGCGGCGCAGGTGGACAAGTACGGCAATATCAACACGACGGTGATCGGCGACTACCACCAGCCGAAAGTGCGCCTGCCAGGTGCCGGCGGCGCGCCGGAGATTGCTGGCAGCGCCAAGGAAGTGCTGATCATCCTCAAACAGTCGCATCGCACCTTCGTCGACAGGCTTGCCTTCATTACTTCCGTTGGTTTCGGCGAGGGCGGTGAGCACCGCAAGCAGCTGGGCCTGCCCGGCAAGGGCCCTGTCGCGATCATCACCGACCTGTGCATCATGGAGCCGGAAGCCGGCACCAATGAGTTCATCGTCACCGCGCTACACCCGGGCGTGACCCGCGAGCACGTGGTGGAGAACACCGGCTGGGCGATCCGCTTCGCCGAAACGCTCGGTACTACCGAAGCGCCTCGCGCCGAGGAACTGGAAGCGTTGCGCGCCCTGGAAGCCCGCACAGCCGCTGCCCACGGCCAGCAAGGAGGAGAGGAATGAGTCGCGACGTATTCATCTGTGATGCCGTACGCACCCCCATCGGCCGCTTCGGCGGCGCGCTGGCTGGCGTGCGGGCTGACGACCTGGCGGCAATTCCGCTCAAGGCGCTACTCGAACGCAACCCTGGGCTCGATCCAGCGGCGGTCGAAGAGGTGTTCATGGGCAGCGCCAACCAGGCCGGCGAAGACAACCGTAATGTCGCGCGCATGGCCGCGCTGCTCGCCGGGCTGCCGGAGACGGTGCCGGGCGTGACCCTCAACCGTCTCTGCGCATCGGGCATGGACGCGGTGGGCACGGCCTTCCGCGCCATCGCCAGCGGTGAGCTGGAGTTGGCCATCGCCGGCGGCGTCGAGTCGATGTCCCGCGCGCCCTATGTGATGGGCAAGGCCGACTCGGCGTTCGGCCGCACCCAGAAGATCGAGGACACCACCATCGGTTGGCGTTTCATCAATCCGAAAATGAAGGAGCTGTACGGCGTCGACGCGATGCCGCAGACCGCCGACAACGTCGCCGACGAGTGGCAGATCAACCGCGAGGATCAGGACGCCTTCGCCCTGCGCAGCCAGCAGCGCACCGCCGCCGCCCAGCAGGCCGGCTTCTTTGCCGAGGAAATCGTCCCGGTGGTGATCAAGGGCAAGAAGGGCGAAACGATCGTCGATACTGACGAGCACCCGCGTGCCGACACCACCGCTGAAGCGCTGGCCAAGCTCAAGCCGGTCAACGGCCCGGACAAGACCGTCACTGCCGGCAACGCCTCGGGCGTCAACGACGGCGCGGCGGCGATGATACTCGCCAGCGCGGAGGCGGTGCAGAAGTACGGCCTCAAGCCGCGCGCCCGGGTGCTCGGCATGGCCAGTGCCGGCGTCGCCCCGCGCATCATGGGTTACGGCCCGGTACCGGCGGTGAAGAAGCTGTGCGAGCGGCTGAAGCTGGCGGTCAGTGACTTTGCCGTCATCGAACTGAACGAAGCCTTCGCCGCCCAAGGGCTGGCGGTGACCCGCGACCTCGGCCTGGCCGACGACGATGCACGCGTAAACCCCAACGGCGGCGCCATCGCCCTCGGCCATCCGCTGGGTATGAGCGGCGCGCGCCTGGTGCTGACTACGGTCCATCAGCTGGAAAAATCCGGCGGTAAGCTCGGCCTGACAACCATGTGCGTTGGCGTTGGACAGGGGGTGGCGCTGGCGGTCGAACGAGTATGACCACTGTGATGAAACTGCTGACGTGGTCGTTCACCCTAGGAGGACGCAGGCGCCGTAGCGTGCAAAACGGTGGAGCCGAACCCACGTTGCGGTGACGAAGGACAGCGCCGACGTGGTTCCGCCCGGTGATGTGCAGGCGCTGAGCTTTGCATGTCGGGGCTTAAGGAGCCACCGGCAACGAACAACGATTCCGGAAAGCCTTCTGCAGGTAGGGCTTGGCCGGGCACTGAACGAGTGAGAACTAGCATGCCGATCGTAAAGCTGGCCGACGCCAGCCTGAATTACCGTTTCGATGGTCCGGAAGGCGCGCCGGTACTGGTGCTGTCCAACTCCCTGGGCACGAATCTTCATATGTGGGACGACCAGGTCCCGGCATTTGCCGAGCACTTTCACGTGCTGCGCTACGATACGCGCGGCCACGGCGATTCGAGTGTCACCGAGGGGCCCTACAGTATCGAACAGCTGGGAGCGGACGTGCTGGCCCTGCTCGATGCGTTAGGCATCGAGCGCTTTTCCTTCTGCGGCCTATCCATGGGCGGACTGATCGGTCAGTGGCTCGGAATCCATGCCGGCGACCGCCTGCAGCGGCTGGTTCTGTGCAATACCGGAGCAAAGATCGGTACCGACGAAGTATGGAACACCCGCATCAATAGCGTTCTGGCTGGCCGTGAGCAGGCCATGCGGGACATGCGGGATGCATCCATTGCCCGCTGGTTCACGGCTGGCTTCGCCGAGGCGAACCCGGCGGCTGTGGCACGCATCACCGAGATGATCGCCAGCACCTCACCAGACGGCTACGCCGCCAACTGTGCGGCTGTTCGCGATGCCGACTATCGCACGCAGCTGGGCGCGATCAAGGCCCCAACCCTGGTTGTTTGTGGCGCCAAGGACCCGGTGACAACTGTCGAGCATGGCCAATTCATCCAGGCCAATATCCCCGCCGCCGAACTGGTTGCCTTCGAGGCTGCTCATCTGTCTAACGTAGAGGCGGGCGACGTGTTCACCCAGCGAGTGCTGACGTATCTGCGCGGCTGAGAGCAATGGTGGTTTGGTCGACAACGGCATGAAACATCTGGCAGAAGGCGAACCATCTGCAGGTTGCTCGGCCCCAAATGAAAAGGCCCCGCGCGTAAGCAGGGCCTTAAAGACTGGAGCGGGCGAAGGGAATCGAACCCTCGTCATGAGCTTGGGAAGCTCAGGTAATGCCATTATACGACGCCCGCTCAGGGGTGCCTTTTTACCAGAAGGCTCGGGTGAAATGAAGCGCGGCAGCAGGTTTTTCTGGTGGGCGGCTATGGGCGGTCAGACTTGTGCGATCTCTTCGCCCGTCAATGCTCGGTAGCAGCCGGGTGTCAGGCTGGCGTCCAGCCGCAGCGGACCCATGCTTTCGCGGTGCAGGGCGGTGACCCGGTTGTTGAAGCGCCCGAACATTCGCTTGACCTGATGGTAACGGCCTTCATGCAGGGTCAGGCGGGCGCGGCGTGGGCCGAGCAGCACCAGTTCGGCCGGTAGGGTGGTGAGATCTTCAAAGCGAAAGTACAGACCCTGGGCGAAGGCCTCGATGCAGCCAGGATCGATCTCGTCTTCGGTTTCGACCAAGTAGACCTTGCCCTGCAGGCTAGTCGGCTGGGTCAGACGGCGTGACCATTGGCCGTCGTTGGTCAGCAGCATCAGGCCGGTGGTGTTGAAGTCGAGGCGGCCTGCGATGTGCAGATCATCCTTGTTTGGCTCATCGATCAGGTCGAGCACGGTACGGTGCGCGGCATCACGAGTGGCGCTGACGCAGCCGGCCGGTTTGTGCAGCATCAGGTAGCGGGCGGCCTTGCCTGGCTGCAGGACCTGCCCATCAAGCTCCACGCAGTCGAATATGCGCACCTCCCGATCCATGACTTGGGTGATTTCGCCGTTTATCCGTGCGCGGCCGTCGCTCACCAGACGGCGGACGTCCTGTCGGCTGAGCTGCGCGCGGCTGCCGAGGTAACGATCGAGGCGCATCAGGGTCTTTCTGCGGATTCACTGCGGGCGCAGCGGGGACAGATGCAGGCCTGGTTTCTGGCGGCGGTGGGAATGCCGTCGAGCGCGTCTTGGGGAATGGTGGCGGTCATGCACCAGCATGGCTGGTCCGCGCGAGTGTCGCACTCGGCGCACTGGTTGGGCTGGCCGCAGAGCGGGCAGCGGGAAGGGTCTACAGGCTCGCTCATGGCGTTTCCGTTTAAACGACGAGCTTCGCGTGCCGGTCAAGGGCCGGCACGCGAAGCGCGGATCACATGACGCGCTGGCCGGGCTTGGCGCCGCTGTCCGGGCTGAGCAGGTAAATTTCGCTGCCGCCAGGGCCTGCCGCCAACACCATGCCCTCGGACATGCCGAACTTCATCTTGCGCGGCGCCAGGTTGGCGACATACAGGGTCAGCCGGCCTTCCAGCTTGCTCGGGTCGGGGTATGCGCTCTTGATGCCGGAGAACACGTTGCGCTTGGCATCGCCGATGTCCAGGGTCAGGCGCAGCAGCTTGTCGGCACCTTCGACGAACTCGCACTTTTCGATCAGGGCGATGCGCAGGTCTACCGCAGCGAAGGCGTCGAAGTTGATCTCGGCGGCCAGCGGTGCCTTGACCAGCTCGCCATTGCCCGCGGGCGCGGCAGTTTCGCTAGCGGCCAGGTCCTCCTTGGAGGCTTCGATCATGGCTTCGATCTTCGCCGGCTCGATACGCGTCATCAGCGGGGTGAAGGCGTTGAGCTGGTGGTTGGTTAGCAGTGTGGTGTGGTCATCCCAGCTCAGCGGCGCTACGTTGAGGAACTGCTCGGCAGCGGCGGCCAGGTTCGGCAGCACCGGCTTGAGGAAGATCACCAGCTGGCGGAACAGGTTGACGCCCAATGCGCAGATTTCCTGCACCTCGGCCTGCTTGCCCTCGACCTTGTTCAGTGCCCAGGGCGCCTTGTCGGCGATCCAGGCATTGGCGCGGTCGGCCAGATGCATGATCTCGCGCATGGCTCGGGCGAAGTCGCGCGCTTCGTAGGCATCAGCGATGCTCGGCGCGGCGGCCTGAAAGGCTGCCCAGAGTTCCGGCTCGGGGTTGGCGTCGACCATCACGCCGCCGTTGCCCTTGTGGATGAAGCCGGCGCAACGACTGGCGATGTTGACCACCTTGCCGACCAGGTCGGAGTTGACCTTCTGCACGAAGTCCTCGAGGTTCAGATCGAGGTCGTCGACGCCACGGCCGAGCTTGGACGCATAGTAGTAGCGCAGATACTCAGGGCTCAGGTGTTCGAGATAGGTGCGCGCCTTGATGAAAGTGCCGCGCGACTTGGACATCTTCTGCCCGTTCACCGTCAGGTAGCCGTGCACGTTGACCGCGGTCGGCTTGCGGAAGCCCGCGCCGTCCAGCATGGCTGGCCAGAACAGGGTGTGGAAGTTGATGATGTCCTTGCCGATGAAGTGGTACAGCTCGGCGCTCGAGTCCTTGCTCCAGAAGGCGTCAAAAGAAAGCTCCGGACGACGCTTGCAGAGATTCCGGAAGCTCGCCATGTAGCCGATCGGCGCGTCCAGCCAGACATAGAAGTACTTGCCCGGCTCGCCGGGGATCTCGAAGCCGAAATAGGGGGCGTCGCGGGAGATGTCCCATTCCTGCAGGCCACCATCGAGCCACTCGGCGATCTTGTTGGCCACCGACTCTTGCAGCGCGCCGCCGCGGGTCCATTCCTTGAGCATCGCCTCGAAGTCGGGCAGCTTGAAAAAGAAGTGCTTGGAGTCCTTGAGCACCGGGGTGGCGCCGGAGATCGCCGAGCGCGGGTCTTTCAGCTCGGTGGGCTCGTAGGTGGCGCCGCATTTCTCGCAGTTGTCGCCGTACTGGTCCTCGGCACCGCATTTCGGGCAGCTGCCCTTGATGAAGCGGTCGGCGAGGAACATGCCCTTCTCGGGATCGAAGTACTGGGTCACGGAGCGGGTGGCGATGTGCCCGGCGTCGCGCAGACGGGTGTAGATCAGCTCGGCCAGCTCGCGGTTCTCTTCCGAGTGGGTGCTATAGAAGTTGTCGAAGTCGACGAGGAAGTCGGCAAAGTCACCACTGTGTTCGGCCTGCACGTTGGCGATCAGCTGTTCGGGGGTGATGCCTTCCTTTTCCGCCCGCAGCATGATCGCCGAGCCATGGGCGTCGTCGGCGCAGACATAGATGCATTGGTTGCCGCGCAGCTTCTGGAAACGCACCCACATGTCGGTCTGGATGTACTCGAGCATGTGGCCGAGGTGGATCGAACCGTTGGCGTAGGGCAGGGCGCTGGTAACGAGGATCTGGCGGGCTTCGGACATGGGGACTCGGCAGTCGGAATTACGAAAGAAAGTTTGCAACTATAAAGGTCCGGCGCGCTTTTTTCATCCGCACCGCCGGAACGGGGTCGCCATCGCTCCCGGTCGTCGGTGGGCTCGGAACTACAGGGCAGGGTAAGATGCCTGTCTGATTTGCTCGGTCTTTCCAGGAGTAACCATGTCCGTCACCCGCGAAGCTGTGGAAACCGTACTGCGCCAGTACACCGACCCCCATCTGAATCAGGACCCGGTGAGTGCCGGCTGTGTGCGTTCGATCGACATCCAGGGCGACCGGGTCAGCGTGCAGCTGGAGCTGGGCTACGCCGCCGGGCTGTTTCGCAGCGGCTGGGCGCAGATGCTGGCGATGGCCATCGAAGGGCTGGACGGCGTCAGCCGGGCCGATGTGCAGGTGGACTGCGTGATCCATGCGCACAAGGCGCAGGATCAGGTGCCGGCACTGGCCAATGTGAAGAACATCATCGCGGTGGCATCCGGCAAGGGTGGCGTCGGCAAGTCCACCACGGCGGCCAATCTGGCGCTGGCGCTGGCCCGTGAGGGTGCGAGGGTCGGCGTGCTGGACGCCGACATCTACGGGCCGAGCCAGGGCATCATGTTCGGCATTGCCGAGGGCAGTCGGCCGCAGATACGCGATGGCAAGGCATTCATTCCGCTGCAGGCCCATGGCGTGCAGATCATGTCGATGGCTTTCCTCGCCGACGACAAGACGCCGATGGTCTGGCGCGGGCCGATGGTCTCGGGCGCGCTGCTGCAGCTGATCACCCAGACCGAGTGGAACGACCTCGACTATCTGGTGGTGGATATGCCGCCAGGCACCGGCGATATCCAGCTGACGCTGGCGCAGAAGGTCCCGGTGACCGGTGCGGTGATCGTGACCACGCCGCAGGATCTGGCGCTGCTGGATGCGAAGAAAGGCGTGGAGATGTTCCGCAAGGTCAATATCCCGGTGCTGGGCGTGGTGGAAAACATGGCCATCCACATCTGCTCCAACTGCGGTCATGCCGAACACCTGTTTGGCGAGGGTGGCGGCGAGAAGCTGGCTTCGCAGTACAACGTCGATCTGCTGGCCTCGCTGCCGCTGTCGATGGCGATCCGCAGCCAGGCGGATGCGGGCAAACCGACCGTGATTGCCGATCCGGAAAGCCAGATCGCGATGATTTATCAGGAGGTTGCCCGCACCGTCGGTGCCCGTATCGCCCAGAGTGGCCAGATCATCGCGCAGTCGATGCCGAAGATTGTGGTATCGGAGGACTGATCCGGTAGTTTGCAGGCGGTGCCAGCTGTCGCCCGCCTGCAGCCTGGGCGAAATCGCAGGCATAAAAAAGCCCCGCCGAAGCGGGGCTTTTTCAGAGAAGCCTCAGGTTAGATAACCTGAACTTCCTCAGCTTGCATGCCTTTCTGGCCGCGGGTAGCGACGAAGGAGACTTGCTGGCCTTCTTTCAGGCTCTTGAAGCCGTCACCCTGAATGGCACGGAAGTGTACGAAGAGGTCGTCACCGGATTGCGGAGTGATGAAGCCGAAGCCTTTCTCATCGTTGAACCACTTAACGGTACCGGTTTGGCGATTGGACATTTGATGTCTCCTTGAACCAAGTTTTGAAGAATAAAGTGCGGGCTAAAAGGCCCGAACATCACTGTGTGCAAGGAGATAGGAGTCGTATCGATATTTGGATCGAAATCTAAACATGTAGCGATTCACGGTGACACATGCAGCAGCAGCCCAGTAACAATACCGTTTTTCTGGAGCAAAGCGAGCTTTATTTTGGATTTCTTCGCCGAGTGGCTGCTGCTGGCTGTGACAGCCGTTGCGGCGCGCCAGTAGCCAGGCTTTGAACACCCGCGCCAGGCTCGGTAAGATGCGCCTCTTCGCAGGCCCATTAACCTATTCAGGACGCCAGCCATGAGCATCAAATCGGACAAGTGGATTCGCCGCATGGCCCAGGAGCACGGCATGATCGAGCCCTACGTCGAGCGCCAGGTGCGCACTGAGGGCAATGACCGGCTGATTTCCTACGGCGTCTCCAGCTACGGTTACGACGTGCGCTGCGCCGACGAATTCAAGGTCTTCACCAACATCAATTCGGCGACGGTGGACCCGAAGAACTTCGACGAAAAGAGCTTTGTCGACATCAAGAGCGATGTCTGCATCATCCCGCCGAACTCCTTCGCCCTGGCCCGCACCGTCGAGTACTTCCGCATTCCGCGCAACGTGCTGACCATCTGCTTGGGCAAGAGCACCTATGCGCGCTGCGGCATCATCGTCAACGTCACGCCGCTCGAGCCGGAGTGGGAAGGGCATGTGACCCTGGAGTTTTCCAACACCACCACGCTGCCCGCCAAGATCTACGCCAATGAAGGCGTGGCGCAGATGCTGTTCCTCGAATCGGACGAAGAGTGTGAAGTCTCGTACCGGGACCGTGGCGGCAAGTACCAGGGCCAGCGCGGAGTGACCCTACCCAAGGCGTGACACCGCAGCGATAGCTGATCGACAAAAGCCCTGACATCCGTTCAGGGCTTTTTCGTTATGGCGCGAGTTCGGGTTACCAGCCTGGTACGCCCTGCATGTCTGGTAACTTGTGTGCGATCCCTTTGTGGCAATCGATGCACGTCGCTTCGCCACTGGCCAGTGCGGTGGAGTGGAATTCGGCAGCACGCTTGCCCTGCCGGGTGAAATCCATGAAGTCGAAATCGTGGCAGTTTCGGCACTCCAGAGAATCGTTGGCCTTCAAGCGTGCCCACTCATGCTCGGCCAGCTCGCGACGCTTTTCGAGGAATTTCTCGCGGGTATTGATGGTGCCGAAGATCTTGCCCCAGACCTCCTTTGACGCCTGCATCTTGCGCGCGATCTTGTCGGTCCACTCGTGCGGTACGTGGCAGTCCGGACAGGTGGCGCGTACGCCGGAACGGTTGCTGTAGTGAATGGTGTCCTTGATCTCGACGTAGACGTTGCTCTCCATCTCGTGACAGGAAATGCAGAACGCTTCGGTGTTGGTGGCCTCCAGCGCCGTATTGAAACCACCCCAGAAGATGATCCCGGCGATAAAGCCGCCTAGCGTTAGCGCGCCGAGGCTGTAGTGAACACTGGGACGGCGTAGGACGGCCCAGTAGCGTTTGAAGAACGACTTGATCGACTTCATCCAGGCCCCCTCAGTTTCCGTTGGTCGATGGTGAGGTTTCCCGGTAGAGCAACTCATCGATGTTCTTGAAGCGGTTCTCCACCAGCGGTTTCACATCCTGCTGCGGCACGTGGCACTGCGTGCAGAAGTAACGCCGTGGCGCCACTGCGGCGAGGGTCTGCTGATCGCGGTCGGTGTAGTGGGTGATGCTGATCATCGGCGCCTGGGCGCGGGCGCTGTTCGCTCGGCTGTGGCAGGTCAGGCATTTGTTGGCGTTCTTGTCCACGTGATAGCCGCGGATGCTGTGTGGAATGGTCGGTGGCTGCTCCGGATAGTTGCGCTCGCGGCGTATGTCCTTGTTTTCCTCGTCATGTAGAGGGGGAGGCGTGAACTCCCGAGTGATGGTGCCACCCGGGCGGCGGCCATCGGGCGCGGGGGCATCCAGGGGGTAGTTGGTTTCGGCAGCGATGGCAAGGCCGAACACCGCGAGCAGAGTCAGCGGCAGTAGGCGGAATTTCATGGCGGCTCTCCTCAGGCGATGCTGACCACTTCGATCTTCACGGCGCATTTCTTGTAGTCGGTCTGTTTGGAGATGGGGTCGGTGGCATCCAACGTGACCTTGTTGATCAGCTTGTTGGCATCGAAGAACGGCACGAATACCAGCCCCATCGGCGGCTTGTTGCGGCCGCGCGTCTCGACCCGGCCCTGCATTTCGCCGCGCCGGCTGACCACCTTGACCACACTGCCGCGGCGCACGTTGAGCTTGCGCGCGTCCTCGGGGTGCATGTAGACGAGCGCGTCCGGCACCGCCTTGTGCAGCTCGTCGACCCGCTGCGTCATGCTGCCGGTGTGCCAATGCTCGAGCACCCGCCCGGTGCTGAGCCAGAACGGATAGTCCTCATCCGGTACCTCCGCGGGCACCTCGTAGGGGAGCGCGAAGATGATCGCTTTCTTATCGGCGTTGCCATAGAACTGCACGCCGCTGCCGGTTTCGACATAGGGGTCGTAGCCCTCGCGGTAGCGCCACTGGGTTTCCTTGCCGTCCACCACGGGCCAGCGCAGGCCGCGTTCGCGGTGATAGACGTCGAATGCCGCCAGATCGTGCCCATGGTCACGGCCGAACTCAGCGTATTCCTCGAACAAGCCCTTCTGCAGATAGAAACCGAAGGCTTCTGCTTCCTGGTTCCGGTATCCCTCGGCAATCTCGCTGGCTGGGAAGCCGTCCACCTGGCCGTTGCGAAACAGCACATCGAACAGCGTCTTGTCCTTGAGCGCTGGCGCCTTGGCGACCAGCTCTGCTGGCCACACCTCGTCGACGCGGAAGCGCTTGGAAAACTCCACCAGCTGCCAGAGGTCCGAGCGCGCCTCGCCGGGTGCGCTGACCAGCTGGTGCCAGAACTGCGTACGGCGCTCGGCATTGCCGTAGGCGCCTTCCTTTTCCACCCACATGGCGCTGGGCAGGATGAGGTCGGCGGCCTGGGCAGAGACGGTGGGGTAGACGTCCGAAACGATCACGAAGGTTTCCGGGTTGCGCCATCCCGGCAGGATCTCCTGCATCACATTGGGGCCGGCCTGCATGTTGTTGGTCACCTGTGTCCAGTACACCTTCAGCACGCCGTCCTTGAGCTTGCGGCTCTGGTCGACGGCGTGGAAGCCGGGTTTCTCCTGAATGGTCCCCGGAGGCAGCTTCCAAATCTTTTCGGCTGTGGCGCGGTGTTTGGGGTTGGTCACGGCCATGTCCGCCGGCAGGCGGTGGGAGAAGGTGCCAACCTCGCGTGCGGTGCCGCAGGCCGACGGCTGGCCGGTGAGCGAGAAGGGGCTATTGCCCGGCTCGCTGATCTTTCCTGTGAGCAGATGGATGTTGTAGATCATGTTGTTCGCCCAGACACCGCGGGTGTGCTGGTTGAAACCCATGGTCCAGAAGGACATCACCTTGACCTTGGGATCGGCGTACAGCTCGGCCAGGGCCTTCAGACGTTCGGCCGGTACACCCGATTCCTTGGTGGCGTGCTCCAGGGTGTAGGGTTTGAGGAACTCGACGTAGTCCTCGTAACCGATGTCGGTCCAGGTGTTCGCGACCGCGGCATTCTCGGCCTTGAGTTCCAGCGGATCGGTCGGACGCAGGCCGTAGCCGATGTTGGTCGCGCCCTTGGCGAACTTGGTGTGCTTCTCGACGAAGTCCTTGTTCACCGCACCGCTCTGGATGATGTGGTTGGCGATGTAGTTGAGGATCACCAGGTCGGTCTGCGGATTGAAGATCATCGGGATGTCGGCCAGCTCGAAGCTGCGATGCTCGAACGTCGACATGACCGCCACCTTGACGTGCGGCGCGCTGAGGCGACGATCCGTCACGCGGGTCCAGAGCACCGGGTGCATCTCCGCCATGTTCGAGCCCCAGAGCACAAACGCGTCGGCCGCTTCGATGTCCTCGTAGCAGCCCATGGGTTCGTCCATGCCAAAGGTGCGCATGAAACCAAACGCTGCCGAGGCCATGCAGTGACGTGCATTGGGGTCGATGTTGTTCGAGCGGAAACCGGCCTTCATCAACTTGTTCGCCGCGTAGCCTTCCCAGATCGTCCACTGCCCCGAGCCGAACATGCCGATGGCTTCCGGGCCACCCTGCTTGAGCGCCGCCTTGTACTTTTCCTCCATGATGTCGAAGGCCTGTTCCCAGCTGACGGGCTGGAACTCGCCCTGCTTGTCGAACTTGCCGTCCTTCATGCGTAGCAGCGGTTGGGTCAGGCGATCCGAGCCGTACATGATCTTCGACAGGAAGTAGCCCTTGACGCAGTTGATGCCGCGGTTCACTTCCGCCTTGACGTCGCCATGGGTGGCGACGACGCGGCCCTCTCGAGTCGCCACCATGACGCCGCAGCCGGTGCCGCAGAAGCGGCAAGGGGCCTTGTCCCATTTCAGATTGGTGGCGTCCGCTTCGGTAATCAGGTTGCTTGCGCTGGAAGCGATCGGCATGCCGGCCACGGTTGCGGCGATGGCCGCAGCGTTGGCTTTAGCGAATTGGCGTCGGGTAAGGCTCATCAGGCGTCTCCTTCGAGGAGTTCTTCGTGATAGATCAATGCGGCATTGAGCACGCCGGGCAATTGCTGGATATGGTCGATCGAGGCAAGGATGCGTGATTCGTGCTCGGCTTCCAGCACCACCACCAGCTTGCCGCTGGCATTCTCCTGGTGCATTTCCAGGCCGGGTAACAGTTGCAGGTTGGCTTTTACCGCGGCCAGCCATTCGGGGCGGCAGTGCACCAGCAGGCTGGCGATATGCAGAGGGTGTCCCATCAGTGATTCCGTTTCCGTTGGCAGCAGGGCGCAGGCCCGGTTAGATCGGCAGGGGCGGCTTAAGCCGGACCTGGCGGCCCGAAGATCATCTGCACGATCCAGACGATGAAACCGTAACCACTGACCAGCGCGACGCTGAGGATGGGAAACAGGAAGACGATCAGGAATATGAAGAGGCGGGTTTCGTCCCGCTTGATCGAGGTATCCGCGGGGCGGGTGTCATTCGGCGTTACTGTCATTGTTCTACTCCGACAGGCATATAGGGAGTCTAGTCACAGACCAGCATAGGGCAATATTCGTTTCGGTTCTTTGCGGTGGCTTGGGGTTAGGCCGATCAGCGGACCGCTTTTCTGTCCGGCAAGCGGCAGAGCGAACAGCCGTGCTAGCCTGCGCGGCTTTTTCTCAGGTCAGCACATGAGACGAGGGCGCCGATGATCGCCGAACACGCACACCTATCAAGAGGCACGCCAGCCTACCGGCGCGCCACGTTTGCACTCTTCTGCGCTGGCTTCGCCACGTTCGCATTGCTGTATTGCATTCAGCCGTTGCTGCCCATGCTCGCCGCGCATTTCTCCGTATCGGCTGCCAGCAGCAGTCTGGCGTTGTCGCTGACGACGCTGTCGCTCGCCGTCTGTCTGCTGATCTCGGGTGCGCTTGCCGAAAGCTGGGGACGCAAGCCGGTGATGGCCGCGGCGCTCGGTCTGGCCAGCCTGCTCGGGCTGGCCAGCGTACTGGTCGATTCCTGGCAACTATTGCTGGCGCTGCGCGCGCTACTCGGGCTGGCACTCAGTGGATTGCCGGCACTGGCGATGGCTTACGTCGGCGAGGAGTTCGAGCCCGAGTCGCTGCCTGCCGCAATGGGCCTGTATATCGGCGGCACGGCGCTGGGCGGGATGCTTGGGCGATTGCTCTCCGGCCTGCTGAGCGATCTGGGTGGCTGGCAGCTGGCACTCGGCGGGATTGCCTCGCTGGGGCTGCTCGCCCTGGTCCTGTTTGTGTGGCTGCTGCCGGCGTCTCGCCATTTCAAGGCACAGGCGCTCTCGCCGCGCGGTCTGCTGGCGAACTTCCGCATGCATCTGGGGAATCCGATCCTGCGGGTTCTGTTCCTGCAGGGCTTCCTGCTCATGGGAGGCTTCGTCGCGCTATTCAACTACATCGGGTTTCGGCTGGCCGGCGCGCCGTTCGGCCTTTCCTCGACCTTCATCGGCCTGCTGTTCGTGGTCTACCTGGCCGGAATTTTCAGTGCCGGATGGGCGGGGCGCCTGGTCCCGCGTTTCGGTGCGCGCCGGGTGCTGCGTGGCGGCGTCGCGCTCATGCTGCTTGGCGTGGGGCTATGCGCAACGCCCTGGCTGGTCAGCATCGTCGTCGGTCTCGGGGTTTTCACGCTCGGTTTCTTCGCAGCGCATGCTGTTGCCAGCGGACAGGTGGGCGGCCATGCGCGAGGTGCCCGTGCGCAGGCCTCGGCGCTCTATCTGTGTGCCTATTACCTGGGCTCGAGTGTCGTGGGCTATGGTGCAGGCTACGTCTGGGATCATGCCGGCTGGCTGCCATTGATGGCATTGCTGGCGGCGTTGTTCGTCATTGCCGGTTGGCGAGCTCGAGCGCTCTGATCGGGTGCGAAGTCTTCATTCGCGGCGCTGTTCACCGGTGAACGACAGCGTCGTCTTGCAGCGCCGGCAATAATAGCGCCGGCCTTTGCCAACCAGCGCGTGGCGCTGAGCGGTGAAGGTGAAATCCTGGTCCGGGCAGCTGCAGCGGTAAACATAACGGGTGGCGGGCCGTCGATGCACAGCGTAGTTATGGCAGCGATCCGCTGGCAGCTCGTATACGCCACGCATGATCAGCTGCCATTCCTCGCCATGTGGCTGAATACGCGCGCCGAACATCTGGTGAGCGACGAGATGGGCCACTTCATGCGCCACCGTCTGACGCAGAAAGTGGTCGGCATTCTCCCGGTACAGCTGTTCGTTGAAACGCAGCAGATTCTGCTGAAGGTGGGCCACGCCGGCCTTCTGCCCACGCAGCTTCAGGCTTACTTCAGGGCGAGGGAAGCGGCGCTTGAAAAACTGCTCGGCCAGCGTGTAGCAGGCTTCGACACGGGCATTTAGACGCTCGGGCATTGGGCAACTCCCTGGGAGCGCCGCATTATGCCAAAGCGTCTACCCGCCGAGCAGCTCGTTCGTCAGTCGTTCGGTCGTTCGTTGAATCGGCGTTCGTTGTCCACGCCACCCGGTTCGTCCTGCGGACGATTCTCCTCGAAGCCGTAGCTCTGGTTCTGCGGGGTATCGCGTTCATAGGTCGGGTCGAGCGCGAGCATCCAGAACAGGATCATCGGCACCTTCAGATTGACCAGTACCAGCAGGCCGACGCCCCAGGTACTGGCACCGTAGAGGAAGGTGTTGCGGTTGTTGATGCGCATGAAGGTCGGCAGGCCGACGAACAGCAGATAGGTTGAATACGCGCCCGCCGCCACCAGCACCAGGATGGCGATCCAGCGTGTCGGGTAGAGCGCACCGAGGCCGGCCAGGAAGAATGGCGTGATGACATAGGCGATGAAGCCCACGCACTGGTTGAAGGTCGGTCGTGCATCGAAGGAGCGAGACATCCAGCGCAGGAAGAACCCCATGATGAAGGTGCCGACCACGATGGTGATGTAGATCAGCGCACTCAGCTGAAACGCGCTGCGCGTATCGAGCCAGATCCGCTCGTTCTCCACCAGGCTCCAGCCCACGTAACGGGTGCCGATGAACATGCAGACCGCTGGCAGCAAGGCCCAGAGCAACAGATGGACAAGGTAGTTGGAGCTGTTCTTTTCCTCGTCGCGGCGGATATCTGCCCACGCCTGATCGGGGCGGGTGAGCAATGTCATGAAGTGCGGGATCATACGGGTCTCCGTCTGCCTTGAGAGCCGCCCGACCTATAGCTCCGGCGGCGATATGGCTTTAGAACGGTCGAGGCGCCGAGGGTTTCCCTTGATGAGTGCAGACCTTTTGCCGCACGTGAGCCGTGAGGGTTTCAGGACGCAAAAAAGGCCGCCCGCAGGCGGCCTCGTGACGACGGGATGGCTCAGCGAACGTAAACCGGGCCGATGCCCATCCCCCAGGTGATCACCGAAATGGCGATGATTGCCACCAGCACGACCAGCCCCACGGCCAGTACCGAACTGGAGAACATGAAGCCCTCGTCTTCGGGGATGTTCATGAATTTAGGCAGCCCCACATACAGCAGGTAGGCCGTGTAACAGACCGCCGCCGTACCCACGAGCATGCCCAGCCACAGATGCGGATAAAGCCCGGCCAGACCGCCGATGAACAACGGTGTCGCGGTATACGCAGCGAAGACGATGCACTGGGTGAGGGTTGGGCTGGCATCATAGGTCCGCGCCATCCAATGAATGAAGCCGCCCATGACGGCGACGCCGGCGAGCATCGCGAAGTAGGAAAGTATCGCAAGCTGCATGCAACTGGCCTGCGTCAGCTTGACCGGCTCTCCACCGCCGATGCTCCAACCCACCTGGGTCGCGCCGATATAGGCCGAGACAGCGGGTATCGCTGCCAGCACCAGTACATGGGTGAGATACATGTGGCTGACGGTTTCTTCCTCGCCACGTATCTCGTTCCACTCCTGCCCGGGATGGGCGAACAAACCCCAAACGTGATTGATCATGCCAGCGTCTCCTCTGTTTTGGAGGGTCGCTTCGCCTGGCGGTCGTCATCGGAGGACGGCGCGTGCGACCTTATGTCGCAGTATAGGAATGCGGCTCGCGGATGCATCCGCAGCATTAGAGCGTTTCGAAGCTATGCGGTCAGTGGTAATAGCGCGCGAGTATTTCCATGGCCAGGTTGATCGACTGCAAGCGCTGAGTGCTCCCGCCGCGATCCGGGTGATGCAGGCTGACCAGTTGGCGGTAGCGATGCTTGATCAGTTCCAGCGTCAGTGGCTGGGACGAGCGGTCCAGCTCGAACAGCTCGAGCGCCGCGCGCTTCTCGTCGCTGCCCTGCATGCGCGTCCAGAAACTCGCCAGCAGGCGCTCTACGTCGTCCTCGTCGGTATCCCGCAGGTTGCTCAGGTCAAGGTAGTACTCGCGCAGCGCGTCCTGTTCGGTGAGCCCGGCACTGGCCGCCGAATAGGGCAGCAATTGCACATGCAATGGATTGATCTGCAGATGGCCGCTGGCCTCGGCCCAGAGTCGGTCGCGCAGCAGGTACAGTGCGTTGAACACTAGGAAATGCGTGCGAAATAGCACCAGTTTGTCGGTCAGCGGCAAATTGGGCACGTGCGTGCTGTGGCGCCGCTTGAGCTGTTGGATCAGCTCGTACTCGCTGCGGCCCTCGGGCTTTTCCTGCAACAGAATGAGCAGGTGGTCTGGCAGATCCAGTGCGGGGGAGAGGTCGTCCATCGGCCGAGACTAGCACAGGGCCAGCGGAGGAGGGCCGGGGCTGGTTCACATCGGCCACACGGCGAACGGGCTGCGGTTGGAGCTGCTTTGCGCGTAAAATGCGCAGTTTTCGCATCTCACCCGGACACCTGACATGGGCAACCTCTCGGTCAACCAGAACAAACTGCAGAAGCGCCTGCGCCGCCTAGCCGGCGAGGCCGTCACCGACTTCAACATGATCGAGGATGGCGACAAGGTCATGGTCTGCCTGTCCGGCGGCAAGGACAGCTACACCATGCTCGACGTGCTGCTCTATCTGCAGAAGGTCGCGCCGATCAGGTTCGAGGTGGTCGCCGTGAATATGGACCAGAAGCAGCCAGGCTTCCCCGAACACGTGTTGCCCGAATACCTGAAGTCCATCGGCGTCGAATACCACATCATCGAGAAGGACACCTACTCGGTGGTGAAGGAGAAGATTCCGGAAGGCAAGACCACCTGCTCGCTGTGCTCACGGCTGCGCCGCGGCACGCTTTACACCTTCGCCGATGAGATCGGCGCGACGAAGATGGCGCTCGGTCACCACCGCGACGACATCCTGGAGACCTTCTTCCTCAACATGTTCTACGGCGGCACGCTGAAGGCCATGCCGCCCAAGCTGCTCTCCGACGATGGCCGCAACGTGGTGATCCGTCCGCTCGCCTACTGCAACGAGGCGGACATCGAGGCCTATTCGAAGATGAAGGAGTTCCCGATCATCCCTTGCAACCTCTGCGGCTCGCAGGAGAACTTGCAGCGTCAGGTGGTCAAGGAAATGTTGCAGGAGTGGGAGCGCAAGTCGCCGGGGCGCACCGAGATCATGTTCCGCGCGCTGCAGAACGTGGTGCCTTCGCAGCTGGCCGACCGCAACTTGTTCGACTTCAAGAGCCTGCGCATCGACGACAGCGCCACGCCGCGCTTTGTCGATGTGATGAGCCTGTAATCGGGCGCACCCGGCCGAGCCCGCCACTTTCTTTTGCCGTGCCGGTTGAAAGCCGCAGTCCCGGCAGAGTATGGTTCGGTCATCTTCTGGAGATCAGCATGTCCCTGAACCCTGTAGCCCTGAACGTTGTCGATGCCGGTGCCATTCGCGCCGTGTTCGCTCGTGGGCAGCAGGTTGCAGCCGCTGGTTATTACTTTGGGTATTGGTTTAGCCACAGGCGCGCCTGATACCCCACAGGCGCCCTAGCAAGCAGGGTCGCCACCAGAGCAGTTTTCGAACCCCCGGTCGGCCACCCGACCGGGGGTTTTGTTTTTTTCGGCCACGCGATGGCCCAACGCAACGAGGAACACGCCATGACCACTTACCGTACCGACCGTTATTACCGCTACGACTGGCGATTTAGCCGCTTCGACGCCCAGCAGACCTCACGCGAACGAACACCCGACTAGCGCTGACGCGGACCACCCGCGTCGGCAGAAGGAACCGCCAGATCATGAATGCATCCGCCACCGTACTTGCCAGCCACACCCCGACCATCGCCGAAACCCTTTCGGTCCGCCGCAGCGCGCAGCCGCTGCCCAGTCCCGCAGTATTGCGCCAGCGTCTGCCCTTGAGCGACGCCCTTGCCGCACGCATCCAGAACGACCGCAACGCCATCCGCGCCGTGCTCGACGGTCGCGATCCGCGCCTGCTGGTCGTCGTCGGGCCCTGTTCCCTGCACGATCCTGTCGCCGCGCTCGAGTACGCCGAGCGTATCGCCGCCCTTGCTTCCGAAGTCAACGATCAGCTGCTGCTGGTGATGCGCGCCTATGTGGAGAAGCCGCGCACCACCGTCGGCTGGAAAGGCTTGGTCTACGATCCGCATCTGGACGGCAGCGGCAACATGGCCGAGGGGCTGCACCTGTCGCGCCGCCTGATGCTGGATATTCTCGAAACCGGTCTGCCGATCGCCACCGAGCTGCTGCAGCCGCTGGCTGCCGGATACTTCGACGATCTGCTCGGCTGGGCCGCGATTGGTGCGCGCACCAGCGAGTCGCAGATCCATCGCGAGCTGGTCAGCGGGCTGGACCTGCCGGTGGGCTTCAAGAACGGCACCGATGGCGGCCTCGGCATCGCTTGCGACGCCATGCGTTCGGCCGAGCATCCACACCAGCATTTCGGCATCGACGATCTCGGCCATCCGGCAATGCTGCACACCCGCGGCAATCCGGATACCCATCTGATCCTGCGTGGCGGCCACGGAGCACCCAACTACGATGCGGCCAGTGTCGCTGCTGCCCGTCGCGCGCTGGAAAAACAGGGGATCGCCCCGCGCATCATGGTCGATTGCAGTCACGCCAACAGTGGCAAGGACCCACTGCGTCAGCCCGCAGTGCTGGAGTCGGTGATCGAACAGCGCCTGGCTGGCGACAGGAGCCTGCGTGGCGTCATGCTCGAAAGCCACCTGTTCGATGGATGCCAGCCGCTGTCCGATGAATTGCGCTACGGCGTGTCGATCACCGACGGCTGCCTGGGTTGGACGGCGACCGAACAGATGCTACGTCTGGCGGCGCAGCGGCTGCAGGTCTGAGCCGGCTCGCACGCGAGCGACGTTCTGCTCGCAGGGTGGACAACGCGAAGCGTGTCCACCGTCTGCGCGCCTGGTGGCAGGGTAAATAAGACGCGCACCAAGCGGTGCAGCCCGACCGCTGCCGCCCAACTGCGTCGGCGGCGGACTTGCGAGGCGGGCTCGTCATCGGCACCCTGTGCCGCTGCCGTCACATCGGATCCGAACCATGCACGACTACAAATGGCTGCACGAATATTGCCTCAACCGCTTCGGCTCGGCCGCGGCATTGGAAGCGCGCTTGCCGCAACCGCGCAGCGCCGATGAGCTGCGCGGCGTTTCCGATGACCGCTACCTCTCGCTGATCAGCCTGCGCATCTTCCGCGCCGGGCTCAAGCACAGTCTGGTCGACGCCAAGTGGCCGGCGTTCGAGCAGGCGTTCTTCGGCTTCGATCCGGAAAAGGTGGTGCTGATGGGCGGCGAGCACATCGAGCGGCTGATGCAGGACACTCGACTGATCCGCCATCTGGGCAAGCTCAAGAGCGTGCCGCGCAATGCTCAGTTCGTCCTCGACGTGGCAAAGGAGCGAGGCGGCTTCGGCAACCTGCTGGCGGACTGGTCGAGCAGCGACATCGTCGGCCTGTGGCGCTACCTGGCCAAGCATGGCAGCCAGCTCGGCGGCCTGTCGGCGCCACGCCTGTTGCGCATGGCCGGCAAGGACACCTTCATTCCAAGCAATGACGTAGTGGCAGCGCTCAAGGCACAAGAAATCGTCGACAAGCTGCCCAGCAGTCAGCGCGACCAGGCTGCGGTGCAGGCTGCCTTCAACCAGTGGCAGGCCGAGAGTGGCCGCCCGCTCTGTCAGCTTTCGGCGATGCTGGCCTTCACTGTGAACCACTGAGAACGCTGCGACGGTTTGGCACAGCGCTGCGCGAATAGGCGCGGTGTAGAGTTCAAACATGACCATCGTCAAAGACAAACGTGCGCAGATCGTATGGGTGCTTCTGGCCTGCATCCTGCTCAATGTCTTTGTCTGCAGCCTGAATCATGCGACGCACGTGGGGTTCGAGCTGGCCATGGGGCAGGATGCATTCTGCTTCAGTGACGAAACTCCAGCGGGGGCGAAGGCACCTGCTACAGACGTGCATGAACTGGCCGAGCATGCCTTCGACTGCCCGCTATGCGGTCTGAGCCTGCTGGCCATCGTGGTGCTCTTCGCCCTCGGCTGGCTCGGCCGCCGAACGGCCAAGCTGCAGCCACGGCCAGCGCCGCATCTTGGCGGCCCTCGGTACCACTGGCCGGCGCTGAACCCCCGCGCGCCCTGAATTCCCCTGACTGATGCCTTTCACCGCTCCCGCCGCAGCGTGCTGCCTGCGGGGCGGATACGCGTCGGAGCCTTCCGACGGCACGGTCAACACAGGGGATTTCACCATGACCATGATGGAAAGATTCGCCCGCGCCGACAGCCGCGTCAGCTATCGGCTGCCATTTCCGGATTACCCGAGCAATGCCCGCAGCTTCGTTCATCTGGATGCCAAGCTGCTGCCTTACTGGCACGCCTTGTTCGATGTCTGCCCGCGCCTGCTCAAACTGGACCCACCCGATGGGCTGGGGATCTTCCGCCAGTTCATGACCTGGGCCTATGGCTGCCAGCTCGCCCTCGACTGGACATTCCACCTTAGCGTCTGCCGCTGGTTGCTGGCCTCCGACTATCGCGAGCTGATCGAGCCGGAACAGATCGAAACCATGATGATCGCTGCCGCGGCCCGCTGGGTCGCCAGCGATGACAGCCCGGCAATCGGCGTCGTGCTGGGCTGGCAGGGTGGTGGTGAACACGTCTTCGACTGGAAAGCGCGTGTGCGGCTGGGCGGCAGGGCCTTGCCAGCAGAAGAGGAGGAGCTGCCGCCCGCGCCATGGGACTTCGCCTGGAGCCCGCTATCCACCACGGCCGGAAACGGTTTTCGCCGCTGGTTGCGCGTGCCGTGAGCGCGACAGGACGCCGCATGGCGGTGGTTCGGCATCATGCCGCCTCATATAGCCACCCGGTGCATCTATGCTTTTCAAGCGAGGCGGCCGGAGAGGCGCAGCGGCCTCGCGCAGGTGAGGCAGGCTGTCGCAGTTGTGGCGGCAGGGGAGCGGCTGGACACTTTGCCTGCCCCGAGCCCGAGCACTGCTTCCACGGGTGGGTCCGGGGCACGGCGATTGAGCCTGGACTGCTGCGTTCAGGTTTCGGCCCCCGACCCCAACGGGGGCCTTCAATCGCAGCATGCTGCCTTGGCGCGATGCGCCTCGGCAGGCGAGCAAGGAGGTAGGCATGTTCAAGTCATCGCTCAGGCGGGACATCGTGCTGGTGCTGCTGGTCAAGGTCGCGATCCTCATAACCATAAAAAACATCTGGTTCGATGCTCCCAGCATTCCCGAAAACGGTTCGGTGCGTGTCGCCGAACATTTGCTTGATAAACGGGATGCCAATCCCGAGGGAGGGCCGAGATGATCTCGGAAAGCGTTGTAGATCTGTCACGCCTGCAATTCGCCATGACGGCGATGTATCACTTCATTTTCGTGCCGCTGACCCTGGGTCTGGCGTTCCTGCTTGCCATCATGGAGTCGGTCTATGTGATGACCGGCAAGCAGGTCTACAAGGACATGACCAAGTTCTGGGGCAAGCTGTTCGGCATCAACTTCGCCCTCGGCGTCACCACCGGACTGACCATGGAGTTCCAGTTCGGCACCAACTGGGCCTACTACAGCCACTACGTCGGGGACATCTTCGGTGCGCCTTTGGCGATCGAAGGGTTGATGGCCTTCTTCCTCGAGTCGACTTTCATCGGGCTGTTCTTCTTCGGCTGGGATCGCCTGTCCAAGGTGCAGCACCTGGCGGTTACCTGGCTGGTAGCGCTGGGCTCGAATCTTTCGGCGCTGTGGATCCTGATCGCCAACGGCTGGATGCAGAATCCGGTGGGTTCGGAGTTCAGCTTCGAGACCATGCGCATGGAGCTGGTGGATTTTGGCGCGCTGCTGTTCAACCCGGTGGCACAGGTCAAGTTCGTCCACACCGTGTCGGCCGGCTACGTCACCGGGGCGATCTTCGTGCTGGCGATCTCCAGCTACTACCTGCTGAAGAAGCGTGACCTGGGCTTCGCCCGCCGCTCGTTCGCCATTGCCGCAGTGTTCGGCCTGGCGTCGACCATCTCGGTGATCATCCTTGGCGACGAATCCGGCTACGAGATCGGTGACGTGCAGAAGGTCAAGCTGGCGGCCATCGAGGCCGAGTGGGATACCCATCCGGCGCCGGCAGGCTTCACCCTGTTCGGCCTGCCCAATCAGGACGAGATGCGCACCGACTATGAGGTGAAGATCCCTTACGTGCTGGGGCTGATCGCCACGCGTTCGGTGGATGAGGAGGTCAAGGGGATCAAACAACTGGTTGCCGAACACGAGTTGCGCATCCGCAACGGCATGCTCGCCTATGAGCGCCTGCAGATGCTGCGTACCGGCGACAAGTCGCCCGAAGCCATCGCCGCCTTCAACGAGGTCAAGCAGGACCTCGGCTACGGCCTGCTGCTGAAGAAGTACACCGCCAACGTGGTGGATGCCACCGATGCGCAGATCAAGCAGGCGGCGCTCGACACCATTCCCAACGTGTTCAGCCTGTTCTGGACCTTCCGCGCGATGGTTTTCTCGGGCTTCCTGATGCTGGTGCTGTTCGCCCTGGCCAGCTGGGCATCGATCAAGCGCAATGCCGAGAACAAGCCCTGGTTGTTGAAGTTCGCGCTGTTCAGCCTGCCGCTGCCCTGGATCGCCGCGCAGACCGGCTGGTATGTCGCCGAGCATGGTCGTCAGCCCTGGTCCATTGCCGAAGTGCTGCCGACCCATCTCTCCACTTCGACACTCGCGGCCGGCGATATCTGGGGCTCGCTGATCGCCCTGGTCGCCTTCTACAGCCTGCTGCTGGTGATCGAGATGTTCCTGATGATCCGCTTCGCGCGGCTCGGCCCGAGCAGCCTGCATACCGGCCGCTATCACTTCGAGCTGGAGGCTGCGGCCGCCAATCAGGTGCAACGGTTGCGCGAAGCGGTTACCACCCCGGCGCCCGCCAAGGACCCTCTCACCGAACCGACCGCCATGTGAGGTAAACGAGATGTTCGACTACGAGGTTCTCAAGCTGGTCTGGTGGGTGCTGATCGGTGTGCTGCTGATCGGCTTCGCCCTGACCGATGGCTTCGACATGGGCGCCATGGCGCTGATGCCCTTCGTCGGCAAGACCGACAACGAGCGGCGTGTGGCGATCAACACCATCGCCCCGCATTGGGACGGCAATCAGGTGTGGTTCATCACCGCCGGTGGCGCCTTGTTCGCCGCCTGGCCGATGGTCTACGCGGTGGCTTTCTCCGGCCTGTACTGGGCCATGCTGCTGGTGCTGTTCGCGCTGTTCTGCCGGCCGGTGGGCTTCGACTACCGCAGCAAGGTGGAGGACCCGCGCTGGCGCAGTGCCTGGGACTGGGCGCTGTTCGTCGGCGGTGCGGTGCCGGCGCTGGTGTTCGGCGTGGCCTTCGGCAACCTGTTTCTCGGACTGCCATTCCAGCTCGACGAGCTGATGCGTTCGACCTACCACGGCTCGTTCTTCGCATTGCTCAACCCGTTCGCGCTGCTCTGTGGTGTGGTCAGCCTGAGCATGCTCAGTGCTCACGGCGGTGCCTGGCTGATGCTGCGTACCGATGGTGACCTGGCCGAGCGCTCGCGGCAGGCAACGCGCCTCTGCGTGCTGGTGTTCCTGTTCGGCTTCGTTGCCGCCGGGGCATGGCTGGCGCTGGGAATCCAGGGCTTCAGCCAGCTTTCGGTGACCGATCCGGGGGCAGCGCTCAATCCGCTGCTGGACAAGCAGGTGGCCCAGGACAACGTCGGCTGGCTGGCCAACTACTCGCGCTATCCGATCACCCTGATCGCACCGGCGGCAGGCATCGTCGGCGCATTGCTCGCGCTGCTGGGTTCCACTCGCAACAGCGGTGGCGTGAGTTTCCTCGGCACCAGCCTGATGATCGTTGGCAGCATCTGCACTGCGGGCTTTGCGCTGTTCCCCTTCGTCTTTCCGTCGAGCCTCGACCCGGCCTCCAGCCTCACCCTCTGGGATGCGGTGTCGAGTCACAAGACGCTGGGCATCATGTTTGTCGTGGCTTGCATCTTCGTACCGCTGATCCTCTGCTACACGCTGTGGAGCTACATCCGCATGTGGGGGCGCCTCAACCAGAAGACCATCGAAGCCAACCCTCACGGCCTTTATTGAACGAGCAGGTGGGCGGATGTCGCCCACCGTGCCAAGGAGATCAGACTATGTGGTACTTCACCTGGATTCTCGGCGTATTGCTGGCCTGCAGCTTCGGCATCATCAATGCCCTGTGGCTCGAGGCCACGCAGGACCTGGACGCAGAGCCTTGATCGGGCTGACCGGCGGGCGGCTGTATGGCGCAGCCGCTCGCACGCTCTCCCTGTTGCTGGCCGGGCCGCTGGCGCTGGTTCTGCTGATTCACCCGGCGGCCATGCTGGACGGGCAGGGCGGCTACAGCCATCCGCAATTGATGTTCGTGATGTGGGGCATCTCTGCAGGCTTCATCCATGGTGTCGGCTTCGTGCCCAGGCACGGAGCCTGGCGCCTGTTGTTCCATCCCTTGCTCGGCTGGTCTCTGATGGGGTTGGGCTATCTGATTCTCTGGCAGGCGCAGCGCTAGCGCGCCACTTCAATCGACCCGCTTGTCGCGATTTCCGAACGCGCCGGCGGCCTGCCTGTGGCCGCTACGGTTTTCTTCAAGGAGCAATGTCTTGAACGCTTCCATCGAACCAACCCCTTATCAGGAACTGGGCGGTGACGAACCGCTACGGCGCCTGGTCGACCGCTTCTATGATCTGATGCTGTGCGAACCCGATGTAGCCGAAGTGCGTGACATGCATGGCAGCGATACCACGCAGATCCGGGAGCGACTGTTCGATTTCCTTTCCGGGTGGCTTGGCGGCCCCTCTCGTTTCATCGAGAAGCATGGCCACCCGCGGTTGCGTTTTCGCCACCGCTTTTTCCGCATCGGCGTGCTCGAGCGCGACCAATGGATGTTCTGCATGCACAAGGCGCTGGCCGAAACCCCCATGGGCGGTGACTTGCGCGTCCGGCTCGAGCAGGCGATGGCGGACATGGCCGATGCCCTGCGCAACGATTCGCATGATGCGCACGGCTGCGGTGCCGGCGGTTGCGCAAGCGCGCCGGAGCACGCCGGGCAGTGCGGATGCTAATCAGCCCGGATAGTGCTCTCGCGGCCGACGCAACCGAGATCAAGCGGCTTCGTCGGCCGCAGGCGGGTCGCGCAGACGTTTTGTCGCAGGGGATTCGTCACAATTCGTCCGATTGAAATTGATCATCGAAGCGATAGAAGGCATAGTCGCCGGCACTTTGGAATCAATGACACGGCCGTGCCCATGCGCCAACGCTTCGCACCCCTCGTGCCTCTCGCACTCATCGCCCTGCTGACCGCCTGCGCCGGCCAGCCCGTACAGACCGAGCAGCAGATCGAATCGCCTCGGCTGTCGCACAATCATCCTCTTGCAGACTTCGACTTCGCTGCCCTCGAAAAGAGTGAAGAGCAGTCGTTGGCCGAACTGACCGACGAACACGACTACCAGCTGCCGCAGCTGGCCGACAGCATCCTCGAGCGCGGCTTCACCCTGGTCGGTACCCCGTATCGCTACGGTGGCAGTTCGGTGAAGAGCGGATTCGACTGCAGCGGCTTCGTCGGTTTTCTGTTCCGCAAGGAAGCCGGGCTCGAGCTGCCGCGTTCCACCCGCGAGCTGATCAACCTCGACGCACCGGCGGTCAAGCGCAGTGAGCTCGAGCCGGGCGATGTGGTGTTCTTCAACAACCGCGGCCGTGGCCGAGTCAGCCACGCCGGTATCTACATCGGCGACGACCAGTTCATCCACGCCTCCAGCAGCCGCAGCGGCGGTGTGCGCGTCGACAGCCTGGACGACAAGTACTGGCGCGCCAGTTACATGGAAGCCAAGCGCGTGCTCGCCCTGGCTTCGGATCTGGTTCCGCACACGGCCCATCACTGATCCCGCGACCTGCGGGGGTTGCGTCTTCCCGTACATGCCGGCAGAGTGATGGCTCATTTGCCTGGACCGCTCTGCCATGCACTATCCGGCTCGTCTCACGCTCGTTGTTCTGACTGCGCTGCTGACCGCCTGTGCCGGGCAGGCGCCCACGCCGCCACTCGTGCAGACGCCCAAGGCCCATCAGGCCGTACCCGGCGCCGCTGAAGACGTGCTGTTCAGCGCGATTGGCCTGGTCGGTACGCCCTATCGCTGGGGCGGTAACACGCCGGACAGCGGTTTCGACTGCAGTGGCCTGATCGGCTACGTCTACCGCGGCGCAGCCGGCATCCAGCTCCCTCGCACCACTCAAGCCATGAGCAATCTACGCGGCCCGTCGGTACGGCGCGACGCACTGCAGCCCGGCGATCTGGTGTTCTTCGCGACCAGCGGTGGGCGCCGGGTCAGCCACGCAGGCATCTACGTTGGCGAAGACCGCTTCGTTCACGCGCCATCTTCTGGCGGCACGGTGCGGCTGGACAGCCTTACTGCCGGCTACTGGCAGAAGAGTTATCTGGGCGCCAAGCGAGTGCTCGACCAGGAGCAACTGGCCCGCAACCCCTGAGCCTCATCCGCATAGACCCCCCGCGTCGTAGACGCCCTGTCTTTAGTCGCATTCATATGCTGAAACATTCTCCGTTTGACATGCGGTGATTCCGCTCGTCTGGCGCTTTGGCTAACATGCGCCTCCCCAATTCCTCCCCGTGCGTCGTTCCGTCGCGCACAGACCCTTTTCCCCATTTCCCATTAGGTGAGATATGCCTGAATTGCTGACGTACGTGCTGATTGCACTGGCGGTGGCGGCGCTGCTTGGCGTCGTGCTCGAAGAAGTAACCCATGTGAACAAGGCCAAGGTGACGCTGTTCTTCGGCACCCTGGCCTGGCTGCTCTTGTTCATCTTTGCTCCGGCTGGCGAGGTGCGGGAAACCGTGCTGGAAAGCCTCAACGAGAACATCGCCGAGATCGCCGGATTGTGGATCTTCCTGGTGGCGGCGATGACCTTTGTCGCCTACCTGAACAAGAAGGGCATGATCGAGAACCTGATCTATCTCGTCTTGCCGCAAAGAATCAGTGAGCGCGCGCTGCTGTTCCTCACCGCGACCTTCTGCTTCGTGTTCTCCTCGCTGGCCGACAACATCACCGCGACGCTGGTCTCCATCACCCTGATCCTCTCGCTGCAGCTGGATCGGGCGAAGACCATCAAGTTCGCCACGTTGGTGGTGTTCGCGGTCAACTCCGGTGGTGTCGCGCTGATCACCGGTGACGTCACCACGCTGATGATCTTTCTCGCCGGCAAGGTGGCGATTCTTCAACTACTGGTGCTGGCCGTTCCGGCGTTCATCGCGGTGATGGTGCTGGCGGCGATGCTGTCGATCGGTATGCACGGCGAGGTGGTGGTGCAGGCGCACCGTAAGGACGTGCGCGGCGTGGATGTCGCCATCGCGCTGATCTTCCTCTGCACCATTCTCGGCACCATCATCGGCAACTTCCTGTTCCAGATTCCGCCAGTGCTGACCTTTCTCGCCGGGCTTTCGGTGATGTTCCTGGTTGCGCGCTTCTTCAGCGACGACAACGATTCCGACCCTATCCTCGAGTACGTGCGTCAAGTGGAGTTCGAAACGCTGTTCTTCTTCCTCGGCATCCTTCTGCTGGTGGGCATGCTCAAGGAGGTTCGCGTGCTCGACGGGCTGGTGCACATCTATGACCAGGTGCCGGCGGTGATGGCCAATTACCTGATGGGTGTGATGTCGGCGGCGATCGACAACGTGCCGCTGACCGCCGCGTTGCTCAAGTCCGGGCTGCAGATGGGCGTTGCCGAATGGATGGTGCTGACCTACGCGGTCGGCGTCGGCGGTTCGCTGCTGGTGATCGGTTCGGCCGCCGGTATCGTCGCCATGAGCAAGGTGCCGGGCCTCACCTTCGGCAGCTACCTGCGGCACATGCTCTATCTGTTCATCGCCTTCAACATTGGCTTCGCCGGTGTCTACCTGATCGGCCTGTCGATAGGCTGATCACGGCGCGCGAGCGCGGGTCACCAGCTCAGGTTGAAGTGCGAACCCAGCACGAAGCGGCCATCGAGCAGGTCCCAGCGCTCGACGCAGACCTTCTTCTCCTCGCCCGGGTGCAGCTTCAGCCGGTTGAAGGAGTTCGGCGAGGTGCCACGCAGGCGGGTCGAGAGTGTGGTGCCCGCCTGCACCATCCAGATCTCCCGCGCGAGGCCGCTGTACTGCCTGGACAGCGGCAGCACGTAGGGCAGATGGATGTGCCCGCCCATCACCAAGTCCAGCCCGTGCTCGGCCCAGCGTTGCAGCGCGGGTTCAGCGCCGTGCTGCAGATTGCTCAGATCGCTCGGTACCATCGCGCCGAACGGCTGGTGGGCCACCACGATGCGAATCTTGCGCGGGTCGCCCTCGGCCAGCCGCTGCGCCACCCGTTCCACTTGCCGCCCCGTCACCACGCCGTCCTTGTGTCGGCGCGGGTGGGTGGTATTGAGCCCGATCACCAGCATGTCGTCGTTCTCGAAAACCGGTTCCAGCTCATCACCGAAGTGTCGCCGGTAGTTGCCGTACGGCGTGAATAGACGGGCGAAGAGGTTGTACAGCGGGATGTCGTGATTGCCCGGAATCACCAGCGTATCGCCGACGCCGTCGGCCTCCAGCCGACGGACGAAGGCCGCGGCACTGGCGAACTGGCCGCGGCGGGCGCGCTGGGTGATGTCGCCGGAGAACACCAGCAGATCTGCTCGATGCTCACTTACATGATCCTCCAGCGCCTGGACCACGGCGGGTTGCTCGGTGCCGAAATGGGTGTCGGAGATCTGCACGATGCTGGTCATGGGCTTGGCTGAGGGTCCTGGCTGTTTGCTGGCATTGTTGCATTCGAAGCCTTTCGGCGTCCGCCGTTCCAAGCGGCGAGATGCAAGCGAAGATTGCAGAGGCCGTGCGACAACCTCGTGGTTGCGTGATCCCCGGCCTTGGACTAACCTCCGCGTCGCCTCAGGTGCCCCCTGGCCTTGTGCCAGACGGGTGAAACAGGGAAGCCGGTCCATTCTCACGAAGATTCCGGCGCTGCCCCCGCAACGGTAGGTGAGTCGAGAAGCCGCAACAGCCACTGTGCTCAACGCATGGGAAGGCGCGGTTTCGGGATGCCGCAAGGCATACGCTCGCAAGCCCGGAGACCGGCCTGTCGCATTTCACTGACAGTGCGGCGGGCGCTGGGCGGGTGCATATCCCTCGCGGTATTCCCTTCCTTTTGCGATTCCTCCGTCTGTCTTCGTCGACTTTCAGTCGTGCGGGTGGGCACGACGGAGACCTGAACCTTGACTTGCAAGCCCCGTTTCAAGCCAGCGGCCTATGTGCTGCTCGGCAGTTTTCCATTTTCCATCGGCCGACTGGCCGCAGCCCCGCTGGATCTCCAGCAGCAGGTGGTGACCGCCACCCGTACCGCACAGACCGCCCAGCAGAGCCTGGCCGCGGTAACCGTGATCGACCGCGAGCGGATCGAGCGCAGCCAGGCCAGTTCGCTGCCGGAGCTGCTCAAGCAGGTGCCAGGCGTTTCGCTGGCCAACAACGGCGGGCCTGGCAAGTCCACCTCGCTGTTCATGCGCGGTACCGAATCCGATCACGTGCTGGTGATGATCGACGGCATCAAGATCGGCTCGGTCACTGGCGGCGGCGCGGCCCTGCAGGATCTGCCGCTGGAGCTGATCGAGCGCATCGAGGTGGTCCGCGGTCCGCGCTCCAGCCTGTACGGCTCGGAGGCCATCGGCGGGGTGATCCAGATATTCACCCGCAAGGGCCAGGGGCAGGGCGTCAAGCCGTTCTTCTCGGCCGGCTACGGCACCCATGACACCTATACCGGCAGCGCCGGCGTTTCCGGCGGCGACGGCCGTGGCTGGTACAGCCTGGGCGTCAGCGGCTCGGACACCGACGGCATCAACGTCAAGTTGGCGGACACCAGCGGCTACGAACGTGACGCCGACGGCTATCGCAACCTGTCCGCGACGCTGAGCGCCGGCTACCGCTTCGACAACGGTCTGGAGCTGGACGCCAACCTGCTGCAGGCCAAATCCCATAACGACTACGACAGCGTGAACCGGGCCCGCACGTCCGGTTTCGGCGCCAATGCCGATGGTGAGTCGAGGGTCTTCGGCACCCGTGCGCGCTTCAGTCCGCTGGAACCCTGGCGGGTGACGCTGCAGGCCGGGCGCAGCGAAGACAAATCCGATGCCTATCAGGACGGACAGTTCTATTCACGCTTCGACAGCCGTCGCGACACGCTCAGCTGGCAGAACGATGTCGAGCTGGCCGCGGGGCATACGCTGATCCTGGGTGCCGACCACCAGCGCGACGAGGTCAACGGCACTACGGCGTATGCCGAGGACTCTCGGGACAACGACGGCTATTTCGCTCAGTACCTGGGTGAGGTCGGCCGCCATGACTGGCAGCTGTCGCTGCGTCGTGACGACAACGAGCAGTTTGGCCAGCACGACACCGGCAACATCGGCTACGGCTATGCGCTGACTGACTGGTTTCGCGCCACCATCAGCTACGGCACGGCATTCAAGGCACCGACCTTCAACGAGCTGTATTTCCCCGATTACGGCAATCCCGAGCTGGATGCGGAAACCTCCGAAAGCCTCGAAGTCGGCCTTGCCGGGCAGCATGGCTGGGGCCACTGGGCAGTGAATGCCTATCGCACCGTGGTCGATGAACTCATCGCCTATGACGCCAGCATTTCCGCGCCGGCCAACGTGCAGGAAGCGCGCATCCGCGGGGTCGAGCTGGTTCTCGGCAGCCAGTTGCTCGGCTGGGACTGGAATGCCAACTACAGCCTGCTGGAACCAGAGAACCGCTCCGCCGGCGCCAACCGCGGCAACGAGCTGGCGCGCCGGGCCAAGCAGCTATTCAACCTTGACCTCGACCGCCGGCTCGGTGCCTTCAGCATTGGCGCCAGCCTGCACGCCGAAGGGCAGCGTTACGACGACCTGGCCAACACCCGCGAGCTGTCCGGCTACGCCACCCTCGATCTGCGCGGCGAATACCGCATCACCCCCGAGTGGCGCCTGCAGGCGCGCGTCGCCAACCTGCTGGATGCCGACTACGAGACCGCGGAGGGCTACAACCAGCCCGGCCAGGCCGCTTACCTGACCGTGCGCTACCAGGCGCTGTAAGACCGCGGCGCGGGCATGTCGCCCGCGCCCACAGAAGGAGACTGCAATGATCAAGCTTGCCCCGAGATACCAGCTGCTGGTCGGCCTCGCGCTTGCCGCGCTACTGGCCATGACCCGCGGACAGCACTTCGCCAGCGTCAACCTGCCGAGTGCGTCCTGGGCGGTGTTCTTCCTCGCCGGCGTGCTGGTGCGGCCGAAGTGGGTGTTTCCGGCACTGTTTCTCGAGGCTTCGCTGCTGGATTTCGCCGCCATCCAGTGGGCCGGTGTCAGCGACTGGTGCATGTCGCCGGCGTACTGGATGCTGGTGCCGGCATACGGTTCGCTGTGGCTGGGCGGTCGACTCTACGCCCGTCTGCATCGTGACCATTTCAGCAGCCTGGCGACCCTGGCGCTGTGCGTGATGGCGAGCGCCTTCGTTTGCTACCTGTTCTCTGGCGGCGGCTTCCTCTATTTCTCCGGGCGCTATCCCGAGCCGACGCTGGCGCTGCTGGTCGACCGAATCGCCACCTATTACCCGCGCTACCTGTCGACCCTTGCGCTGTATGTCGGCGTCGCCGCGCTGCTGTTCGTCGGTTTGCGCGCCTGGTCTGGGCAGCGTGGCGAGGCCCGCGCATGAGCGAGTCCAGCGAACGCGATGATCGCCACAAGGCGCGCATGCAGCGCAAGAAGGCGCTGATCGACGAGAAGATCGCCGAGGCGCAGGACGAGTACGGCCTGCTGCTGGTGCACACCGGCAACGGCAAGGGCAAGAGCAGTTCCGCCTTCGGCATGGTCGCGCGTGCCCTTGGCCATGGCATCAAGGTCGGCGTGGTGCAGTTCATCAAGGGCGCGGCCAGCACCGGCGAGGAGGCGTTCTTCCGGCGCTTTCCGGACGAGGTGCGCTACCACGTCATGGGCGAGGGCTTCACCTGGGAAACCCAGGATCGCCAGCGTGACATCGCCAAGGCCCGCGAAGCCTGGGCGGTGGCGGCCGAGCTGCTGGCCGATCCCGAGATCGGCCTGGTGGTGCTCGACGAACTGAACATCGCTCTGAAGTACGGCTATCTGGAACTGGCGCCGGTGCTCGCCAACATCGAGTCGCGGCCGCTGTTGCAGCACGTGGTAGTCACCGGTCGCGGCGCACCGGCGGGCCTGGTCGAGGCGGCGGACACCGTCACCGAGATGGGCCTGATCAAGCACGCATTCAAGGCCGGCGTGAAGGCGCAGAAAGGCGTCGAATTTTGATGCCTGCGCTCAAGACATTCACGGACCGTTGCGTAGGCTGGATGACGTCTGTTTCATCCACCCTCGGCGTGGTCGGTGGATGGATGAAGCGTCATCCACCCTACGCTGCTGATGAGAGACCGCAATGACCAGTAGAAGCTGCCCGGCGCTGTTGATCGCCGCGCCGGCCTCCGGCCAGGGCAAGACCACCGTCACTGCGGCTCTGGCGCGGTTGCATGCGCGGCAGGGCAAGCGCGTGCGGGTGTTCAAGTGCGGGCCGGACTTTCTCGACCCGATGATCCTCGCGCGTGCCAGTGGCAAGCCGGTCTATCAGCTCGACCTGTGGATGGTCGGCGAAGAGGAGTCGCGACGCCTGCTCTGGGAAGCGGCGGGCGAGGCCGACCTGATCCTGATCGAAGGCGTGATGGGCCTGTTCGATGGCGCGCCCTCGGCGGCCGATCTGGCGCGGCGCTTCGGCGTGCCGGTGCTGGCGGTCATCGATGGCTCGGCCATGGCGCAGACCTTCGGCGCCATGGCGCACGGGCTGAGCAGCTTCCAGCCGGATCTGCCGTTCGATGGCGTGCTGGCCAATCGGGTCGGCAGCGCCCGGCATGGCGAGATTCTGCGCGACAGCCTGCCGGAGTCGATCCGCTGGTACGGCGCCTTGCCGCGCAGTGTCGAGGTGGAACTGCCAAGCCGGCACCTGGGGCTGGTGCAGGCCGAGGAGCTGGCTGATCTGGACGCCCGTCTGGATGCCGCGGCAGATGCCCTGGCACGCAGTGCCGACACCGAGTTGCCTGCACCGGTCACTTTCGCCGCGCCGGCCAGTGCGCCGCTCGAACCGCTGCTGGCGGGTGTGCGCATCGGCGTTGCACGCGATGCGGCCTTTGCCTTTCTCTACCAAGCCAATCTCGACTTGCTGCAGGCGTTGGGCGCCGAGTTGCTGTTTTTCTCGCCGCTGCGCTTCGCCCGCTTGCCGGCCGTGGACAGCCTGTACCTGCCCGGAGGCTATCCCGAGCTGCACCTGCGCGGCCTGTCGCGCAACCGTGCCATGGCCGACGCTATCCGCGCACATCATGAGGCGGGCAAGCCGATCCTCGCCGAGTGCGGCGGCATGCTCTACTTGCTCGACGGGCTGACCGACCGTGGCGACGAGCGCGCGCAGATGCTCGGCCTGCTGCCCGGCGAGGCGCGCATGCACAAGCGCCTGACTGCGCTGGCGCTGCAGGAAGTGGAGCTGCCGGAAGGGCGGCTGCGCGGGCACACCTTCCACCATTCCGCGCTGGAGTCGCCACTCGAGCCGCTGGCTCGCGGCGAATGCCCGAACTACAAGCGCACTGCCGAAGCGGTCTACCGCCGGGGCCGGCTGACGGCGTCCTACATCCATCTGTACCTGCCGTCCGATCCGGCAGCCGCCGCGGCGCTGTTCCGGCCATGAGCGCGCATGCCTTCAGCCAGCAGGAGCGCGCGGCGGTCTATCGTGCCATCGGCGAGCGTCGCGACATGCGCCATTTCGCCGGCGGCGAGGTGGCACCCGAGCTGCTGTCGAGGCTGCTCAACGCTGCGCATCAGGCACCCAGCGTCGGCCTGATGCAGCCGTGGCGCTTTGTCCGCATCACCCGCCCCGAGTTGCGCACGGCCATCGCCGATCTGGTCGGTGAGGAGCGCCAGCGCACGGCTCAGGCGCTCGGCGAGCGTTCCGCCGAGTTCATGCGGCTCAAGGTCGAGGGCATCGAGGATTGCGCCGAACTGCTGGTCGCCGCGTTGATGGATGGCCGCGAGCAACATATCTTCGGCCGCCGCACGCTGCCGGAGATGGACCTCGCCTCGCTGGCCTGCGCGATCCAGAATCTCTGGCTCGCGGCGCGGGCGGAAGGCCTGGGGATGGGCTGGGTGTCACTGTTCGATCCCGACGCGCTGGCCGCCTTGCTCGGCATGCCGGACGGTGCCAAGCCGGTGGCGATCCTCTGCCTCGGGCCGGTGCAGGAGTTCTACTCGGCACCGATGCTGGCACTGGAAGGCTGGACCACGCCGCGACCGCTGCACGAACTGGTTTTCGAGAATGCCTGGGAGGCGAAATGAGCAAGGGGCCGCAGCGCATCGTCTGCCTGTCCACCGAGACCTGCGAAACGCTCTACCTGCTGGGCGAGCAGGCGCGCATCGTCGGCATCTCCGGCTTCACCGTGCGCCCGCCGCAGGCGCGCAAGGAGAAGCCCAAGGTCAGCGGCTTCACCAGCGTCAAGCATGAGCAGATTCTCGCCTTGGAGCCGGACCTTGTGCTCGGCTACAGCGACCTGCAGGGCGACATGCTCGCCGAGCTGGCGCGCGAAGGGCTGGAAGTGCATCTGTTCAACCAGCGCGATGTCGCCGGCATTCTGCGCATGATCGAGACCCTCGGGGCGCTGGTGCATGCCGGCGAGCGTGCGCGGGCGCTGATCGCCGAGCTGCAGGCCGGGCTGGATGCCATCCGCGCCAGCGCCGCCAGCTTGCCGCGCCGGCCGCGGGTGTATTTCGAGGAATGGAACGAGCCGCTGATCTCGGGCATCGCCTGGGTCAGCGAGCTGATCGAACTGGCCGGTGGCGAGGACTGCTTCGCCGAGCTGGCAGCGTTCAAGCGTGCCAAGCAACGCATCATCGAGGACCCGCAGGAAGTGGTGCGCCGCGCGCCGGAGCTGATCGTCGGCTCCTGGTGCGGCCGCCGTTTTCGCCCGGAACAGGTGGCTGCACGGCCTGGCTGGCAGGCGATTCCGGCGGTGCGCACGGGCCAGCTGCACGAGATCAAGTCGCCGGACATCCTCAACCCCGGCCCGGCGGTGCTGACCGACGGCGTACGCCAGCTGCATGCGCTGATCAGTGCCTGCGCGCAGAGGGCCGAGTGAGTCTGTTCCTCACCGTTAGCGCGGCGCTGCTGCTGGATGCGTTGCTCGGCGAGCCGAAGCGGGCACATCCACTGGTAGCCTTCGGTCGCCTGGCCGATCGCCTGGAGCAGCATTTCAACGGGTCTGCGGCGCGCGGCTGGCGCAGCCACGGGGTGACCGCCTGGTGCCTGGCGGTGCTACCGCTGACCTTGCTGGCCTGGCTGCTCAGCCTGTTACCGACCGTCGGCTGGCTGGTGGAGATCGTTCTGCTCTATCTGGCCCTGGGCCTGCGCAGTCTGGGCGAGCATGCACTGCCGGTGGCGCAGGCGCTGTGGCGGCATGATCTGCCCGAGGCACGCCGCCGCGTCGGCTGGATCGTCAGCCGCGACACCACGCAGCTGGACGAGGAGGGCGTGGCCCGTGCGGCCACCGAGTCGGTGCTGGAGAACGGCAGCGATGCGGTGTTCGCCGCGCTGTTCTGGTTCATCGTCGCGGGCGCTCCAGGTGTGGTCCTGTACCGCCTGAGCAACACGCTGGACGCCATGTGGGGCTATCGCAATGCGCGCTTCGAGCGCTTCGGCTGGGCCGCGGCGCGCATCGACGACGTGCTCAACTACGTGCCGGCACGGCTGGTCGCGCTGACCTATGCATTGCTCGGGCGCACCCGCCGCGCGCTGCGTTGCTGGCGCACCCAGGCGCCCTTGTGGGACAGCCCCAACGCCGGTCCGGTCATGGCCTCAGGCGCCGGAGCGTTGGGCGTGGTGTTGGGTGGCGCCGCCATCTATCACGGTGAGGTGCATGCGCGACCCGAGTTGGGGCGAGGCAAGGCGCCACAGGCGCGGCATATCGAGCATGCGCTGGATCTGGTCTGGGGTGGCGTCGGTGTCTGGCTGCTGGCGCTGCTGTTCGGTGGCTGGCTCTATGCTTGAGCACGGTGGACGACTGCGCGCAGCCGCACAGCGCTACGGCATTCCGCTCTCGGATTGGCTCGACCTTTCCACCGGTATCGCCCCCTATCATCCGCCGTTGCCGAGCATTTCCAGGTGCGCCTGGACACGTCTGCCGGAGCCCGACGATGGCCTGGAAGCGGCGGCGCGGCAGTACTACGGCGCGCGTGCGGTGTTGCCGGTGGCCGGTTCGCAGAGTGCCATTCAGGCCTTGCCGCGTCTGCGCGGGCTGGCGCGGGTCGGCATCGTTTCGCCCTGTTACGCCGAGCACGCCGAGGCCTGGCGCCGCCTCGGCCATCGGGTCGTCGAACTCTGCGAGGCCAGCGTGCCGCGTGCACTGGATCAGCTCGACGTGCTGGTGGTGGTCAACCCGAACAATCCCACCGGCCAGCTGATCGCGCCGCAGCGCCTGCTGGAATGGCGCAGTGAGCTGGCGGCCTACGGCGGCTGGTTGGTGGTGGACGAGGCGTTCATGGACTGCATGCCGCAGCACAGTCTGGCCGAGCACAGCCACCTGCCCGGACTGATCGTGCTGCGCTCGTTCGGCAAATTCTTTGGCCTGGCCGGCGCGAGACTGGGTTTCGTACTTGCCCACACTGGCCTGCTGCGTTCGCTCGCCAGGCTGCTCGGACCCTGGACGGTGAATGGCCCGACGCGGCAGCTGGGCGCAGTGCTGCTGGCTGATCAGGCTGCTCAGCAGCGCCAGCGCGAATGCCTGCACTGCGACGGCCAGCGTCTGACCGACCTGCTACGCCGCCATGGCCTTGCGCCGCTGGGCGGCTGCGCGCTGTTCCAGTGGTGGGTCAGCGCCGACGCCGCGCTCTTGCATGACTTTCTCGCCCGTCGCGGCATTCTCACCCGGCTTTTCGCTCAGCCTTCCAGCCTGCGCTTCGGCCTGCCGACCGATATTGGTTGGGCGCGGCTGGATCAGGCTCTGCAATTTTTCAGGGAGCAACATCCGTGACGACGCTGATGGTGCAGGGCACCACCTCCGACGCCGGCAAGAGCACGCTGGTGACGGCGCTGTGCCGCTGGTTGGCACGCCAGGGGGTCGCCGTCGTGCCGTTCAAACCGCAGAACATGGCGCTCAACAGCGCGGTGACTGCAGATGGCGGCGAAATCGGCAGGGCTCAGGCCGTACAGGCGCAGGCGGCGAACCTTGCGCCGCACACCGACATGAACCCGGTGCTCTTGAAGCCCAACAGCGACATCGGCGCCCAGGTGATCATCCATGGCCGCGCGGTGACCAGCATGGATGCCGTTGCCTACCATGACTACAAGCGCGTGGCGCTGCAGGCGGTGCTCGACTCGCATCGCCGGTTGTCCGCGGCTTATCGCGTGGTGATGGTCGAGGGCGCCGGTTCGCCCGCGGAGATCAACCTGCGCGCCGGCGATATCGCCAACATGGGCTTCGCCGAGGCGGTGGATTGCCCGGTGATCCTGATCGCCGATATCGACAAGGGTGGGGTGTTCGCCCATCTGGTCGGCACCCTGGCGTTGCTCTCGGCAAGCGAGCAGGCGCGGGTGCAGGGCTTCGTCATCAACCGCTTCCGCGGCGATATCGCGCTGTTGCAGCCCGGCCTCGACTGGCTGGAACAGCGCACCGGCAAGCCGGTGCTGGGCGTGCTTCCATACCTGATGGATTTCCATCTGGAAGCGGAGGATGCCATCGACGTGCGCCAGTCCGGCAAGGCCGACGACGCGCTGAAGGTGGTGGTGCCGGTGCTGCCGCGCATCAGCAACCACACCGACTTCGACCCGCTGCGCCTGCACCCGCAGGTCGACCTGCAGTTCGTCGGTCCCGGGCAGCCGGTGCCGCCTGCCGATCTGATCATCCTGCCCGGCTCGAAAAGCGTGCGCGCCGACCTTGCCTGGCTGCGCGCCATTGGCTGGGATCGCGTCATCCAGCGCCACCTGCGCTACGGCGGCAAGCTGCTGGGCATCTGCGGCGGCCTGCAGATGCTCGGCATGCGCATTGCCGATCCGCTCGGGCTGGAAGGTCCGGCGGGGGAGAGCGAGGCGCTTGGGCTGCTGGACTTCGCCACTGTACTCGAAGCCGACAAGCAGCTGCGTAACGTGCAGGGCCGGTTGCTGCCGGAAGGCGTGCCAGTCAGTGGCTACGAGATCCATGCCGGCGTCAGCCGCGGTCCGGCCCTTGAGCGGCCAGCGGTGCAGCTGGACGACGGGCGCAGCGACGGCGCCATCAGCGACGACGGCCAGATTCTCGGCACCTATCTGCATGGCCTGTTCGAAGGCCCCGAAGCCTGTGCCGCGCTGCTGCAGTGGGCGGGCCTCGAGGCGGTGCAAACCGTCGATTACCACGGTTTGCGCGAGCGCGACATCGAGCGCCTCGCCGACCTGGTCGAGACGCATCTGGATACAGCGCGGTTACGCGCGCTCTGCGGGCTGGGAGGCTGAAGGTGCTGGAACTTATTCTTGGCGGTGCCCGCTCGGGCAAGAGCCGCTTTGCCGAGCGTCTGGCTGCCGGTAGCGGCCTGGCGGTTACCTATATAGCCACCAGCCAGCCGCTGGACGACGAGATGACCGCGCGTATCGCCCATCACCGTGAGCGGCGCCCGGCGCACTGGGCACTGGTCGAAGAACCCCTGCAACTGGCACGGGTGCTGCGCGAGCAGGCTGCCGCAGGGCGCTGCCTGCTGATCGACTGCCTGACCCTCTGGCTCACCAACCTGCTGATGCTGGACGATGCGGTGCGCCTCGCCGAGGAACGCGATGCCCTGCTCGAGTGCCTGGACGGGTTGCCGGGGCGAGTCCTACTGGTCAGCAACGAGACGGGCCTCGGCGTGGTGCCGCTGGGCGAGCTGACCCGTCGTTATGTCGACGAGGCCGGCTGGCTGCACCAGGCCGTCGCGGAACGGGCGCAGCGGGTGTCCTTCATGGTCGCCGGGCTGCCCATGACATTGAAGGACGCACATTGAAGGAAGCGCATTGATGCACGATTGGTGGAACGAGCCATGCCACATGCTGGATGAGTCCGTACGCGCCCAGGCATTGGCGCGCCAGGATCAGTTGACCAAGCCACGTGGTGCGCTCGGCCAGCTCGAAGCCCTGGCGGTGTCGCTGGCAGCTATGCAGGGCAGCGAGCGGCCGCAGGTCGAGCGCCTGCATGTCAGCGTGTTCGCCGGCGATCACGGCGTGGTGGGAGAGGGTGTTTCGGCTTATCCGCAATCGGTGACCGGGCAGATGCTGCGCAATTTCGTCGGCGGCGGGGCTGCACTGAGCGTGTTGTCAAAGCGCCTGGGCGCGCCGCTGGAGGTGACCGACCTGGGCACGGTGGAACCGCTACAACTGGATGGCGTGAGCCATTTGCGACTCGGCCCCGGCACGGCCAACCTGGCTCGCGAAGCGGCGATGAGTGACGAGCAAATGCGTCTGGCCCTGGCAGCCGGACGCGACAGCGCGCAGCGTGCCGCGCAAGGCTCTGCCCAGCTGTTCATCGGTGGCGAAATGGGCATCGGCAACACCACCAGCGCCAGTGCCTTGGCTGCCGTGCTGCTGCCGCGCTCGCCGTTGACCCTGGTCGGGCCGGGCACCGGGCTCGATCTGGCCGGTGTTCGCCACAAGGTTCAGGTGATCCAGGACGCGGTTCGGCTGCACGCCGAGCATTGTGTCGCGCCGCTTGAGGCCCTGCGCCGACTGGGTGGTTTCGAGATCGCGGCGCTGGCGGGTGCCTATCTGCGCTGCGCGCAGCTGGGCATTGCGGTACTGGTCGACGGCTTTATCTGCAGCGCTGCCGCGCTCTGTGCGGTGCGGCTGAACCCGGCATGTCGGCCCTGGCTGATCTTCGCCCATCGTTCTGCCGAGCCTGGTCACCTAGCGGTCCTGGAAGCGCTCGGTGCCGTTCCGTTGCTCGATCTCGGCTTGCGCCTGGGTGAGGGCAGCGGGGCGGCGCTGGCGGTGCCCTTGTTGCAGCAGGCCTGCGCGCTGCACAACGAAATGGCGACGTTCGCCGAAGCCGCAGTTTCGGACCGAACTGCATGATTACGAGCATCGATCTGCTGCGCCATGGCGAGACCGAGCAGGGCGGTGGCTTTCGCGGCAGCCTCGACGATGCGCTGACTGAGCGTGGCTGGCAGCAGATGCGCGATGCGGTTGCTGGCGCCGGTCCCTGGGACGCGCTGGTCAGCTCGCCGCTGCAGCGCTGCGCCACCTTTGCCCGGGAGCTGGCCGCGCAGCACGGCTTGCCGCTGCAGCTGGAGCCGGACCTGCGCGAGCTGCATTTCGGCGACTGGGAAGGCCGTAGCGCCGCCGATCTGATGCAGCACAGTGCCGAGGTGCTCGGCCTGTTCTGGGCCGATCCCTACGGATTTACGCCGCCTGGCGGTGAGCCGCTGGTGCAGTTCGAGGCGCGCGTGCTGAATGCTATCGACAGCCTTCGGCAGCGCTTTGCCGGCCAGCAACTGTTGGTCATCTGTCATGCCGGCGTCATGCGCCTGCTGCTGGCGCGCGCGCGGGGCTTGCCAAGGGAGCGGCTGCTGGAGGTTGTCGTGGCCCACGGCGAACTGCTGTCGCTCTCCGTCGAGGAGTAGGACCTGCCGATGCTGCCACTATTGATCGCCCTGCAATTTCTCACCAGCCTGCCGATCCGCTTGCCGGCAATGCCGGAGCCAGAGCAGCAGGGGCGCTCATTGCTGTATTACCCGATGGTCGGTCTGTTGCTCGGCGCGTTGCTCGGTTTGGCCGCGTTTGTGCTGGATGGGGCTGCACCGCTGTTACAGGCGGTCTTGCTGCTCACCCTCTGGGTCGCGCTGACCGGCGCCTTGCACCTCGATGGTCTGGCCGACAGCGCCGACGCCTGGCTGGGTGGCTTCGGCGACCGCGACCGCACGCTGCAGATCATGAAGGACCCGCGCAGCGGCCCGGTCGCCGTGGTGGTTCTGGTGCTTTTGCTGTTGCTTAAATTCACCGCGCTGTTGGCGTTGCTCCAGGCGCAACAGTACTCCGCACTGTTGCTGGCGCCGGTGCTAGGGCGGGCCGCGCTGCCAGCGCTGTTTCTCTGCACGCCATACGTGCGGCCCGGCGGCCTTGGTCATGCGCTGGCGGCGAATCTTCCACATGGCGGGGCGCGCGGCGTACTGGCACTGGTCGCGGTGGGTTGTTTGCTGTTCGGCAGCAGCGGGCTGATCGCCCTGTCTTTGGCTGCCGTGACATTCCTGCTGGCGCGTCGCGCCATGCTGCGCCGGCTCGGCGGCACCACCGGCGATACCGCCGGCGCGCTGCTGGAACTGGTGGAGTGCACGGTATTGATAGGGCTGGCGCTGCAGCTCTAGCGGTCGGCCACCGGTCGGCGGTCGAGCACGGGCGCATGCTGCGCCATAAGTTCGATGACCCAATCGATGAACACGCGCAGCTTGGCGCTGACATGCCGATTCGGTGGGAATGCCAGGTACAGCGGCATTTCATCGAGCCGCCAGTCTTCCAGCAGTGGCAACAGCTCGCCGTTGGCCAGGTGCGTTCTGACCATGTACTCCGGTAGCCAGATGATGCCCAGCCCGGCCAGGCCCGCGGCCAGGCAGGCGTTGCCATCGTCCACGGCAAGCGCATAGCGGCCGTGTACCTGAACCTGCTCATTCTGCCGCTGCATGACGTACGGTGTGGGTTTGCCGGTGCGCGCCCAGAGAAAGCCGACGACACGGTGGTGGCTGTTTTCCAGCTCGCTCGGGTGTGTCGGCACGCCGGCGCGTTCGAGGTAGCCAGGGGCCGCGTAGACGCCAAGGCGTAGGTCGCCAACGTGGCGGGCGATCAGTGACTGGTCGGTGATTTCGCCACCGCGCACCACGCAGTCCACATTCTCCCCGATCAGATCCACCCGCCGATCATTGACGCCCATGTCCAGCTGGATGTCCGGGTACTTCGCATAAAAGGCCGGCAATGCCGGAATCAGGATCATCCGTGCCAGTGGGCTGGGGACGTCCACGCGCAAGCGTCCTCGGGGCACTGCGGCGGCGGCGGACAGGCTGGTTTCGGCGTCGTCCAGATCGGCCAGCAGCCGCAGGGCGCGCTCGTAATAGGCCGCACCGTCGGCGGTAACGTTGACCTTGCGCGTGGTGCGGTTGAGCAGCCTGACGCGAAGCCGCGCCTCGAGTTGCTGGACCTGCTGGGTGACGCTGGTCTTGCTGATGCGAAGGGTTTCGGCGGCCTTGGTGAAGCTGCCGGTTTCCACCACGCGAACGAAGGCCTGGATCGCACCGAAACGGTCCATCTGAACTCCCGCGGATTGTTTGGATTACGCAAATAGTGTTGAGCGACCTGGCGCGTTTATCCAGTGCTTTGCGACTTCTACAGTGAGGCCTTCATTCAACGGGTCGCTCCGACCCTTATTGGAGGTTGCACATGACACCGCGTGACGTTGTTTTTCCGCCTGGCCGCCAGGCGCTCTACGAGCGCAATCGTTATTCCCCGGCCATCCGTGCCAATGGCTTGCTGTTCGTCTCCGGCCAGGTCGGCAGCCGCGAGGACGGCTCACCCGAACCGGAGCTGGAGGCGCAGGTTCGGCGCGCGTTCGATAACCTGAACGCGATCCTGCAGGCAGCGGGTTGTACGTTCGCCGATGTCATCGACGTCACCGTGTTCATGGTCGATCCGCAAGCGATCTTCGAGCGGGTCTGGAGCGTCGTGCCCGAGTACTGGGGCGCTGCGCCGCATCCGACGCTGACGGCCGTTGGGGTCACCTGGCTTTACGGCTTCCAGTTCGAGATCAAGGTGATCGCCAAGCTGCCGGAGCCGACCGAGGCTTGACTCGCCTCAGCCCAGCAGCGCCACCGTCTTGATCTGCGCCCAAAGCGCCTGACCGGGCGTAATGGCCAGCTGATCGGCCGAGCGCCGGGTGATGCGTGCCAGCAGCGGCGTGCCGCCGGCATCGAGGCGGATCAGTATGTGGGCCGGCGTATCGGCCGCGACCATCGTCTCGACCCGAGCGGGGAGTAGGTTGGTGATGCTGCTGCCTTCGGCGCGTTGCAGCGCCAGGCTCACGTCGCGGGCATGCACACGAAAGCGCAGACGCTGGCCCAGGGCTTCCGGGCGCTGCGAGACCAGCACTTCGCCGCCGGGAAAGGTCAGCCGGGTGAGGTGGTAGTGCGCGTCGTGGCCGGCGATTTCGCCTTCCACCACCACGCCGGCGTCCTCGCTGAAGGCGGTCGGCAGGTCAAGCCGAGCCAGGGTTTCGCGCAGTTCGCCCTGGGCGATGGCGCGACCCTGTTCCAGCAGCACCACGTGATCGGCCAACCGCGCCACTTCGTCCGGCGAGTGGCTGACGTAGAGCACAGGGATATCCAGCTCGTCGTGCAGGCGTTCCAGATAAGGCAGGATCTCGCTCTTGCGCTTGAGGTCGAGCGCGGCCAGCGGTTCGTCCATCAGCAGCAGGCGCGGGCTGGTCAGCAGTGCACGGGCGATGCCGACGCGCTGGCGTTCACCGCCGGAAAGGCGATCCGGCATGCGCTCCAGCAGATGGTCGATGCCCAGCAGTTCCACCGCTTGCTCCAGCACTACACGGCGCTGCGCTGCCGCCACTCGGCGCATGCCGAATTCCAGATTACGTCGCACCGACAGGTGGGCGAACAGGTTGGCGTCTTGGAACACATAGCCGATGGCGCGACGGTGCGGTGGCACGAACAGGTTTTGCGCGCTGTTCTGCCAGCGTTCGCCGTTGACGGTCAGTTGCCCGTCGCTGACGCGCTCGAGTCCGGCCACACAGCGCAATAAGGTGGTTTTGCCCGAACCTGAGTGGCCGAACAACGCGGTCACCCCCCGGCCGGGCAATTGCAGATCGACATCCAGGCTGAAGTCGGCATAGTCGAGGCGAAAGCGTGCCTGGATTCCGCTGTTGGTTGCAGCGTCGCTCATCCGCGCCACCCTTGCTTCAACCGGCTGCCATAAAGCACCAGCAGCACCAGGAAGGAGAACAGCAGCATGCCGCCAGCCAGCCAGTGCGCCTGGGCGTACTCCATGGCCTCGACATGATCGTAGATCTGCACCGACACCACGCGTGTCTGGCCCGGAATGTTGCCGCCGATCATCAGCACCACGCCGAACTCGCCGACGGTATGGGCGAAACCGAGGATGCTGGCGGTGATGAAACCGGGGCGGGCGAGTGGCAACACCACGCTAAAGAAGGTGTCCCAGGGGCCGGCGCGCAGCGTGGCGGCGGCTTCCAGCGGGCGCTCGCCAATAGCCTCGAAGGCGTTCTGCAAGGGCTGCACCACGAACGGCAGCGAGTAGAACACCGAACCGACCACCAATCCGGCAAAAGTGAAGGGCAGGGTGCCCAGGCCAAGACTCTGGGTGAACTGGCCGATGAAGCCATTGGGCCCCATGGCCACCAGCAGGTAGAAGCCAAGCACCGTCGGCGGCAGCACCAGCGGCAGTGCGACCACGGCCCCGATCGGGCCCTTCATGCGCGAGGTGGTGCGTGCCAGCCACCAAGCAATGGGCGTGCCGACCAGCAGCAGGATCAGCGTGGTCACGCTGGCCAGTTTGAAGGTCAGCCAGATTGCTGCCAAGTCGACGCTGTCCAGCGGCATGTTGCTACTCCAGCCCGTAGCCGTAGGACTGGATCAGCGCGCGGATCTGCGGCTGGGCCAGGTAATCCAACAGCGCCTTGGCAGCCGGGTTGTCTTGCCCTTTGGTCAGCAGCACGGCTTCCTGGCGAATGGCCGGATGGATGTCGGTGGGCACGACCCAGCCCGAGCCGGCAGCGATCCGGCCGTCCTTTGCCACCTGGGACAGCGCGATGAAGCCCAGCTGCGCATTGCCGCTGGCGACGAACTGGTGGGTCTGCGCGATATTTTCGCCCTGCACCAGGCGGCCGTGCAGGGTTTCGTCGAGCCCGAGATGCTCCAGTGTGGCCAGGGCGGCAGCGCCATAGGGGGCGGTCTTCGGGTTGGCCACGGCGAGGTGGCGGAAATCGCCATTGCGCAGCAGTTCGGGGCCGTCCTGCACCGCGCCCGCAGTCGGCGACCACAACACCAGGCGGCCAACGGCATAGGTGAAGCGGCTACCGGGTATGGCCGAGCCTTCCTGTTCGAGCCGCCCTGACGTGGTGTCATCCGCTGACAGCAGGACCTCGAACGGTGCGCCGTTGCGAATCTGCGCATAGAACTTGCCGGTAGCGCCGAAGGCAAGTCTGGCCTGGTGGCCGGTGTCACGCTCGAAGCGGCCGGCGATTTCCCGCATCGGTGCCGTGAAGTTGGAAGCGACCGCCACCTGCACCTGTGCCGCGAGGGCATTGCCGAGCGGCAGCAGGAGGAGGGTCAGTGCGTAGCGGAGTGCTAGAGATGGATGCATGCGGCCTCGTTCGGTGCAGAGCGGCTGGGGCGCATCATATTGCAGTTTGACCAAGCTGTGATTGACCGGACCCGCTTCGGTCTGTGCGGCCATTGTCGCGGGCTCGGCGGCAGAGTAGCGTTGTGAGCCCGCGACCGGAGAACTGGCCATGAATATCACTCGTCCCCTGGCGGCACTGACCCTGGTCTTTGCCAGCGCTTCGGTGGTCGCCGCCGAATGCCCGGCACTGCTGCAGCACGAGTTGCCCAAGCTGCGCTCCAAAGAAACCATCGATCTGTGCAGCCAGTTCCAGGGCAAGGCCCTGGTGGTGGTCAACACCGCCAGCCATTGCGGCTTCACCGGGCAGTTCAAGGGGCTCGAAGCGCTCTATCAGCGTTACAAGGACGACGGCCTGGAGGTGCTCGGCGTGCCCTCGGATGACTTCTTCCAGGAGGCCGATGACGAGGCCGAGACGGCCGAGGTCTGCTACGTGAATTACGGTGTGACCTTCACCATGACTCAGACGCAGCCGGTACGGGGCGGCGATGCGACGCCGTTGTTTCGCCAGCTGGCCGAGCAGGCCGGAACAGCGCCGCGCTGGAACTTTTACAAGTACGTGGTCGATCGGGAAGGGCGCGTCGTCGCGCATTTTTCCAGCAAGGTCGCGCCGGATGACCCGCGCCTGATCGCAGCGGTGCAGAAGGCATTGGAAAGGTAGAAACAAAAAGCCCCGGCGGACCGGGGCTTTTTCGTTCTTTCGCTACATCAGAAACGGTAGCTCAGAGCAGCGCCAAAGCCGTGGGCGCTGTTTTCATACGTGGCGTTGTAGATGCCCTTGGACGGGTGCTCGCGGCGAACCTTTGTATCTTCTTCCCATAGGTAGGAATAAGCGAGGTCGACAGTAATATCGTCGGTTGGGTGCCAGCCCAGGCCGAAGCTCACCGCAGTACGGTCTCCGGAGGGGATGCGTGGCGAACGATCAACGTTGTTGGTCGGGCTCTGGTCAAATGCCAAGCCAGTGCGCAGAGTCCACTCGCGATTCAGCTTGTACGCGGCGCCGAGCGCATAGGACCAAGTGTCATGCCATTCCTGATCTTCGACGATCGGGTTGAGCGGACCGGAAGGAAGTCCTTCGTTTTCGATAATGATCGCTTCGAAGCGGCTCCAGCGAGTCAGCATGGCGCCGGCGTATAGCGTCCACTGGTCGTTGAGCTCGTGTGTGACGGAGAGGTCAATTGACTCGGGGGTGGTCAGGTCCAGCGAGGCATCATACTTTCCGGCGATGCCGAGTTGGTTGAAGCCTTCTTTGAGTTCGGTATCGCCCTCAAGTGTGTATTCAACCTTGGAGTGGTAAGTCAGGCCCATACGGGTGTGGGGAGTGAACTCGTACAGGATGCCGGCATTGAAGCCCACGGCAGTGTCGTCACCCTTAACCTTGACCCGGCCGTCATTAAAGGTTGGGCTCAATGGGTTAATTGTTGCGCTTTGCAGCTCTCCATCGATGCGGTTAATCGTGGGGCCGAAGCCGACAGACAGCTTTTCATTAAAGCGGTAGCTGACGGTGGGCTGCACCGTGATCACGCGCACTTCGCTGTAATCACCGTGATAGCGACCCTGAAAGCCGCTTTCGTAGTCGGTTATCAGGCCGAACGGTACGTATAAGCCCACGCCAACTGCCCATTTGTCATCAATCGGCTTGACGTAATAACCCATCGGTACGGCAGTAAAGGGAACCATGTCTCCGTCGTTGCTGCCACCTACCGGGGCACGAAGACCACCTGCGCCTTGTGGTGTGAATGCGGAGTTGTCGCTGATATCGGTCTTCGCATGGATCGCCGCCATACCGAAGCTGACTTCCTCACGCTTCAGGCGGGACATGCCGGCAGGGTTGCCGAACAGGGTGGTGGCGTCGTCGGCGGAAGATGAGCGACCTGCAAAGGAGGTGCCCATGCCGCTGATGCTTTGTTCGTTGAGGGCAAAACCGGCGGCCATTGCCTGGCTGGACAAGGCGCCTACGGCTACCGCGAGCGCGGTCTTCAACCATGTTGTTTTCATTGTTGTACTACTCCGGGATAAAAGCGGGTCGGAACCTAGCAACTTTCTCCGACAGGTAGCAAGACAATGAATTGCAATTTTTCGTAAAGATGGCGACTAACGGTCGTGAAAACAAATGTAACTTCGGTAAAACCGCCGAGGCGCATTGTGACCCGTCAGCCACGCTGCGCCCTCGGCACCGCGTGGCTGCAGCGATTAGGCGCGAGGCCGCCGTGCATCGGTGATCCACTCGCTCCAGGAACCGGGGTAGAGCCTCCCCAGCGGGTAGCCGGCCAGACAGAGGGCAAACAGGTTGTGGCAGGCGGTCACACCGGAGCCGCAATAGGCGACGGCGCTTTGCGGCGGCTTGTTGTCCAGCAGCGAGTCGAAGCGCGTACGCAACTGGTCGATTGGGAGGAACCGGCCATCGCTGCGAAGGTTTTCGGTAAACGGCACGCAGATGGCATTGGGGATGTGCCCGGCGATCGGGTCGATGGGTTCGACTTCGCCGAGAAAACGGGGCAGGGCGCGGGCGTCGAGCAGCGCCAGCTGCGGATCGTCCAGGTGCTTCTGAAGGCCAGCGGCGTCGATGATCAGGCTGCCGTCGGCGCGTCCGCTAAAGGTGCCGGTCTCACCATCCGGGATTGCTTCACTCATCGGTAGACCGGCTTCGCGCCACGCCTTGAGGCCGCCGTCGAGCAGATAGACGCCGTCGCGTTTGCCGAGCCAGAGCAGCAGCCACCATGCCCGCGCGGCGAAGGCGCCGGGGCCGTCGTCGTACAGCACCACTTCGCTGTCGTCATCGAGGCCCCATTGGCGAAAGCGTGCCGCCAGCCCTTCCGGTTCCGGCAGTGGATGGCGACCGGTGACGCCAGGGGTGACCGGGCCAGATAGGTCCTTTTCCAGGTCGGCGAACCTGGCGCCGGGAACATGGCCTTGGCGGTAGCTGCGCTCGCCGTAGGTGGAATCTTCCAGGGCGAAGCGGCAATCGAGAATGCGCAGCGCGGGATCGTCCAGGCGCCGGGCCAGTTGCTCGGCTGTGATGAGTTGTGCAAGTGGCATCGTACGCCTCCGGGGAAACATCGCTAAACACTACCAGCGTGCGCGCCGGCCATGAATGCCCGGCCGGTCGGATGCTCGATATATACTGCGCGCCTCGTTCGGCCGCGCGCCGGTCGTCAGCCGAAAAGGAGGCCGTGTGGCCATCGAAACTCAATGGGTCGTGGATGATGCACATCTGGCCCACCTCTGCGCCGAATGGCGCCAACTGCCATTTGTGGCGGTGGACACCGAATTCATGAGGGTGGACACCTTTTATCCCATCGCCGGGCTGGTGCAGGTCGGTGACGGGCGGCGCGCCTATCTGATCGACCCGCTGGCGGTGCGCGATTGGCGTCCGTTTGCCACACTGCTGGACGATGCAGCTGTGGTAAAGGTGCTGCATGCCTGCAGCGAGGACCTCGAAGTATTGCTGCGCCTGACCGGCAGTCTGCCGCAGCCGCTGTTCGATACCCAGTTGGCCGCCGGCTACCTGAACATCGGCTTTTCCATGGGCTATTCGCGGTTGGTCCAGGCCGTGCTTGGCATCGAACTGCCCAAGGGCGAAACGCGCTCGGACTGGCTGCAGCGGCCGCTGAGCGAGATGCAGGTGCGCTACGCCGCCGAGGATGCGCAGCACCTGGCCGAACTCTACGAAGCGCTGCTGCCGAAGCTGTCGGACGACAAGCGAGCCTGGGTGCTGGAGGACGGTGCCGAGCTGGTCGCCAACCTGCAGCGCGAATCCGACCCGGAGCAGGCCTATCGAGAGGTCAAGCAGGCCTGGCGCCTCAAGCCTCAACAGCTGGCCGTGCTCAAGGTGCTGACCGCCTGGCGTGAGCGCCAGGCCCGAGCGCGCAACCAGCCGCGCAATCGCGTGTTGCGCGAGGCCAGTCTGTGGCCGCTGGCGCGTACCCAGCCGCGCGATCTGGTTACGCTGGCGCGCATCGATGAGATGCATCCGCGCACCGTACGCCAGGATGGTGAAGCCTTGCTGGCGATGATCCGCGAGGCTGCCGCGACGCCCGAACAGGATTGGCCGGCGGCGCTGCCGGAGCCGTTGCCGCTGGAAGTTTCCGGCGTGTTGAAGAAGTTGCGGGCGGTCGGCCAGCGCGAGGCGAAGGCGCTGGATATCGCGCCGGAGCTGATGCTGCGCAAGAAGACCCTGGAGGCACTGCTGAAAAGCGGTTACCCCGACGGCCCTTATCAACTGCCCGATTCGCTGCGCGGCTGGCGCCGCGAGCGGATGGGGCAGGCCCTGCTGGATGTTCTGGAAAAACGCTCATGAAACTCATCTGTTCCATTTACAAGAGCCCCCGCAAGGACGGCATGTACCTCTACGTCGACAAGCGCGATGCACTCAAACGCGTGCCCGAGGGCTTGCTCGCCGCGTTTGGCGCACCGCAGCTGGCGTTCGAGCTGGTGCTGACCCCGGAGCGCCAGCTGGCACGCGAGGACATCAACAAGGTGCTCGCCAACATCGAGGCGCAGGGCTATCACCTGCAGATGCCGCCGGCAGAGGACGAATACATCGAGCACCTCCCCGAGGAACTGCTGCGCATGAACGATCCCATGTGACGGTGGCCGGCCAAGCATGACCGAGGGCAAGGTCATGCTGGTGGATCGGACTATTCTGAAGCTGTCCACATATGCATAGGGAGACAGCTCATGAAAATGCGTTCCTGGATTCTCGGTTCGATCCTTGCCGGTCTGGCGATGTCTGCCAGTGCTCAGCCCGCGCCGGCCTACGACAACGAAGCCTGGCAGCAGCACTGGCAGAAGATGCAGGAATATCGTCAGGCCTGGCAGGCGGCTAAGACGCCGGAGGAGCGGCAGAAGCTGCGCGACGAGCACTGGCAGAGCATGCAGTCGACCATGGGCACCATGGGTGGCTGCCCGATGGGCGGCCCGGGCGCCGGGATGGGCAAGCAGGGCGGTAAGCCGATGGCCGGCGCTATGGGTGGCGGCCGCATGATGGGCGCGTCGTCCAAGGAGATGCTCGATATGCGCATCCAGCACCTGGAACAGATGCTCGAGCAGATGCGCAGCCACCGCGACATGCTCGACAAACAGTGATCGGTCTGTGGGCGCCCGCTCCGGCCGGCGGCCACGGAGCGGGCGGCGCATCCGCCTGCCGGCTATTGGCCGGATATCCGGCAATGGCTAGACTTGCCGCTTTTTCCCGGTAGTGACAGTGATGGCCGCCAAAGTCGAACCCTTCTGGAAGCGCAAGACCCTGGCCGAGCTCGATTCGGCCGAGTGGGAGTCGCTATGCGACGGTTGCGGCCTATGCTGTCTGCAGAAGCTTGAGGACGAGGAAGATGGCGCCGTGTACTACACGCGCATCGCCTGCCGATTGCTCGATCTGAAGACCTGCCAGTGCAGCGACTACCCCAATCGGCGCGCCAGCGTACCGGACTGCATTCAGCTCAATGCCCAGGACGCCGCACAGTTCAAGTGGCTTCCGCCCACCTGCGCCTACCGCCTGGTGGCCGAGCGCAAGGATCTGCCGCTCTGGCACCACCTGGTCTGCGGCGACCGCGAGGCGGTGCATGTAGAGCGCATTTCCCAGGCCGGCAGGATGCTCGCCGAAGGCAGCGTTGCCGAGGAGCACTGGGAAGACCATCTGATTTTTCGTGCTGGTTGAATCTAAGCGCCGATTGCATCGTCTCAAGATCAGCACACCCCTCGCGTTATCCGATCCGTGGAGTTCTCTTCGATGCTTGCTCGACTGCTGTCGCTGTTCGCTCTCGTTCTTTTCCTCGCTGGTCCGGTACAGGCGGCCAAGCGGGTCGATCTGGACTACCACGTGCGCTTCCTCCCGGAGGAGGACCAGGCAGTGGTGCAACTGATTCTGGAGAAGGGGGAGGCGGTCCGCAGCCTGCGCTTCAACCTGGGCGACGAGGGTTACTACAGCGACTTCGAGGCGGACGGTGAATGGCAGCAGGAGACGCCGGCACAGGGCACCTGGCGACCCGCTGCGGGCAAGGCGAAACTAAGCTATCGCGTACGCATCAGCCATCCCCGTGACAACGGTCGCTTCGATGCGCGTATGACTCCGGACTGGGCGCTGTTCCGTGGTGATGATCTGGTGCCGCCGGCGCGGCTGGATCAGGTCGATGGCGTGAGCCTGGTTTCGCGCATCACCTTCGAGCTGCCGGAAGGCTGGAAGAGCATCGAAACCGGTTGGCCGCGCGTCGGCAAGAATCGCTTTCGCGTGGACAACCGCGAGCGCCTGTTCGATCGCCCGACCGGCTGGATGCTGGCCGGCAAGCTCGGCACCCGCCGCGCCAAGCTGGGTGAAACCGAAGTCACCGTGGCTGCGCCGGTCGGCGAGGGCGTGCGGCGAATGGACATCCTGACCATGCTCACCTTCGTCTGGCCGCAGGTGCAGAACGTCTTTCCCCGCGACCCGGCGAAATTGCTGATCGTTGGCGCTGGCGATCCGATGTGGCGTGGCGGGCTGTCCGGGCCGAACTCCCTGTACATGCACGCCGATCGCCCGATGGTCAGCGAGAACGGCACCAGCTCGCTGGTGCATGAGCTGGTGCATGTGTTCAGTCGCATCACGGATGCCAATCGTAGCGACTGGATCAGCGAGGGGCTGGCGGAGTACTACGCCATCGAGCTGGTCCGCCGCTCTGGCGGCATGAGCGAGGATCGATACCAGGCGGTTCGCGAGCATCTGATCAAATGGAGCCGCAAGGTCGATAGCCTGCGCACCGAACATTCCACCGGCCCGATTACCGCTCGCGCCGTGCTGCTGTTGCAGGATCTGGACAAGGAAATTCGTCAGCGCAGTAAGGGCCGCCATTCGCTCGACGATGTCGCCCGCGGCCTGATGCGCATGGACACCGTCAGCACTGATGATTTTATCGAGATGACCGAGACTCTGCTCGGCGGGGGCTCAACGGTGCTCGATACTCGTCTGCTGCGCTGAACACCATCATCCCAGCGCCGTACGCATGCGGCGGCCTGTCGAGGAGAGCGTATGACCATCATCGACCTTCGCAGCGACACCGTGACCCAGCCTTCGAGCAGGATGCTTGAGGTGATGCGATGCGCCGAAACCGGGGATGACGTTTACGGCGAGGATCCAACGGTGAGCCGCCTTGAGAGCCGCCTCGCCGCGGAGCTGGGTTTCGCCGCGGGGCTCTTCGTCCCGTCCGGCACCATGAGCAATCTGCTGGCATTGATGGCTCATTGCGAACGGGGTGATGAATACATCGTCGGGCAGCAGGCCCATACCTACAAATACGAGGGCGGCGGAGCGGCGGTGCTTGGCTCGATCCAGCCGCAGCCGATCGAGATGGACGCCGACGGCACGCTCGATCTTGCCCGCGTCGAAGCGGCGATCAAGCCGGACAATTTCCACTTCGCCCGCAGCCGCCTACTGGCGCTGGAAAACACCATGCAGGGCAAGGTGTTGCCGCTGGACTACCTCGCCGCGGCCCGTGACTTCACGCACCAGTGCGGTCTGGCGCTGCATCTGGACGGTGCCCGGCTGTACAACGCGGCGGTGAAGCTCGGCTGCGATGCGCACGAGATCACCCGGCATTTCGATACGGTGTCGGTTTGCCTGTCCAAGGGCCTCGGTGCGCCGGTGGGGTCGGTGCTTTGCGGTGGCGAGGCGTTCATCGGCAAGGCTCGGCGCCTGCGCAAGATGGTTGGTGGCGGCATGCGCCAGTCCGGCATCCTGGCGGCTGCCGGGCTCTACGCGCTGGAGCACAACGTCGCGCGGCTGACCGAGGATCATCGTCGCGCGGCGTGGCTTGGGGGTGAGTTGGCCGCGCTCGGGTTCGAGATCGAGCCGGTGCAAACCAACATGGTTTATGTCGACGTGGGAGAGAAAGCAACCGCGCTGGCTGCCTTCTGCGCGCAGCGCGGCATTCGCCTGACCCCTGCGGCGCGGCTGCGGCTGGTCACCCATATGGACCTGCAGGACGAGCATCTTCCGGTAGTGGTCAATGCATTCGCCGAATTTGCCGAAAACATGGGTCGTTGCTGACGTCGAATTGCTTGATTCAATCGCCTTTATCCCCTATACCCGGCGCGCAGGCCCGATATAATGCGGCCCTTTGCCGGCTATCCGTTGGGTAGTTGCGAACCGGCTTTCGGTGGTCCCGCCTCGCCGTGTCGTTTTGCAGCCGTTCGGCCGCAGTCCTCTGGAAGAAATCTATGAAAAGCGCAGAAATCCGTGAAGCCTTCCTCCGCTTCTTCGAAGAGAAGGGCCACACTCGCGTGGCCTCCAGTTCGCTGATTCCGGCGAACGACCCGACCCTGCTGTTCACCAACGCCGGCATGAACCAGTTCAAGGACTGCTTCCTCGGCCTGGAGAAGCGCGCCTACACCCGCGCCACCACCAGCCAGAAGTGCGTACGCGCTGGCGGCAAGCACAACGACCTGGAAAACGTCGGCTACACCGCGCGTCACCACACCTTCTTCGAGATGCTCGGCAATTTCAGCTTCGGCGATTATTTCAAGCGCGACGCGATTCACTACGCCTGGGAGTTTCTCACCAGCGACAAGTGGCTGAACCTGCCCAAGGAGAAACTCTGGGTCACGGTCTACGCCAGCGATGACGAGGCCTACGACATCTGGACCAAGGAAGTCGGCGTGCCGGCCGAGCGCATGGTGCGCATCGGTGACAACAAGGGCGCGCCCTACGCTTCGGACAACTTCTGGGCGATGGGCGATACCGGCCCCTGCGGTCCCTGCACCGAGATCTTCTTCGACCACGGCGAACACATCTGGGGCGGCCCGCCCGGTTCGCCGGAGGAAGACGGCGACCGCTACATCGAGATCTGGAACAACGTGTTCATGCAGTTCAACCGCACCGCGGATGGTGTACTGCACCCGTTGCCGGCACCGAGCGTCGACACCGGCATGGGTCTGGAGCGCATCAGCGCCGTGCTCCAGCACGTCAACTCGAACTATGAAATCGACCTGTTCCAGAGCCTGCTGAACGCGGCGGCGGACGCCATCGGCTGCACCAATGAAGGTCAGGCTTCGCTGAAGGTCGTTGCCGACCACATCCGCTCCTGTGGCTTCCTCATCGCCGATGGCGTGACGCCGTCCAATGAAGGCCGTGGCTACGTGCTGCGCCGCATCATTCGTCGCGCCTGCCGCCATGGCAACAAGCTCGGCGCCAAGGGCAGTTTCTTCCATCGCATCGTCGCCGCGCTGGTAGCGGAGATGGGCGACGCCTTCCCCGAACTCAAGCAACAGCAGGCGCATATCGAGCGCGTGCTGAAGAACGAGGAAGAGCAATTCGCCAAGACCCTGGAGCAGGGGCTGAAGATCCTCGAGCAGGATCTGGCCGGGCTTGCCGGTAGCGTCATTCCCGGCGAGGTGGTGTTCAAGCTGTACGACACTTACGGCTTCCCGGTCGATCTGACCGGTGACATCGCCCGCGAGCGCAACCTGAGCCTCGACGAAGAAGGCTTCGAGCGCGAGATGCAAGCCCAGCGTGAGCGTGCCCGCTCGGCCAGCGCCTTCGGCATGGACTACAACAGCTTGGTCAAGGTGGAAGGCGAGACGCGCTTTATCGGTTACCAGGGCACGTCAGGCAGCGGCAAGGTGCTGGCGCTGTTCAAGGAGGGCATGGTGGTCGACAGTCTGAGCGCCGGCGAGGAGGGTGTCGTGGTGCTCGATCAGACGCCATTCTACGCCGAGTCCGGTGGGCAGATCGGTGACTGCGGCTATCTCGAGGCGCAGGCCCTGCGCTTCGATGTGCGCGACACCAGCAAGGCCGGCGGTGCGTTCCTGCATCACGGTATCGTCGACAGTGGCACGCTGACGGTTGGTGCCCAGGTCGAGGCGACGGTCGACGCCTCGGTGCGCCAGGCCACGGCGCTCAACCACTCGGCGACTCACCTGCTGCACGCCGCGTTGCGCGAGATTCTCGGTGAGCACGTGAGCCAGAAGGGCTCCTTGGTGGACAGTCAGCGCCTGCGCTTCGACTTCAGCCACTTCGAAGCGATCAAACCGGAGCAGCTCCGCGCACTGGAGGATCGCGTCAATGCCGAGATCCGCCGCAATTCGGCGGTGGAGATCGAGGAAACCGATATCGATACCGCCAAGGCCAAGGGTGCAATGGCCCTGTTCGGCGAGAAGTACGGCGACAGCGTTCGCGTGCTGACCATGGGTGGTGGTTTCTCAGTCGAGCTCTGCGGTGGCACCCACGTGAACCGCACTGGCGACATCGGCCTGTTCAAGATCACCAGCGAAGGCGGTGTGGCCGCCGGCGTACGGCGGATCGAAGCGGTGACCGGCGCGCAGGCGCTGGCCTACCTCAATGATGCCGAGGATCAGCTGAAAGAAGCGGCGAGTCTGGTCAAGGGCAGCCGCGAGAATCTGCTGGACAAGCTCGGCGGCATACTGGAGCGCAACCGTCAGCTGGAAAAAGAGCTGGAGCAGCTCAAGGCCAAGGCAGCCAGCGCAGCGGGCAACGACCTGGCTGCGAGCGCCGTTGAAGTGAATGGTGTACGCGTGCTGGCCGCGCGTCAGGACGGGCTCGACGGCAAGGCGCTGCTGGCGCTGGTCGACCAGCTGAAGAACAAGCTGGGCAGCGCGGTGATCCTGCTCGGTGGCGTGCAGGACGACAAGGTTGTGCTGGTCGCCGGTGTGACGCAGGACCTGACCTCGCGCTTGAAGGCCGGCGATCTGATGAAGCAGGCCGCTGCGGCGGTCGGCGGCAAGGGTGGCGGTCGTCCAGACATGGCGCAAGGTGGTGGCAGCGATGCGTCCAAGCTGGACGAGGCGCTGGCGTTGACCCTGCCGTTTGCTCAGCAGGCCCTTTGATCCAGATGCCGGAAGCGGCTTCGGCATCTGCAGGTTGTTTGTTTAATGAACGCCCTTTGCGGGCTCTAGGCGGCTAACAATGGCTTTGATCGTACAGAAGTTTGGGGGCACCTCGGTCGGCACCGTCGAGCGAATCGAGCAGGTAGCCGAGAAGGTCAAGAAATTCCGCGATGGTGGCGACGATATCGTCGTGGTCGTCTCGGCAATGAGTGGCGAAACCAACCGTCTGATCGACCTGGCCAAGCAGATCAGCGACCAGCCGGTTCCGCGCGAATTGGATGTGATGGTCTCCACCGGCGAGCAGGTGACCATAGCCCTGCTGGCCATGGCGCTGATCAAGCGCGGGGTTCCGGCGGTGTCCTACACTGGCAATCAGGTCCGCATCCTCACCGACAGCGCCCATACCAAGGCGCGCATCCTGCAGATTGATGCCCAGCGTATCCAGCGCGACATCAAGGCGGGGAGGGTGGTCGTGGTCGCCGGCTTCCAGGGGGTGGACGAGAAGGGCAATATCACCACTCTGGGTCGCGGCGGTTCCGATACCACTGGCGTGGCGTTGGCTGCTGCGCTGAAGGCCGACGAATGCCAGATCTACACCGATGTGGATGGCGTTTACACCACCGACCCGCGGGTCGTCGCCAAGGCTCAGCGTCTGGACAAGATCACCTTCGAGGAGATGCTGGAAATGGCCAGCCTCGGCTCCAAGGTGCTGCAGATTCGTGCGGTGGAGTTCGCCGGCAAGTACAGTGTCCCGCTACGTGTGCTGCACAGTTTTCAGGAGGGTCCGGGTACCCTCATTACCCTTGATGAAGAGGAATCCATGGAACAGCCCATCATTTCCGGCATCGCCTTCAATCGCGACGAGGCCAAGCTGACGATCCGTGGGGTGCCGGACACGCCCGGTGTAGCGTTCAAGATTCTTGGGCCGATCAGCGCCGCGAATGTGGAAGTGGACATGATCGTGCAGAACGTCGCGCACGATAACACCACCGATTTCACCTTTACCGTGCATCGTAACGATTACAACAATGCCCTGCAGGTCCTGCAGAGCATTGCAAACGAAATGGGCGCCCGGGAGGTGATCGGCGATACCGACATCGCCAAGGTTTCCATCGTAGGCGTCGGTATGCGTTCACATGCTGGCGTCGCCAGCCGGATGTTCGAGGCGCTGGCTAAGGAGAACATCAACATCCAGATGATCTCTACATCGGAGATCAAAGTTTCGGTGGTGATCGAAGAAAAATATCTTGAACTTGCTGTAAGAGCGTTGCATACCGCCTTCGAACTGGATGCGCCGGCGGCGGGCAATACTGCGGAATGAATCGCAGAAGGCGCGCTGGCCCGCGCCTTCTGTCGTATTGGGCCGTGCAAAAAGGAACTTTAGCCTCCCGGGCGCGGGTCAATAGCTGGTGAAAGGCTCTAGCTTCAATGTTTTGCGGACATTGTCCGTTTTTATCTTTGCAGACTGTTTACTGATTTGAATCCGTTTAAGGAGAAAGGAATGCTGATTCTGACTCGCCGGGTTGGAGAAACCCTGATGGTGGGTGACGATGTGACTGTCACTGTGTTGGGTGTGAAAGGAAACCAGGTACGTATCGGCGTGAATGCCCCCAAGGAGGTGGCGGTGCATCGAGAGGAGATCTACCAGCGGATCCAAAAAGAGAAGGATCAGGAACCAAGCCACTAATTTTTCTGTAATTTTTGGCTTTGCAAACGGGGTAAAGATGGGTATTATGCGCCCCGTGTTGCGGAGAGGTGGCCGAGTGGCCGAAGGCGCTCCCCTGCTAAGGGAGTACACCTCAAAAGGGTGTCGGGGGTTCGAATCCCCCCTTCTCCGCCATTTTGCGTTCTAGGGTTTGATGATCGCGGCAGGTCACTTTCGAAGCTGAAAGTAGAGCACCAAATTGCTTGACCATCAGTCTTCACTCCCTATAATGCGCACGCTCAGCGCACTCATAGCTCAGCTGGATAGAGTACTCGGCTACGAACCGAGCGGTCGG
>NZ_JAMOHM010000018.1 GCF_024448335.1 Stutzerimonas frequens
TGTCCAACATGAGCAGCGGTACCCCGTACGGAATTCAGGAAATAAAACGCCCGGACGGTTCGCGTCCAGGCGTTGGGTTGCCAGAGGGCTTTGACCAGCCCCCCCCAGCACGCAGGGCAGATAGGCGAAGCCTTAGATCTTGCCGACCAGGTCCAGCGACGGAGCCAGGGTCTTCTCGCCTTCTTTCCACTTGGCCGGGCAGACTTCGCCCGGGTGAGCGGCGGTATACTGAGCGGCTTTCAGCTTGCGCAGGGTCTCGGACACGTCACGAGCGATCTCGTTGGAGTGGATCTCGACGGTCTTGATCACGCCTTCCGGGTTGATCAGGAAGGTGCCGCGCAGCGCCAGACCTTCCTCTTCGATGTGCACACCGAAAGCGCGGGTCAGCTGGTGAGTCGGGTCACCGATCAGCGGGAACTGAGCCTTGCCAACGGCCGGCGAAGTTTCGTGCCAGACCTTGTGCGAGAAGTGGGTATCGGTGGTGACGATGTACACCTCGGTACCGGCCTTCTGGAACTCGGCGTAGCTGTTGGCAGCGTCTTCGATCTCGGTCGGGCAGTTGAAGGTGAAGGCAGCCGGCATGAAGATCAGCACGGACCACTTGCCCTTGAGGGACTCTTCGGTGACTTCGATGAATTTGCCGTTGTGGAAGGCATTGACTTTGAAAGGCTGGACCTGAGTGTTGATCAAGGACATCTACTAACTCCTTAGCGGGTTAAGAATTTGACGGGGCCTACGATAGCGCAACCAGACGCATAACGTTATTGATTAAGGGAATAGCACCGATTACATATATCTATCAGTGAAACATCCGATCGCGCGTGTATGCGGCGACAGCTACGCCAGTGACCAGCCACGCCGGCCACGGTTCAATCTGGCCAGAAGGATCGGATTGCAGCGACACCCTGAGCCCCAATACGCACCGCGTGAGCGAGGTCCGCTTCGCCCAGTCCCCCAAGCAGATAAACCGGCTGATTGAACCCTGCCAACAGCGGCGCGACACGCGTCCAACCTAACGGTGAGCTATCCGGATGGCTGGCAGTGGCTCGCACCGGCGACAACGTGACGAAATCTACTCCCAATGCCGTGGCCAATTCCAGCTCCCTTGCATCATGGCACGAGGCTGCAAGCCAGCGCTCACCCGCTACAGGGCGAGCAGCGCCATCGAACAGTCGGAGCTGCTCCGCCGTCAGGTGCCAACCGGCATCCGGAAAGTCGCTCGCCCAGTCCAGCGGTCCCTTGAGCATGACCCGCGCACGACCTGCGCATAGGGCAAGCACCCGCTCGGCGAGCGATCGATAGTCGAGCGATGAGAGCGAAGGTGCACGTAGCTGAATCAGCTCGAAACCTGCGTCGAGCGCCTGTGCTAGCCCGTCGAGCAGCCGCTCGGCGGACAGGCCATCCGGTGTGATCAGATAACGCTGGGGCAGGCGGGCGGCAGCGACAATCGGCCGATTGGCCGCAGGAAAGCGATAAGCAGCGAGTTCATCGGCCGGCACCCACTTCAACGGCTGCCCTTCGACGCCATGCGGTTCGCCAATGAATGCAGTAACCTCCCAGACGTCCAGGAGGACATGCTTGTCCGGGTAGTCATGACGCACCTGGATCAGCGGGCGAGCCGCCGTGACCTGAATCGCCAGCTCCTCCAGCAGCTCGCGCGCCAGCGCCGCTTCGACCTGCTCACCTGCCTCGACCTTGCCGCCCGGGAATTCCCAGAGGCCACCCTGATGCTTGTCGAGTGGTCGCTTGGCGATCAGCACCGCGCCTTCAACGCCGCGAATGACCGCTGCAGCGACATGAACCCGCTTCATTCCCGCATCTCCTGTCGGCTAGCTTGCGCCCTGGGCCGGGAGAGCCGGCCACACCTGGCTCATCCTGTCGTCGCACTTTGGCCAATCACCGGCCATCCGCTGCGAGACGCTCGCGCAACGGAGGCTACCAGTCGCCGTCAGGTGCGGTACTCGGCGTTGATCTGCACGTACTCGTGGGACAGGTCGGTGGTCCAGATGGTCTCGCTGCAGCTGCCGCGGCCCAGTTCGATACGGATGGTGATCTCTTCTCGCGCCATCACCGCGGCGCCCTGCTCTTCGGTATAGCTGGGCGAGCGTCCGCCTTGGCTGGCGATGCAGACCTCGCCGAGGAACACGTCGATCTTGCTCACATCCAGTTCCGGCACACCGGCGTAGCCGACGGCGGCGAGGATGCGACCCCAGTTCGGGTCGGAGGCGAACAGTGCGGTCTTGATCAGTGGCGAATGGGCCACGGCGTAGGCGACATCCAGGCATTCCTGATGATTGCCACCCCCGTTGACCTGCACGGTGACGAACTTGGTTGCGCCCTCACCGTCGCGGACGATGGCCTGAGCCACTTCCATGAACACTTCGAGCACCGCCTGCTTGAGCTTGCCGAACAGCTCGCCGGAGGCGGAGGCGATCTCCGGCAGCGCCGCCTGGCCGGTGGCAATCAGCATGCAGCAGTCGTTGGTGGACGTGTCGCCGTCGATAGTGATGCGGTTGAAGGACTTGTTCGCCGCATCGCGCACCAGATCCTGCAGCACGTTGCCGGCGACCTTGGCGTCGGTGGCGATGTAACCGAGCATGGTCGCCATGTTCGGCCGGATCATCCCGGCGCCCTTGCTGATACCGGTGACAGTGACGGTCACACCGTCGTGCTGGAACTGTCGGCTGGCGCCCTTGGGCAAGGTGTCGGTGGTCATGATGCCGGTCGCGGCCTCGGCCCAATGATCGGGCGAGAGGTCGTCGAGCGCGGCCTGCAGTGCCGACTCGATTTTCTGCACCGGCAGCGGTTCGCCGATCACGCCGGTGGAAAACGGCAGCACGGCAGTCTCGTCGACACCGGTCATTGCCGCCAGCGCGGCGCAGGTGTGACGGGCATCGGCCAGGCCCTGCGGCCCGGTGCCGGCGTTGGCGTTACCGGTGTTGGTCAGCAGGTAGCGCACCGGACCGTGCATGCGTTCGCGGGTGATCAGTACCGGCGCGGCACAGAAGGCGTTGGTGGTGGTCACTCCAGCCACTCGCGAGCCTTCGGCACAGCGCATCACCACCACGTCCTTGCGGCCGGGGCGCTTGATGCCGGCGGAGGCGATGCCCAGCTCGAAGCCGGGAACCGGGTGCAGCGTAGGTAAAGGACCAAGACCGACAGCCATGGGACGCTCCTTCAGACAGTGGTGGCCAACAGGCCAGGTAACAGGGAGAAAAACGCCGCGAGCGGCACAGGCCGGTCGCGGCGCGGATCAACGGGACGAGGTCGCGCTTACTGGACCTGACCGTGGCAATGCTTGTACTTCTTGCCCGAGCCGCACGGGCAGGGCTCGTTGCGTCCGATCTTCGGCTCGGTACGTACCGGAACGGCAGCGACGTCGGGTTGCCCTTCGACTTCCGCGTCCTCCTCCGGCTGGTCCAGAGCCGACACCTCGGCGTGCTGGAACTGCATGCGCTTGGCCAGCTCCTCGGCTTCGCGGCGCAGACGGGCTTCTTCTTCGGCCGGATCCTCGCGGCGAACCTGAACATGGGAGAGCACGCGGATGCTGTCGCGCTTGATCGATTCGAGCAGGTCCTGGAACAGCGCGAAGGACTCGCGCTTGTATTCCTGCTTCGGGTTCTTCTGCGCATAGCCACGCAGGTGAATGCCGTGGCGCAGATGGTCCATGGTCGACAGGTGTTCTTTCCACAGGTCGTCGAGCACACGCAGCACGATCTGCTTCTCGAAGGAACGTAGCGCTTCGGCGCCAGCCAGCTCTTCCTTCTCGTTGTAGGCGGCCAGCAGCGCGTCGAGAATGCGCTCACGCAGGGTTTCTTCGTAGAGTTTCTCGTCCTCGTCGAGCCATTGCTGGACCGGCAGGCGCGTACCGAAGTCGCTGTAGAGCACCGCTTCCAGGCCCGGGATGTCCCACTGCTCCGGCAGCGACTGCGGCGGAATGTGCGCGCTGATGGCCGCATCCAGCGCTTCCTGGCGGAACTCGGCGATGGTCTGACCGATTTCATCGGCGGCCAGCAGGCTGTTGCGCATGTGGTAGATCACCTTGCGCTGCTCGTTGGCCACATCGTCGTACTCAAGCAGCTGCTTGCGCATATCGAAGTTGCGCCCTTCGACCTTGCGCTGCGCCTTCTCGATGGCGTTGGTGACCATGCGGTGTTCGATGGCCTCGCCGGATTCCATGCCCAGCGCCTTCATGAAATTCTTCACCCTGTCGGAGGCAAAGATGCGCATCAGGCTGTCTTCCAGCGACAGGTAGAAACGGCTCGAGCCCGGGTCGCCCTGGCGACCCGCACGACCACGCAGCTGGTTGTCGATACGCCGCGATTCGTGACGCTCGGAGGCGATCACGTGCAGACCGCCCGCTTCCAGCACCTGCTGGTGACGCTTCTGCCAATCGGCCTTGATCTGCGCGACCTGCTCTTCGCTCGGATTCTCCAGCGCCGCCACCTCAACTTCCCAGTTGCCGCCGAGGAGGATGTCGGTACCGCGGCCCGCCATGTTGGTGGCGATGGTCACCGCGCCGGGACGACCAGCCTGGGCAATGATCTCGGCTTCCTTGTCGTGGTGCTTGGCGTTGAGCACCTTGTGCTCGAAGCCTTCCTTTTCCAGCAGGCGCGAAACGTATTCGGACGTCTCGATGGTGGCCGTGCCGACCAGCACCGGACGCCCCTGCTCGCGGCATTCCTTGATGTCGGCGATGATCGCGGCAAACTTCTCCTCCTGGGTCAGATAGACCAGGTCGTTGAAGTCCTTGCGCGCCAGCGGCTTGTTGGTCGGAATGACCACCACCGGCAGGTTGTAGATCTGTTGGAATTCGAATGCCTCGGTATCGGCGGTACCGGTCATGCCGGATAGCTTCTTGTAGAGGCGGAAGTAGTTCTGGAAGGTGGTCGAGGCGAGGGTCTGGCTTTCCGGCTGGATCTGCAGCCCTTCCTTCGCCTCGATGGCCTGGTGCAGGCCTTCGGAAAGCCGGCGGCCCGGCATGGTCCGGCCGGTGTGCTCGTCGATCAGCAGCACCTGATTGTTCTGCACGATGTATTCGACGTTGCGGTGAAACAATTTATGCGCACGCAGACCGGCATAGACGTGGGTCAGCAAGCCCAGGTTGTGTGCCGAGTACAGGCTTTCACCCTCTGCCAGCAGCCCGGCCTGGGTCAGCATCTCCTCGATGTACTGGTGGCCCTGCTCGTTCAGTTCGACCTGGCGCGTTTTTTCATCGATGCTGAAGTGCCCTTCCTGAGTAACGACGCCCTCTTCTTCCTCGATATGCTGCGTAAGCCGCGGAATCAGTTGATTGATCTGCTGGTACAGCTTGGAGCTGTCCTCGGCCTGACCGGAGATGATCAGCGGAGTACGCGCTTCGTCGATGAGAATGGAGTCGACTTCGTCGATGACGGCGAAGTTGAGCTCACGCTGGTTCTTCTCTTCCAGGCTGAACGCCATGTTGTCGCGCAGGTAGTCGAAGCCGAATTCGTTGTTGGTGCCGTAAGTAATGTCAGCGGCATAGGCAGCACGCTTTTCTTCCGGCGGCTGGAACGGTGTGACGATACCGACGGAGAGGCCGAGAAATTCGTACAGCGGGCGCATCCAGTTGGCGTCGCGGCGGGCCAGGTAGTCATTGACCGTGACTACGTGCACACCCTTGCCGGCCAGCGCATTGAGGTACACGGCCAGGGTCGCCACCAGGGTCTTGCCTTCACCGGTACGCATCTCGGCGATGCGCCCCTCATGCAGGGTCATGCCGCCGATCAGCTGCACGTCGAAGTGGCGCATGCCCATCACGCGCTTGCCAGCCTCGCGGCAGACGGCGAACGCTTCGGGGAGGATCTGATCGAGGGTTTCGCCTTTCTCGAGACGGGCCTTGAACTCTTCGGTCTTGCTGCGCAGTTGCTCGTCGGAGAGCGACAGCATCTGCTCTTCGAGTGCATTGACGGCTTGCACCGCCTTGAGCATGCGTTTGACTTCACGCTCATTCTTGCTTCCAAAGAGTTTCTTCAATAAAGGCGCAAACATATCGACAAAGACTTCCATGCTGGGGATGGAGGCACGTCCGCGAGGTCACGGCTGCGTGCAAAGCGGCCATTCTACTCGGAAACGGCACTGAGGAAAGGTGCCTGACTGCGCAGTGCGGCGACCCGCCGATGGCGCTGGCAGGCGACCGTTCGGCGCTCAACATGGGGCTCGCCAAGCCACATTTCAACCAGACGCCACCCTCCAGCGGCCGGCTTCGGCCTTGCGCGCATCTGCTACCATGAGCACCGTTATCACGGATCTTCCGACCATCATGGCTTTTCGCCCATCACCGGCCCGCGCCCCAGCCTCACTGCTACGCGAAGCAAAGCCGCTCAGAGCCTTGTTCGGTGAGGCGCTGCGACTCGAGCGCCTTCAGAAGTTGCTGGAAAGCCAATTGCAGCCGGCTGCGCGCGAACATTGTCGGGTGGCATCCTGGCGTGAAGGCTGTCTGCTGCTGATCGTCACCGATGGCCATTGGGCCACGCGCTTGCGTTACCAGCAGCGCCGCCTACAGCGCCAGCTGGAAGCCATGGATGAGTTTGCCGGACTGCTCCGCATCCAGTTCAAGGTGCAGCCACCGCCACCACCGAGACACAAGCCCGCCGCTACGCCCCCACTGTCGAGCAACGCGGCAGACAGCATTCAGGCCGCCGCTCAGGGCATTCGTGATCCGGGACTGAGGGCCGCACTCGAGCGCCTGGCCAGCCGCGGCAAAACCAGCGACTGACATCCTGCTACAAATGCGCGCCGCGTCCTTGCGCAGCCTCGGCCGGCACGGGTTAGCATGAGCCCGTCAATGCGGAGGTGTTCCATGTCGCTAAGCCGTTTGTTCGCAGGAGCGCGCTCATGCTGATCGGCGCCCTGCTCATCCTCACCTGGCTGGTACTGCTGATCCGCTACCCGCTGAGGGCCGTGCCGATCTCGCTGGGGGCCGTGCTCGGCCTCGCACTCGTCGCCGGCTGGGTGCTCTGGCAGGAACATCGTGAGGAACAACTGCTGGCGCGTCTCGAGATTCGGCTGAGCCACGACCCGCAGCGCTGTCCGGGCGCTCAGCCGCTGCACGTGCAACTGGTCAACCACACGGACAGGAAACTGCAGAGCCTGCAATGGGAAGTGGCCGCCTATTTTCCGGGCTCACGCACAAACCTTGCACGCCGTGCCTACGATGCTCCCACCTACCAGGGGCCCGGCGATCTGCAACCTGGCGCCCGTTGGGAATCCTGCCTGCCCCTGCCGCTGCTGCGCAGCGGATATCGCGCCGCGACCTTGGAGTTTCATGCCGAGCGGCTGCAAGGACATTTCATTCGCTGAAGCAACGGCACACTACCAATCTTCGCCGCACCCGCTTATACTGTACAAATAAACAGTATCAATCTGCCAATAACCGAGGTGGTAAATGGCCGTCGAAGTGGTGTACCGCAGCAGTCGGGACCTGGAGCGTTTGTTCATGGATAAAGCCGAAGCCGATCGTCATGACAAAATGCTGGAGCTGGCCGAGACGCTAGCCACGGTTCTGCAGCAGGCTTCGCCATCGCTCAGCGAGCAGCAGGCCGAGGACATCGGCATCTATATGGCCAAGCATCGAGAGCTATTCGCCAAGGCGTTCAAGAGCAGCCCGGAAGCACTGTCAGAGTTGATAAGCGGCGCCTGAGCTCAGCGCGCAGGGCATGCGGCCTTTCGCTGCACACGCGCCGATCTGCGGGGGAAACTTGTCGCTACCCGCCGGGTCCATTGCTGGCAGCCACCCCATACAGGTATCCAGGCATGACGAGTCCATTCCAGAAGATCAGTGATGTGTTTCGTCCCCGCTATAACGTCAACTTCAGCATCGAGAAGCCGGACGGCAGCATTCTGCTTACGCTGACCAGTGCTGAGGGTGTCGCGGTCAAGCGTTTCATCAGTGCGCAACAGTGGCGCGATCAGCAGCAGTTGCAGCGCTTGATCACCAGCCTGCAGGTTAGTCTGGCCATCGAACGCGGCGAACAGTTACCGCCTCGAGGCGCCTCGATGCTCCAACCCGTCTCGCTGTAGGAACACCAACCTGATTGCCTGCAGGTTGCCCGCTTCACCTTACCCCGCCTCAAAACAACAACAACAAAGATCTTACCCGTCGACTGTCAGTCCCTGACTCGCAGCGCACCGTTGTGCCTGGGCTTTGCCGCCCTGGCGCAACGGTGAAGCCTATCCAGATACCTCAGAGCCAGGCCAACGCCTTGGCCTTTGCCACCGCCTGCGTTCGACGCGCTACGCCCAGCTTGGTATTTATTCGGCGGGCATGCGTCTTGACCGTATGCAGAGAGATGAATAGCTGCTCGGCGATTTCCTGGTTGGAACAACCCTGCGCGATCAGCCGCAACACGGTCAGCTCACGGTTGCTGAGCACGGTTTCATCCGTTATCGCCTGTACCGTCTCCGGCTCACGCTCGTAGTGGAGTAGGCGCTGGCGAAGCGACTCGCCTTTCGCCGTAGCAGGCAGAACGCGAGCCAGCCACTGGGGTTGGCGGTGGTGAAGCTCGTAAAGCGGCTTCACCAGATGCTGACGAGCCGCCTCGGCCAGCGCCGAACGCAGCTCCGTTTCGGCTTCGGCTGTCTGGCCCGCGGCCTGAAGCGCCTCGGCCAGGCTAAAGCGGCATTCACATGCCAGCCCCAGCCGCTGGGTCCGCAGGTTCTGCTCGACCTGTGCGCGCAGCTCGGTGATCGCTCGCTGTGGCTGCCCCTCCAGCACATCGATGACCGCAAGATAGCGCCGCAGCCGGGGTAGCAGCTCGTAGAATCCGGAAGGCGACAGGTAGCCGTGCCCCTCGTAGAGATCCAATACCTGACAGAGCGCACTTCGGGCCTTGCGCAACTCTCCCTGGTGGAGCCACGCGACACCGTTGATGAGCGGCAGAATTCCTCGAAAACGCGCCTCCGGAACATGACGCCACTGTGAAAGCCGCTCGGCGTCGCGCAACCAATGATAGGCACAGGCGAATTCCTGGCTTCGCGCGGCCAGCTCGGCCAGCCCGACATAGCCGAAGAAGCAGTAGGAATCGCCACAGGTCTCGGTCTCCTCCTTGCCGAGCTGATAGGCTTCCTGAGCAGGCTCATCAAGCCCCTGATAGGCCAGCAGATGACCCTGCAGAAGTTGCAAGCGGCCGATCAATGGACTGTGCCGAACCGTTTCGCGGAGGGCCTGCAATGCCTCATTCAGCACACCAACCGCGCGCTCGAACTCACCGGTGAGCTCCAACAGCTGGATACGGTCCACGCTGAGCATCATCTCGTAAAGCACGCTGCCCTTGAGCCGAGCCAGCTTCATACCTTCGCTGTTGTACTGTTGCGCCAGCTCCAGCTTGCCCTCGGACATCGCCTGCTGGGTCAGCACCTGATAGCAGAGCACGCGTTGCGCCCAAGCATGATCGGACAGCACCTCAAGCGCCTGCAGGCAATTTTCCCGAGCCCCAGGCTCTCCACGCAAGCGCGCGAGAAAGCCTCGCAACGCCTGCCATTGCGCCAGCAGTTGCGCCTGCCGTCGGGCATCGGGCTGAGGAAAGAATTTGGCCAGTTCGGCCAGACAGTCTTCCACTTCATCCAGACGCGCCGAGATGATCAATGCCCATCCCTGAAGCACGATCAACCGCGTGGTACTGGCAAACAGATCCTGCGGCAGCTCGCTTCGCCATTTGAGGAATCGCGAAACGTTGTCGCCGATCAGCAACTGTTCCTGCCCGTAACGCTGCAGGTAATTGGCCGCCACTTCCGGCTGGCCTGCCCACAGGGCATGCTCCACCGCCTCGCGCATTTCGCCGCGGCTGGCGAACCATTGACAGGCCCGCAGATGCACCTGGGTCGGCGCAGCCGCATCAAGGCGTTGGAGCATCAACGCCAGCGGCTTCCACAAGCGAAACCACTCGCCGCAATTGTCGATCTGCCTGATGAATAGCTGGCGCGTCTTGAGCACATCGAGAATTTCACTGCCGACGCCGTCCAGCACATGGTCACAGAGCTCGGCAGAAAAACGCGGCATACGCGCCAGGGCCAGCAGCGCGCGACGCACTTCGTCGCCCAGCCCGGCCAGAACCTCGCGTTGCACGTAGTCACGCAATAACGGCGTGCCGGCCACAAGCCGCTCGCGCAGCGCCTGCTCATCGGCGCCGAGCAGCATCAGGCAGACGCCCGCCGGCCACCCTTCCATACCGCGGTGGAGCTGTTGAAAACTTTCCGGCGAAAGCGCCATTCGCTGAGCAGCGAGCATTCGCTCGAGCTCATCCTCGGTGAAGGCGAGAGCCTCGGCATCGAGTTCGCACAGATGTCCCTGCAACAAAAGCCGTGGCAGCTTCCATGCAGGCTGACGACGACTGGAGACCCACCAGCTGACCGATGTAGGACCAATGTCCAGCAGCATATCGAGGCAGGCGTCCAGCGCCGCATCGCAGTCGCGCGGGTAATCGTCGAGCATGATCCACAGAGGCTGCCGCAACCGGCGCAGCAGCGTGAGAATTGCAGTGTCGGCGCTCCCGACCAGCTCATCTTGCTGACCCAGGGCTCCGCTGAGCTGGCTGTACAGAGCGCCCACACTACAGGCCCGTCCGCCCAGGTCCAGCCACACCATGTGCGTGCCCTCCGGCACGAGCCGAGCGCACTCGCTCATCAGCACGGTTTTGCCGAATCCTGCCGGAGCACAGATCAGACGCAAGCGACAATCGGCGGCGAGCAAAGACTGAACGAGTCTCGGCCGCCCTATGTGCGCCGGCGGAAGTCTCGGAATAGACGCGAGTTGGTCTGCGGCTCCTGCCTCTGCACTGAGCGCATCAGGAATGAAGCGTACGGACATGGCGACGGTTCTCTTATTCGAATCAGTCCATTGAAACACAGCGCGGCCTCGCCCGACGCTACCATCAATGGCATGCCCATCGTCAGCGAGGCATCCGCGCCCGGCGGCGAACGCAGACGCTGGAACGACTCTTTTCGGTTGCGAACGAGCCGGGAAACGAACCAGTAAGCTGAAATTATCATCCGCTGGTTCGAAACAAAAAAAAAGGCGGCCAGTCGGCCGCCTTATTCATCAGCTGGATGGAACCCGATCAGCGAACTCCGGCGTTACGCAGAGCTGCTGGCGTGAAGTCCCGGGCGGACGCACGGTAACCGTACTCGTGGGGCTTTTCCTCATTGCTCATGCCGATGGCGATGTAGCGACCGGAGATGATGTCGTACAGCGCTTCGAACGCATAAGCGGGCACCTTGTGCTGGTAGTACTGAAGCGAATGGGCTTCGCCTACCCGCCACAGTTGACCACGACCGTCGTACAGCTCCGACTGGACGATGGTCCAGCTGTCTTCGTCAACGAAGAAACGACGCTTGGCATAGATGTTCCGCTCGCCGCTCTTGAGCGTGGCCTCGATCTCCCAGACGCGGTGCAGCTCATAGCGCGCCAGATCCTGATTGACGTGACCAGCCTTGATGATCTGGTCGTACTTCAGGTCGCTGGAGGCGATCTCATAGCTGTTGTAAGGGATGTACAGCTCTTTCTTGCCGATCAGTTTCCAGTCGTAGCGATCCGGGGCGCCACTGAACATGTCGAAGTTGTCAGTGGTACGCATACCATCGGAAGCGGTACCCGGTCCGTCGTAAGCAACCTGCGGCGCGCGGCGAACACGACGCTGACCAGCGTTGTAGATCCAGGCCTGACGCGGCTCCTTCACCTGATCCAGCGAGTCATGCACCAGCAGCACGTTACCAGCCAGTCGCGACGGTGCTGTCACGCGCTGTTTGAAGAACAGCAAAGCGTTCTTGGCGCGTTCCGGATCCAGGTCCGTCATGCCCAGCGGGAAGGCAACCTCGTCCTCGAAGTGGACCATTGTGTAGCTGCCGTTGGTTTGCGGAGTCGCCTGAACGATGTTGCGTCGCACATTGCCGCCGCGATAGCGGGTGATGTGGTTCCAAATCACCTCCAAGCCGTTCTTCGGAATCGGGAAGGCGTAATAGCGGCTGTCGGTGAAGTTGGCGAGACCATTGCCACCTTCGACGAGCTCGGTATTCAGCGCGCTTTTCTTGGCGGCCTCATAGATCTCGTCCGGGACCGCTACGGAGCGGTGAGTCGGAAAGACACGAATTTTGTAGGTTTCCGGGTAGCGTTTGAACATGGCCATCTGACCTGCGGTCAGCTTGTCCTTGTACTGCTCGGCGTTCTGCGCGGTGATCACGAACTTGGGTTGTTCGTCCTTGAACGGGTTGGTCAGATGACCATTCTTGAGCGGCGCGGCATCGGTTTTCAGGCCACCGGTCCACTCCGGAATGGTGCCGTCTGCGTTACCAGCCTTCTCAGCACCCAGCGGCGTGAGGGACGTTCCGAGTTTGGCGGCTTCTTCGGGGGAAACCGCGGCCATCACACTGCTGGCGAGCAGAGAGAAGGCCAAGACACTGAATAGCTTTCTTGTTGTTTTCATACGATTCCAGTTCCTCTTGATCTTGTTTACCGGAGGCCTTGCTTATCGTCGTTGTCCGGCCGACCTTCCTCATCGGCCGGACACAGCGCTGGTCTCCTTAGAAGTTCACGCCCACGCTGAACGCGAGGAAGTCGCGATCAACCAGCGTGTTGTAGTCGCCGCCGAAGAAGTCGGTATAGGACAGGCTGGCGGTGTACATGTTTTGGTATACGGCATCCACACCGACGCTGACTGCCTTGGCGCCTTCGTTGAACAGACCGTTGGGGCCGTAGCCGTCAACGTCGTGGGAGAAGGAGACATTCGGCGTCAGGTTCACGCCGGCGAACACGTTGTTGTAGTCGGCCAAAGCACGCAGACGGTAGCCCCAGGAGTTGGCGGTAACGAAGCCGTCCCAGCCGTAACGAGCCGCAGATTCAATGTTGTTAGGCTCAACACCTACTGGCGTGCCGTAGATCGCATCACGCCCATAACGAACATCCCGCTTGCTTTCCAGCCCACCGACATGGGCATAGCCAATCTCGCCCACGACAGTCACACGACCCGCTCCCAGAACTTGATCAAAGAAATGGGTGAAGGTGGTCTGGATCTGGGTGATTTCCTTGCGGTTGTAACCCCGATTATCCCGCCCAGCCTGGGCAAATGCGCCAGGGACATCGCCAACCTCAAGCGAGCCACCGATACCAGAAGCAAGCGTAAACGTCGTATCCGTGGTATTGATCTGCAAGGGTGCATTTGGGCGGTAGCTGATTTCACCAGCCCAGGCAGTCCCGGTCGGCAGCGTAGTAGAGAAGCTCAGGCCATAGAGCCGAATATCTTCAGGATATTCGAGGTAATACTGACCACGACCAAGCAAGGTGCCAAGCAGCGCGGCACGGGCTTGTGCAGGGCCCAACGCACCAGCAGCGCCAGCAGCGTCGAGCGCAGCAAGGATGCCGGCCTGATCAGTGTTCTGCATACTCAGGTTCGGAGTTCGGCTGTGATAGTTCATGAAGTACGCACCGTACTCGGTGGAATCACCAAGCCAACGCAGCGCAATACCGAACTGCCCCGAATCACGCGCGTCGCGATCGCCCCCACGAGGCACCAGCAAACCCTCACCGGAAGTCGTTACACCGAAGGCCCCCAGTAGCGCACGATCCATCGCGGTGAGCCCGTCGAGGATGTAGTAATTGTTATCGCACCCATCTGCAGCCACATCGTTACTGGCAAAGAAAGTACCGCAGTTATCAGCGATAGTCTGATCCCACTCAAGCTGATAGAAAGCCTCCATGCTCAAACGATCACTCAAACTTTGAGATACGTAGAACATGTTTACCGGAATCAGGCCTTCCTTAATCTCGGCACCAGGCCTGCGGAACGCAGCAGCATCCAGTGGGTTGATCGAATTGATGCTATTGCCGATAAACGTACTTTCACCCCAACTCACCACTTGCTTGCCAAGACGAACGGTACCTGGCAAATCGCCGACGGAATAGTTGTGATAAACGAACGCATCAAGAATCTGCGCACCCGAAGATTGGGCCGCTTCTTTCCGATTGCTGTCGCTGATGTCCTTGAACAGTCGACTCTCATCCTTCAGTTCGAAGTCGTACCAGTATTTGCCACGGACAAAAGCGCCGCTATCGCGATAACGAAGTTCGAGATCGTGCACACCCTTGAAAATCTTCGAGAAGGTCTCGCCCTTCTTGAAATTCAGACGACCATCGTCACCAGTCTGAGTATATCCAGTACCTCCATTGGATTTGCCCACTAGATCCATATCCGCCTCATCCATGGCCCAGCTAGCGCCGATGGACATGGACGAGTCGAGTTGCCCTTCGATCTCTCCGATATTGAAGTTCACGGCGTAGGCCGGGGCGGCAGTGCCCAGCGCAACGGCGAGAGCTAGAGACTTCGGCTGGAAGATTCCTTGCCTTGTTGTTTTTGTCATGAGGCGCTCCTGGTTGGTTCGAAGTGCGTCAACCCTACCCAGACGTAGAAGGAGGGTTAAGCGCACTAAGGTTTGATTTAGCTTGTAATCCTTTAGTATGAATAGCCTTTCCAGCAGTGGCTTTCAGCGTGATTTCGTTCGGCCATGCGTATTAAGGACGTTCTGAGCTTAGCCGCGAACGCTAGCAGCGCAAAGCCCGCCGCAGAGCCTTTCGTGCGGTTGGAATGGAGAAATGTCGGCTGGTTATCCGAAAGTAGTATTCATCACGCCGATAAGGCAGCCCAATCCGCCTGGATTAAGGCAGCCGGCATTGTGAACCGCGAAAGGCAGCCAGCCCAACAACGAGCGGATCAGGCGTGAGCACGCCGCCGCTGCGTTACTTTAGGAAGCGCAATGGGGCCAATCGAAACGTAACCGCTGTAGCTCCCAGATCGAAGCGCGCATGGCTGTCGCCAGGACGACGAATCGTCGCGGCCACGTGGCTGCGCACCCATTGCGGGCGCGCACGACAATGAGCCCCGCCGAGACGCTTACATGCCTTTTACGGCGTAGATACCCGGGGCGTTGCGCCAGTAGCCCTTGTAGTCCATCCCATAGCCAAAGATATAGCGGTCGATGCAGCTGAGCCCAACGTAGTCCGCTTTCAGATCCGGGCGCGCCTTGCGCTGGTGGTCCTTGTCAATCAGCACGGCGGTATGCACGGCAGCAGCCCCGGCATGACGGCAGAAATCGATGATTGCGCCCAGCGTGTGCCCCTCATCCAGGATGTCATCGATGATCAGCACATCGCGATCGATGAAGGAAATCTCCGGCTTGGCCTTCCAGAACAGCTCGCCGCCGCTGGTCTCGTTGCGGTAACGGGTCGCATGCAGGTAGGACAGCTCGAGGGGGAAGTTCAGCTTCGGCACCAGTTTGCCGGAGAAGATCAGCCCGCCATTCATGACACAGAACACCACCGGATTGCGCTCGGCCAGCTCGGCGTTGATGGTTTCGGCAACCTTGGCGATCGCCGCTTCGACTTGCTCCTCGGTGTACAGGCAGTCTGCCTCGGCCATGACTTGGCGAATATGTGCGAGATCGACGGACATGAAGCGATTCCCCCAGAGAGTTTAGTTGGGAGCACCAGCCGGGGCTGGCAGCTCGTGCGGTTGAATCGCCGTATTGCCCGGCGAACCCGGACAGCGAAAAACCTGACCGAACAGCCGGTTTTCGGCCGTCCGCGAAAGGGCGGGGAAGATACCCACCCTCGCCGTGCGCAGCAAGTCTGCTGGCCGGATGACACGCGAATAGCCGCTGACCCGACGATGCTTTAATCTAAGCCGGTTTATTTGCCCGCCGGAGCCCACAATGCCCATTCGAGAGATCCGCCACCCGCTGATCCGCCACAAGCTCGGCCTGATGCGCCGTGCAGACATCAGCACCAAGAACTTCCGTGAACTGGCGCAGGAAGTGGGCTCGATCCTCACTTATGAAGCGACTTCGGATCTCCCGCTGGAACACTACAGCATCGACGGCTGGTGCGGCCCGGTGCAGGTGGAAAAGATCTCCGGCAAGAAGATTACCGTAGTACCGATTCTGCGTGCCGGCATCGGCATGCTCGATGGCGTGCTCAGCCTCATCCCCGGCGCCAAGGTCAGCGCGGTCGGCATCGCCCGCAATGAAGAGACGCTGCAGGCGCAGACCTACCTGGAAAAGCTGGTTCCGGAAATCGAACAGCGCCTGGCGATCATCATCGACCCGATGCTCGCTACCGGCGGTTCGATGGTCGCCACCATCGACATGCTGAAAAAGGCGGGCTGCAAGGAGATTCGCGCTCTGGTCCTGGTCGCCGCACCGGAAGGCATCGCCGCCGTCGAGAAGGCGCACCCCGACGTGCTGATATTCACCGCCTCCATCGACCAGCGCCTGGATGAGCACGGCTATATCGTTCCGGGCCTGGGCGATGCCGGTGACAAGATCTTCGGCACCAAGCAGAAGGACATCTGAGCATGTCGCATCCCGAGGAGCCGGTAGGCCGGCAGGTACTGGCCGGCGCGCAAATGCTGTTCGTCGCCTTCGGCGCACTGGTGCTGATGCCACTGATCACCGGCATGGACCCCAACGTCGCTCTGTTCACTGCCGGTCTCGGCACGCTTCTGTTCCAGCTGGTCACCAAGCGTCAAGTGCCAGTATTCCTTGCATCGAGCTTCGCCTTCATCGCCCCGATCATCGCTGCCAAGGGCGAGTTCGGCCTGCCTGCGGTCATGGGCGGCGTGATGGCTGCCGGGCTGGTGTACATCGTGCTCGGCTTCGCCGTGCGCCTGAAAGGCCCGGGCTTCATTGACCGCCTGTTGCCGCCCGTGGTCATCGCACCGGTGATCATTTCCATCGGTCTGGCACTGTCGCCGGTAGCAGTGAACATGGCCATGGGCAAGGCCGGCGACGGCAGCGCCCAACTCATCCCGTACCACACGGCAATGCTCATCTCGATGCCAGCGCTGGTCACCACGCTGTTGGTGGCGGTGCTGGGCAAGGGTCTGTTCCGCCTGGTGCCGATTCTCGCCGGGGTCGCCGTTGGTTACGGGCTTTCGCTCATCTTCGGCGTGGTCGACACCAGCGGCATCGCCGCAGCACCCTGGCTGGCGATGCCCAACTTCATCGCGCCGGAGTTCAACATTGGCGCCATCCTGTTCATGGTCCCGGTCGCCCTGGCCCCGGCGATCGAGCACATTGGCGGCGTGGTCGCCATCGGCAGCGTGACCGGCAACAACTATGTGAAGAAGCCGGGCCTGCATCGCACGCTGCTCGGTGACGGCGTGGCGACGTCCGCGGCCGGCCTGTTCGGTGGGCCGCCGAACACGACCTACGCCGAAGTGACGGGCGCGGTGATGCTGACCAAGAACTACAACCCGAAGATCATGACCTGGGCGGCGATATTCGCCATCGCGCTGGCCTTCATCGGCAAGTTCGGCGCCGGCTTGCTGAGCATTCCGGTACCGGTCATGGGCGGCATCCTCTGCCTGCTGTTCGGCTCGATCGCCGTGGTTGGCCTGAGCACCCTGATCCGCCACCAGGTCGACCTGTCCGAAGCACGCAACCTGATCATCGTCTCGGTGACGCTGGTGTTCGGCATCGGTGGCATGGCGATCGGCTACGGCGAGTTCACCCTGTCCGGCATCTCGCTGTGCGCGATCATCGCGCTTCTGCTCAACCTGGTGCTGCCCGGTGGTGAGGGGTGGCGCAACAAGCAGCTGAACGAAGAAGTCTGAAACTTGCGGCCCCAGCGTCCGCTGGGGCCGTCCGCCTCTCTGCCCGAGTCGATCACATCGGCTAGACTGCCGTCATGACTGACTCGACCATCCCGCTCAAGCAACTCGAAGACCCCATCGTCAGCTGCTCCACCTGCGCGGCGTGCTGCTGCCGTCTCGAAGTCATGCTGTTCGGCGATACCGGTGTACCGCAGCGATTCATCGACAGGGATAGCTGGGGCGGCGAAGTGATGCGGCGGCTGGATGACGGCTGGTGCGCGGCGCTTGACCGGGACAGCATGCGCTGCACTATCTATGCACATCGCCCGCTGATATGCCGCGAGTTCGAACTGGGTTCGCAGGATTGCCGCGAGGAGCGCAAGGGCAGCGCCACGGCGTATGGCTGAGGCCGCCTGAGGGAGCGCTGCAGGGCCGGCGACAGCCCTGCAGCCTGGACGCTATCGCTTAGAACGCCATCCGGTAGTGCAGAGCGTAGCTCTCGACGCCGTCGTTCGGCTTCTTGATACCCGCGTTGGAGTAATGGATCGCCCGTACGCCGACCTCATGGCCGCCGGCGAAGCGCAGACCCGCACCGATACGGTCCTCGAACTGGAACGACGACCCCAGACGGTTGCCTTCCACCTCGGTGTTTTCGAACGCCGCCACACCGATACCTGCCTCGACGTAAGGCTTGACCGACTGACCGGCGAACTCGTAGACGAAGACCGGTGCCAGTGAAATGCTGTGATTGCTGGTGGACTCGTCACCCTCCCAGTAGGTGTAACCCGCATCCCAATAGCCGGTCAGTCGCCCGACGCTGGTCTGGAACCAGCTCCTATTGAAGTCGAATTGCGCACCCAGGCGATAGGTCATGGTCGACTCGTCGGTCTGGCCGACCGCAACGGTGAAGTCCACAGCGTGAGCAGCCGCCATCTGCCCGACCGAGAGTGCCGCTACTGCAGCCAGGGTAAACAGTTTTTTCATGGGAACTTCCTTATAAAAACACTGCGTTTGTTTGGTTAATTATCGCCAGCATCAATTGAGAAACTCCGCCGCGGCGGGAGTTCCTACCGGGAGAACAACTCGACCTCTGCATGTTCTCCCCAAAGTGTAGGCAACACGCCGGACATTCGCTGCGGATCGCCGCTGCAATAAAACCGCTGACTGGCCTCGCCGCTGCTCAGCAGATGGCGTTCGGCCAGCAGTTCCTGCAAGTGTCGCGCGACGGCCGCCCCGGTATCAATCAGACGGACGTCGCCGGGCAGCAACTGCGCCAACAGTGGTCGAATGAACGGGTAATGGGTGCATCCCAGGATCAGGGTATCGCAGCCCTGCGCCAGCAATGGCCCGACCCACCCTTCGAGCATGGCCCGTGTGTTGGCGCTGGCGAGGTCGCCTGACTCGATACGCTCGACAAGCCCCGGGCAGGGCTGAGTGATAACGCGCACGTCGCCGGCGAAGCGATCTAGCAACGCAGCGAACCTGGCGCTTTTCAGCGTACCGGTGGTGGCCAGCACGCCTACCACGCCACTGCGGGTGGCCGCGGCGGCGGGCTTTACCGCCGGCTCCATGCCGATGATGGGCAAATCCGGGTACAGCTCGCGCAGCTCGGTCACACCGGCCGCCGTCGCGGTGTTGCAGGCCAGCACCAGCGCCTTCGCGCCCTGCTCGACGAAAAATGCCGCGATGATGCGGCAGCGCTCGCGGATGTACTCCGAACTCTTCTCGCCATAGGGCACGTGAGCGCTGTCGGCCAGATACAGCAGCGATTCGTGCGGAAGGCGCCGGCGAATCTCACGCAGCACCGAAAGCCCGCCGACGCCGGAATCGAATACGCCGACGGGGGCGTTGCAATCACTCATCGGTCGACCCACACACCGCGCAATGGGGATCGCGCTTGACGCGCAACTCGCGAAAACGACTGGACAGCGCATCGATCAACAGCAGACGGCCGATCAACGGCTCGCCGAATCCGGCCAGCAACTTGAACGCCTCCAGCGCCTGCAAGGTGCCGACCATGCCCACCAGCGGACCGACCACGCCCGCCTCGCTGCAGGTCAGCTCAGCCTCGCTGCCATGCCCGTACAGGCAGTGATAGCAGGGGCTGGTTTCCAGCCGCGGATCGAACACGGAGAGCTGTCCCTCGAGACGAATCGCCGCACCGCTGACCAGGGGCTTTCGGGCCTTCACGCAGGCTGCATTGACCGCCTCGCGGATGGCGAAATTGTCCGTACAGTCGAGCACCAGATCGACCTGGGCGACCACTGCATCCAGCGAGTCGGCATCCAGCCCGCTGCGATGAGGAACCAGGCGCACATGCGGGTTCAATGCTTCCAGCCGGGCCATGGCCGAATCCACCTTGTGCAGCCCCAGGGAGCGGCTGTCATGCGCAATCTGGCGCTGCAGGTTGGTCAGGTCCAGCGTGTCGAAGTCAGCCAGATGCAGTTCGCCAACCCCTGCAGCCGCGAGATACAGCGCCACCGGCGAGCCGAGCCCGCCGAGGCCGACGATCAGCGCCCGGCTCTGCTTGAGGCGCAGCTGCCCCTCGATATCGACCTGCTTGAGCAGGATCTGCCGGCTGTAACGCAGCAGTTCTTCGTCACTCAGCATCGAGCACCTCGCGTAACAGAAAGGTCATGGCAGCCGCCCGAGACTGACGCGCTCGTGGCCGCCCAGGTCGCGGCGGCTTTCGCACGCCTCGAAGCCGTGCGCCGCTATCAGTGAACGCACCGCCGGCGCCTGATCGAAGCCATGCTCCAGCAGCAACCAGCCGCCCGCGGTCAGATGGGCGGGAGCCTGGGCGATGATCGTACGGATGTCGTCCAGCCCGTCCACCCCGGCCACCAGCGCACTCTGCGGCTCGAAGCGCACGTCGCCCTGTTGCAGATGCGGATCGCTGGCAGGGATGTACGGCGGGTTGCTGACGATCAACTGGAAGCGCTCCCCCGTCACCTCGGCGAACCAGTCGCTGCGTGCGAAGTGGGCGTTGCCCAGCCCGAGGCGCAGGCGATTGCGTTCGGCGAGCGCGACCGCGGCCTCGATGCGGTCGACACCGCTGACCTGCCACTGCGGCCGTTCAGCCGCCAGCGCCAGCGCGATCGCACCGGTTCCGGTGCCCAGGTCGAGTACCCGGGCCGGCGTTGCCGGAAGCAGCTGCAGAGCGGTTTCCACCAGCAGCTCGGTGTCCGGACGCGGAATCAGGGTATCCGGCGCGACCTCCAGCTCCAGGCTCCAGAAGCCCTGGCGGCCGAGGATATAGGCAACCGGCTCGCCGCGCCGACGGCGGGCCAGATCCGCCGCGAAGCGCTCGGCCAGATCAGCCGGCACCTCTCGCTCGGGCCAGGTGCGCAGGTAGCTGGTGGACTTGCCCAGCGCAGCGGCGAGCAACCATTCGGCGTCCAGCCTGGCGCTCGGCGAGTCCGGCAAATCGGCACTGTGCAGCAGGGACTCGATGGTTGGCATGAGGTGCTCTTAGCGCGGTGCGCAGCGGAAAGGATCAGTCGCCCAGTGCGGCCAGCTGGTCGGCCTGGTACTCCTGCAACAGCGGCTCGATGACCTGCTCCACTGCGCCGCCGATCACTTCGTTGAGCGAATACAGCGTCAGGTTGACCCGATGATCGGTGACCCGGCCCTGGGGAAAATTGTAGGTGCGGATGCGCTCGGAGCGATCACCGGAACCGACCAGCAGCTTGCGCGTCTCGGAAATTTCCTTGTGTGCTGCGGCATCCTGGCGGTCCTGCAGCTTGGCCGCCAACCAGGCCATGGCCTTGGCGCGGTTCTTGTGCTGCGAACGCTCTTCCTGGCACTCGACGACGATACCGGTCGGCAGGTGGGTGATGCGAATCGCCGAATCGGTCTTGTTGACATGCTGGCCGCCGGCACCGGAAGAACGATAGGTGTCGATACGCAACTCGGCAGGATTGATCTCCACCGCCGCCTGCTCGTCCGGCTCCGGCAGTACCGCCACGGTGCACGCCGAGGTATGGATGCGCCCCTGGGACTCGGTCTCCGGCACACGCTGCACACGATGCGCACCGGATTCGAACTTGAGCTTGGCGTAGACGTTGTCGCCCTCGACGCGGGAGATCACTTCCTTGTAACCGCCGTGCTCGCCCTCGCTCTCGGAGAGGATCTCGACGCGCCAGCCCTGCTTCTCGGCGTAGCGTGAATACATGCGGAACAGGTCGCCGGCGAAGATCGCTGCCTCGTCGCCGCCGGTGCCGGCACGGATCTCGAGGAACACGTTGCGGCCATCGTTGGGGTCCTTGGGCAGCAGCATGCGTTGCAGGCTGGCTTCGAGTGTCTCGAGCTGCGCCTTGGCCTCGGCGACTTCCTCCTCGGCCATCTCGCGCATGTCGGGATCGCTGTCCTTGAGCAGCGCCTGCGCGCCCTCGAGATCCTGCTGCACCTTGCACAGCTGACGGTAGGCGACGATCACCGGCTCGACCTCGGCGTATTCGCGCGAATAGGCGCGGAAACGGTTCTGGTCGCTGATGACTTCGGCATCGCCGAGCAGTGCGGTGAGCTCTTCGAAACGGTCCTGCAGGATGTCCAGCTTGTTCAGCAGCGAAGCTTTCATGTCTTTTCCGTGCCCTCGTGCAGGGCGAAGAGTTCCTGGGCCATGCTCAGCGCCTCGACGCGGCCCTCGGCAGAGAGTTTTTTCAGCTGCACACTGGGGGCATGCAGCAGCTTGTTGGTCAGCCCACGGGCGAGCTGGGCGAGGACGTCCTCTGCGCTGGCGCCATTGGCCAGCAGACGCTGGGCCTTGCTCAGTTCGTCGTCGCGAATCCGCTCGGCATGCTGGCGGTAGGCCTTGAGCACATCCACTGCGGCCAGCTCGCGCAGGCGCTGCATGAAATCCTCGGTACCGGCGGCGACCAGCTCCTCGGCGGCCTGGGCAGCGCCCTGGCGACTCTTGAGGTTCTCCGCGACCACTTCGTGCAGGTCGTCGACGGTGTAGAGATAGACATCGTCCAGCTCGCCGACCTGCGGCTCGATGTCCCGCGGCACGGCGATGTCGACCATAAACATCGGCTTGTGCTTGCGCCGCTTCAGCGCCTGCTCTACCGCGCCCTTGCCGAGGATCGGCAGCTGACTGGCGGTGGAGCTGATGACGATGTCGCTGTTGTGCAGCTCTTCCGGGATGTCGGCGAGCAGGATTGCCTGCGCCCCCAGTTCCGCCGCCAGCGCACTGGCGCGCTCGAGCGTACGGTTGGCGACGACGATTTTCTTCACGCCCTGCTCGTGCAGGTGACGCGCCACCAAAGTGATGGTTTCGCCAGCGCCGATCAGCAGCGCCTGGCTGCGCTGCAGATTGCTGAAGATCTGCCGCGCCAGGCTGACCGCGGCGAAGGCCACCGACACCGGGTTCTCGCCGATGGCGGTGTCGGTCCGCACGGTCTTGGCCGTGCTGAAGGTGGCCTGGAACAGCCGCCCGAGCAGCGGGCCGACGCTGCCAGCCTCGCGCGCGACGGCGTAGGCCGACTTCATTTGTCCAAGGATCTGCGGCTCGCCCAGCACCAGCGAATCGAGCCCGGAGGCGACACGCATCATATGACGCACGGCCTGGTCGTCGACGTGCACATAGGCGCAGGCCTTGAGCTCGTCGAGGCTGAGGCGGTGATAGTTGGCCAGCCAGGCCAGCACGGCATCGGCTTCGACCTGATCCTGCTGCAGGTACAGTTCACTGCGATTGCAGGTCGAGAGAATCGCCGCCTCACGCGTTGGCGTGACGCGACACAGCTGGCGCAGGGCCTCGACCATCTGATCCGGCGTGAAGGCTACGCGCTCGCGGACGTCCACCGAAGCGGTCTTGTGATTGATACCAAGCGCGAGGAAAGCCATGCAGAACCGCTGATTGGAAAACGGAGCGCGCAATTCTCCTACTTCGTCTGATGGAGAACAACCATTGCCCTTGATTGTCCGATTCGATGGCCATGCCCGTCACCTGGCACCATTCTGGCGGCCATGGGCTTGCCCGGCGGCTTGTGTCATCATGCCGCGACCGCACACCAGCCGTACATTTCCCCTATGAATAGACTTGCCGCATTCGCCGCCCTGCTGTTACTCGGCGGCTGTCAGACCTTCCTGCAGCAGGCGCCGGAAAGCGCCCCGCCGGTCGAGGATGCAGCGCCATCGAGTGCGCCAGTCGCCGAGCCGGCGCAGGGCTCGTTCAGCCGCGAATCGCTCTATGCACTGCTGGTCGCGGAACTGGCAGGACAGCGAAATCGGTTCGACATCGCCCTGGGCAACTATGTACAGCAGGCGCATGCGACCCAGGATGCCGGTGTCGCCGAGCGCGGCTTTCGCATCGCCGAATACCTCGGCGCCGACCAGGCCGCACTGGATACGGCACTGATCTGGGCACGCAATGCGCCGGAGAATCTCGACGCCCAGCGCGCTGCCGCCGTGCAGCTCGCCCGTGCCGGGCGCTACGAAGAATCGCTGGAGTTCATGGAGAAAGTTCTGCAGGGCCAGGGCGACACGCATTTCGACTTCCTCGCGCTGTCTGCTTCAGAAACCGACCCCGATACCCGCGCCGGCCTGCTGCAGAGCTTCGACAAGCTGCTGGCCAAGCACCCGGACAACCCGCAGCTGTCCTTCGGCAAAGCCGTTCTGCTACAGCAGGACGATCGCAGCGAGGAAGCCCTCGCACTGCTGCAGAAGCAGCCTGCCAAGCAACGTCAGATCCCCTCCATCCTCCTGGAAGCGCGCCTGCTGCATAGCCTGCAGCGCGGCGATGAAGCCGTGCCGCTGCTGGAGAAGAGCCTGCGTCAGCACCCCGAAGACAAGCGCCTGCGCCTGACCCACGCGCGCCTGCTGGTCGAACAGGATCGCCTGGAAGAAGCCATGGGCGAGTTCGCGACGCTGGTTCAGCAACACCCTACCGATGACGACCTGCGTTTCTCCATGGCGCTGGTCTGCATGGAAGCGCAGGCCTGGCGTGAAGCGACCGTCTATCTCGAGGAGTTGATCGAGCGCGGCAGCCATATCGACGCGGCTTACTTCAACCTCGGCCGCGCCTATCAGGCGATGGACAAGAACGCCAAGGCGCTGGAGGCACTGGCCCAGGTCGGCCCCGGCAATGAGTATCTGCCGGCGAAGCTGCTGCAGAGCCAACTGCTGTTCTCCGGCAACCGCGACGATGACGCCTCCAGGGTGCTTGCCGAGGCCCGACAGCAGCAGCCGGACTATGCGATTCAGCTGTACCTCATCGAGATCGAAGCCCTCTCCGAGCACGACCGCACCGAGCAGGCCTGGACGCTGGCCGAACAGGCGCTCGAGGAGTTTCCCGACGATCTCAACCTGCTGTACACCCGCGCCATGCTCGCCGAGAAACGCGGCGACCTGGGCCAGCTGGAACGCGATCTGCGCTTCATCATCGAACGCGAACCGGATAACGCCATGGCGCTCAATGCCCTTGGCTACACCCTCACCGACCGCACCGATCGCCATCAGGAAGCACTGCAGCTGATCGAACAGGCCTACCAGCTCAACCCCGATGACCCGGCGATTCTCGACAGCCTCGGCTGGGTCAACTTCCGCCTGGGCAATCTCAGCGAGGCCGAGGCGCTGCTGCGCAAGGCCCTGCAGCGCTTCCCCGACCACGAGGTGGCGGCGCACCTGGGCGAGGTACTCTGGGCCAAGGGTGAACGCAGCGAGGCCCGCGCGGTCTGGTCGAAGGCACTCAAACTACAACCGGACAGCCAGATCCTGCGCGAAACGCTCAAGCGGCTGACCGGCTCGGAGAAGCCCTGACCCATGTCCCTACTGCAAAAACTCGCCGCCCCCTGCCTGGCCCTGCTGCTCGCTGGTTGTGCCGGCATGGGCCCGCGCGAATCGGTCGAAGGCCCCGGCAACGCGGCGGCCTGGAAGGAGCACCGCAGCCAGATCGAGACCCTCGACGGCTGGCAGATCAGCGGCAAGATCGGCATCCGCGCGCCGCAGGAATCCGGCAGCGGCACGCTGTTCTGGCTGCAACGCCAGGACTACTTCGATATCCGCCTGTCCGGCCCGCTTGGCCGCGGCGCCACCCGTCTGACCGGCCGACCGGATGCCGTGTCACTGGAAGTGGCCGGCCAGGGCCGCTTCGAGGCGGACTCCCCGGAAGCGCTGGTCGAGGCCCAGCTCGGCTGGCAACTGCCGGTATCGCACCTGCTCTGGTGGGTACGCGGCCTACCCGCGCCGGACAGCCGCAGCCGCCTGAGTCTGGACAGCGACAGCCGGCTGGCGCGTCTGGAGCAGGACGGCTGGCAGGTTAACTACCTGGCCTACGCCGAGCACAACGGCTTCACCCTGCCCGAGCGCATCCGCCTGGAAGGGCACGACCTGCAGATCACCCTGGTGGTCAAGGACTGGCAACCGCGCCAGCTGGGCCGCTGAATGCAGATGCTGACCCTGCCGGCACCGGCCAAACTCAACCTGATGCTGCACATCACCGGGCGTCGTGCCGATGGCTATCACGAGTTGCAGACCCTGTTCCAGTTCCTCGACTACGGTGACGAGCTCAGCTTCCGCTTGCGGGAGGATGGGCAGATCCGCCTGTTGACCGAATTGCCGGGCGTCGATCACGACAGCAACCTGATCGTTCGCGCCGCACGCCTGCTGCAACGAGAAAGCGGCTGCACCCTGGGGGCCGACATCCAGCTGACCAAGCGCCTGCCCATGGGCGGCGGGATCGGTGGCGGCAGCTCGGATGCCGCCACCAGCCTGCTCGGCCTCGACCATCTGTGGAATACCGGGCTTGGCGAGGACCGCCTGGCCGAGCTGGGCCTGAGTCTGGGGGCCGATGTACCGGTGTTCGTTCGCGGTCGCGCGGCCTTCGCCGAGGGGGTCGGCGAGCGCCTGCAACCGGTCGATCTGGCCGAACCCTGGTTCCTCGTCATAGCGCCGCAAGTCTCTGTTAGTACAGCGGAAATATTTGCCGACCCGGAGTTGACACGTAATACCCCGGCCATTACAGTTCGCAGCCTTCTTGCAGGGGGCGGTCATAACGACTGTCAGCCGGTGGTCGAGAAGCGTTATCCGGAAGTTCGTAACGCTTTGAGCTTGTTGAACAAATTCGTTCAGGCAAGGATGACCGGCACTGGAGCTTGTGTGTTTGGGAGCTTCCCAAACGAGGGCGAGGCTGATAAAGTCCGCCGCCAACTTCCAGCCACTTTGCCGAGTTTCGTGGCCCGCGGTCGTAACGTCTCGATGTTGCACCGAAGCCTGGAACAGATGGCACAGGAAGCGAGTGCGTAGCACAAGGGTTGTACGATACAGGGGCGTCGCCAAGCGGTAAGGCACCAGGTTTTGATCCTGGCATGCGTTGGTTCGAATCCAGCCGCCCCTGCCATAACCTCCCAAGGTTCGTACGATCAGCGCACTAGAAGTTGACCCTACAGGGGCGTCGCCAAGCGGTAAGGCACCAGGTTTTGATCCTGGCATGCGTTGGTTCGAATCCAGCCGCCCCTGCCATACACTTGAAGCTGTTCAAGAGCTCGCCTTTTGAACAGCTTTTTATTCATCGGACCCACCCTCAGGCAGGTACTGCGCGTGTCCAAGATGATGGTCTTCACGGGGAACGCCAACCCCGATCTGGCCCGGCGTGTCGTACGTCAGCTGCATATCCCCCTCGGTGACGCCTATGTCGGGAAATTCTCCGACGGTGAAATCAGTGTCGAGATCAACGAGAACGTTCGCGGCAAGGACGTCTTCCTGATCCAGCCGACCTGCGCACCGACCAACGATAACCTGATGGAGCTGGTGGTGCTGGCCGATGCCTTCCGCCGCTCCTCGGCTTCGCGCATCACCGCCGTGATCCCCTACTTCGGCTATGCCCGCCAGGACCGCCGTCCGCGCTCGGCCCGTGTGCCGATCAGCGCCAAGGTCGTGGCCGACATGCTCGACGTCGTCGGCGTCAACCGCGTCCTGACCGTCGACCTGCACGCCGATCAGATCCAGGGCTTCTTCGACATGCCGGTAGACAACATCTACGGCTCGCCGGTCCTGGTCGACGACATCCAGGCCCAGCGCTTCGAGAACCTGATGATCGTCTCCCCCGACATCGGTGGTGTGGTCCGCGCCCGTGCCGTGGCCAAATCCCTCGGCGTCGACCTGGCGATCATCGACAAGCGTCGGCCGAAAGCCAACCAGTCCGAAGTGATGCACATCATCGGTGATATCGAAGGCCGTACCTGCATCCTCGTCGATGACATGGTCGATACCGCCGGCACCCTCTGCCATGCAGCCAAGGCGCTGAAGGACCATGGCGCTGCTAAGGTCTACGCCTACTGCACGCACCCGATCCTGTCCGGTCGCGCCATCGAGAACATCGAAGGCTCCGTGCTCGACGAGCTGGTGGTGACCAACACCATCCCGCTGTCGGCCGCCGCTCAGTCGTGCACCCGAATTCGCCAGCTGGACATCGCGCCAGTGGTGGCTGAAGCGGTACGCCGCATCAGCAATGCCGAATCGATCAGCGCGATGTTCCGCTAAGCGCAAGCTGCGGAAATCGAACTGAACGTAATGTGCCCCGCCTCGCGCGGGGCTTTTTGCCCAACAGCCCGAGCGCTGGTCGCAAGCGCGACGGGTAATGTTGTTACTGGAGAAACGAAATGACCGATTTCACCCTGAATGCCCAAGTGCGTTCCGACCTGGGGAAAGGTGCGAGCCGCCGCCTGCGTCGTAACGCTGCCCTGGTTCCGGCCGTCATCTATGGTGGCGACAAGGCCCCGCAGTCCATCAGCATCCTGGCCAAAGATCTGGCCAAGCTGCTGGAAAACGAAGCCTCCTTCAGCCACGTGCTGAGCCTGAACGTCGACGGCCAGAACGAATCCGTTCTGATCAAGGCGCTGCAGCGTCATCCGGCCAAGAGCTTCGTTCTGCACGCCGACTTCGTTCGCGTCGTTGCCGGCCACAAGCTGACCGCTACCGTACCCCTGCACTTCATCAACCAGGAAACCTCGGTTGGCGTGAAGCAGCAAGGTGGCGAAATCCTGCACAACCTGAACGAAGTCGAAGTTTCCTGCCTGCCGCAAGACCTGCCGGAATTCATCGAAGTCGACATGGCCAACGTCGAAGTCGGCCAGGTTCTGCACATGACCGACATCAAGCTGCCGAAAGGCGTTGAGCTGGTTTCCCTGGCCCACGGCAGCGACCTGCCGGTTGCCAACGTTCACGCCCCGCGCGTGAGCAAGGAAGACGCTCCGAAAGAAGAAGGCGCTGCCGAGTAATCCACTCGTCTAGCCGAAGAAGGGGCCCCCGTCGTGACTGCCGTAAAACTGATCGTCGGCCTGGGAAATCCAGGCCCTGAATACGACCAGACCCGGCATAACGCGGGGGCCCTTTTCGTTGAGCGTCTGGCGGCCCGCGAGGGCGTCTCGCTCAGCAACGATCGCAAGTACTTCGGCCTGGTCGGCAAGTTCAGCCATCAGGGTGAAGACATCCGCCTGCTCATCCCCACCACCTACATGAACCGCAGCGGTCAGGCGGTGGCGGCACTGGCCGGCTTTTTCCGAATTCCTCCCGAGTCCATCCTGGTCGCCCACGATGAACTCGACATGCCCCCCGGCGTCGCCAAGCTCAAGCAGGGCGGCGGTCATGGCGGGCACAACGGGCTGCGCGACATCATCGCCAAGCTCGGCAACCAGAACAGCTTTCATCGCCTGCGCCTGGGTATCGGCCATCCGGGCCACGCCAGCCTGGTCAGTGGCTATGTACTGGGGCGGGCGCCGCAGGCCGAACGCGAGAAGCTCGATGCCAGCATCGACTTCGCACTGGATGTCGTGCCGGAAATCCTGGCCGGCGACTGGACCCGCGCGATGCAGCGCCTGCACAGCCAGAAGGCCTGAACCTAACTCCGAGGCAAGATCACCATGGGATTCAACTGCGGCATCGTCGGTCTGCCCAACGTCGGCAAGTCCACCCTGTTCAACGCCCTGACCAAATCCGGCATCGCGGCGGAGAACTTCCCCTTCTGCACCATCGAGCCGAACAGCGGCATCGTGCCGATGCCCGATCCGCGTCTCGACGCGCTGGCGGCCATCGTCAAGCCGGAGCGGGTGATTCCGACCACCATGGAGTTCGTCGACATCGCCGGCCTGGTCGCCGGCGCCTCGAAGGGTGAAGGCCTGGGCAACAAGTTCCTCGCCAATATCCGCGAGACCGATGCCATCGCCCATGTGGTGCGCTGCTTCGAGGACGAGAACGTCATCCACGTCGCCAACAGCGTCGATCCCAAGCGTGACATCGAGATCATCGACCTCGAGCTGATCATGGCCGACCTCGACAGCTGCGAGAAGCAGCTGCAGCGCGTCGCCCGTACCGCCAAGGGCGGCGACAAGGAAGCGGTGGCGCAGAAGGCGCTGCTGGAGAAGCTGATCCCACACCTCACCGAAGGCAAGCCGGCGCGCAGCCTGCTGAAGAACTTCAGCGACGAAGAGAAGCGCCTGGCCAAGACCTTCCACCTGCTGACCACCAAGCCGGTGATGTACATCGCCAACGTCGCCGAGGATGGCTTCGAGAACAACCCGCACCTGGACGTGGTCAACTCCATCGCCGAGGAAGAAGGCGCCATCGTCGTGCCGGTGTGCAACAAGATCGAGGCCGAGATAGCCGAACTGGACGATCTGGAAGAGATGCAGATGTTCCTCGAGACCATGGGCATGGACGAGCCGGGCCTCAACCGCGTGATCCGCGCCGGCTACCAGCTGCTCAACCTGCAGACCTACTTCACCGCCGGGGTGAAGGAAGTCCGGGCCTGGACGGTCAGGATCGGCGCCACCGCTCCGCAGGCCGCCGCCGTGATCCACACCGACTTCGAGAAAGGCTTTATCCGCGCCGAAGTCATCGCCTATGACGACTTCATCCAGTACAAGGGCGAAGCCGGCGCCAAGGAAGCGGGCAAGTGGCGCCTGGAAGGCAAGGAATACATCGTCAAGGACGGCGACGTGATGCACTTTCGCTTCAACGTCTGAACAGAAACTTAGATCCTCTCGGATCTTAATGGACACTAAACCCCTTGAGGAATGCCGCCTCAAGGGGTTTTTCTTATCCAGCAGCGTCCATCAAACCTCTATGCGATCTACTGAACAACCGGGTACGCTACCGGGTACAGCGAAAACGTACCCACCCCATTAACCGGGTACAGCTAGAAAGGAGCAGTCATGCCGCTTACTGACACTGCGTGCCGTACCGCAAAGCCGAAGGAAAAGCCCTACAAAATGACTGACGGAAATGGGCTCTACCTTGAGGTGAAGCCCAACGGGGTCAAGGCATGGCGCTATAGATTCGAGCTAAGCGACGCTGGTGCCAAGAAAGAAAGCGTGTTCGCCATCGGGGATTACGTGATCGCTCCAAAGGGCGAAACGCCTGAGCAGACGGAGGACCGCCGCAAAGGGCGTCGATTTACTCTTTCGGAAGCCAGAGAAGAGCGCATCAAAGCACGCTCACTGGTCGTACAAGGCATCAATCCAGCCCATCACCGCCAGCAAGAGCGAGTCAAACGCGACTACGAAAAGGCCATCACCTTTGAAGCGGTCGCGAAAGAGTGGTTGGCTCTGAAGGATTGGGAGGACATCACAAAATCCAGGCGACTCAGAATGCTGGAGCGAGTTGTCTTTCCAAAGATCGGCAGCCAGCCGATCAAGGCCATCACCCCCGCCCACATTCTTGAGGTGCTCAAAGGAGCAGCCCAGGACAATGGGCCGTCCGTTGCCGCTGAGGCAAAGCGAACCATGACTGGCGTGTTCGAATTGGCGATCTCGACGCTGCGCGCCACCAGCGACCCTGTGCATCCGGTTCGCAAAGCGCTCCCAGCCAACAAGACGCAGCACAAGCGCCCACTATCCACAGATGAAATTGGCCAGCTACTGCACGATGTCGAATCCCACGGCGGGCGCCACGAAACGCTCTGCGCGTTCCGCCTTATGTGGCTGACTCTGTGCCGCCCAAGCGAAGCAGTAGAAGCTCAATGGTCGGAATTCGACCTAGAAAAGGCGCTTTGGAAAATCCCTGCCGAGCGGATGAAAAAGCGCAAGGAGCATACGAATCCCCTGCCCCAGCAAGCGGTAGAAATGCTGCGAGGCCTTCATGCCATTACCGGAAAATACACCCATGTCTTTCCGCACCGAGACGTACGTACTCGGCCAATGGTTTCCGCATCATTTCGCCAGATGCTTAACGTCTTGGGCTGGGCCGGCAAGTACAGCCCGCATGCCACGCGCACGACAGGCAGTACCCGACTGAATGAAATGGGCTTCTCAGCTGACTGGATCGAAAGGCAGCTCGCCCACATCGAACCCAATGCAGTTCGCCGCACCTACAACCATGCTGAGTACCTAAGTGATCGGGCAGAAATGATGCAGAAATGGGCTGACATGCTGGATGCATGGAAGAAGGCAGCACTAGCTACATCGAATGCTGCCGCTCAATAATGACAGACGGAACAAGTACGTTTTAGACGACTGCTTCCGGCCAATAGCAGACCCTCGTGGCTGTCTCCTTCCAGCTCACGGAACGAGCGAACAGGTCTGCGTCTTTTAACGGTGATGTATGATCGGCTGAAAGGGCGGATGAGCACTGGCCTGAATTTCGTGCTGGACGGCACGGTATTATTTGGATGTTTGGAGTCTCCATGATGGAGCTAATGGAAGAGACATTTCATATTCGAGAGCTGGAGATATCGATAACTTCACGTTGTACTCTAGCTTGCGCTCATTGTGGGTTCCTGGTTCCCAAACAGCCCTTGCCATCCATTGGTGAGCCTGTAGCTGAACTCGCCGAGACACTTGCAAACCTTTTCAAGGCGGGCGTCAGAGTTCAGAGCTTAGCTGTCCTAGGGGGAGAACCGACTATCGATGGGCGCTTGCTGGAGCGTGCATTGGCGAGATTTTCCGCAGTTGGCATTGCGGAGCACTTGGAGGTAGTCACCAATGGCCTGACGCCGCGCGGGCTGACCAAGACCTCGTTACAGCATATCGATCGCTTGAGCGTCAGTGTCTATGGCCTGGGCGGCACGATTCTCGATCGTTATCGCACGTGGATTTCCCTTGTCGCACCCCATGTGGAACTTATTTTCCGGATGAATGACGAGGGCTGGGATCCCTGGAGCGATGAACGCGAAGTCTCAGATGAGCAAGCCCAAGCAATGTTTGATGATTGCTGGTATCGGCGCCACTGTGCCACGGTCGAGCGCGGCCGGCTTTTCATTTGCTCTCGAATCGCAAAACTGTCAAGGGACGATGAGGGGCTGGCCATCACCGCTGGGACCACGCTTGATGATGTGCGTGCGTATATGAACCGGATACTGTTTTTGCCTGCGTGTGCAACCTGTACACCTATGATGGGGCTTGAGTTAGTTCCAGCCGGAGTACAGCCGGATGATCGTATTCCCCGATTAGAAGCGAGGGCTATCGACTGGTTGGATGCAGAGATTCGAAGTGCGGAAGCAAGAATCGTATGAGCCAATACGCGGAGGTTATTTCCAAGAGAGTTGCGATCTGTGTTGGTGGTATTCCTGGGGCAGGCAAAACTACCCTGCTTCGCGCGCATGTGGAGCGTGAAATGCGGGACACGCAAGTAACGGGCTCATCCATCGTTAAAACGATTATTGCGCCATCATCCGTACATGATCTTGACGGCTGGGCTCCTGAGCGGCGCCGCGCCGTGCGTGAACAGTCCATTCACGAGTTGCGCCGGATTCAAGAGAAATGTGCAGGGCGCCTGCTCGTTGACGGACATTTCACCCTTCGAAACAGAACTACTGGCGTGCTTGAGCCTATTTTCACACCTGAAGACAAGGCGTTTTTCAAAGCCCTTGTGCTAATACACCCCCAGCCTAAGTCGGTGCTAGGGCAAAGGTGGCGAACTGTGGATCGTCGGCAACCGCCACCTGGGCTACCACCTCAAGCTCAAGCGGCTGTTCGGCCAGGTCGAGCAGGTCGCGGCGACGCCGAAGTTCGTCATCCTTAAGGCGACCCGAAAATAAACTAACCAATTGTTCTATAAGAACAAATATTTATCCTTGCAGCTCCCACACAACGCCAACACAGCTTGCAGTAACTCCCAACTCATTTTCATCTGCACAATCACTCCTTGCGCCCCGGACGACACCGTCCCGGCAGGTCGAAGCGCTCATCGAACGACGTCAGGCGCACCCACCGAATCTGAGACTGCACAACTTGCTCGCGATCTCCGGCCCCAAGGGGAAGGACTGGCGCCAAATACAGCCCAGCACCCTCTCCCCGGACAGGTTCTCGGGCAGCGGGATCAAAGTTAGATTTGGCGGCAACGGCATGCTTTTCACCCATCCGTGCGGCAGCAGTGCATGGCCATAGCCCTCACAGACGAGTGCAATGCGGTGCCCAACACTTAGGCCAAATGCCCGTGCCAGGCCGGAGGTCAGCAAAGGCTCCAAGCCTTGTGCGACTCCCGGCGGCACAAAGTCGTCCTCATTCAGCGGCAGCAGCCCGAGCCCGGAAGAAAAAACCGGCTCCAATTGAGGAATCTCTTGATCTGAACGGGTAAGTAGCACAAAACCTTCGCGAAAGAGCTCGGCGTACCCTAGGCCATCGGGAATATCCTGTCCGGCCGTGACCAGAATGTCGATCTCGCGGTTGAGTAGCCGGCGTAGCAGCCCTTGATGCATACCGCAGACGATCTCCACCCGTGTCTGTGCCGAGTGTTCGCGGCACAGCATCAGGATTTGCAGTAAATCCAGCGGGGCCAGGGAGGAGATGACGCCCAACCGAAGCGCTTGGCCAAAAGGTGTTGCCGAGTCATCGCGCAGCGCCTCCAGACGGGTAATCCCCTCCAGAATTGCCGCTATTTCATCCAGCACCACTTGCCCGTAGACGGTGGGCGTGGTCTTGCTGCCTCGCTCGAAGATAGCCCCGCCTAGAACCTCCTCGACCTTCCTGACCTGGTAAGACAGTCCGGAAGTGGAAATCTCCATCGTTTCGGCTGCCAGACGAAAGCTGCGTTGCTGAGCCACGGCCTCGACCAGCAGCAAATCACGGATAGATATTGATGCCAGGCGGTTCGAAATTACTTCACGCATCGTTTAACTCATTGAGTTTTACTTGACAAAGGCGAGCATTAGAATTCATTTACTTCGTCTAAGTAAATACGATTTTCATTCTCATTATTAACAGAGAAGTGACGAAGCCGAAGACCAAGAGACGCACCACCGCTCCCGGCAAGAGGCGAGTCGGCTGCTTGTGCAAACACCAAGTGCCGGCCTGGAGCCGAGCCCCCCTCTAGCGGCGAGCGACCATGCGCAACATTGCCCTGATACTCAACAGTGACCAACCTCGTAGCGGTGTGTTTGCCGACTACCCCCACGGCAACTCACTCGGCATTCCCATGTATGCCCTAGCCAGCACCGAGCTGTCGGCATTTTGCTGCATCGTCATCACCAACTACGCCGATCAACGCGAACTGCTGCGCTGCAGGGTGCAGTTGCAGCGCTATCTGCAACAAGGCGGGAAATTGGTCTTCAACGGGCACGTGGTGTACCCCTTCCTGGATGAGCTGCAGCCCTACAAAGCTACGCACGAAACTGGCCTGGCGGGATTGCAGGTATACAACCTTAATGCTCACCCGATCTTCACCGACATCGAAAACAGTGAGCTGACCTATCGCAAGGGGGTTGCCGGCTTTTATGGCCGCGGCTTCAATCCACCGCCAGCCGGCGCACAGGTGCTTACCGAGTTGGGCAGCCAGGCCCGCCTGCCGCTGGACTGGCTCTACACATACCCTGGCGGCGGCCAATTGCTGGCGCATGCCGGCAACGACTTTCTGTCCTTCAGCAACGCACCTTCCGCGCACGGCATGCGTCAGGCGTTTTACGAATGGGCCGCCGCCACGCCAGTGCCCGGTGCAGGGGTTGCAACGAGCAAGGCGGCACGATACCTCGCCGAGCTGTTCCCGAAGGCGGACCCCACAACGAGCCTCGACAAAGCACACGCCGCACGCGTGTGCTTTGTCGAGGGGGGTACCTATTTCCACCACCGTACCCTGCACACACCCGAGTTCGCCCCTTACTTGCAGATGCACCGCCATGTGCTCGATCTAACCCCGGACGACTTCGCCGCCGCAGACACCCTGGTGTTCTGCTGTGACACCCGCGGCGACCTGATCGCCCGCCATCGCAACGCCATTGCCCTGTTTCTGGAGCAAGGCAAGACCGTGGTAGCCATGGGTAACACCAACCCACAGCAGTGGCTGCCACAGGTTCGCTGGACCGACTGTCCACCCACCAACTTTTGGTGGTGGCTCACCCCCGGAGCGGACTCCGGCCTGCGCCTGGTATGGCCCGAGCACTCGCTGTTCAACTACATCAGCTTGACCGATGCCACTTGGCACCAGCACGGCTCGTTTGCCGTCCCCGAAGGGGCTCGCTCGCTTATCGACAAAGAAGGCTGCGGCTCCGTGCTTTACGAAGACAGCCACTCCACGCCCGGGCGCCTGATTGTTACCTCGCTGGATCCCTGCTACCACCACGGCAGCTACTTCATGCCGGCCACTACGCGCTTTCTGCGGGGCTTTTTGCCTTGGCTGCACGCACACACCCGAGCCGAGCTGCCGATCTAGATGTCTGTCCAACCTGCCACGCCAGGCGCTAGCGCCGCATTACCAATAAGCGGGCGCGTTGGCGTACGAAATTACTTCACGAATAGTTCCAATCATTAAGTTTCTCTTGATTTTTAACGGGGATAGAATTATACGCAAATGATAATCAACAAGATTTGAGACCTGCACTTTCGGTCTCATATCAAGCAAAAGTGGCTCACATGGTGCACAGATATCTCACACTCAGTTTGGCCGGTTTGCTGGCCAGCGCGCTGCTCCAGGCCTCCGACGCACTCGCACAACCCCTTGTCTTCAGGGATGTAGTGGGCAATGAAATCGCGCTCAAGGCACAACCGCAGCGCATCGTGACGCTGCCCAACCCGGCTGCGGCAACCCTGATTGCCTTGGATGGCAGCGCCCGGCGCATCGTGGGCATGAACCAGACATCCAAACACGCCTTCGCAGACGGGATGATGGATGTCATGTTCCCCGAAGCCGCCACCATCACCAGCGACATCTTGGCCGAGAATGGCGGCTGGCTGCCCAATGTCGAGGCCATCGCCGCCCTGAAGCCGGATCTGGTCATCCAATGGGGCCGGCGCGGCGACGATATCGTGGCCCCTCTGCGCAATGCTGGGCTGCCGGTTGCCTTGATGGTCGGCGGCGGCAACGGCGGCACGGAAGAGCTGGCGCGCGAGAACATGCGCATGGCTGCCGAGATTACCGGCCAGATACCCAAACTGGCGCAACTGCTCGACTGGCGTGACCGAGTCATGGTGCAAATCGGCAGTACCCTGGCCAAGGCCGGTGAGGTGCAGATGCCGCGCATCCTGCACCTGCGCGCGGCCAACACTCACCTGACCGCCACTGGGCGCAACAGTTACCAGCACGGTTTTATCGAGCTGGTAGGCGCACAGAACGTGGCCGCCGAGCTGGGGGTGGAAAGCTCGGTCACCAGCGAACAGATCCTGGCCTGGCAGCCAGACATCATCCTGCTGTCTTCAGCCGATCCCGAGGCCCTGCCGCAAAGGGTGTACGACGACCCCATTTTGTCGCACCTGTCGGCGGCGCAACACCAGCGTATCTACAAGACGCCGCAGGGCGGCTACATCTGGGACAGCGCCTCCCCGGAAAATCCGTTCACCTGGATGTGGCTGGCCAATCTCGCCCACCCGGAGCTTTTTGCCTTCGACCTGCGTCAGGAGCTGCGTCAGGGGTTCAGGCTGCTCTACGATTTTGAGCTGTCGGACGCCGATATCGACCGCATCCTGCGCCTGGACGTGAATGCCGGAGCGCGCGGCTACCAGGTGTTTTCATCGCCATGAGTGCATCGACCGATTTCCTCGTCCCACCCGCGCAACGGCTGATCCAGAACCTGCTGCGCACGTTGCACTGGCCGTTACTGGTAGGCCTTTTGCTATCAGCCGTGTTGCTGGGTCTGACCACCGGTCGTTACTCACTGACGACCGGGCAGATACTGCAGGTGCTCTGGGATGCCGCGCACGGCCTTGAAGACGGCAGCGTCGATACGCTGGTGGTACTGAACGTGCGCCTACCGCGCACTCTTCTGGCAGCCCTGACCGGTGCTGGGCTGGCCATCTGCGGCGTAGCCTTGCAGACCCTGTTTCGCAATCCGCTGGTTTCGCCCAAGGTGCTGGGCCTGTCGTCGGGCTCGGCGCTGGGCGGCACTCTGGCCATTCTGGCCGGGCTGAGTGGTCCGCTGCTGATGGGAGCGACCTTCCTGTCGGCCTTTGGCGCGCTGTTTCTAGTGGTGCTGATTGCCAATGTGGCTGGCCGTACGCTGGTCGCCATCGTGCTGGCAGGCATTGTCATCGATGCCTTGTTTGCCGCTGGGGTTTCGCTGGTGCAGTACGCAGCCGACCCCGAAAGCAGCCTGCCAGCCATCGTCTTCTGGCTCATGGGCAGTTTTGCCTCGGCCAGCTGGGACAAGCTCCAGCAGGTCGCGCCGGTACTGCTGGTGAGCATTTTCCTGCTGCATCGTATGCGTTTCCGCATTGCCGTGCTGGCGATGGGCGACGACGAGGCGCGGTCCTTTGGTATCCGCGTTGGGCAGTCACGCATAGTGGTTTTCCTGCTGATTTCGCTGGTCATCGGCGCCTGCGTGACGGCCTCCGGCGTAGTGGGCTGGGTGGGGCTGGTCATTCCCCACATGGCGCGCCTGCTGGTGGGTGAGGACCAGATGCGCCTGTACCCGAGCACCGTGCTGCTGGGGGCGTCCTTCATGGTCTTTACCGACACCCTGGCACGCAGCCTGACCGCCTCGGAAATCCCCCTGGCCGTGCTGACCGCGCTGATCGGCGCCCCGGTATTCATCTATTTGCTCTGCACACGCAAGCGCAGGGGGTTCTGATGCACACCACAGACCACGGCATCCACGTGCGCATGTGCAAGGCCGAAGTGCGCTTTGGCCCACGCTGCATCTTTCGCGATCTCAGCTTTGCCGTACCCAGAGGCGAGACCATGGCCATTCTTGGCCCCAATGGGCGCGGCAAGACCACCCTGCTCAAGGCCTTGCTCGGCTCGCAGCGCCTGACCCAAGGCCGGCGCGAGGCACCCCGGCTGATCGGCTATGTGCCGCAGCACCACCATGGCGGCGAAAATCACCACTGCATCGATGTGGTGCTGATGGCCCGAGCCGCGTTGCTGCCGATGTTCTCCGTACCCTCACGGCATGATCACGATCTAGCGCTGCGCGCGCTAGATCATGTCGGCGCGAGGCATCTGGCTCAGCAGTGTTTTGGCAGCCTCTCCGGCGGTGAGAGGCAGATCGTACTGCTGGCACGAGCCCTGGCAACCGGCGCAGAGCTGCTGGTGCTGGACGAACCGGCCGCGGCGCTGGACCTGGCCAACCAGGATCTGCTGTTGGGGGTGCTGTTCGAGCTGCGTCGCCAACGCAGCCATACCGTGATTTTCACCACCCACCATCCCCAGCACGCACTCTACCTGGCCGATAAGGCACTGCTGATGCACGAAGGTGACAACGTGCGCTTTGGCATGGCCAGCGAGCTGCTGAGCGAAAGCGAGCTCTCCCAGCTCTATGGCATGCCTTTGCGCCGCCTTCAGGTGCAAGCAGGCGAGTACCAGCAAAGTACCGTGTTCCCGCTGTTTGGCTTGCGCAAACAGAACTGCCAATGCCCTCACGAGATATCCCGGCGGGGGATTACCCCTGCTTCTTCCCCTGGAACCCAAAGGAGCTTCCAATGAAACACGATGCTATTTCCTATCTGGAAAACGGCGAAGAGTTCACCGTCACCTGCGATGAGCTGCTCAAGTACCACGGACCGGGCTATCCGGGCGGCGTGGTGCATGGACTGAAGGTGATGCAACGCGCCTGGCCACTGCTCGACGAGGGCCGCCTGCCTGAACGTCGCGAAGTACGCTGCGTGACCGCCTTTGGCGGCCCCGGCGGTCGCGATGCAATTGAGTTCGTCACCCGAGGCCTGACCGAAGGGCGCTATATCGTTGACAAAGCGCTGGGTGAAGGCGTGGAAGAATCTCCAGGCGGGCGCTACTACTTCCGCTTCGAATACCGTGGCAAGGCAGTGGAAATCACCATTCGTCCGGGTCATGTGCGCCCCGAGTTCATCCAGTTGGCACGCAAGCAAGACCGCACTCCCGAGGAGGAAGCTGCACTGGTCAAGATGAAACTTGAGATGAGTGGCCGACTGATCAGGATGCCCAGCGAAGAGCTCTACGACGCCAAGGTTATTGCCGCATGAGTGGAATGGCACAGCAGGAGCGCACTCAGTGGCTGGGGCTTCTGTCCCGAGCTGACTGCGCCTGGCTGGAGCAGCTCTGGCTGCAACTGGAGCAGCACCTGCAGCCCCGGATGCTGGCCGGACCTGAGACCGGCATGCTGCGCCTGACCACCCAGGCCAGCGGCTCGCCGGTGGGCTTCCAGTTTGGCGAAGCCACCTGCAGCCGCTGCGTGGTCGAGATCGGGCTGCACCGCGGTTACGCGGTGCAGCTTGGCTCCGACCTGCGCAAGGCCCAGCTCTCGGCATGCCTCGACGCACTGTTCCAGGGTATGGCGCCCACCGAGCGCGCCGCCTGCCTGGAGCCGATAAGCCTACGCCTCGCCGAACAACAGGCTGAACGCGAGCGCCTGGTAGCGGCGACCCGCGTGCACTTTTACACCACCAAGACCTCCGGTGCCTCATGAGAATCCCCTTGCAGGCATCTGCATCCTTATCGTTCCAGCACCAGCAGGCCAGAGCTTATCGCACGTTACTGATGGCCTTTGCTTACCCCGCTCGCCTGCAGCAACTGGAGGTAGGCGCCATGCAGGCCTGCATCGACTGCCTGCTGGACACCGCGACCCGGGTTGCCTTGAGTGTTGGCAGCCATGCCTGGTGCGAACGAATCCTGGCCACCGGAGCCATGCTTTCATCACAGCCCGAGTGGGTGTTCGCCGGTCCAGCACTGGCCGATCTTGACAGCATTCCGACCGGCAGTCGCGAGGTACCCGAGGAGGGTGCCACAGTGGTGATCGGCGTTGAGGCATTGTCCGAAACCGCCTTGCACACCCCCGGCGAGCTGTGCATCGGTGCCCGGGGCGCGGGCCTGAAAGAGCCCACACTGCTGTTTGTCAGCGGTCTCAAGCGCGGTGTCATCGAACACCACCAGGCCTGGCATGGCGAGTACCCGTGCGGGGTGGACCTTCTATTATGCGCGGGGCGTCAGGTTGTGGCCCTGCCCCGCCATCTGACATTGGAGCTACGTTGATGTACGTCCCGATCAAGGGTGGCGAGCAGGCCGTTGCGGCGTCCCGCCTGGCCGTGGAGCGGGCGCGGCGCGGCGACGAATCGCTGGCCGATATCGAGATTGCCCAGATCATCGCGCAGATGGGCCTGGCACTCGACCGGGTCATGAGCGAAGGAGGGCTCTACGACCCGCGCCTGGCCGCCATTGCCTTCAAGCAGGCCCAGGGTGATCTGGCCGAAGCGATTTTCCTGTTGCGCGCGCACCGCGCCCGTCTGCCCGATTTCGGTCTGGCCGCGCCGATCGACCTGACGCAACTGCGCTATCAACGGCATATCTCGGCTACCCAGAAAGAGCTGGCCGGCGGGCAGATCCTAGGGGCCACTTACGACTACACCCACCGGCTGCTGGATTTCAGGCTGGAAACCACACAGCCTCGTCCGGAGCTTGAGCCGTCAGTCGTTGGCGCGGATCAAGCGTTTGAGTCTCCGCTGAACGATCATGCCGAGCTGATTGCCCAGGAGGCCGCACAAGACCCTGTGGACATCACCCGCACCCCATTGTCAGCCAAGGCCACGCCCAGCGAGCGGCTGGCTCACCTGGCGCGCGGCGAGGAAGGCTATCTGACCGGGCTGGCCTACGAGCGCCTGCGCAAGGCTGGGGCAGCCCATCCTTATGTGGCCGAGCTGGCCATGGGCAGCGTGGAGGTGGTGGTGGAGCTGGAGGACATCGGCCTGAGCGTGTCCATCGGTGATTTGCCGCTGACGATCTGCACCAGCCTGCAACCCAATCTTGGCGACACACCACACTTGCAAAGCGGCTTTGGCATTGCCTTCGGCGCCAATGAGCGCAAGGCGGTAGCGATGGCGGTGGTGGACCAGCACATCAAGGCCGGACAGGCCCATGCCGATGTGCTGATGCACTGCGATGGTGTGGCGGCGGCGGGCTATGTCAGCCATCTCAAGCTGCCGCACTACTCGGACTTCGATGCCGATATCGCCCGGCTGCGAAGGATACGCGCCCAGCAAGCGGCAAGCGCGAACCGCGAACAGAACCAGAGCGACTCATGAACTACGCCTATCTCGACCAGCCCTCCAAGCGCGAAATCCGTCGCAAGATCCTCAAGGCACTGTGCCTGCCGGGCCGGCAAATTCCCTTCAGCGCACCGGAGCTGCCGATAGCCTATGGCTGGGGTGTCGGCGGCATGGCCATCACCGCTGCGCTGCTGCATCCGGGCGACCGCCTGAAGGTGGCCGACCACGGCTCGGACGAGACCGTCAATGCCCTTAACATCCGCGACTTCTTCGCCAGGACCGCCGGTATTGAAACCACCCGAGAAACGGCGACCGCCAGCCTGATCCAAACACGCCAGCGGGTGCCCGAAATGCCGCTGTGCGAAGGCCAGGTGTTGATTTATCAGGTGCCGCGCCCTGACCCACTGCGCGGCTTTATCGACAGCGCTCGCGAGGCGCGCCTGCGCCACGCTCACCACGACTACGGGCTGGTACGCACCGCGCTGTTCGAGATGTGGTCGCGCCATGGCGAGGCCAGCCTGGGCTATGACCATCCGGTGGTCGTCGCAGGCGGCGCGCTCATGTCGCCCTCGCCGGTACCGGCCATGGACAACGCCCGCCTGCACCTGATGCCCGCTCCGCAGATTTTCGGCGCGGCCCGCGAACGCCGAGTTTACGCCCTGCCCGCCTACTGCCCGGTGCAAAGCCTGGCATTCGAAGACGTGGACTGCATACCACCGAAGGTGCCCGGCAACTGCCTGATCTGTGGCAGCACCGAGCACTACCTCGACAACATCGGGACCGGCGCAGCCCCCCACTGGGTGTGCTCGGACTCCGAAGCCTGCCGGAGCCGCTCCCGTGTTTGAACTGCCACCACCGGTGCTGGAGCTGCGCGATGCCTGCCTGAACCTGGGTAACCGGCGCGTGTTGAAGCACTGTGATCTGTGCCTGTACCCCGGCGAGGTGCTGGCCATTGTCGGCCCTTCGGGGGCGGGCAAATCCAGCTTGCTCAACGTTCTGTCGGGCCGACAAGCACCCAGCACCTGCGCGCTTTTCCAACTGCAGGGGCAGGATGTACGAGCCAGTGAGCACCATACCGTCCTGCAATTGCGCCGCCGCGCGACCGGGTATGTCGCGCAGGATGCCCACCAGGCCCTGGATCTGCACCTGAGCGCCGCCGCCAATATCGCGCGGCGCCTATTCGACCTAGGCCTGAACCATGCCGGCGATGCGCTGACACAGGCCAGGAGCTGGATCGAGCGCCTGGGATTGGCGCCCGGGCGCGCACATGAGCCAGTCATCCAGTTTTCCGGCGGCATGCGCCAGCGCATCCAGATTGCTGCCGCCATGGTGCATGGCCCGTCTGTGCTGTTTCTCGATGAGCCCACCTCGGGGCTGGACTCGGTGGCCCAGGCCGCGCTCATCGACATACTGATGCAGCTCAAGCATGAGCGCGCCACCTCGATGCTGTTCGTGACCCACGACCTGCGCCTGGCCCGGCTGATTGCCGACCGGGCGCTGGTCATGGATCAGGGCCGGATCGTCAGCGAGGCGGTTATCGACCGACTGTTGACCGAGCCGGATCACCCCACTGCCCAGGCACTGGTCAAGGCGGTGCTGTGATGAACCGGCCCACCGTGCAACTTAGCGTTTACAGCGACATGCTCAAAGGCCCGGCCACCCACCTGGTAGCCGGTTCCGGCCAGATCGTCCATATCTGGGGGGCATCCGGGGCGGGTAAATCCACGTTGCTCTCGCGTATCTGGGGCAGCCGCAGCATGGGCGGCGGCCAACTGAGAGTAGAGATAGACGGCACCACGCTGGATCTGGCCGGCATGCCAGCCGCCCGGCTGGCGTTTGTCCGCCCACGCCTGATGACCTATGTGGAGCAGCGTCCCACCGTGCTGCCGCGCATCAGGATGCGCGACTGGCTTTGCGCTTGCTCTGCTAGGCAACTACAGGCGGGGCTTGAGCAACTCGATCTGGCGTCCGGTCTGCTGCAGCGCTGCTCATCGGATCTGTCCGGTGGTGAGTTGCAGCGCTTTGCCCTGTTGCGGGCCTTTTGCTCGCCTGCGCCGATCCTGTTACTGGACGAACCCTGCACCGGGCTGGATCGGAGTCGCTACGAGCACGTCGTGGAACTGCTCAGGCAGGCCAAAGATAGCCATCGGCTGGTGATCTACACCAGCCACGCGCCGACATCCTGGGCCGATCAGGAATTGGAACTGCCTGGTTAGCAGGCCCTGCCCATAGCCCGTAAAGCTGCCCAGCCGAAGATGTCATCAGCGCCAAAATGTGAATACGTCTCATCTGCGCAAGAAAATACCTATCAATTGGATAAGGAGGTTTGAAGTGCTCAACACACCATGCGCCCACCCGCTACGGGCTCCCTCATTCAGCGCCCTGCTCCTGCTGGCCGCTCCGGCCATCGCCAGCTCCGCACAGCCTATCGAGTTGCAGGAGTCGGTGATCGTTTCCGCCAGCCGCTCGGTCGTCAGCATCGAGGAGTCCCCTCGTACCATCACGGTTATCGACTCGCAGCAGATTCGCGAGTATCTCAATGCTGGCGGTATCCAGCGCCTGCTCGTCGAGGTACCGGGTATCGAGTATGCGCGCAGTGGCGGTCTGGGTGGGCAATTGGTGATCCGCGGACAGAACAGCAACAGCGGTCGCACGGTACTGGCAATCGACGGCGATCGTCACCGTGGTCGCAGTACTCTGGAGTTCAACCTGCTCGACCCCAACGCCATCGAGCGCATCGAGATCATTCGCGGCCCAGCCTCGGCGCTGTACGGTTCAGATGCGATGAGCGGCGTGGTCAACATCATCACCCGCCGCGCCCATGTCGAGGATGGCCAGGACTTCTCGCTGGCGCCCAAGCTGCGGGCTGCCGAATGGTCGAGCAATGGCAACATGTACGGCGTGCGCGGCGAGTTGGTTGGCGGAGGCAATGGTTTCGACGTACTGATCGGACTCAACCAGCGTACCGCCAACGACTACGATAGCCCCCTCGGCAAGGTGGACAACAGCGACTACGACAGTCGGGGGCTGGACTTCAACCTCGGCTACCGAACCAGCACTACGGCGCGCTGGGAACTGTCCGGGCGCTATCAGCACGTCACCACCGGTCGCGCCGGCGGCCTGGGTGCCGCGCCTGGCCCCGACTTGCTGGAGGTTCGCGAAGATCCTCTGGTCGAACGCTACCTGCGCCTGAGCTACGCCAACCTGGCCTTCGACGACTGGCTCGACACCCTGGATGCCAGCCTCTATGTCCGCCAGATCAAGACCGATAGCTACCAAGTCAACCGCAAGAACGCCACGCGCGATGTGGCGACTCACCAGAAGAACCATTCTCCGACAGTGTTCGGCGGCCACCTGACCGCCACCCGGCAGATCGAAGATCACCAACTGAGCTTTGGTGGCGACTTCTTTAACGAGGCAGCCGACGGACGCAAGAGACTGCAACAGCGCTACAACAAAGATGGCACGCTGCAGGCCGAAGGTACCTGGAATACCTTGGAGCGAGATACCGAGCAGACCAGCTTCGGCCTGTTCGTCAGCGACGACTGGTACCTCAACGAGCGCTGGTCGCTGGCCGGGGCCCTGCGCGGCGACATGGTTCAGGTCAAGGTCGGCAGCGGCATCACTGGCGAAAACAGCGCCGTCACGCGCGCCTACCAGGGCAACACCAACAATCGCCACAGTGCCCTTAGCGGCAGCCTCGGCGCAGTGTACCGACTGACGCCCGACTGGCATCTGGTGGGCAACCTGAGCCGCGGATTCCGCGCACCCTCCGGCCAGCAGATGGCGCGGACCAGTGTCGCCGCCACTCTCACCACCCTACCCGCACCAGACCTTGAGCCAGAAACCAACCTCACCGCCGAATTCGGCGTGCGCTGGTATGGCGAGCAGAGCCAGGCCAGTCTGAGCGCCTACCAGAGCCGCTACGACGACCTGATCGACCTCGTTTCTGTCAGCAGCGGTGTGATGCAGCAGCAGAACATCAGCAAGGCCATCATCGAAGGCATCGAGCTGGAGGGCAAGGCCCGGTTGCTTGGCCCCTGGAGCATGCGCTATGCGCTGGCGGCCACCCGCGGTACCAATGAGGCCGAAGATCAGCCACTGGACGGCATCGCGCCGCTCAGCGGCCAACTGACCCTGCGCTACCAGGCCGATCGCTGGTACAGCGAGGGCAAGGTGCGCGGCTATCGGGGCAGAACCCGCATTGACGACAGCCAGGAACGCAAAACCGCCAGCTACGCCATGGTCGACCTGTATGCCGGTAGCGATTTGAGCCAACTGTTCGGCGCGCAGTGGAAACATTGGAAGGTCAGCGTCGGCGTAGAAAATCTGTTCGATCGGGTCGGACGCAACCCGACCACAGCCGAAGATCTGGCCTACTCCAACGACCTGCTCGGCAACCCGCTGGTCGAGCCGGGCCGCACGGCACAGCTCAAGCTGCTGGTGGACTACTGAGGCGCCGCCCTGCCCTGCTAGTCGCTGTTGCTCCGACAGAAGGCAATTCCGTCGCTGCAACTCAATGCCGGGGGCACGTGCTCCAGCCCCCGTAGAGTCTGCTCAGCTCAAGCGCTAATACTATCGAGATACAAAGGCGGGGCAATCAGCCGAACGGAGCTGACCACTCGCACGGACAACGGCTCGCGAGCATGGCTAGCGCCTACAGTAGAGCCTCGCACCCTTCAATTGCCCTCCGCGTCGGCACGCAACAACGCCTGGCTGATCGCCTGCCCGACCTGCTCGAACAGGCGCCCGGCCTCGCTGCCTTCGTCAAGCGCTTCGGCGCAGGCCACCACGACGATCGCGCGGGTTGCATCCTGCGGCTCGATGACGCCGACGTGGCAGGCGCGCTCAAGCTGCGTGCCGGTCTTCTGGATAAAGGGCACATCCTCGGGCAGCCCGGCTTCGAGGCGGTAGTTGTCGTAGGAGCCGAGCTTCATGTCGTCATACAGCAGCGCGCGGCTCTGCGCGGACAAAAGCTCGCCACGCACCAGCTTTTCCAGCATCGCGCCATAGGCGACCAGGCTGCTGGCATTGAGGTTGCGCGCGTAGTAGCGCTCGTAGGCCTCCTCCATGCTGGCGGCTTTCAACTGTTCCGGCTGCAGGTCCAGCGCCTTGGCCACGGCCTGGTAGCGCGGTTTGCTGAAGGGCGCGGAGGCCAGTTCCACCAGCTGCATGTTTTCCAGCCGTGCAGCATCCGGGTGCACTTCGCCATAGACGTCGCGGCGCACCTGGGTGAAGGTGGTGATGGCCTCGAAAAAACCGCCCATGCTCTTGCCGGTACGCGCGTTGAGCTGGTCTTCGCCCACTGAAAGCCACCCGAAAACTCGCGGCTGAAAGCTTCCGCCAGCTACCCCAAGCCGAAGCCTTAAAGGCTCACCCGGAGCTAGCAGACGCTTATGCCTCCATCGCCTCAACGCGGGTTACAGCTCGGGATCACGGCTTGAGTCCAGAGCAGCGGCATGTGGTTATGGCGCGCACCCGGCTCAATATCGCCGCCGCGATAGAGCGGGGCACCACGCCTCAACCCGATTATTTCCGCACAGCATTTGACTCAACAAAGCCACCGGCTGCAGCCGTCAGGGCCGAGGTCAAGCAAATGTTTGCCCTGGAGCCAGATAGCAAGATCAACGCCGGGAACATATCGGCCAAGGTTGCTGTAAACGACCTGCAAGCCTTGCGGCTTGAAGGGGTCGCCAATGATCGTGCAGCCGCAGCCCGGACGATCATCGAAAAGCTCAATGAAATCAGGAGCAGCAGCACAGAAAGCGGGAGGGCAGAAATCCGCAACGGTGCAATGGCAGTTGCAGCCCTTTGTGGCGCGGATAAGGCATTGGCTGCTGAAATCTCAAACGCCGCAGACCTTGAGTCTAATCAGTATATTCCGGTCATCATCGACCAGGGCCATGTGCACCATGGCAATCGCAGCAGCGTGCAGTTGGCGGCGGCAGCACTGATCTGCTCTGTGTTGATGCATCAGCACCTGATGTACGGTGCCATCGGAGTGTTGCTGCCAGCTGCCTTTGTCCTGGGTCTCAAGGGGCTGCGCTGGTGGTGGCTGCCTGCTGCCTTAGCGGTATTGGCCAATGGGCGAAACCGATGGGTTGTGGAATCGGCGGTAACCCCGGAGACACTTCTTATATTCGTCACAGCAAGCGGGGCCGCGATTCTGGGGCTTGTTCTACTGCGCTGCGCCATCTCCTTTAATGTCTGGCCAGTCAGCCGATGGGGCTACTGGTTTTACCCAGGACATCTGATGGTTCTTTATGTGCTGCGTGGTGTGGTCGTGGCAGAACGCTATTGTGCAACACCTGCCCTGTCCAGTGCGGATGCGAAGCGTCGCTGGCCGGAGATGCCTTTGGAGGAGTTGTGAAAGGTAGATTGCATCATCAGTAGTGGATAACTGAATCGCCCCTGTTGCCCTAGGTGCTTGTGACGTACGGTGATGGAGCGGGCGCAGCCGTTCATGAAGGGCAGCTCCTGGCCGGTTAGCGACCACCGTTCAGGCTAGCCATTCTTGTCCTCCCACACGTGGAGGACTTGCTATGAACATCATCGCTACCTGCAGCCGCCAGCCCTGGAGCAAAGGAAAACTGGTCGGACAGAAAACCCCACTCCGACTGAGAGATATCTGGGCCATCCGAGTAAGGCTTCAAATTGCAGAAAGAACTCGGGATCTGGCTCTCTTCGACCTGGCCATCGACAGCAAGCTTCGAGCCTGCGACTTAACCAAGCTCCGTGTGCGGGACGTTGCCCATGGTGAGCAGGTGTCATCACGAGCAATAGTGATGCAGCAGAAAACACAGCGGCCAGTGCAGTTCGAGATCACTGAGCAAACTCGGGCGGCGCTCGCGGCTTGGATACATCAAGTACAGCTCCGCGGCGAGGACTACCTGTTCCCGAGTCGACTGCATAACTCAGACCATCTATCCACTCGTCAGTACGCCCGTATCGTCAAAGGCTGGGTGAAAGCCATTGGCCTTGACCCAGCCATGTATGGCACTCACACAATGAGACGCACAAAGGCATCACTGATCTATCGCAGGACGAAGAACCTGCGGGCCGTTCAACTGCTGCTCGGCCATACGAAGCTGGAGAGCACCGTTCGATATCTGGGAATTGAGGTCGATGACGCCTTGGAAATGGCGGAACAGACCGAAGTGTGACCATGTGTAGCGACGGCCAAAGTCAGGCCGTCGCTAACCGGCCAATAAGTGCCGCACAAATCCCGGCGGGTGCAGATTTCCGGGCGGTTTGCGCCAGATCAGTTGGAGACGCTTTTCAAGCCCCGGGATGGGAAGAGCTACCAGCGCGCCACTGCGAACTTCGTCTTGTACTGCGGAAGCCATCACCAACGACACGCCGAGTCCCGCCCTGACTGCTTGTTTGACTGCCTCGGTGCTGCCTAGCTGCATACCGCTGCGAGGCACGCCCAGCTCGCCAAAGTATTCGGTCAGAAGCCGTCCGGTACCGCTACCCGGTTCACCTCCCAGCATCGGCAGGTCCACCAGACGATCGCGTTCTATGCACCCTGCTTCAGCCAGCGGATGGTCGGGGCTGACGATAAGTACCAGCGGCTCGACCCGCCAGAGGCGGTGTTCGAAGTCGGGGTGAGGTAGCCACCATTCCATGATCGCGGCGTCGAGCTGGCCCGCCAGTAGCTGGTCGGCCACATCCGGGTTGGCGGCGATGCGCAGATCCACCTCGCCCCTCTCATTTGCGGTCGTCAGATAGCTGCGCACGAATGGCTGGAGAAGGTAGGTGCCGATGTTGGAGCTGGCCCCGACGCGCTCACTATTTCCATGCAGGGCTTCTAGCGCCCGGGCGTGCATGTCGAGCAAGGCGGTCGCATGCGGCATGAAGGCCAGCGCACGTGTGGTAGGCTGGCAGCCGCTACGACTGCGCTGCACCAGCGTTACGCCGACCTGCTCTTCAAGCTTCTGCAAGTGCTGCGACACCGTCGGCTGGGCCAGCCCCAACGCCCTCGCCGCGCTCTGAAAACTGCCTGTTTGAACGATCGCTACCAGGCTCTTCAGCCAGACCGGATTCAACATGCGGCAGGCTCGGCCTGGGGCAGACGGTTCGCAGCGTTGATTGGGCGCGCACCTGCCAACGCCTGGATGATGCTCTGCGCTGCACAACGTTCAATCTCCAGGCGCACCGCGCGCACTGCCGACCCTATGTGCGGAGTGAAGAGCGTATTCGGATGCGCGAGCAGCGCAGGATCGATCAGCCGCGGCCGGTCCGCGCGAGCCCAGTCTTCCATTTCGAATACATCCGCCGCATACCCGCCGAGCTGGCCTCGCTCAAGCGCCGCGAGCACGGCGGCTTCATCCACTACCGAACCACGACAGGGGTTTACAAGCAGAGCGCCCGGCCGTACGAGGGCAAGCAGCTCGGCGTTGACCAGATGCTCAGTATCGGCATTCAAGGGAAGCGCCAGCAGGATGAAGTCCGAGCTGGCGAAGAGTTCGCTGCACGCCACCTGGCGCAGGCCGAGCCGTTGCTCGGTTTGTGTATCCAGAGCCTTCGCCTCGTGGTACTGCAGGGTCGCGCCCCATCCCTGCAAGCGCTCAGCCATGGCCTGTCCGATGGCGCCCATGCCAAGGATGCCGACCGTCGCGTTATCCAGCCCCGTGCCGTAGAACTGTGGTTGCCAGCCCTGGAACTCGCCAGAGCGGACGAACGCATCTGCTGCGCGCAGATGCCGCCCCAGCCCCACCGCCAGTCCGATCGCCAGCTCGGCAGTCGGGACCGTCAACAGATCAGGCACGAAGGTCAACCAGACCCCGCGGGCAGTACAGGCGTCCACATCGAAATTGTCGAAGCCCTTGAGCGCGCAGCCGACCACACGCAGCTCGGGGCAGGCTTGGAGAAATTCTGCATCGACCCGATCGGGCATGAACGCCATCATCGCCTGAGCATCGCGGCAGCGGCGCAGAATTTCCTCGCGCGTCAGCGTGCTGTCGCTCTGGTTGGTCATCAGCTCGCAATGTGGCGCCAGCAGTTGCAGGATCTCATCGTGTACTCGGTGAGTTATAACGAGTTTTGGCAGCATGGTTTGTCCTATTTGAAACGTTTGCGCAGCACGCCACTGAAGGCGTCTACTAGCGTGACCATGGCCAGGATGACCAGCAGGATTGCTGCAACCTCCTGGTACTGCATGATGCGCAGCGAGCCCATGAGTTCGAAGCCGATACCGCCGGCGCCAACCATGCCCATCACGGTGGAGGCGCGAAAGTTGTATTCCCAGCGGTAGATCGCCACGTCGGCGAACTGCGGAGTCACCTGTGGCAAAACCGCGTGCAGCAGCACTTGCATCGGCGTAGCCCCCGCCGCCCGAGCGGCTTCCACCGGCGCTTCGTCGACGTGCTCGATGGCCTCGGCGAAGAACTTGCCGACCATGCCGATCGAATGCAGACCCAGGGCAAGCACGCCCGGCAAGGCGCCGAACCCTACGGCTGCAACGAAGATGATGCCCATGATCAGCTCCGGCACCGACCGCAGGGCATTGAGCAGCACCCGGGCAACACCGAACACAAGGGGGTGCGGCGCCGTATTGCGCGCTGCAACGAAGGCCACCACCAGCGAGAACACCACTGCGATGGCCGTGCCGGCGATGCTCATCGCCAGCGTGTCGATCAACGGGCGAATCCAGCTTCGATAGCCCGAAAAGTCTGGCGGCATGGCCTCGCCTGCCAGGGTCGCGATGGAGGGCAGCCCGTTCAGCAGCGTGGTGGCATCGAGCAGCCCCACGTACCAGCAGGCCAACAGCACCACTCCGAGTACAATTGCCACCTGCCCCAGCTGGCGCCACCAACCGAGGCCGAAGCCTCGAAGGATGTGCTCGCGTTGCTCTGCAGGCAGCGCCTGCACGTCATGATGAGTAGACATATCGGTGCTCACATCGTGGCGAAGTCGAGGCCGAGCAGCGATCCCATGTTGCGAATCACATCGTAGTCGGCGTCGGTGATTGGCGCGAAGGCCTCGGCTTTGAAGTTGCGCAGCACTTCGGGATCGTCGATACCGACGAATACATCCCGCACCTTGGTTTTCAGCTCGGGGCTCAGGTTCGAGCGCATCGCCCAGGGGTATTGGGGATATTCGCCGCTGTAACCAAGTACTTTCACCTTGCTCGGATCGATTAGGCCACGTTCGGCTACTTGATTGAAAATTACCTCCGACAGCCCACCCGCATCGGCGTTTCCGTTCGCCACGTTGACGGCAACGGCGTCATGCGTGCCCACAAAATGTTGTTCGTAGTCCTGCCCACCCGTCAGCTCGGCCGTCTCAAGAAGCACGGTTTTGGGAATCAGATGGCTGGACGTCGATGCCCGGTCACCATAGGCCATCTTCTTGCCCTTAAGGTCGGCATACTCATTCACGCCTGACGCCACATTGGCGATAATCACTGAGCGATAGGTCGGCTTGCCGTCGATGACCATGGCAGCGAAGGGCTCGATGTCGCTTTTGCTTTTGGCCATGACGTAGGACAGCGGACCGAAATACGCCAGGTCGATACGGCCAAAGCGCATCGCCTCAATCATCGAGGAATAGTCGGTGGTTACGATCAGCTGCACCTTCTTGTCCAGATGCTCTTCCAGATAATCCTTCAGCGGCTGGTTTCGCTTGATCAACTCCGAGGCGTTTTCGTCCGGCAGCAGCGCAACCTTTAGCACATCCGGATCGGCATCGGCCGCTACGGCGGACAGACTTGAAACAGCGGACAGCAAACAGGTCAATAAGAGAGCGGATAAGCGTTTCATCGGGACATCTCCAGTGAAGGTGCGAGCATGACAGGGGTTTCAGCCGGAGCAGTTGCTGGCTGAGTCGTAGAGCGGCCTGCATAGATGCGCTCAAGCTGCGCATCGGTGAGTTCCGAGGGCGCGGCATCGAAAACGATCTGAGAATCGGCCAGCCCGACGACGCGATCGGCGAAGCGGCGGGCATATTCGAGTTGATGCAGCGAAACGATGGCGGTGATGCCGTCTTCCTTGCAGATGTCGCGCAGCAGTCCGAGAACACGGACCGAAGTGGCCGGGTCGAGACTGGCTACCGGCTCATCGGCAAGAATGATCGCGGGCTGTTGCGCTAGCGCACGCGCGATGCCTACCCGCTGCTGCTGGCCACCGGACAGTTTGTCCACCCGGCTTAGCGCCTTGTCTGCCAGACCGACCCGAGCGAGGCAACTGAGCGCAATCTCCTGATCGGCACGCGGCAGAGGAAACAGCGAGCGGAGCGTGTTGTGAAAGGCCAGCCGACCGGTAAGCACATTAGCCAGTGCGCTTTGACGTTCGATTAGCTGGTGGTGCTGAAAGATCATGGCGGTACGCCGACGATGCTGACGCAAGGCCGAGCCGCTGCCGAGCTCACCGAGCTCGCTGGTGACACTGCCGCGAGTGGGCGTGACGAGTCGATTGAGGCTACGGAGCAAGGTCGACTTGCCTGCGCCCGAGAGACCAAGCAGCACGGTGAACTCACCACGCCGAAATGCAATCGAGGTATCGCGTAGGGCTGTCACGCCGCCTGGGTAGACGACGCTCAACCGGTCGACCCGCAGCACGGCGTCCTGTATCGGATGGGGCGTCATTTGATCACCTTTCGCAATATTGCTGGCCGCACAATTGCGGTTCGCGATGCAAAGGGTAGAAATTCCTTGTTAACGCACTGCTTCTAAATGATGACATTTCGATGAATGCTTCGAATCTGCCGTAGCGGGGCGGCAAGCGAAGCCGTGGAAGAACGGGCGCAACGTAGCGTCTTTCTTCACGCGGGATACAGGAAGCTTTGATTGATACTGCTGCGGATTCGCTACAGTAACGTTGGGCCAGAACGTAATGCCATCCAAGCAAGAGGGCGCACACTAGCGGCCATTAGCGGCCTCCTCCAAAGCTTAGCCGTGGCATCCGTCGGTTTTATCAGGTGAGGCACCAGGTTCAGATCGGCAGCGCGCAACATTAGCGAAGGCCCTCGGTACTTGACCTAGCGGTGATGGTTTTCTGATTTCAGTCCGGCTACGATCATGCGCCTCAGGGAGGAGGCGCAATGAGCCAGTACCTTTTGAGTTTTGCAAGGCAGCATCTTGAAGGGCGCACTGACGCATACCTCGTGCTGCTCTGGTGCATGTACCAAGCGAACCAGAGCAAGGGGCGCTATTCCGACCACATCAAAACGCACATCACGGCGGCAGCTGACCATCTGCTGGGCCGCAACTACCAGCGCATCGCCACTCGCTTCAAAAAGGTGCTCGACAACAAGCCAGAACTGGATCGGATACCGCCTTCCGGCCTTGGAGCGTTGGACTACCTTCGCGTGAAAAACTTCCGAGGCTTCGGAGAGTTTGGCCCTGACGACAACGGCTCCTTCATCCGCTTCAGCAAGTTGAAAAATATCTTCTACGCACCCAATGGCGGTGGTAAATCGTCCTTGTGCGAGGCGTTGGAGTTCGGCACCACTGGAGACATCAAGGAAGCGTCTAGGCGCAAGACCAAGCTTAGGCAGTACATCTCCCGGGGAGATATTCGGCACCAGCTCTTGCTGATGGGAGCGGACAAGCTTCCGGTCAAACCAAGCATCAGTTGGTCGAGTTGCTTCATAGACCGTAACCGCCTTCAGGAGTTTTCGCTGCTGGGTTCCAAGGACACTGGCAGTGTCGAGAGTGATGTCCTGGCGACCCTGTTTGGCTTGGAAGAACTCCAGGAGGTCATTGCACGGTTCGTCCGGCCTGAAAACTTCTCGCTCAAGACCTTCATGCGTGCCGACCAAGCCGAGGCTCTGGAGGCCCTGGAGCGCACATGCGGCAGCCTAGGCCAGCTGAGGCGTCAGCACAGGGCAGACCTTCGGGTATCAATTTCCCAAATCTGCGAGCTGCTAGGGCTGCGGTCAGATCAAGACTATGAGATTCGCCCCAAGGTATTGCGGCTTCGCAAAACGATAGAAATGCATATCCGTGGAGCTGAGCGCCTTCGAGCCGCCAAAGCTCCGTTCGCTATCCCGCTGAAGCAGGTGAGGCGCATCTGTGCTATCGCTCAGCGCTTGCTCCACCGCAGAGCCGATATCGAGATGCTATTTCTACAGAGGGCCAGTGAGGTCAATTATCGCGCCGTCTTCGAGGCCTTGGAGGCCATCGAGCTGCAGTCGGGGGCAACTTGCCCTGCGTGCCTGACGCCCCTCGACAAGGTGACGGTGAACCCATTTGAGAGGGCGCGAGAGCAGATTAAGGCGCTGGGTGCATTGGAATCCCTGAAGCAATCCAGGCTGCGAAATGACGCGCGGATCGCGCTCTGGGCATCACGAGTCGCCACGGGACTCAGCGCGGTAAAGGGCAATGAGTACGCCGACGTACCCTGCCAGCTGAAGATGGACGAGTTGGAAGCGGTGCTTGCAGAATTTCATGCCGCTACCGATCGCTCGGAGGTGGCTCCGTCCGTTCTCGACTCATTCCTGAAACTCTGCGCCGAGCGTGCAGATCAGATCGAGGCTTACCTGCGTAACTGTGAGCGCAAGTGCCGGGAGGTTGGCCAGGCAGAAGCCCAGGCAGCCCGTCTTGAAGCACGGGTGGTGCAACTGAAAGCGATTGATGATTCATTGAAGCAGCTGTTCGACCGTAAAACGCGTGCGGAGAGCGAGTTCAAAGCCGGCAACGGCCAAATGGCAGACTTGGTAAGACAAAAAGCGGCCTTGCTCAACGATGCAGTCGACAACAGCCGCTTCAACCAGCTGCTCAAGGATCTGGAGGCTGAGTACCGAACGCTGTACCGCGACCTGCTGGATTACAAGCTTGAGCTGGAGAAAGCGAGAATCACCGGGATCGAAGCCAAGGCTGCCGAGTACTACCGCGCTATCAACAACCACGACGATGACCATGAGCAGATCGCGTCGTTGAGCTTCGACCGGCTGGCGGATAGCTACCGGATCAAGATCACCAACGTGGACGGATCATTGCTCGATGCGTTTGCTGTGCTCAGCGAAGGGCATCTGCGGGCGTTGGGCCTGTCCATCCTCCTGGCGATGGCTGAGAAAAACAACTTCCCGCTCATCGTCTTTGATGATGTCGTCAATGCGATCGACACCGATCACCGATCAAACATTATCGACCTGTTCTTCAGCGATGCTTACCTGCGCCGGATCCAAATGGTTGTCACCACCCATGACCGCCTCTTCTGGGAACGATTCTGCATCGTCGCCGACCGTCACCCTCAGTGCGAACAGTATACCAGCCATGTGCTCAGCTACACGAACAAGGGCATCGTGGTGATTGATCACGAGGGTGGTTTCCAGAAGAAAGTCTACGTGGCGCTGTCGGTCTTCGACGTCCGTCAGGCGTTGCTTTATTGCCGTATTTGGTTCGAATCCATAGTGCTTGAGTTTTGCATCGAAAACGGCGTCACAGTCACGGCCAACTTCAAAAAGTCGCAGCTGAAGAAGAGCATGTATCTGCAGGTCAGCCTGGAGCACACCTTCTCGTTGGTGAAGCCTTTCATCGACTACGACCTGTCGTACTTCGATCTCATCAAGAATGACTTGGTCAACTGGAGTGGGCAGAACCAGGAGCATCACGCCTTCGACGAGGGCAGTCTGAACTTTGTGCACTCCAAGACTAGCAGTGAAGTCTTGAGAATCTACGATGCCATCCGCTTCTTGGAGTGCCAGCTCTTCCCGGCGAGGAAAAAGGAGTCCGGGGAGAAGTACCTTGCCGAAGTTAATGAGAAAATCGAGAGAAGCCAGAGGAAGTTGGCAGGGCTCGCTAAAGCACCAGTAGAAGTGCAGAAGGAGCATCAAGCAGCTTTAAAAGCTCTGGAAAAGCGCGCCGTCGAGCTCGATCAGGAGCTTCAGTTCATCGAGCAGTGTCTCGCCAGCGTCGCTCAACGCGAGCAAGCTAAAGAACTGCCATGATCTCTACTCGGCTTGGCACAGATCTGGCTGCTTTGGGCTGAAATTCTGCGGGATCTCAACAGCCGCTTTTGGCCGGAAGCTGCCCATCGTCACCGGCTACAATCGGCCAGGAGCTGCCACCCACGATGAGAGCAGCTTTTAAGCCGCCCTGCTCCACTAGACAGATCTCATGTAGTTTTAATAGCGTTCTGCCATCTTCTTCATTGGGGTCTGGATGATGCGCGCCATCACAGCCTTTGCTGCCTTAGTTGTTCTTCAGTCCGCCCTTTTCGGTTGCGTCGCCTCAGCGGTTGATCCGCAACACCTCGGCCCACAGACGCCTCCGCCCAGCTTCACCGTCGACCCGCAGGCCAACCCGGAGGTATGGGGGGTCTATTCCCGCCTCGTTGGGCATCGCTACGCCCCAGCAACCGGTGGTTTTCCGGGTTTTGAGGTGCGCTGGAGCGAGCCCGGTAAAGCCATCATTGAGACCAGCTTGTTCTTAGAGGGCGCAATCGTTGGGCCGGATGTGAAATGGAGCCGGACTATTCGCCCGGGCAGCAAGCCCGGCGAACTGAATATGGACTTCAATGGCACGCCGTGGCTCGGCACGATCGAATCGGATGGCTCAGTGGTGTTTAAAGCGGTTACGCCGCGAGCGGGTGAATTTCCTTACCGGATTCGCCTGTCATCGCGTGGCGAGATGCTTGTGCAGAATATGCAGTGGGTGAATGGCTCGCTGTCGAATGTCATCTACTCGACGCCCTATCCGGTCGAATCCGTGCCGGGTGGTCCGGACCCAGCCGTGGCTGAGGTACCGGGCGTCGCAACGCCTCAGCCCCCTACCGACGCGGGCGTGAAGCCGTTGGTGCTGGGGCAAAAGATCATCGGCAAGCTGGATGACAACAGTCAGAAAACCTCGATCATGCGAACGCGCTATGACCTCTACCGTCTGCCAGCGCGCAAAGGTGAAAGCGTTGTAGTGGGCCTCGATTGCGATATCTACAGTTTCTACGGCTGCTACTACACATTCGTAAACCTGCGCGAAGGCTACGGCAACACCTACGAAGCGATGATCGATGCACCAAAGCGCAAGGCCTACCGTTTCACCCTCACTGAAGACCATCAGGTGCTGAAGGTGGAGAGCAATGGCAGGCTCGATTATGGCTTGGTGGTCGAACAGGGAGCAGCAGGCAATGCACTGTGGGCGGTGACTCAGGCCGAGCGGACTTCCTTCGATCAAGCAAAAGCACGGCAAGACGCCGCAAACAGCGCCGAGAACGCGCAATTATTAGGTGCCGTAATGCAGGGTTTGAGTCAGGGACTGACAGCGGCCAACCAGGCAGCCAGCGCCAACGCTGCTCAATCCAGTGCCAGCCTGGCCGCCACACTCGTCCAGGCCCGAGCACAACCGCCGGTAAGTCCATCCGTGCAATCCAGCCAAACGTCCAGTTTATCGAGCGGCGATAGCTCCGCGCAGGACGCCCAGGTGGCAGCCCTGATGGCGCAGAACCAAGCACTGATGCGCGAGATGGGCATCGAGAGCGAGGCCAATGCCATGGCGGCGGCCATGTTGGCGCAGATTGAGCGCCAGCAGGCTTCGGGGCGTGCGCAAAGCGTTGTCGAAGAGCAGGAAGACGAGGCTCCAACCGCCAAGCCCGAGAAGCCTGTCGCCGAGGCTGCACCCGCGAAAGATGGCGGACTCATCAAGACGGTCAATGGCCAGAGCTACAGCGTCGGTGCAACGCTCCCGGCGCAAATCGAGGGTCGTTACCTCTATGAGGGTGAAGGCGAGCCCATCGTCTTTATCGGATCGGGAAGCATGCAAAGCCGCTTTCAGCCCCACCAAGACCCCGAGATACCGATGACCGCCTGGATCGTGCAAGGGCCGGATGGCAGTCCTCTGCGCGAGAAGGGAGTCGGTGAGCGCTACCAGGTTACTCTGGTGGTCGAATATGGTGCCGGCGGTGGTGGAAACTATCCCGAAGGTAGTCTGAACCTGCTGCCCGTTGTGGTCGCGCCCGATATGAATAAAGCCTTCATCCTCGGCGAGCGGATCAAGAGCGGCCTGTAACCGCCGTGCTCGGCAAGCGCATTCAAGTCGACCTCCAGTCGATCCGCCTTGCCACCTCCAGCGCAACTTCTTGCGCTCCGAGCAACTGTCGACCAAGTTCTGGTGAGCGCACAGCAGAATTCTGAATCGCCTCCGGTTTCGTAGATGCTAGATGACCGCTTTTGGCCGATTTTGTTGAAAAAGTCGGCTTCTGAGAGAGCTGCTTTTCGGTAGATCAAAAATCGCTGGATTTTGGCGTTGCTACGTAAAAACCAAGACAGCTCCGTCTTCTGAGCGAACCAGATTTCAACGTCGACCACGCTTTTTCGCTGGCCAAAATTGCGGCGGGACTTTTTCAACAGAATCGGCCGCTTCCTGCCACCAGTGGCCAAAAACAGCTGACGCAACGACTCGCTACCGGCGGGTTTCCACCTACGACACTTCCATTCGATTCGAAAAAAACTCAGCCCTACATAACCGCAATGACATCACCACCAAGAAGGATCGCTCCCATGTCATTGCAGTGTCCTCGCTGTCATTCCCCCAAAGTCGCTTCCTTCCATCACGCCATGAAGATCACCGCTGCGGTAGGCGCCGCCGGCGGCGCGGCTCGTGGCGTCAGTGCTGCGTTAGCAGGCGGTCAGACTGGCGCGACCATTGGCGCTATTGCCGGCCCTGTTGGCATCGCCATCGGTTCAGTTTCCGGCGCCATCATCGGTGGGTTGGTTGGCGGCGTTAGCGGTTGTGCGCTGGGCGCCCAGCTTGGCGACAAACTCGACCGCCACGTGTTGGCTAACAACCTGTGTCTGCTCTGCGGGCATCGCTTCAACCTGCCGGCCTGATCCGTCCGCTACCTCTTCTCACCTTCTTCTATCCCTACCGCCGGTGCTGCGCTCTGCGCGGCGCTTTATGCCGGCTTACATTCCAAGGAATCGTTCTCATGGCACATCTCATCGAGCAAATGGCCTATGTCGGCGCCACCCCGTGGCACGGACTAGGCAACAACCTGCCGCGCAAACAACCCATCGAGATCTGGCAACGCGAAGCCGGCATGGACTGGCAGATCCTGGAAAGCCCGGTCCATTTCAAATCCGATGCGGTGGGTCACCTCGGCGCTATCCATTCCTACCCCGAGCAGAAAGTGCTGTACCGCTCCGATACCAAAGCTCCCCTATCGGTCGTCTCCAACCGCTACCACACCGTGCAGCCGCGTGAGGTGCTGGAGTTCTACCGGGATCTCACCGAAGTCTCCGGTTACGAGCTAGAGACGGCTGGTGTGCTCAAGGGCGGCCGCAAGTTTTGGGCACTGGCACGCACCGGGCAAGGCACAGCGATCAAGGGTAACGACCAGGTCAACGGCTACCTGCTGTTGGCTACGTCATGCGACGGCACCTTGGCTACCACCGCAACGCCGACCACCGTTCGCGTGGTGTGCAACAACACCCTGACCATCGCCCTGGACGGCACCAGTCGAGCGATCAAGGTGCCGCACAACACTCGCTTCGATCCCAATACGGTGAAGAAGCAGCTCGGGATCGCGGTATCACAATGGGATGACTTCATGTACCGCATGCGTCATCTGGCTGAGCGCAAGGTGCAGTGGCATGAGGCGATGGGCTTCTTCATGAACGTCATGTGCGAAGTGAGCCCAACCGGCCAACTACCCGAACAGCTGCCCAACGAACGTGCCCTGCGCAAAGTTCAGGAGCTGTACGAGGGCCGTGGCCGAGGCAGTCAGTTGGAATCGGCACGCGGTACCGCCTGGGGCCTGCTCAATGCCGTGACCGAGTACGTCGACCACGAACGACGAGCGCGCAGCACTGAGTACCGGCTGGACTCCGCCTGGTTCGGCCAGGGCGCGCAGATCAAGCAGCGCGCTTTGGACGCCGCCCTGCAGCTCGCCGCCTAAGCACTTCTCTCTCAATCGTATCGCCCGGTCAGCTTCGTGCTGATCGGGCTTTTTTACGCCTGCAAGGTGACCACATGACCACAATCTCGTTGAACCGCAACGCCAGCAAACCTCGCTCGGCCCTGCGCCTGATCAGTACCAAAGAACTGCCGCGCGAAGAGTGGCTGGAGGTGCGCAAACGCGGTATCGGCAGCTCGGATGCCGCTGCCGCCGTTGGCCTCAACCCCTACAAGTCGCAGCTGGAACTGTGGCTGGAGAAGACCGGGCGTGACACTGGATTGCCGAAGACCGACCCCGACGATGACGAAAGCCCGATGTACTGGGGCAATGTGCTGGAACCCATCGTGGCCTGGCATTACGGCAAGCGCACCGGCAACAAGGTCCGCCGTGTGAACGCCGTGCTGCAGCACCCCGACCCGGAGATGTCCTGGATGCTGGCCAACATCGACCGCGAAGTGATCGGCGCCGACGATGTGCAGATCCTCGAATGCAAGACAGCCGGCATAAACGGGGCGCGCCTCTGGAAAGAAGGCGTGCCCGAATATGTGCAGTTACAGGTGATGCACCAGCTCGCCGTCACCGGCAAGCAAGCCGCGGATGTGGCGGTTGTGCTCGGTGGTCAGCACTTGGAAATCCATCGCATCGAGCGCGACGAGGAAATGATCGCTCGGCTGATCGAGCTGGAACGTACGTTCTGGACATACGTCGAGACCGACACGCCGCCACCCGCCGATGGGACGGCCTCGGCTGAAACTGCGCTGCGCTGCCTATATCCCGAAGACGACGGCCAGACGGTGGACTTCAGGGACAATCCGGGGCTGACCGCTGCTTACGTCGAGCTCAAGGCCCTGCGTCAGTTCATTGATAAAAAGCATGCGCGCGAGGCTCAGCTCAAGCAAATGCTGCAACAAGCGATGGGCGAGGCGACGCGGGCAGAGTTCACCAACGGCTACGTCAGCTGGCGTAAAGCCAAGGACAGCATCGGCTTCGATGTGGCCCGGCTGCTCCAGGACAGGCCTCACCTGCGCGAAAAATACTCGCTTCTCAAGCCCGGTGCCCGGCGCTTCCTGATCGGCTGATTCTCGCCGCCCCTACTACCCCTTCCCCTTGGCCAGTCCATGCAGTCCCCGCTGCGTGGCTGGCCTTTTTTCGTTTTCAGGAGAACCACCATGCTTAAAGGTCTGGCTATCACTCCGCCGGTACTCGGGCGAATTTCCATCGGCAAGGTCATCGAGAAGAACGGCAAGCGCCTGCCGGAGAAGGATGACCAGTTCACTATCACCTCCCAGGTACAGAGCCGCGACGGCTGGCTGGTACACCCGCTCAACGACGAGCTACGCCAGGGCAAGGACGACAAGCTGCGCAGTATCCCGGTGCGCCTGCTGTTCAACGAGCCAGAGCTGAATTTTCGTGCGGACTACACACTGTTTGATCGCCAGTCCGGTCGCCCGGTTTGCGTCGGCAATGGCGAAACCTGCAAGCGCGTCACCCAGGACGGTATGCAATCGCTGCCCTGCCCTTCACCAGATGCCTGCCCGCTGGCCAAAGGCGGTGCCTGCAAGCCCTATGGCCGACTGAACGTGGTCATTGGCGATGAGGATCCGCTGGGCAGCTTTGTGTTCCGTACCACCGGCTTTAACAGCATCCGCACCCTAGCTGCTCGTCTGCACTACTTCCAGGCCATCTCCGGCAACCGCCTGGCCTGCTTGCCACTGGAACTGCGACTGCGAGGCAAGTCCACCCGCCAAAGCCACGGCACGCCGATCTTCTACACCGATCTGACGGTGCGTAGCGGCATGGACATGACCGAGGCACTGCGCTTAGCAGGCGAGCTGGATGAACAGCGGCAAGCGGCGGGTTTCGATCAAGCCGCACTGGATGCAGCAGCCCGGCGCGGCTTCGGCAACGGTGCCTTCGAGGACGGCGAGGAGGATGTCGGAGCCATCGTCGAGGAGTTCTTTCCCGTCGAAATCAGCAGCGAGCAGCCGTTCCCCAGACCCACTTCGCACACGTCAGGCAATCCCAGTCTGGCGGAAAAGCTGGAAGCCCAGCATCAATCCCTGAATGCCTGAGCCTTATCACCCGGCCAAGGAGCTCATGATGAGACTGCACAAAATCAAGGCGGGCGAGACCGCCGGCACCTACCTGATCGAATCACCGGTCACCGAAGCCGACATCCTGCTAATGGCCAAGCAGTTGGCCAGCCGCCGCCTGCGTCGTGGCCGCCAGCTCACAGCACCACGCGACGTCTTCAACCATCTGCAGACGCTACTCGAAGCCTATGAGCACGAAGTCTTTGCCTTGCTGAATGCTCGACAGCAGGCACCGGGTGATCGCCTTTCACGAGCTGTTTCGGGGAACCCTGGATGGCGCGAGCGTCTATCCCAGGGAGGTCGTCAAGATCGCCCTGGAGCACAACGCTGCGGCCATGATCCTGGTGCACAACCACCCTTCCGGCGACCCCGAGCCCAGCCAGGCGGATCGTACGCTCACCAACAAACTGAAGGAGGCGCTGAACCTAGTCGGCGTGCGGACGCTGGATCACATCATCGTGGGCCATGAAGGCTGCGTATCGCTGGCGGAACAGGGTTACCTATAGGAGACGAACAAGCATGAAGCTGCTGCTATGGACCTTCGCTGCGGTGTTCGTGTTTGCCGGCATCCTCGCTGGTTGTCTGGCGATGTTGCTGCTGGTGATCCTAATGGTGCGTTTTCCGCCGCTGCTGATCGCGGTGATGCTGGCGTGCTGGATCCTCAGCAGGCTGCTATCACCCAAGAAAATCCATCACCATGAACCCAAATAAAAACAGCATGAGCAGTCTCAGACTGCTCATGCCGTTGGTTCGCTCATTTCTTTTTTCTCTCTCAGCGTCAAACCAGTCCGAAATAGCGTTCGAAAAACACCGCCAGCTTGCCCAGCACGGTCTGCTTCTTGGCAGCATGACCATTGCCCTGGGAGAAACGCGATACCGGCGGCAGAATCTTGGTGATAGCAGTGCCGGCCGTGGGGATAGCGCCATCGCGGAAAGCACGTTCAACGAAGTCACGCGCAGCTTCGGCGTTGAGGTTCTCCTCCGTGATGATGCGCTCCAGCTCCTCAGTTTTCTTGGTCGCCATGAAGCTCTGCCACTGGGCATCCACTGCACCCTTGGTATTGACCGAATCCACGAACTGAACGATGAGATCCTTCTTGTTGCGCAGGCTGGGGCTGGCGTTGATGGCACGCTCGATGGTGGCGCGGATTTCCTTGTCTTCTCCCGAGCCCTTTTTCTTCAGGTACTGCTCGACCAGCAACAGGATGTAGTCGACGTTGATTTCGACCTGCTTGATCAGCTCGATCTCGAAGACCACGTCGTCGTTGATCGACTCCTTCTTCGCCTCCGATGTGGTGCGGAACTCGGCATACAGGTTCAGATAGACGCTCTGGTAATCCTGGTACTGCCGCTCGCTGAGAATCTCGTTCCCGGCAAAATCGTCGAAGGCCGTCAGAATATTTTTCAGCCGCAGGATCGAGCCAAACAGCTTGATGAAGGCTTTCTGCGCCGCTTCGCCGACGATAGCCTGTCCCAGTGGGAATTTGTCGAGCAGCTCGCCGACTCGGGCTTGGTATTCAGCGTAATACTCGGCGTAAGGCTTCAGCAGCACGATGCCCTTGGCGTCCTTGTTGCCGAACAGGGCCAGCGCATCGTTGGTTTCCTGCTCCAGGTTGCGGAAGGAGACGATGTTGCCGTAGGTCTTCACCGAGTTGAGGATGCGGTTCGTGCGCGAATACGCCTGGATCAGGCCATGCGCCTTGAGGTTCTTGTCCACCCACAGCGTGTTCAGCGTGGTGGCATCGAAGCCGGTCAGGAACATGTTGACCACGATGACGAGGTCCAACTCACGCTTCTTCAGGCGCTGCGACAGATCCTTGTAGTAGTTCTGGAACTTGTCCGCCGAGGTGTCGAAGCTGGTACTGAACAGCGCGTTGTAATCCTTGATCGCGGCATCCAGAAAATCTCGCGAGCTTTGGTCCAGCCCCTCTGCCTCAAACTCTTCCTCGCCGAGCAGGCCGTCTTCGTCGTCCTCGTTGGCAGCAAAGCTGTAGATCAGTCCCACCTTGAGCCGCTGGGCCTCGGGCAGCGCCTGCTGCTGCGCGGCAAATTCCGCGTAGTAACACTTGGCCGCATCAATCGAGGCACAGGCAAATAGTGAGTTGAAGCCAGCCACTCGCCTGCCGTCATGGCGATAGGTGCTGGCGCGCTTGGTCTTCTGATCGAAATGCTCGCGGATATAACCGACGATCTGGCTGATGCGCTCCGGCGCCAGCAGGGCGCGCTCGGTGTCGATGGCTGAGACCTGCTTGTCCTTGATTTGCGCCTGCATCTTGAGGGTATTGATGTAGTCGATACGAAACGGCAGGACGTTCTTGTCGTTGATCGCATCGACGATGGTGTAGGTGTGCAGCTTGTCGCCAAAGGCCTGCTCGGTGGTGCGACGCAACGGGTTGCCGCCGGTTCCCGAGTTCTTCGCAAAGATCGGTGTGCCGGTAAAACCGAACAGGTGGTAGCGCTTAAAGACGCGGGTGATCTCGCTGTGCATGTCGCCGAACTGGCTGCGGTGGCACTCGTCGAAAATCACCACCACATGCGCGTCGTACACCGGGTGCTTCTTGTTCTTGGCCACGAAGCGCGAGAGCTTCTGGATGGTGGTGATGATGATCCGCGCGTTCGGGTCTTCCAGTTGTTTCTGCAGCACCGAGGTCGAGGTATTGGAGTTGGCCGCGCCTTTCTCGAAACGCTCGTATTCGCGCATGGTCTGGTAGTCGAGATCCTTGCGATCGACCACGAACAGCACCTTGTCGATGTCCGGCAGGCCACGGGCGAGCTGGGCGGCCTTGAAGCTGGTCAGCGTCTTGCCCGAGCCCGTGGTGTGCCAGATGTAACCACCCGCCGCCAGCGTTCCCAATTGCCGGTGGTTGGTTGAGGTGGCAATGCGCTGCAGGATGCGCTCGGCGGCCACGATCTGGTAAGGGCGCATCACCAGCAGCTTGCGATCCACATCGAACACGCAGTACTTGGTGAGCACGTTCAGCAGCGAATGCTTGGCAAAGAAGGTCTTGGTAAATCCCACCAGCTCGGTGATGGGCTGGTTGCGCGCGTCAGCCCACCAACTAGTGAAGGAAAAGCTGTTGGAAGCTTTGCTTTTGCTGCGCTTGCCGGACTGCTCCTTCAAGTGCCCGTCGCGCACGGTGTTGCTGTAGTACTTGGTCAGCGTGCCATTGCTGACCACGAACAGCTGCACGTACTCGAACAAACCGCAGCCCGCCCAGAAGCTGTCTCGCTGGTAGCGGTTGATCTGGTTGAAGGCTTCGCGGATGTCTACGCCACGGCGTTTTAGCTCGATATGCACCATCGGCAGGCCGTTGACCAGCACCGTCACATCGAAGCGCGTGGCGTGCTTACCACCGTGCTCGCCGGTTGGCGTTTCGTACTGATTGATCACCTGCAAGACGTTGTTGTGAATATTGGCCTTGTCGATCAGGTAGATGTTCTTGCTGCTGCCGTCATCACGCTTCAGGACCTGGACGTGGTCTTCCTGCAGGCGCGCGGTTTTTTCCAGAATGCCGTCATTGGCGCCCGCAATGCTGGTGGCAAAGAAGCCCTGCCACTCGGTGTCGGAAAACTCGATCTTGTTGAGCTGCTCCAGCCGGGCCCGCAGGTTGGCGAGCAGCCCGGCCTCCGAGCTGATCGGCAGGTACTCGTAGGCCTGCCGCTGCAGTTGTTCGATAAAAGCACTCTCCAGCGCCGCCTCGCTCTGGTAGCCGGTCTCGCGCACACCCAGCGCATCCGGCAGAAACTCGGCAACCACGGTGCTCTCGTTGGAGAGTGCAATGGCCTCATAGCGGTAGGGCTGGGTCTCAATGCTCATGCGGCTTCCTTGAATGTGAGCAAACGGTCGCGGTAGTAGGCGTACTGCCGACGGCGAGCGGCAATCTCGGCAGGCAGGCCGATGGAAATGTCATTTACCAGCGCATCGAACTTGTCGAGGATGGCGACGATGCGCTCTTGCTCTTCGAGCGATGGAACTGGGATACGAATCTTGGAGAAACCGCCAATCAGCAAGGTGTTGACCTTGGTACGCGCCACATACTTGGCCTTCTCTGCAATGAATGAGCTCGTTTGCATGCAGTAGGAAACGAACTTCGGATTCATCGAATGGCGGAAGGCGTAACAGTGGTCGTGGATCGCAACATCCTCAGTGCCAACCCAGGCCACCGCCTTGCCAACGTCCTCCACGGTTTCCCCTACGTCGGTAACCACTACATCACCGGGCTTGGCATAGCGCAGTGAAGCGGCCATATCCGAACGCACATGCGAGATGGCCGTATCTGCGGCCGTGCCGTAGCGGGTGTAAATCTCGCCATAGTGGATACAGGGCACGCCGTCTTCGACGTAGTCAGCCTTGGTAAAACGCCGCCCCCGAATGAACTCGCCGAGCTCGGCCATCGCGGCCCAGCGAATATCTTGATCGCTGAAAGCGAGCAAGGCGTCGCGGTAGTACTTGTACTGCCTGCGACGCGCCTCAAGCTCCGCCTCAAGCTCCGCCTCAAGCTCCGTAAAGGTATCAAGCACTTTCACAATTTCGCGCTGCACTTCGAGCGGCGGGATGGGAATACAGAAGTCAGTAATCATCGGCTTACGAATCGAAGTAACGGTCGCGCTGACCGCTTTCGACAAGATGAAGCGCTTAAAATGAACGGCAAAGTAGTAGTACGCAAATTTCGTGTTGAGTTCGGCCAGATTGAAGCAAATTCTGTAGGCCCGCTGATGCAGAGCATATTTGCCGGACACATAGTGGAATATCTCGCCAATCCCACCCTCTCCGGGGATCAAGATTGCCTCTTCGTCGAACTCGTATTCATCGATACGGAATACGTCTTGAGAGCGCACATAGAACGGAAACTCACCATCGGTTTTTGCGTCTTTCCGGTCACTGCTACCAGTGCCAACAGCGGCAATTTCGCCAATTGATTTGAACTCCACCCCCTCCGGGCAAAGCTCAGCGATCAACGCATCGATCCGGCTCATGTCTTTTTCTTCCCGGTGATTTTCTTCTGCACCGTCTTCACGGTTTCCAGATAGGCCGTTTCCACCTCGCTCGGCTGCTCAGCCAACTGGGCACGGAACTTGGCGTATTCCGTTTCGGCGTGAGCAATGGCCTGCTGATGGCTGACTTTGCCGGCACCTTCCAGGGCCTTGCCGCCCATGGCCACGATCAGTTGCTCCAGGTGCGCGAGCCAATCCTTCATATAGGTCGGTTCGTGGTTCATGGCGCGAAATTCGGCGGCGTCGAAATAAGCCGAGACCAGCGTATTCAGCCGTTTTAGCTCGTCGGCGTTGAGGTAATTCTTAGCATTGGTGACTTCGGCCTTGGTGGGCTGCTTGCCACTGAAGGACAGCAAACCCATGAAAGGCTTACCGGCATCGGCACGCTGCCTGACCACTTCCGCCGCCGTCTGGCCGTGGGCCGCGTAATGCAGCTTGTTTTGCACGGCCTTGAAGAACACCACGCTGGCTTCGGCCTTGGGGTCGTAATCCACACTGGTGGCGTACAGGTCGAGCACCTGGCGATAAAGAACCTTCTCGCTGGAGCGGATGTCGCGGATGCGATCCAGCAACTCTTTCCAGTAGCTGCCGCCGCCCAGGTTCTTCAGGCGCGCGTCATCCATGGTGAAGCCCTTGACCAGGTATTCACGCAGGCGCTCGGTGGCCCAAATGCGGAACCGAGTGCCTTGCTGCGATTTGACCCGGTAGCCGACCGAGATGATGACGTCGAGGTTATAGAAGTTGGTCGGCTTGGTAGAAAATTCGGAAATTCCGATTTTTCTCATCACCTGCTCAGGCACCAGCTCGCCTTCCTCGAAGACGTTCTTGATATGCTCGTTGATGGTCGACTTGGCCTTGCCGAACAGCTCCGCCATCTGCTCCTGGGTCAACCAGACCGTATCGCCGTCTAGCCGTACATCGATGGCGGTTGCATCGCCACGTTGGTAAAGAATGATCTCCCCTGCTGGTTGCTCGCTCATGCCTGGGCTCCTTCCAGATCCGCAACGATGGCATCGATCTGCTTTCGCAGCTCCGTTTGCCGGGCAACGATGCCGCTGATTTTCTCGTTGAGCTCACGAATGTCTACCGCTTCGCTGGTGTCGGCCTGCTCGACATAGCTGGAGACGGCGATGTTGTAGCCGTTGGCGGCGATTTCACCGTTCTCAACCATGCGTGCGAAATGGTCGATGTTCTCGCGAGCGGTGAATGCGTCGAGAATTTTCCGCTGGTGATCGAGCAACAGCTTGTTCTTGTTGCCGCTGCGCACGAAAAGGCTGGAGGCGTCGATGAACAGCGTGGCGTTGTCGCGCTTGGACTTCTTCAGCACGATGATGCAGGTCGCGATGGTGGTGCCGAAGAACAGGTCCGGCGGCAACTGAATGACGGCATCGACGTAGTTGTTGTCGATCAGGTACTTGCGAATCTTGGCTTCCGCACCGCCGCGATAGAGTACGCCGGGGAACTCGACAATGGCAGCCGTGCCGTTGACTGCCAGCCAACTGAGAATGTGCAACGTGAAGGCCAGGTCGGCCTTGCTCTTGGGCGCGAGCACGCCGGCCGGAGCGAAGCGCGGGTCGTTGATCAGCAGCGGGTTGGCATCGCCCTCCCATTTGATCGAGTACGGCGGGTTGGAGACGATGGCCTCGAAGGGTTCGTCATCCCAGTGCGCCGGATCGGTCAGCGTGTCACCGTGAGCGATGTTGAACTTCTCGTAGTTCACGTTGTGCAGGAACATGTTGATCCGACACAGGTTGTAGGTGGTTAGGTTGATTTCCTGGCCGTAGAAACCCTGACGCACCTTGTTGTGGCCCAGCACCTTGGAAAAGCTCAGCAACAGCGAGCCGGAGCCGCAGGCTGGGTCATAAACCTTGTTGACCTCTTTCTTGCCCACCACGGTGATGCGGGCCAGCAGTTCGGAGACTTCCTGCGGGGTGTAGAACTCGCCACCGGACTTGCCGGCAGTGGAGGCATACATCTGCATCAGGTATTCGTAGGCGTCGCCGAACAGGTCGATGCTGTTGTCGGCAAAATTGCCCGAGCTGTTGCCCAGCGGCAGATCGCCGATAGCGTCGAGCAGCTTGACCAATTTTTCGTTGCGCTTGGCCACAGTGGGGCCGAGCTTGCTGCTGTTGACGTCCAGGTCATCGAACAGCCCCTTGAAGTCGTCCTCGCTACCAGCGCCCAACGCCGAGGCCTCGATGTCCTTGAACACTTTCGACAGGGTTTCGTTGAGGTTTGGGTCATGGCGGGCGCGCTTGCGCACATTGGCGAACAGTTGCGACGGCAGGATGTAGAAGCCCTTTTCCTGAACCGTTTCGTAACGGCCCACGATAGCGTGGGCGTCTGCCAAATCGCTGTAGTCAAAATCCGCACTCCCCGCGCGGCGCTCCTGTTCGTTGAGGTAGTTGGTCAGGTTCTCTGAGATGAAGCGGTAGAACAGCATGCCCAGCACGTAGGTCTTGAAGTCCCAGCCATCAACACTGCCACGCAGGTCGTTGGCGATGCGCCAGATAGTTTTGTGCAGTTCGGCGCGTTCAAGATCTCTGGTGTTGCTCATGGTCAGGTAGTCACTCTAGATTTTCGTGTTGCCGGATGCGTAAGCGCATCCGACTTGTAGTCGTTCGCTTAGCCTGCTCGGTAACCGGGCGCCAGCACTGCTGTTTCCACGCCGTAGAGCAGTAGGGGATCTTTCAGCCAGAGGCGGTACTCCGGATCACGCAACCGATGATCTGGCGAACAGTCGACGCTCCATTTGCGCAGTACGTAACCCGCCGTGGCCCCGCGCAGCCTCAGGCGCAGCACACCGTCTTGCATGGCGTAATCCATGGCGGTGATGTCCGGATGTGGCTGGTCGGGGTGAGGTACCAGCTCGACTTCCAATATCCGGCTCCACTGGACATCCTGCTCCGGTCGCTCGTGCTCAGCGACGGATGACTCCATCAGCAGCTTCGGCCGCTTGATGCGTGTGACCACGAAGTCGCGAAACGCACCGCGCTTGCGGTCATAGCCGCGCACGTGCCAGCGCAAGCCCGTATCGATGAGGGCAAACGGTACGATCTCCCGCTGGGTCTTGCCGCTGCCTAGGGAGTAGTAATCCACACGCAGAGGGCAGCGGTGGTAAATGGCACGCGTCACGATACCCAGCGTATCCAGATCCGGCTGGGTAAGACGCCCAGACGTTACGCAGGAGATTCCTGGCGCACTGCTTGCCGGCTCGCCATCACCAAACCCCTCCGCCAGCCAGGCCAGTACCCGGTCAGCAGAGAAGGTGAAGATCGGCCGGAACTCCTTGGTCGGCGTGTAGATTTTGCTGCTGCGGTCATAGGCCAGGTTGTTGCCGGCGAGCTCACGATAGGTGGCAAGGTCACGGGTGGCAGCCGCCGTTTGAATGCCGAAGCGCTGAATCAGGTCCTGCCGTCCTATCTCCCCCACGAATCGCAGGCGCAACTCCAGGTAGGCTAGGCGATCGCGCTGGGCTTGCGTTAGTTGCGAGAGAGCTGCAGTGGTCATGGTGGACTAGTCGCGGTTAAAACCTGGACAGCATAAATTGCGATCACAACGCCCGCAATTAAAAATCACTAACGTACCATTTACAGATCATTTTGATTCGTAATAGCCTAAGGCAATCGTCGGGCGCCAACTGCCCGACCCACAAACTCAGGGACGGGCAGGCACATGTGGCTGTTTACCAAATTCGGTTTCTTTTCCGTTGTAAAGAAAGGCACCAACGATGACCTGACCATTCGCAGCCGCACACGCAGCGACCTGGACCGTCTTCGCAATCACTATCTGCCTTCGCTCTCTGCCTCCCGAGCCCATGAGGGCACTGACTACCCCTGGCGAGCCACGGCGTCTGCTTCCGCCCTGGCGGAGGCGATGAGCGCCATTGCGCAAGACATTGACTATGCGAATTTCAAAGACGAAGTAGCGTTTAGCCTTGGGAAAGATCGCGCCAAACGCTACGGCAGAGTCTGGTCGGCGCTCTACGATATGTCGGATGATCTCAGCGAACCCCATCAGGAAGGCTTCGAGGGCCTCCCCTGGCAACAAAGCGCCAGCACCGGTAAAGCCGTGGCCTATGGAGGCGTGGTGATCGACCCCAATGGCTACGTGCTGATGCGCGAGGTGAAAAACCACTTCGATGGCTATGTGTGGACATTTGCCAAGGGCCGCCAGGATAAAGGGGAAAGCCCAAGGCAGACCGCACAGCGCGAAGTCCGCGAAGAGATGGGCATAGACGCCACCATTCTCTCAGCTATACCCGGCGAATTTGCTGGCGGCACCACAATCAACCGTTTCTTCCTAATGCTGACGGACCGTGGAACACCAGACCTCACCTTTGGGAATCGGGAGACTGAGCGCCTGATCTGGGCAACTGCAGAGGAAGCCAAGCGACTGATCGCGCAATCAACCAACACTAAAGGGCGACAGCGTGACCTTGCCATTCTTCAGGCCGCGCTGGCTCTTCTACCCGCCGAACCACCACTCAAACGCGCCATCGCCCGACGAAACGACTGGCAAAGCAAGTTCATGCCTGCTGCGCGAGTAACCGTGCCTCTGGAAACTCGCTATTCGCTTCAGGAAATGGCCACAATCATCCGTGGTTCCTTGCCCAACAGCCAGGATGACAAGTGGTTCATCTTCTACGAAGACGGCGTGCTGCACTGTCACCGCAGCTGGACAGGTATCTGCATTTTCCGAGTTCACTTCAGGCCCTGCGATAGCGGCTGGCAAGCCTGGCAAGTGGAAATCAATCGGCACAGCGGACAATACACAGCAACCGATGAACGCGAGGATCTTGCGCTGCTGGATATGCTCATTGAGCAACTGCTGATCTTTTGCCCCGCAAGCTGACCCCAATGGTTCTGCTAAACCATCCGAATTACACGCAAGGCGAAAGCACAATGAGCGATTTTCAAAAAGAATACGCCCTTTGGGATGAATTTCTGTCTATCTGGCCTGCCTCCCGATTGGCCAGCATGACGCTGGACGAATACACCCAGGCAGGATCGAAAGACAGCTTCACCTATTGGATCGAATCACGCCTCGATGAACTGGGCAGCATCTGGGGTGGCTCGTCTTTCAAGTTCGGCGTGTTCTCGCGCAAGGACACTGAAGACAAGGGTTCGGACACTAAGCTTTCCTACTCGGAAACACACGGCTGGTATTCATCGCTTGGCACATCAGCCGAGGCTGCTTTCGACAAAGTCCGGAGTTTCGTAGCGCAGGTGGCGGACTGGGCCGCCAAAGGCGATCTGGACGCCATCGAGTCCTTTGAGCATCTGGGCGAGGCTTTTAAATGGAAGATTGCCTTCCACTACCAGGACCGGAAGGCGCCAGTGATCGTCGATATTTTCAAGCGTGCGCCGCTGGCAGTGTTTGTTGGCGGTACCGCAAGTCAGCGCATGGCCACGCTGCAGAAGGCCACACTGGCCAAACGCCAAAGCGACCTTGGCATTCTGGAGTTCGGGCGGCAGGTGTGGGAGGCGTGGAGCCAGAAGAATCTGGCCATCTGGAAGCTATCGCACGGACTAAACGACTTTTCTGCCGAAGAGCGCAGGCAGTACCTGCAGGAAGAGCTGGGCGTGATGCATAGCGATACCGCGAAGGGCCAGGCCGAGAGCTTCCAGAAGGCGCCAGCCGGCAGCTTGTTCTACTTGTGCCACGGAAATGAAAGCCTTCAACTAGTCGGACAGTTCATCTCTGATCCTGCACCATGCTTGAAAGGGGATGGTTGGCTACAGCGCCGCTACAGGGTGTTGAAGCACGGCATCAAGCATGGTGGCTTTCAAGGCAGCCAGAAAGGCTGGACGCCCAACTACCGCTCCACCTTCAAACAAGTGCCCGCTCACGATCTGCCGGAGTTCGAGAGTACTTTACTCAAGCCGTTCTTCGGCACAGATTTAGCCGAATTGGCCGCATTGGCCGGCGACCCCATCGCGGATGTCAGCCCCCTCGCCGCAAGCCAGTCATTGCCCCCAACCTCTCAGGTAAAGCATGTGGCCAGCAAACCCGTCGCAATCTGCTCCAACCGCATCTACTACGGGCCGCCCGGAACAGGCAAAACCTTCACGCTGATGCAGCTACTCAAGCACGACTACGAGGAGCAGGTGGCCTCGGTCAATGCAGATGAATGGCGGGCTCAGATTATTGCTGAAAAGATTGCACCGCTGACCTGGTGGGAAGGTGCGGCCGCTGCGCTATATGACCTGGGGGGCAAGGCCAAAGTACCAGAGCTAGCAGGACACCCCTTCATCAAAGCCATCGCTAGCGCAAAAGGTCGTACCAGCGGCATAAAGCAGACACTCTGGGGCACACTTCAGCACCATACGGTTCTGGAGTCAGCAACGGTCAACACGAAACTTCGCCTGGAACCTGCCATTTTTGATAAGTCGTCAGACTCAGTGTGGCAATTTGCGGGAGCCTCTCAAGACATCTGCTCGGACATCTTCACGCTTGTCGACAAGATCAAGCAGGGCCCCGTCCCCGATACAGGCGAACAACTGCAACGCCATAGCTTCGTCACCTTCCACCAGTCTTACGGATACGAGGAATTCGTTGAGGGCTTGCGGCCAGTACTCGCGGACGATCCGATTGATGGCGACGCTGAAACGGGCCAAGTGGCTTACAGGATCAAAGACGGAGCATTCAAGGAGCTCTGCCGCCGTGCACGCAACACACCTGACAAGCGTTTCGCGATGGTCATCGACGAGATCAACCGCGGCAATATCAGCAAGATTTTCGGCGAGCTGATCACGCTGATCGAGGCCGACAAGCGAGACCCACTCGATGGGACTCCACCGCCGACTGAAGTGATCCTTGCATACTCAGGAAAGCCTTTTTCGGTGCCAGCCAACGTAGACATCATCGGCACGATGAACACTGCGGATCGTTCACTGGCTCTGCTGGATACGGCGCTGCGCCGCCGTTTTGATTTCGTACCGCTGCTACCCGACACTCGCGCAACCAAATCACCTGATGAACCACACAGCGCGCCGCTGGCGGGTTTGATAGTAACCACGGGAGCAGGCGCGATCGACGTGCGCCGGATGCTGGAACGTATCAATGAGCGAATCGAAGCGCTTTACGACCGTGATCATTGCATCGGTCACGCCTACTTCACTCATTTGTGGAGCAAGACGGATGGCCCCGACAGATTCGACGCACTGGCCGACACGTTCCGCAATCGAGTTCTTCCCCTATTGGAGGAGTACTTCTTCGAGGATTGGCGCAAGATTCGCTTAGTTCTAGGCGACAACCAGAAACCCGACGCCGCCCAATTCATTACAGAGAATGACTCACATGAGCAGGATCTGAGCACTCTCTTTGGGAGCGATCACGGATTGGATAGCTATACCACCAAGCACCGCTACTTATCGCAGTCCTCGGCTTACAGCGAACCAGCCGCCTATTTCGGCATTTACCAAACCTCGACCTGACAGGTACGGAAATGGCGGGCATTACGATTTTTGAGTTCGACGCCATGGCGGTTTTGCCGTCCGGCTCGCACGATATGGTTGGGTTGCACAGGATCTCTGCCGATGTTTTTGCCTGGCTGGAGACCCAGGCATTACGCAACGCAGAAGCGGGCGAGTCGACCTGGCTGCGCCTGACTCAACGGCACGGCCGAAGGGCCATACAGGTTAAAAGCTTCGTGGGCGTGATTCGCTGCCCCGACGGCTTCCAGATTGAAGTGCTGCCTAAGCTGGGTAAAGCCAATGGCGAAGCAGATGCGCGACAGCTGCTAATCGAGATGCTGTGTTGCCTCGGTAGTTTTCGCCACATCCAAACCAATAGTGCCCAGTTACAAGCTCGCCGGATGCCTTTGCTGGAGGTGTTCATCGCTGAGTTTCTGCGAGCAGTAGATCACACCGTGAAGCGAGGCCTGCGCAGCGATTACCGCGCCCAGCAAGACAATCTGTTCGCTCTGCGCGGCAAGCTGAATATGGCACAGCATCTTCGTCTCAACCTATGCCGTCGTGACCGGTTCTATACAGAGTTCGACGAGTTTTCGCTCAACAGACCGGAAAACCGCCTACTGCATACAACCCTAAAGCGCGTATTGAAGTGGACTGCCTCGCAAGCAAACCAGCAGCTAGCACGAGAGCTGTGTTTCGTTTTCGCCGAAATTCCCACATCTGACCAGATCAACGCGGACTTTGGTCGGATACGGCCAGATCGAGGGATGGCTCATTACGACGCAGCAATGGCTTGGGCCCGACTGATTCTGCTAGATGAGTCACCCCTCACTGGTACGGGCCAACATTCCGCGCCGTCCCTGCTCTTTCCGATGGAAGCGGTCTTTGAGGCTTTTGTCGCGAAACATCTTGCCCGACAACTCAACTCAGGTCACGACCTGCGCCCCCAAACACGCAGCCTGAGGCTTGTACGACATAAAGAGCAGGACTGGTTTCAGCTCAAGCCTGATCTGCTGGTACAAACTGCCAAAACCAATCGCTTGGTGCTCGACACCAAGTGGAAGCTGGTTGATGAGCGGAAAGCCAATAGCAAGGAAAAGTACGGCTTGAATCAAAGCGACTTCTACCAGCTACATGCTTACGGCCAGAGCTATCTCGACGGAAAAGGCGATGTGATCCTGATCTATCCCAAGACCGAAACCTTCGGCCAGCCCCTGACAGTATTTAGCTTCCCTAAGTCCCCCGACCTGCGCTTGTGGGTTCTACCGTTCTGCCTGAGCACTAGACAGATGCACTTACCGCAATGCGGCAGCCTCGCTTCGTTTTTCTCATCGGTCACCTGAGCAGTCATAACTTAAACAACCGGGTGCCCCCATGATCCGTCACTACCTTGCCGGCCTGCTGCTTGGCTTCACAGCCACAGCAAACGCAGCTGATACCTCCAGCTGTTACGCAATTTCTGAGGCTGATGCTAGGAACTACTGCCTGGCTCTCGCGCACAATGACCCCGGTCGCTGCTATGCGATTCAAGACTCTGCGATGCGCAGCCGTTGCCTGGCTGAGGCCAGGCAATGAGCACCGACGAAATCAGAGAGCTTCTGCTAGACCTGCAAAGGCTCGCTTTGGAGACGGAGCAAGCAGAGCAGGCGATTCTGCGCAAAGCCAAGGAGCGTCTGAGCCAACTGCCTGAGGCACCATCCAGCGAAACTGAAAGGCGTCTGCTTCGAGGGGTGTTATATCGAGCGGAATCGGCACTAGGGCTGAAAAATCAGATCGAGTAGGACACTTCCAGGGCGCATGACTGCGCCATGCAATACATTCAGTGCCCGTAGATTCCCTGGTTCAGCAGCACGAATTATCGCCGACGAACACGGTTCAGAGCCCCCTTACGCAGGCAGCGTGCTCCCGCAGGCTTCAAGCGCAGGTGCTGATCGTCCTTGACCAGGTACTTCATCGCGAAGTGCGTACGAGACCGTTTGGACTGATCATCCCTCTGGATCAGACCGATACCGCATTCGTCACCATACCCCTCCTTGTTGTGGTTGCAGCTGTGGGCATAACCCTGACCACGAGTGACCGCCTCCCACAGCTCGCTGATCTCAATCGCCTTCCAGACATCCCGGCACACCTGGTTGCCATTGAAGAAGTAGGCTGCATGGATGTGGTATCCCCTACCATCATTCCGATCCCCTTGCTCCACTGAGTACGTGTAGCCGATCAGGTGCTCGAAAGTCAGGTGACGGCTGTGCTCGTAGATCAGATCATCCAGGTGATCAAAGACTCGCTCGACTCGAAGTCTGGCCTGAGCTTCAGGTCGGTAATACAGATCCAGTCTGATGACCGTTGTGCGGGAGTACAGGCTCATCACAGCATCCGTGTACGCCTCCATTTCCCTCGCCTGCTGCTTGGCCAGCTCTCGTCGATCCCCTGGCCTGCGTCGATACCGTTGCTGACGAGTCAACTCACGGATCCGCTCGGTCAGGACGTTCATGCTCTGCTGATGACTTAGCCAGTAGGTACCCGTCTCACTCATGCAGACAGGGCCATTGGGTGAGCGCTGAAGGCTGATGTCATCACAGGCTTCCCGGAACGCTTGCAGGTGCTCACTGTAGTCGTACGGCACTCGATCATCGAACAGATTGCACATCTGCTGCACGTGGGTGAAGTGCTGGGAGAGCCTGGTCTTTTCGACCTGCTCATAGCCTGAGCGTTTATGCGTGATCCGGAATGCGGGTGTATCGCTGTGTTCGATAGCCTGGACGAGTGATTCGATCTTCAGGGCTATGTCGGACTGGGAGAGGTGGGTGTTGTGCTTGCGGTTGTTCATGGCTGAGTACCTAGTTGGTTATGTCGCATACCAGGTACGTGGTGTGTTTCTTTTTACTGGTCTTCTTTCCCTCTGGTGGTAGTCAGCGGTGATAGGTAGTGGTGGTTACTATTGGATAGATAGAGTAGATACTTAATGGCTATTGAATATTGGATATTTGATATATCAATAGATGCAGTCCTGCCGATGCCGACCATCCCGACCAGGCCGGGCAATGGGGAGCAACATTACCCGGCCTGGCGAGAGATTTTCCGCATTGCATTCTAGGAGAGTTAGTTGAGAGCCCAGCACCCTGAGCTGCGGCATAAACGCCATGACCAGCCGAGGCCAGTCATGGCGCGATGGTTAGTCCTTCCTAGCAGGCCATGCTCAGATGACCGACTGAGAGAACGGGTGCGCCTCCAGCGAGGTCCCGCTCTTCAATTCTTGCCAGGATCCAATCGTGCACCTCGCTATCGACCCAGCCGACGCAGCGGTCGCCAAGCGATACCGGTTTCGGGAAGGTGCCTTCCGAGATGTGCTTGTAGATGGTAGACCGGGCAAGACCGGTCGAGTCGATGACTTCTTTCAGACGGATGATTCGCATGAGCAGGCTCCTCTGTGGCTCAGAGGATGTGCGGGGGAAGTAAAAGATTACTTACGCTCTATCCCTTGACCGAGTCAGCAAGCCCAATTCGTAACGCTCACCAATAGGGATCTCAGCTTCTTCGCGATACAACTCGCAAACGCGCGGAGTCACGTATTTAATAACCAAGCAACTAGCCTGGGGTATGAGGGAGCGCTCCATTAGAAGCGTGGTAATCCTAGCCTTATCCTTTTTCTTCGGAGCAGGAATAATCTGGATGCGCGTGTTACAAGTCCCACCCGAAGGCATGCGCATAAGTATCTTCCGGATCCATCGAACGTTTTCCAGCGCCAACCAACCTATATGCTCGATCACTATCGCCCAGTCAGATTCATTTATAGCGGTGCCAGCACCAGCGCTCCCGTTAGGCCTCTGAAAGTCAGAAGCGATCATCTTCTCCAGTGATTTAGCCATTTCGGGAAAGTCAGGGTTAGAAAGCTCAACCCAACGATTAGAAAGAAGGAACGACGCGTAGGCATCGAGCCGCATGCAAAAAACGTTGAAGGCCTGCTCCTCAATAGCACGTAGATATCTCTCTACAACAGGCAGAGCAGTAGCACATACTGCTTCGCGTTGATTCCACCCAAAATCCTTAAGCGCCAAGACGGAACAAACATCTCTGCCGAGCCCGAGGAATGGATGATTCAAATTCAAAAAGTAGGTCGTGCTAAGCTTGACCCCCACGAATAACGTGTTCGATGCTCCCGGAACGTAGCTTCTAATTAACCCCCGAGCCAAAAGCCCCTGCAGCTGCGATTTAAGCCTTACCCCGCCCATACCGGTTATCTGCCGAAGCTGCGACGTGGTAACGTCACGAACGACACCAAGCTCATCGGCATAACTGAATAGCACAGCAAGCAGCCATCTGCTACTAGCACTAGGCTGATCAGCCTTACTTTTGCCCGGTGGTTTTTTTAAGCCAATCTTTTTTTTCGCACAGTCGCCTTGATCGTTTTTCTCATTTCTTTCAGAAAGGAGATTCTTGATAGCCTGAGCGCAGACGGACGGACAATTTTCTCCATCCAGCTCACTCAAGTGAGCCCGGAGCGCCGCTGACAACTTGTAAGTGCTTGAAGGGCGCCCTCTGCCAGTCGAAACCTTATCAACAACCAGATATGCCTCAGCCGCCAACTTTGAAACTGCCCGCGAGACCACGCGCAGAGAAATACCTAAACGCTCAGACAACTCTCGCAAGGTCATTCGCAACGCTTCATAGCCCTCAAAATGCATCACAAAAGAGGCCAAAACGAGACGCTCTTCAGGCGACAGTCCTTTTTCTTCGCTCCGGAATAAACGCAGACAGGGCATTCGAACACCGATTTTAGATCAAACAGCTACCCTATCTCTTCTGTTTCCGTTACGCAATAACGTTATCGTCAACGAATTTCTCGCTCCCCCCTTTTTTTGCTACGATGTTTTTTAACAGTCGGAGGCATCCTGTGGGACGAAAAAGGGCTATCGGTTTGGAATGGCTAGATCCTCAAGATACGGATCAACGTTCTTGGGCAGTAGAGTTTTTATTAAAAAACGGCTTCGAGGAAATTTTTTATTATCAACAAAAAATACGCCCCGGCGAATTGCCTTCACACCAGCAAATGCTACATGCAGGCGCCACAATCGAGCTAGACACTGCTAATGCAAGAAACATCTTTAAAGACATGAAAGATGCTTGGCGCCAACAGCGAAGTAGAAACAATAAAAAACAGAAAGGGCAACTCAACTGCACTTTCACGATAAATGGCGATTTGAAAAAAAACCTACACATCATGGCTAAGGATCTAAATATAAGCGCAACAGCATTAATAGAAAAACTGATAGTAAGAGCATACCAATCCCATCTAAAAAAGCGAGAGAAAGTAGCGCGCACAAAGTCAGAGAAACCTTTACTAGGGAACCATTGCGATACACCCGAAAACTCTAGGACTACTTTTAGCAAGAGGCCACATCAACTTGCCTCCCAAGCTGAACCTACCTGCGCACCCGCAGAAAATAGAAACCATGAAAATAATTCAGGCAGAAAGAATGAAATCGCAAGTGAAATCACCCCGACGGCTCATGATCTTTCCAACGAAAAAATAAATACTCACAACGCCAATCAAGGCACATACGCGACAAGAAAAAAAACGAGCTACATCGTACCTGCTACGATTCAAGAAAATATCGCAGCAAGCTATTTGGAAGATTTTGGCCCACTTGAGACCACATCTAGTCAAGACGAATAGCAACAAAGTCCTTTATAATTAGACATGAAACTCAACAAGCAACGTCGAGATAGATGAAAAGATTCATAATCAAAAAGCAATATGAGCCCCACAAAGTTAACTGACGCAATCCCGCACAAGAAACCTATCGGCGCGCAACAGCCCAAGCACCATACTAGTAATCTAAACTATGAACCGGACAACTTTCCGACAGCGCAGTATCGAACGACTCATCCTCTCCGACCGGAAGTCTTAGTCGCTCTCTGCTTTTGGGCCATAATGGCGCTGTTTGGATGCGTCGTAGTAACGCTTGAAAGCAGTCTCCAGGTTGCGCAGCGCCTCCAGCACGATACGTGCCGTGCGCTCACCGTCGGGGCGACATAGCTGCCAAGCCCGGCACCACAGCCTTTCCTGCACTAACCGCAGCCAGGCTGCCGTCCTGAAAGCTTGCGCCAGCGGAACAGCTGACTGGGTTGATACCGTTGCGACTGGCGACACCGAGATGCTATGCCCGGTTTCGAGCTAGCAGGGGCAAAATCTTGGGACTGTGTAGGCTGTATCCGTGATTGGCTGGCCAATATGCCATGAAGCCATAAACCGGGTAGAAAACCGGGTATCCTTCAAATAAGAATTGACCAACCCCCCCTAATTACCTGGCGTTCACACGAAAACTTACCGTCTAACGTCTAATCCGCACGCTCGATAAAGGCCCCGACTCGTCGGGGCCTTTTCGTTTCTGTCGATGCCGAAGATTTTTACAGCGGACCGGGGTCAGGCATCGGATCCGGCGGCGGAGCGACCTTCTCGAGTTGTTCCAGCACTTCATCCGGCAACTCGTCCGGGCCGTCCAGTTCGGTGTCGCTCTCGGCATCATCGAGGTCATTGAGCGGCGATTCGTCGGCTCGCCAGGGCCAGAAGGGTTGCGGCTGCACTTGGGGTTCGGTGCCAGGCATGGCGCTGTCCTCTGAAAAGGGGCCTGGGACGTTAGGCACGCATCCCGGTAACGGGTTCGCCGCTGGCGGCACCGTCCGGCGCAAACCGGACGGCCCCGCAGCACCGCATCATTTGAAGTTGCGCTTCACCAGCCGCTCCAGCCAGCCGACGATGCCGGAGCGGAACAGCAGCACGCAGAGCACGAAGATCACCCCGAGAATCACGTGCACCCATTCGCCCAGCGGTCCGTTGGACAGGTAGCTCTGCAGCGTCACCACCACCGTGGCGCCCACCAGCGGGCCAAGGATGGTGCCGACCCCGCCGAGCAGGGTCATCAGGATCACCTCGCCGGACATGTGCCAGTGGGCGTCGGTCAGCGAGGCGAGCTGGAACACCACGGTCTTGGTCGAGCCGGCCAGGCCCGCCAGCGCCGCCGAGATGACGAACGCCAGCAGCTTGTGCCGATCGACGTTGTAGCCGAGCGACACGGCGCGCGGCTCGTTCTCGCGGATGGCCTTGAGCACCTGGCCATAAGGCGAATGGATGGTGCGCTGGATGATGGCGAAGCCGAGCACGAACACCGCCAGCACGAAGTAGTACATGGCCATGTTGTTCTGCATGTCGACGAGGCCGAACAGGTGCCCGCGCGGCACGCCCTGCAGTCCGTTCTCGCCGCCGGTGAAGGGCGCCTGGACGAAGACGAAGAACACCAGCTGCGCCAGCGCCAGGGTGATCATCGCGAAGTAGATGCCCTGCCGCCGGATGGCCAGCATGCCGAACAGCGCACCGAGCACCGTCGAGGCCAGGGTGCCGGCGAGGATGCCCAGCTCGGTGCTGAGCCCGCTGTAGCTGCTCAGCATGTAGCCGGTGATGTAGCCACCGGTGGCGAAGAACGCCGCATGACCGAAGGACAGCAGCCCCGCGTAGCCCAGCAGCAGGTTGAAGGCGCAGGCGAACAGGGCGAAGCACAGCAGCTTCATCAGGAACACCGGGTACACCGCCAGCGGCGCCAACAGCGCGATCACCAGCAGCACCGCATAGAAGATCTTCTGCCGCCGCGCGGCCGCATGCCTGCGCTCGCGTACCACACTGGCCTGCCGCAGAGAGGCGGCCTGTACGTTTGCCGGATTCGTCATGCTCATGCCTCCTTACCAAAGAGTCCCGCAGGACGAATCAGCAGCACCGCCACCATGACCAGAAACACCACGGTGTTGGCAGCTTCCGGATAGAAGACCTTGGTCAGCCCCTCGATCAGGCCCATGGCGATGCCAGTGACGATGGCGCCGAGGATCGAGCCCATGCCGCCGATCACCACCACGGCGAACACCACGATCAGCAGGTTCGAGCCCATGCCCGGCGTCACCGCGTAGATCGGCGCGGCCAGCACGCCGGCAAATGCGGCCAGGGCCACACCGTAGCCATAGGTCAGGGTCACCAGCAGCGGTACGTTGATGCCGAAGCCCTGCATCAGCTTGGGGTTCTCGGTGCCGGCACGCAGGTACGAGCCCAGGCGGGTGCGTTCGATGACGTACCAGGTCGCCAGGCAGACCACCAACGCGGCGACGATCACCCAGGCGCGGTAGGTCGGCAGAAACATGAAGCCGAGGTTGAAGCCGCCGCGCAGCAGTTCCGGCATCGGGTAGGACGAGCCGGACACGCCGAACAGCTTGACGAAGCTGCCCTCGACGATCAGCGCCAGGCCGAAGGTCAGCAGCAGTCCGTAGAGGTGGTCCTCATTGGCGATGCGCCGCAGCAACCCGCGCTCGATGGCCATGCCCAGGCAGCCCACCAGCAACGGCGACAGCAGCAGCGCGACCCAGTAGCTCACGCCCAGGTAGTTCAGCCCGAGGAACGCGACGAAGGCGCCGAGCATGTACTGCGCGCCGTGGGCGAAATTGATGATACGCAGCAGACCGAAGATGATCGCCAGGCCCAGGCTCAGCAGCGCGTAGAACGCCCCGTTGATGAGGCCGAGCAGCAGCTGCCCGAGCAGCACGCTCAGAGGAACGCCGAATACGAGAGTCATGGTTCACCACCCAAAGGAAGTCCGTGGCACCCGGCCGCCGCCGGCCGGGTGATGGCGCGGATCAGCCGGTCAGTCCTTGGCGACCAGCTTGGTGCACTGGGTTTCGGCGATCGGCCGGTAGGCCTGGTCGCCGGGGATGGTGCGAACGATCTTGTACAGGTCCCACTCGCCCTTGGACTCGGCCGGTGTCTTGACCTGCACCAGATACATGTCGTGCACCATGCGGCCGTCCTCGCGAATGCGCCCATCCTTGGCGAACATGTCGTTGACCGGCGTCTTGGCCATCTGCGCACGCACTGCGACGGTCTCGTCGGTGCCGGCGGCCTTCACTGCGTTCAGGTAGTGGGTGGTCGCCGAATAGATGCCGGCGTGCACCATGCCCGGCATGCGCTTGGTGCGCTCGTAGTAGCGCTTGGCCCAGGCGCGGGTGTCGTCGTTCATGTCCCAGTACCAGCCGGTAGTCAGCATCAGGCCCTGGGTCACCTCCAGGCCCATGGCATGGATGTCGTTGAGGAACACCACCATGCCGGCGAGCTTCTGCCCGGACTGGGTGACGCCGAATTCGCTGGCGGTCTTCAGCGAGTTGACGGTATCGGCACCGGCGTTGGCCAGGGCGATGACCTCGGCGCCGGAACCCTGCGCCTGCAGCATGTAGGAGGAGAAATCGCTGCTCGGGAACGGATGGCGGACCTTGCCGACGATGCTGCCACCGTCGCCTTCCACCACCTTGGTGATGTCGGCTTCCATGGCGTGGCCGAAGGCGTAGTCGGCGGTGAGGATGTACCAGCTCTTGCCGCCGTCGGCGAGCACCGCCTTGGCCGTGCCGTTGGCCAGCGCGTAGGTGTCGTAAGTCCAGTGGATGTGGTTCGGCGAGCAGAACTCGTTGGTGATGCTGGAGGCCGCCGCGCCGGAGATCAGCGCCAGCTTGCCGCCCTGCTCCACCACCTTGCTCGCCGCCAGCACCACGGAGCTTGCGACCATGCCGGTCACCATGTCGACGTTGCGCTCGTCGATCCACTGACGCACGGTGTTGGCACCGACGTCCGGCTTGTTCAGGTCATCGGCGTGGAAGACGACGATCTTCTTGCCGTCGACCGTGCCGCCGAAATCCTCCACCGCCATCTTCAGCGCTTCCAGGCCGCCCGGGCCGGAGAGGTCGCGGTAGGTACCGGACATGTCGGCCAGATAGCCGATGCGGATTTCATCGTTGCTGATCTCGGCCTGGGCGGCCGAAGCGATCAGGGAAGAAGCCAGGATGGCGCTCGCGCTCTTGCGGAAAAAGCTCATGTAATCACCACTCTCGATTGTTTTTGTTGTGGTTAGGGCCGGCATCCACTGCGGCCGGTTGCTGCTTCCTGAGTCGTCCGGGGCTTACACCCCGAGACAGGAATTGAGGAAATCCTTCTTCGAATCCAGCTCCGCCGCCTCGATCTCCTCGATGATGCGGCCGTGTTCCATGACGTAATGGCGGTCGGCCAATGGCGCGGCGAAGCGGAAGTTCTGCTCCACCAGGACGATGGTCAGGCCGCGCTGTTTGAGCTTGATCAGCACCTCGCCGAGCTTCTGCACGATGACCGGCGCCAGGCCTTCGGTGATCTCATCGAGCAGCAGCAGGTTGGCGCCGGTGCGCAGAATGCGCGCCATGGCCAGCATCTGCTGCTCGCCGCCGGACAGCCGCGTGCCCTGACTGAAGCGGCGCTCATACAGGTTGGGGAACATTTCGTAGAGCTCGTCCAGGCTCATTCCACCGCTGCGCACCGTGGGCGGCAGCAGCAGGTTTTCCTCGACGCTCAGGCTGGCGAAGATGCCGCGCTCTTCCGGGCAGTAGCCGACGCCCAGCCTGGGAATCTGGTGGGCCGGCATGCCGATGGTTTCGTTGCCGTTGACCACGATGGAGCCGGTGCGCCGCCCGACCATGTTCATGATCGCCCGCAGCGTGGTGGTTCGCCCGGCGCCGTTGCGTCCGAGCAGGGTCACCAGCTCGCCGCGGCCGACCACCAGATCGACACCGTGCAGAATGTGCGACTCGCCGTAGAAGGCATGCAGATCGCTGACGCGCAGCTGATCGCGGTCCATAGGTGGATTCATGCGTGCGCCTCCTCGAGTGTCGCGGCTTCGCTGCCGAGATAGGCTTCGCGCACCTGCGGGTTGGCCGAAACGCTGTCGTAGTCGCCCTCGGCGAGTACCGCGCCACGCGCCAGCACGGTGATGCGATCGCACAGCCGGCTGACCACGCTGAGGTTGTGCTCGACCATCAGCACCGTACGCTTGGCCGCGGCCTTGCGCACCAGCTCGACGACCATGTCGACGTCCTCGCTGCCCATGCCCTGGGTCGGTTCGTCGAGCAACAGCACGAAGGGATCGAGCGCCAGGGTGGTGGCCAGCTCCAGCGCGCGCTTGCGACCGTAGGGCAGCTCGATCGCCAGGGTCTGGGCGAAGGATTGCAGGTCGACTTCGGCGAGCAGCTGCATCACCTGCTCATCCAGCTCGCGCAGGCTGCGCTCGGATTTCCAGAAGTGGAAGGAATTGCCCATCTTCTGCTGCAGCGCGACCCGCACGTTCTCCAGCACGCTCATGTGGCCGAACACCGCGGAAATCTGGAACGAGCGCACCAGGCCGAGCCGGGCGATCTCGTTGGCCTTCATCGAGGTGATGTTCTTGCCGCGATAGAGGATCTCGCCACGGGTGGGCGTGAGGAATTTGGTGAGCAGATTGAATACGGTGGTCTTGCCGGCGCCGTTGGGGCCGATAAGCGCATGGATGTGACCCTGACGGACCTTCAGATCGACGGAATCCACCGCGGTGAAGCCGCGAAATTCCTTGGTCAGGCCGCGCGTTTCCAGCACGAACTCTGCTTCCATGGGGTGCCCTCTAACCTTGATTGTTGTTGTTGGTTATGGCGCAGGTCACTGCATGACCTTTACGTAAACGATAACAACCGATTTCCGTAAACGGCAAGTGGCTTTTTCAAACGGGTGATTGATCTGGAAGGCGCGAAAAATCTGGGCGAATCGCCACTACCCAGGCGCCATCCGGTTGATTGTTCTGCGCCCAGGCACAGGCACACCCGTGGCGCGGAACCGCTGAAGGAAAGTCTCCGATCGATGCAAAAAGCCGGGCCTATGCGGCCCGGAAATTCCAACGAGGAGAGGTGCTGCTGCGAGTTGGTGCTTACCAGAGCGGCAGGCTGTAGCTGACGATGAAGCGGTTCTCGTCCAGATCGCTCTGGAAGTTGCTTCGCGTGGTGGCGTTGCGCAGCTTGAAGCCGAGGTTCTTCAGCGGACCGCTCTGGATGACGTAGGCGATGTCGGTGTTGCGCTCCCAGGTCTTGCCTTCGCTGGCGCCGGTGCCGCGGTCGACGTTGTCGCCGGAGACGTAGCGGGTCATCAGGCTCAGCCCAGGAATGCCCATGGCGGCGAAGTCGTAGTCATAACGGACCTGCCAGGAACGTTCGTCCTGGTTGCCGAAGTCGTTGATCTGCAGCAGGTTGATCAGCGCATTG
>NZ_JAMOHM010000019.1 GCF_024448335.1 Stutzerimonas frequens
AAAAACCCCGCCATTACGGCGGGTAAAAGGGACTCCATAAGAGTCAGCACTGAACGAGAACCGCCTCAGCTACCCCGATAGGTCGAATAGCTGTACGGCGAAATCAGCAACGGCACGTGGTAGTGATCCTGCGCGGCATCGATGCCGAACCGTAGCACCACCTCGTCGAGAAATGCCGGCGTCCCCAGCTGCACACCGCGACCGCGGTAGTAGTCGCCGGCGTGGAAATGCAGCTGATAGACCCCGGACCGGTAGTCCGCGCCTTCCAGCAACGGGCTGTCGCAGCGGCCATCAGCGTTGGTTTCACGCGTGGCGACCAGGGTCAGGCCCTGATCCTCGACGCGATGCAGTTCCACCTTGATACCGCTACCCGGACAACCGTGGGCGGCATCGAGTACGTGTGTGGTCAAACGGCCCACGGGCACCTCCGCTCTGTTGAATGGAAACTGACCCGAGCATAGCCAGCACGACCGACACACTCAAGACAATTTGAATATATTTTTGTACACAATTTAAGGATCCGCTGTTGGCCCGCTCTCTGCAGGCACCGCCTGTCGGCGCGAACCTTAGCCGAGCCGTTGGCGGCAGGGTTGAGCAGAAGGCATTCGGAAAAAAGCTATTTACAAGCCATTAACCAATTTGTATACAATCTGGCCATCCGGTCGTTACATCACGACCCGCCATACAGGAAGCAGCCCAGTGAGCGCCGACTACCCACGCGACCTTATCGGTTACGCCAGCAACCCGCCCCACCCGCAGTGGCCGGGCGAGGCCCGTATCGCCCTGTCCTTCGTGCTGAACTACGAGGAAGGCGGCGAGCGCTGCGTACTGCATGGCGACAAGGAATCCGAAGCCTTTCTCTCCGAGATGGTCGCCGCGCAGCCGCTGCAGGGCGTGCGCCACATGAGCATGGAATCGCTCTACGAATACGGCAGCCGCGCCGGCGTCTGGCGTCTGCTCAAGCTGTTCAAGCAGCACGAGATTCCGCTAACGATCTTTGCCGTGGCCATGGCCGCGCAGCGCCACCCCGAGGTCATCAAGGCGATGGTTGCCGACGGCCACGAGATCTGCAGCCACGGTTATCGCTGGATCGACTACCAGTACATGGACGAGGCCCGGGAGCGCGAGCACATGCTCGAGGCCATCCGCATCCTCACCGAGCTGACCGGCGAGCGCCCGCTGGGCTGGTACACCGGCCGCACCAGCCCCAACACCCGGCGCCTGGTGCGCGAGGAAGGCGGCTTCCTCTACGACTCCGACACCTATGACGACGACCTGCCCTACTGGGACCCGGACTCGGCGCCGGTCAAGCCGCACCTGGTGATCCCCTACACGCTGGACACCAACGACATGCGCTTCACCCAGGTGCAGGGCTTCAACACCGGCGACGATTTCTACAGCTACCTGAAGGACGCCTTCGACGTGCTCTATGCCGAGGGCTGCGAAGGCGCGCCAAAGATGCTCTCGATCGGCATGCACTGCCGGCTGCTCGGCCGCCCGGCGCGCATGGCCGCGCTGGCCCGTTTCATCGACTACGTGAAGGGTCATGAAAAGGTCTGGTTCGCCCGCCGCGTCGACATCGCCCGCCACTGGCACGCCACCCACCCCATGACCGCGGAGCGCAGCTGATGACCCCGTTCAAGACGATCAAGCCCTCGACCCTCGACCGCGACGCCTTCGTCGCCGCCTTCGCCGATGTCTACGAGCATTCGCCCTGGGTCGCCGAGACGGTCTATGGCGCCGGCGTCGACGAGACGCTGGACTATGTCGAGGTGATGCACACCCGCCTGTCCCAGGCGATGCTCGCCGCCGACCACGACACCCAGCTGAAGCTGGTCAACGCCCACCCGGATCTCGCCGGCAAGGCCGCCATCCGCGGCGAGCTGACCGCATCGAGCACCTCCGAGCAGGCCGGTGCCGGCATCCATGAATGCACACCAGAAGAGTTCGCCCGCTTCACCGAACTCAACGACGCCTACAAGGCGAAATTCGGCTTCCCCTTCATCATGGCGGTCAAGGGCAGCAACCGGCACCAGATCCTCGCCGCGTTCGAAGAGCGCATCCACAACAGCCCCGAGCAGGAGTTCGCCCGGGCGCTGGCGGAAATCAACAAGATCGCCCTGTTCCGCCTGCAGGCCATGTAGCCGGAACGGGAAAACAGGCAACACCGCAACACAGGCAATAAAGGCAGAAACCGCTCCACTCATTTCAAGGCAGATCGCGATGAAAGCTTACGCCGTACCCTTCGAGAAATACGTCAACCTGGCCGACGCCCGCCTGGGCACCCGCGCCATTTCCGTCACTGACGACTGGTTCGCCGACGTCAACCGGCTGTTCCAGCCGACGCCGGCCGTATGGAAGGAGGGCGTGTTCGATGACAACGGCAAATGGATGGACGGCTGGGAGTCGCGCCGCAAGCGCTTCGAAGGCTACGACCATGCCGTGATCCGCCTCGGCGTGCCCGGCTGGATCAAGGGCGTGGACATCGACACCAGCCACTTCACCGGCAACTACCCGCCGTCAGCCTCGCTGGAAGCCTGCTTCGTCGCCGAAGGCGACCCGAGCGACGACACCGTCTGGACCGAAGTCCTGCCGGCCGTCGAGCTCCAGGGCAACAGCCACCACTACCACGAGATCGCCTTCGACAAGCCGGTCAGCCACCTGCGCTTCAATATCTACCCGGACGGTGGCGTCGCCCGTCTGCGCGTGCACGGCATTCCGTACCGCGACTGGAGCAGCGTCGGCGACAACGAGCAGATCGACCTCGCCGCCGCCCTCAACGGCGGCCGCGCGCTGGCCTGCTCCGACGAGCACTTCGGGCGCATGAGCAACATCCTCAACCCCAACCGTGGCGAGAACATGGGCGACGGCTGGGAAACCGCGCGCCGCCGCACGCCAGGCAACGACTGGGTGATCGTTGCCCTCGGCCACCCGGGCGAGATCGAGCGCATCGTCGTCGATACCCTGCACTTCAAGGGCAACTACCCGGACAGCTGCACCATCCAGGCGGCCTACGTGAAGGGCGGCACCGACAGCCAGATCGAGACCCAGAGCCTGTTCTGGCGTGAACTGCTGCCGAGCCAGAAGCTCTCCATGCACGCCGAGCACGAGTTCGTCGAGCAGATCGCCAAGCTCGGCCCGGTGACCCACGTGCGCCTGAATATCTTCCCAGACGGCGGCGTCAGCCGGCTGCGCTTGTTCGGCAAAGTGGCGAAGTAAGGTGGCGATAGGCGGCATGGTGGACTGAAGCGGAACACCGCCCGCCCCCTACTGAGCTCGCCCTAGGCCCCGACCGTAGGGTGGGCTTCAGCCCACCGGATAAACCAGGCTCGCAAGCATGCGGGGCTACAAAGCAGAATTTTGATAACGAGAATGCCATGCGCACCCTGACCATCGAGCCACTGACCAAGGAAGCCTTCGCCCCCTTCGGCGACGTCATCGAGACCGAAGGCAGCGAGTTTTTCATGATCAACAACGGCTCGACCCGCCGCTATCACAAGCTGGCCACGGTCGAGACGGCCGAACCCGAGGACAGGGCGATCATCAGCATCTTCAGTGCCCAAGCGCTGGAAATGCCGCTGGTCATCCGCATGCTGGAACGTCATCCGCTGGGCAGCCAGGCCTTCGTGCCGCTGCTCGGGCACCCCTTTCTGGTCGTGGTCGCGCCACTTGGCGATGCACCTGTACCGGGCCACGTCCGCGCCTTCCGCAGCAACGGCAGGCAGGGCGTCAATTACCACCGCGGCGTCTGGCACCACCCGGTGCTGACGATCGAAAAGCGGGATGAATTCCTGGTGGTCGATCGCAGCGGTTCTGGCAACAACTGCGACGAGTACTTCTTCACGGAGGATCAGCAACTCCTCCTCGACCCCCAACAGGTTTCGCGCTGAGCCCAACCGCGCGCGGTGACTCGGACCGATACCCATAAGAAGAAAGGACGGCAGCTGCAGCCGCCGTACAAGAGGTAATCAACGTGGACGCACATCTGACCGAATGGCTGAACCTGGGAATTCGCTGGATACACATGATCGTCGGCATCGCCTGGATCGGTGCCTCCTTCTATTTCGTCTGGCTGGAGAACAACCTCAACCGCAGCAACCCGCGCGAAGGGCTGTCGGGTGATCTCTGGGCCATCCACGGTGGCGGCATCTACCACCTGGAGAAATACAAGCTCGCCCCACCGCAGATGCCGGAGAACCTGCACTGGTTCAAGTGGGAGGCCTACACCACCTGGCTGTCGGGCGTGGCCCTGCTGCTGGTGGTCTACTACCTCAACCCCGGCCTGTACCTGATCGCACCGGGCAGCGACCTAGCGCCCGCCACCGCCGTGGCGATCGGCTTCGGCTCGCTGATCGTCGGCTGGTTCGTCTACGACCTGCTGTGCGATTCGCCACTGGGCAAGACTCCCGCGCTGCTCGGCCTGGTGCTGTTCGTGCTGGTGATAGCCGCCTGCTGGGGCTATTCGCAGGTCTTCAGCGGTCGCGCGGCCTACATCCACACCGGCGCGCTGATCGGTACCATCATGGTCGGCAACGTGTTCCGCATCATCATGCCGGCCCAGCGCGCACTGGTCACCGCCATCGAGCAAAACCGCACGCCCGATCCGGTACTGCCGGCCAAGGGCCTGCTGCGCTCGCGGCACAACAACTACTTCACCCTGCCGGTGCTGTTCATCATGATCAGCAACCACTTCCCGAGCACCTATGGCAGCCAGTACAACTGGCTGATCCTCGCCGCCCTCGGTGCGTTGTCGGTACTGGCCCGTCACTACTTCAACACCCGTCACGACAGTAACCGCTTCGCCTGGGCCTTGCCGGCCGCCGCGGTGGGGATGATCTGCCTGGCCTTCGTCACCTCGCCGAACCGCCCGAGCAGTGCGCCGAACCTGGCCGCCACCACGCCCGAGCAGGCCAGCGCCGCCGCCCAGGCACATGCCGACGCGCCGCGCTTCAGCCAGATCAATGAAGTGATCGAGCAGCGCTGTACCGTCTGCCACTCGGCCAATCCGAGCAGCCCGATGTTCTCCAGCGCACCGGCCGGGGTGATGTTCGATACACCCGAGCAGATCCGCCAGCAGGCCGCGAAGATCCATGCGCAGAGCGTCGCCAGCCAGATCATGCCGCTCGGCAACATCACCCAGATGACCCAGGACGAGCGTGACCTGCTCGGCGCCTGGATCGCCAAGGGCGCACCGACCAACTGAGCCCACCCCAGCCGCACGCCTGGCGTGCGGCTTTTTTTTGCAATGACGTTTCACGGCCGGGCGAGTCCCGGTGCAGGCCATACCGGCCCCCGTGCAGGGGCTGTCGCGACAATCAATAACAAACGCGCCCGAGGTATCTTGCATGAACGACCTGAACGCCCGCCCCGCCGGGGCGAATCGGCTGCCCTGGCTGCAGCAATTGCTGGTGAGCCTGCAGCATGTGCTGCTGATGTACGGCGGTGCCGTCGCCGTACCGCTGATCGTCGGCCAGCCGGCCGGGCTGTCCCGCGATGAAATCGCCTTTCTGATCAATGCCGACCTGCTGGTCGCCGGCATCGCCACGCTGGTGCAGTCGCTGGGCATCGGGCCGATGGGCATTCGCATGCCGGTGATGATGGGCGCCAGTTTCGCCGCGGTGAGCAGCATGGTGGTGATGGCCGGCATGCCAGGGGTCGGCATGACCGGCATCTTCGGCGCGACCATCGCCGCCGGCGCCTTCGGCCTGCTGATCGCGCCCTTCGTCTGCCGCATCGTGCGCTTCTTCCCACCACTGGTGACCGGCACCGTGATCACCGCCATCGGCCTGTCGCTGTTTCCGGTAGCGGTGAACTGGGCCGGTGGTGGCAGCACCACCAGCCAGTTCGGCGCGGTGCACTATCTCGGCATCGCCGCCGCGGTGCTGGCCACCATTCTGCTGGTCAACCGCTTCCTGCGCGGCTTCTGGGTCAACGTTTCGGTGCTGATCGGCATGGGGCTGGGTTACGCCCTGGCCGGCGCGCTGGGCATGGTGGACCTTTCCGGCATGGCGGCAGCGCCGGCAGTGCAGGTGGTGACGCCCAACCACTTCGGCACGCCGACCTTCTCGCTGGCACCGATCCTCTCGATGTGCCTGGTGGTGGTGATCATCTTCGTCGAGTCGGCGGGCATGTTTCTCGCCCTCGGACGGATCACCGGCGAAACGGTCGACCCCAAGCGCCTGCGCCGCGGGCTTCTGTGCGATGCAGGCGCGACCTTTCTGGCCGGCTTCATGAATACCTTCACCCATTCCTCCTTCGCGCAGAACATCGGCCTGGTGCAGATGACCGGCGTACGCAGCCGCCACGTCACAGCCATCGCCGGGCTGATCCTGATCGCCCTGAGCCTGCTGCCCAAGGCGGCCTTCCTGGTCGCCTCGATCCCGGCCGCGGTGCTCGGCGGCGCGGGCCTGGCGATGTTCGGCATGGTTGCGGCCACCGGCATCAAGATCCTGCAGGAAGCGGACATCGCCGATCGCCGCAACCAGCTCCTGGTGGCGGTGAGCATCGGCCTGGGCATGATTCCGGTGGTGCGTCCCGAATTCTTCGCCCAACTGCCGCACTGGCTGGAGCCGATCACCCACAGCGGCATCGCCCTGGCGACGCTGAGCGCAGTGACCTTGAACCTGATGTTCAACGTGCTCGGCGGCCCCGAGCGCGAAGCGCTGACCGGCGCCGCCCACGCCTGAGCCCACAGCTGGCGACCCGGCGCGGGTCGCCGCCTGCTATTCGCCACCCCGGTCAGCTGCCTGCCTCGACAAGAGGCTGCATCCCGTTACAATGCCGCGCCCCTCCCCCGCGCCGGATGCCGACCGTGATAGAAGCCAGCTGGATCGCCTTCGCCTTCGCCCTCGGGCTGCTTGCCCGCTTCATCGGCTTGCCGCCATTGATCGGCTATCTGGGCGCCGGCTTCGCCCTCGCGGCAGCGGGCGATTACGTGGGTGTGACCCGAGACGACAGCATCATCCTCGACCATCTGGCGCATCTGGGCGTGCTGCTGTTGCTGTTCACCGTCGGGCTCAAGCTCAAGCTCGGCAACCTAGTGCGCCGCGAAGTGATTGGCGGCAGTCTGCTGCACTTCTTCATCTCCAGCGTGCTGGTGCTGCCGGCCATCATGCTGATCCTCGACAGCGACTGGCACGAAGCGATGCTGCTGGCCATCGCCCTGTCGTTCTCCAGTACCGTGCTGGCCGCCAAGGTGCTGGAAAGCAAGCGCGAGCTGCGCGCCTTCCATGGTCGTGTCGCGATCGGCGTGCTGATCATCCAGGACCTCATCGCCCTGGTGGTGATGAGCCTCGCCGCCGGCAAGCTGCCTTCCGCCTGGGCGCTGCTGGTGTTCCTGTTGCCGCTGCTGCGACCGCTGCTGTTCCGCCTGCTCGATCACAGCGGCCACGAGGAGCTGATGGTGCTGCTCGGCCTGATGCTGGCACTGGTCGCCGGTGGGCTCGGCTTCGAGTACGTGGGCCTGAGTTCCGAGCTCGGCGCCCTCGCCTTCGGCGCCATGCTGGCCAAGCACAAGCGCGCCAGCGAACTGTCCAACTCGCTGTGGGCAATCAAGGAAGTGTTCCTCGTGGGTTTCTTCCTCAAGATCGGCATCGGCGGGCTGCCGGATGCCGACGCCCTCTGGTTCGCTTTCGCCATGGCCTTGCTGCTGCCACTCAAGGCTGTGCTGTTCTTCGGCCTGTTCATCGCCTTTCGCCTGCGTGCGCGCAGCGCCTTCCTCAGCGCTGCCAGCCTGACCAACTACAGCGAGTTCGGTCTGATCGTGGCCAGCGTGGTCCTGCCGCAATGGCTGACGCCACTGGCGATCACCGTGGCGCTGTCGTTCATCATCTCGGCGCAGATCAACCGCGTTGCCCACCCGCTGTACGAGCGCCTGGCACCGCGACTGATCCGCTGCGAGCGCAACATTCGCCACCCGGACGAGCAACCGGTGTCGTTGGGTGATGCGCAGATCCTGATCATGGGCATGGGCCGCACCGGCCGCGCCGCCTACGACCACCTGAACGCCAAGGGTTATCGGCTGGTCAGCCTCGACTCCGACCCGGTCATGGTGGAAAAGAACACCGCCGAGGGCCGGCACATCCTCTTCGCCGATGCCGAGGACCAGATGTTCTGGCAGAGCCTGGAGATGAACCAGGTCGAGGCCGTGGTCCTGGCGATGAACGACCCCGAGGCCAAGATCATCTCCACCCGCAAACTGCGCGAAAGCGGCTTTGGCGGGCTGATCGTCTCCCATGCCATGTACGAAGACATCGCTCAGCGCATTCAGGAAGCCGGTGCGGACCGCACCTACCTGACCATGAGCGAGGCCGGCGCCGGCCTCGCCGAAAACGTGGCGCGGGAGCTGCAACCAGACCGATGAGACGGGTGCGACCACCCGTCATCTTGTACACAATGCACAAATTTATTGTTCCAACGCTTGTCCACAGATTGCTATAGTCAGGTCATCCCGACGCCAGCCCTACAGCCGTCGCCGCGGAGAGAGGTGCCGTGACCCTCGAAAGCCCATGACCGTACAACAACAAATGGCAGGCTTGACCATGACCGCAACCGATACGAGCAGCGGTAGCGCTGCACCCCAGCAGGATCTCATCTACGGGCTGGACGATCGCCCGGCTCCCCTCCCGGCACTCTTCGCGGCGCTGCAGCACGTTCTGGCGAGCTTCGTCGGCGTCATCACCCCCACGCTCATCGTCGGCAGTGCCCTGGGCCTGGGTGCCTACGTGCCCTATCTGGTCAGCATGGCGCTGTTCGTCTCCGGCCTCGGCACCTTCGTCCAGGCCAAACGCATCGGCCCGATCGGCTCCGGCCTGCTCTGCCTGCAGGGCACCAGCTTCGGTTTTCTCAGCGCGATTCTCAGCGCCGGCTTCATCGTCAAGGCGCGCGGCGGCTCGCCGGAGGAAATCCTCGCCACGCTGTTCGGCGTGAGCTTTTGCGCAGCCTTCGTCGAAATCGCCTTCAGCCAGTGCATCAACAAGCTGCGCCGGGTGATCACACCGGTAGTGACCGGCACCATCATCTGTCTGATGGGCCTGTCGCTGATCAAGGTGGCGATGACCGACATCGCCGGCGGCTACGGCGCGCCCGACCTCGGCGCCTTGCCGAACCTGGCGCTGGCGGGTCTGGTGATCGGCATCATCGTGCTGCTCAACCGCTTCCCCTGGCCGGTGCTGCGGCTGTCCGCGGTGATCGTCGCGCTCTCCGTCGGTTACGCCGTGGCGCTGGCGATGGGCAAGGTCGATCTGTCTGGCCTCGCCGAGCTGCCGCTGGTGAGCGTGCCGCAGCCATTCCGCTTCGGCTTCGCCTTCGACTGGATGGCCTTCATCCCGATTGCCGTGATCTTCCTCATCACACCACTGGAGACCGCCGGCGATCTCACCGCCAACTCGATGATCTCCCGCCAGCCGGTGCGCGGCCCGCTGTACATGCGCCGCATCAAGTCCGGCATTCTCGCCGACGGCTGCGCCTCGGCCACCGCGGCGGTGTTCAACAGCCTGCCGATGACCACCTTCAGTCAGAACAACGGCGTGATCCAGCTGACCGGCGTGGCCAGCCGTCACGTGGGCTTCTACATCGCCGGGCTGCTGATCCTGCTGGGCCTGTTCCCGGTGGTGGGCGGCGTGCTGCAGGCGATGCCCAAACCGGTGCTCGGCGGCGCCACGCTGATCATGTTCGGCACCGTGGCCATCGCCGGCATCAAGATCCTCGCCGAAGCCGGCCTGCATCGGCGCAACATGCTGATCGTGTCCATCTCTCTCGGCCTGGGCCTCGGCGTGGCCGGCGTGCCGGAAGTGCTGAGCGCGATGCCCGACGTGCTGAAGAACATTTTCGGCTCGCCGATCACCATCGGTGCCTTCAGCGCCATCCTGCTCAATCTGTTCCTGCCCCGCGAGCCGAGCGAAGCGGATGTCTTCGACCCGGAAGAGCTGATCGAGGATGCCGTGGGCACCAACACCCTGTCGGTGAACATTCCCGATTACCGGGAGCACGACGGCCACCGGCGCGACGCCATGCCGCAACCGGCAGGCGTCGATTTCAAAGGCTGATCACGCCACTTCGTTACAAACCGTACGACCGGAGCAGTGCCGGTCGCGCGGCCCTGCCTATAACAAGAACACAAGGGAATATCCCATGCGACTGAAGACTGCTCCCTGCTGCCTGGCGCTCACCGGCGCCCTGTTGGCGACCCCTGCCCTCGCCGCCGACCTCATGCATTGGCAGAACAACAGCCTGACCTATCTGTACGGCAAGAACTTCGCCGTCGACTCGGGCGAGGACGGCCGCGAGGCCTCGATCCAGCAGACCATCACCTTCGAACACGCCAGCGGCTGGAACTGGGGCGACATGTTCCTGTTCGTCGACCACAAGTGGTTCAACGGCCACTCGGGCAAGGACGGCCGCACCTACTACGGCGAGTTCAGCCCGCGCCTTTCACTGAGCAAACTCAGCGGCACGGACCTGTCGTTCGGGCCGGTGAAGGACGTGCTGATCTCGGCCACCTACGAGCGTGGCGAAAGCCTGGCCAACGGCACACCGAACCAGAACTACCTGCTCGGCCCGGCCGTCGATCTCAGCGTGCCCGGCTTCGACCGTTTCGCCATCAACACCTACTACCGCAAGCCCGACGGCGCCACCGGCAAGCCGAGTGGCCAATGGCAGATCACCCCGACCTGGGCCATGACCATCCCGCTGGGCAAGTCCGACGTCCTGTTCGACGGCTATATCGACTGGGTGGTGAACGACGCCGGCTCCAAGGCACGCGGCAACTACCTGGCGAAGAACTTCCACCTCAATCCGCAGGTGAAGTACGACCTCGGCAAGGCCTTGGACCACGGGGCCGGCAGGCTCTATGTGGGCATCGAATACGACTACTGGAGCAACAAGTACGGCATCGAAGACAGCCGCGTCTTCAACACCGACAACAACGTGGTCAACTTCATCGTCAAGGCGCACTTCTGAACACGGAGCGCCGGGTATCCTCGGCGCACTCCGCGAGCCGTCAGGTCACATCGCTACGGCAATCGGCGTACTGCGACACCATGTCCGCGTCAATGCGGCTAATTCAGCCGCGAGCCGGTGTGTTATGCGCTTCTCGCCACGACGGCATTGGACGACAATGACAACAAAAAGCCACCATCGAACCCTAGGAGCGCCACCATGCACCTGAAAACTCTCCCTCTCGCCGCCGCAGTCGCCGGCAGCCTGCTGTCCGCCCCGGCAATGGCCGAAGGACTGCTCTACTGGCACAGCAACAGCCTGACCTACCTGTACGGCAAGGATTACAAGATCGATTCGCCGATCCAGCAGACCGTCACCTTCGAGCACGCCAACGGCTGGAAATACGGCGATACCTTCTTCTTCGTCGACTCGATCCACTACAACGGCAAGGGCAACGACAACGGCCGCGACGACAGCACCTTCTACGGCGAATTCTCGCCGCGCCTGTCGTTCGGCAAGATCCTTCAGCAGGACCTGAGCTTCGGCCCGATCAAGGACGTGCTGGTCGCCATGACCTACGAGTTCGGCGAAGGCGATGTGGAGACCTACATGATCGGGCCGGGCTTCGACTTGGCCGTCCCCGGCTTCGACTACTTCTCCGTCAACATCTATCACCGCGACACCGATGGTGACCGCGTGGGCGATGGCGTCTGGCAGATCACCCCGGTGTGGGGCTACACACTGCCGGTGGGCAATTCCGACATCCTGATCGACGGCTTCATCGACTGGGTGGTGGACAACGACCGCAACTCCCGTGGCGAGGAATACCACGCCAACTTCCACTTCAACCCGCAGATTAAGTACGACCTGGGCAAGGCGCTGAACTGGGGCGAGAAGCAACTGTACGTCGGTATCGAGTACGACTACTGGACCGACAAGTACGGCATTGAGGACAGCTCGGCGTTCACTACCGACCAGAACACCTTCAGCGCCATCGTCAAAGCGCACTTCTAAAAGGTCGGGCAGAAAAAAGGGGCGCCGAGAGGCGCCCCTTTTCATTTCGGCGGCTCCGTCGTCTACAGGCGGAAGCTGCCCATCTGCCGGCCGAGGTCCTCGGCCAGCTTCGACAGCGTCTGGCAGTCGGCCCGGCAACCCTGCACGTCCTGCGCGGTTGCCTGGGCCAGATCGGCGATGCCCTGCACGTTGTGGGTGATCTCCTCGGTGACGCTGCTCTGCTCCTCGGTCGCGGCGGCGACCTGGGTGTTCATGTCGCTGATGGCTTCCACCTGGGCAGTGATCGCCTGCAGGGACTGGCCGGTGCGCTGGCTGGCCTGAACACCGGTACCCGTTGCGGCCTGGCCGGCGTGCATCGCGCTGACGGCGGTTTCGGCGCCGTTCTTCAGCCGTCCGATCATCTGCTGGATCTCGTCGGTCGAGGCCTGGGTGCGGCTGGCCAGGGTGCGCACCTCATCGGCGACCACGGCGAAGCCACGGCCCATGTCGCCGGCGCGGGCCGCCTCGATGGCGGCGTTGAGGGCCAGCAGATTGGTCTGTTCGGAAATGCTGCGGATCACCGCCAGCACCTGATCGATGGAGGCCACCTGCTGGGCCAGTTCGGTCACAGAGCCCGCGGCCTGGCCGATCTCGCCGGACATCCGCTCGATATGCCCGATCGACTCGCCCACCACCTGACGCGCCTCCAGCGCCTCGCTGCGCGCGCCCTGGGAGGCCTGCGCCGCATTGCTGGCGTTGCGTGCGATCTCCTGCACGGTGAGCCCCATTTCGTGCACCGCAGTGGCCACCATGTCGGTCATCTCGTGCTGCCGCCCGGCACGCACCGCGGTGTCGTCCACCACCCGTGCCACCTGGCCGACCGCGCTGCGCAGCTGTTCGCTGGTCTTGAGCACATCGCCGATAAGGCTGCGCAGGCTGCCGATGAACCGATTGAAGCCACGCGCCAGGTCGCCGAGCTCGTCGGCACGGCTTTCGTCCAGACGGCGGGTGAGATCGCCACCGCCACCACCGATCTCCACCAGCGCCGCCGTGACCTGGCGAATCGGCCGCACAAGCCCGCGCGCCAGCAGGACGATCACGCCGAGAAAGAACAGGCCGATAGCCGAACCGATCAGGCTGGTCGTCCAGAGCGTACGACGCGCCTCGGCAAAGATTTCCGCCTCGGGCACCTCGGCGATCAGCGTCCAGCCGAGCCCATCCAGCGGTTGCGCCATGGCCAGGAACGTTTCACCATCACGTTCGAAACGCACCACCTGTCCCGCCTGGGTTTCCAGTTGCCGCGCGGCCTGCGCGCCGGCCAGCTCCGCCAGTGCAGCACGGCCGTTGTGCTCGCTGCGCGGGTGGATCTTCACCTGGCCATCGCTGCCGACCAGATAGACCTCGCCGCGCTCGCCGAAGCGGAAGTCGGCGATCAGTGCGGACATGGCGCTCAGGCTGTAACCCAGCCCGGCCACGCCAAGCACTCGTCCGCCAGCGCTGATGCGCTGATTGATGAACAGGGTCGGCTGGCCGGTGGCCTTGTCGACGTCCAGCTCCAGCCGGCGCTCGAGGCTGCCGTCCACCAGGCTGTAGAACCAGCCGTCGGCCTCCGCCGAGCGTGACAGGGTCCGGCTCAGCCCGGCGTCGGAGTAATAGTGGCCGCTGTCGAGTACGGCGATCGAGGTGGTCAGCGCGTTCTGCTGGGCTTTTACGCCATTGAGGTAGCGGCCGATGGCCTCGGCCTGCCGCGAATCCTCGCCCTGGATCAGCCAGTCGTGAACCAGCGTGTTGCCGGCGATACCGGCGGTGGCGGTGATGGGCGCCGCCAGGGTGCGCTCGATATCGTTGCGGATGGCGTTGATATTGGCCGGCAACGCTTCACCGAGCAGGTAGCGCTCGGCGAGGCGCTCGACAGCCGAGGCATACACCAGGATGACGATCAGCAGGCTCGCCAGCAGCGCCGCGCCCATGCTGAGGATCAATTGCCACTGAATGCTGCGCTTGAAGAACTGCATGGAAGGCCCTCGCGTTATTACTGGACACATCAAAGCGCCACTACTGTACACAATTTATGATGCACGCAAGGCCATTTAGCGGCATGGCCGTCGGGAACTTGATGGCGTTTAGCCTTGGCTCGGGCTGAACCGACGGATGGCGGCTCGGTTGAGGCCGCAAAGAAGCGAGTGCTAGCATGCCGAACCGCCGCCAGGCCGGGCGGCGCCAGCCAAACAGGTCCGCATGTCCAGCATTCGAGAGCGCAACCGAGACGTGATCCTGCGAGCCGCCAGCGAGGAATTCGCGGAAAAGGGCTTCGCCGCCACCAAGACCAGCGACATAGCCGCCCGCGCCGGGCTGCCGAAGCCCAACGTCTACTACTATTTCAAGTCCAAGGAAAACCTCTATCGCGAGGTGCTGGAGAGCATCGTCGAACCGCTGCTCGAAGCCTCGGCACCGTTCAATCAGCCCGGGCTTCCGGCCGAGGTGCTGCGCGCCTACATCCGCACCAAGATCCGCATCTCCCGCGATCACGCCTATGCCTCCAAGGTGTTCGCCAGCGAGATCATGCATGGCGCCCCGCACCTGTCACCGGAGCGCACCGCCCAGCTCAACGCCCAGGCCGCCCACAACATCGCCTGCATTCAGGGCTGGATCGACCAGGGTCTGATGGCCCCCATCGACCCCAGCCACTTGCTCTTCAGCATCTGGGCCGCGACCCAGACCTATGCCGACTTCGACTGGCAGATCAGCACCGTCACCGGCAAGAACCGCCTCGACGAGGCCGACTACGATGCGGCGGCCGACACCATCATTCGCCTGGTGCTCAAGGGTTGCGAAATCGCCGAACCGGTTCAGGCCGACTGACCGGCGGAAACGAAAAACGCCAGCATGCGCTGGCGTTTTTCAAACCCTGACCGGCTAGCGAAACATCAGCTCCGGGCGCGGGCCGCGTCGCGTAAAGCCTTTACCTGATCATGGTTGCGTTGCACGCCCTGGTATTGGCGCTCGACCACGACCCGCACTTCGGCTGGCAGGTCTTTTTCCAGCGCCTTGCGGTAGCTCTTCACCGCGACATCCTCACCACGCTCACACTCGTTGAGGATGGCCTCGTCGTCCTTGCCGGTGATCATCGACTTGAGGTCGACCCAGCGGCGGTGCATGTCGGCCGCGACACTGGTGCTGGTTTCCGGATCGCCGCCCATGGAGCGGACCAATTGCTGCAGCTCGGCGGCAGCCGTGGCGCAGTCGCGAGAACGCTGATTCATGGTGCTCTTGAGCTGAGGATCGCGTAGGTCTTCAGCGCATTCGAGGAAGCCCTTTTCGCCATCCTTGCTGGTTTCAATCAGGTCGTTGAGCACTGAAATCGTGTCTTTCGTATCCATCTTGTACCTCCTGGCGAGTCGACTCGAAAAGGGCCGCATCGCTGCCGCCCGCGTTATTTAAAGTCGACTGTCCGCGCACCACAAAGGTTCAGCGAAACCGCCCGAAGGCACTCTCTTGGCTCATCGCTCGGCGGCGCCGGCTATGCCTGACGGCTCATGGCGAGCCGGGGATGCAACGGCAGCGGCCGTCCGAGCAGGTAACCCTGGGCCTTGCTCACTTCCAGCCGTCGCAGCATGGTCAGCTCCTCCTGAGTTTCCACCCCTTCGGCGACGACCTTGCAGCCGGTTTCCTCGGCGAAGCGGATCAAGGCGGCAGCCAGCGCGCGGCAACCGGTGTCGCTGTCGACATTGCGGATCAGGCTGCTGTCGAGCTTGATCACGTCCGGCTTGAGTTTGAGGATGTGGCGGAAACTCGCGTAGCCGGCGCCGGCATCGTCCACCGCCAACTGCAACCCTTTACTTCGCAGCGGTTCGAGCGCACCGGCCAGCTGCGAGTAGTCCTGTACCGATGCATGTTCGGTCACCTCGAGCGTCAGCCGCGCCAAAGGTTGATCGGCGAGCACCGTGTTCAGTGCGCCGGAGAGGATGGTCCCTGGCGAAACATTGAGCGACAGGTAGCTGTCTGCCGGCAACTGCTCGAAGTCGTGCAGGGCCGCCTCGATCAGGGCGACCTCCAGCTCCTGCTGCAAACCGACCAGCCCGGCCTCGGCGAACCACTTGTCCGGCGTTCGCTGCGGCTGCGCGCTGAATCGAGCCAGCGCCTCGTGGCCAACGATGCGGTTTTCCACCAGGTGCACAATGGGTTGATACACCACGGAATAGGCCTTTTGCTCAAGCACCGAGCGAATGCGCGTGAGTGTCTCGGCATAGCGCATCTCGTTGAGCGCATGGCGTTCCAGCAGTCTGCCGGCAAAGTCGGCAAACAGCCGCAGCGTCTTCAGATCTCGCTCGTCGAGGCTCTTGTCCGGCGTGGTGCTGAAGCAACAGAAGGTGCCGTAGAGCCGGCCATCGCTGAAACGCAGCGGAACGCTGAGGTGCGCGCCGACCGGCCAGGCCTTGGTCGCCGGCATGGCCTGCGCCTCCGGCAAAGACGCCGCGTCCTGAATCAGCTCAGGCAGGCGTCCGTCGAGCACACGCTGACAGTAGCTTTCATCCAGAGGGTCACCGGCTCCGACTTCAAGCTGCAGGGGCACGAAGTTGCCGTCCAGGTAGCGAAATATCCGGCTTTCACCGCGAAACTCACTGATGAAGGCCACATCCATTCCCAAATGCGTGCGCACCGCATGCAGGGTTTCCACCAGCATCTCGCTCAATGAAAGATTGGCGTTCTCCAGGCGACGCAGAATAGAGAGCGGATCATCAACCACCCCGAATCGATCAATCTGATCCTGCTGTATGTCATCAGACATGGAGTCCCTCCCCCGTACTGGTTGCCATTGCCGCCGTATGAGTGCCGTCGACTACGAGCCTCCGGAGCCCGCGATGTCGATTGCGGAGCAGTTGTTCGGATACTAGTCGTACCCGTCGATCCGCCGATGTCTCAGCGACGATTGGCACAAGGCTTTGATAAAACCGGCCACGCCACCCACTGCTGCCTCGCTCGCCCCCCCCCTGCGCAACGCCTGCATCTAGCGGCTCGCCTCGGTCTTGCCGTGCTTGCCCGACTTTGCCGGCTTGGCTGCCCCGCTCGCGTCACCTTTGAGGGTTATCCAGGTCGGCGCGTGGTCACTGGCATGTTCCTGCCCGCGCACCCAGCGATCCACGCCGGCGTCCTGCAGCCGCGGCGCGAGGTCCGGGCTGAGCAGCAGATGGTCGATGCGCAGCCCGGAGTTCTTCTGCCAGTGCTGTCGAAAGTAGTCCCAGAAGGTGTAGATGCGCTCGTCCGGGTGTCTGGCGCGCAACGCGTCGGTCCAGCCCTGCGCCAGCAGGCGATCGAAACATTCGCGGCTTTCCGGCTGCAGAAGCGCGTCCTTCAGCCAGGAGCGCGGGTTGTAGATATCCTCGTCGGTCGGCACCACGTTGTAGTCGCCGGCCAGCACCACCGGATGCCCGCTGGCGAGCAAGCCTGCGGCGTGCTCGATCAGCCGCTCGAACCAGCTCAGCTTGTAGTCGAACTTCGGCCCCGGCTGCGGGTTGCCGTTGGGCAGATAGAGGCTGGCGACGATCACCCCGTGCACCGCGGCCTCCAGATAGCGGCTGTGGCTGTCGTCCGGGTCGCCGGGCAGGCCGCGGCGGATCTCCAGCGGCTCGCTGTCACGGGCAAGAATGGCCACGCCGTTCCATGACTTTTGCCCATGCCAGATGGCGCCGTAGCCGGCACCGCGGATGTCATCGATGGGGAAGTCGGCATCCTGCGCCTTGAGCTCCTGCAGGCAGACCACGTCGGGCTGCTCGCGCTCGAGCCATTCGAGCAGATTGCCCCGGCGTGCACGGATGCCATTGATGTTGTAGGTAGCAATTTTCAGACTAGCCACACGCGCGTCTCTCACAGGCGGTTATATCCACCTTAGCTGTGACAGCGCAGTGAGGCCTCCCGATCCGGTGCCAATGATCGGAATCAGACCGGCGTTTCGGCGAAACGCAGGGTGAATTCGGTCATCTCCGTGTCGCTATGCACAACCACCTCGCCGCCGTGCAGCTGCATGATCGACCGCACGATGGCCAACCCCAGGCCGCCGGAATCGCCCGGCTCGGCGCGTGACGGATCGCAGCGGTAAAAGCGATCAAACAGCCGCGGCAGGTGCTCGGCTGCAATCGGCGGCCCCAGATTGATCACGCTGACCAACCGCCAGCCGTCCTCTGAGCCGCTGACGATGCGCACCGGGCTGTCACTGGCGCCGTAGCGCAGCGCGTTGGCCAGCAAGTTCGCCAGCGCCCGGCGAATCAGTTCGGGGTCGCCGCATAGCTCACCTTCGGTCTCGTCGAGCAGCTGGATGCCGCGGTCTTCGGCAACGCCTTCGAAGTAGTCGCACAGTTGCCCGACCAGTGCCGGCAGTGCAAAGCGCTGCCGCTCGATGGCCGCCGCCGGCTGCTCGGCACGCGCGAGAAACAGCATGTTCTCGATCATCCGCGCCAGGCGCTCGTACTCCTCCTGATTGGAGGCCAGCAGTGCCTCGTACTCCTCGACCGATCGTGCGCGGTGCAACAACTGCTGGGTCTGCCCCATAAGGTTGGCCAGCGGCGTGCGCATCTCGTGGGCCAGGTCTTCGCTGAAGCGCGACAGCCGGGCGAAACCCTGTTCCAGCCGGCCCAACATCTGGTTCAGCGCCGCGCGTAGCGGTTCCAGCTCGCTCGGCACGGTCGAGTCGTCGAGGCGCAGGTGCAGATGCTGCACGTCGATCGCCAGGGCCTGACGCGTCAGCTGGCGCACCGGGCGTAGCGCGCGCCGGCTGATCAACCAGCCGAGCACGGACCCCAGCAGCGCACCGAGGCTCAGCGCCCACCACAGCTTCGCACGGTAGGCCGCGAGCATCTGTTCGCGCTCGGCGAGCATGCGCCCGGCCACCAGCGTCAGCCCCGCCTCGCCCGGCAGCCGCCGCCAGGCCAGCCGCGCTCCATCAGTATCGGCCAGCGCCGCTGCGTCGCTGGCCGGCAACGTCGGAATGGGCAGCCGCGCCGGGTTGATCTCGATCAGCGCGCGCCTCTGGGCATCCAGCAGCCAGAGCAGGCTGTCGCGGTTGCCCAGCATGTTCTCGTAGAGCTGCGGCCGCTGACGCAGCGCGTCGATGCTGGCACTGTCCTCCAGCAGGGCCTGCATGCGCTCCAGCCGGCCGAGCAGCGCCTGGTCGTCGCGCCAGACGATCTCGCGTTCCAGCGAGCGGTACAGGTAGAGGCCGATGGTGCCGAGCAGCACCACCGCGACGAGGGCGAAGGCCAGCGCCAGGCGCAGGCTGAGCGAGCGTGGCAACAGACTCATGCCGAGATGTCCAGCACGTAGCCCATGCCGCGCACGGTGTGGATGAGCTTGAGCGGGTACGGATCGTCGACCTTGGCGCGCAGCCGGCGGATCGCCACGTCGACCACATTGGTGTCGCTGTCGAAGTTCATCTGCCAGACCTGCGAAGCGATCTGTGCGCGGGACAGCACCTCGCCCTGACGGCTGAGCAAGAGGTGCAGCAAGGCGAACTCCTTGTTGGTCAGGTTGATGCGCTCGCCCTGACGGGTGACGCGGCGGCGCAGCAGGTCCAACTCCAGGTCGGCGACGTGGAAACGTTCGACCTCGCGCGGCGGGCCGCGACGCAGCAGGGTGCGCACCCGTGCCAGCAGCTCGGCATAGGAAAACGGCTTGACCAGATAGTCGTCGGCGCCCAGTTCCAGCCCGCGCACCCGGTCTTCCACCGCATCGCGGGCGGTGAGGAACAGCACCGGCGTATGCGCCGAGCGCTGGCGCACCACCTGCACCAGCTGCCAGCCATCGAGCCCGGGCAGCATGACATCGAGGATCACCAGATCGAAGGTTTCCTCCTCGATCAGGTGTTTGCCGTCGACGCCGTTGCGCGCGACCTCCACCCGGTAGCCGGACTCCTCCAACCCTCGCTTGAGGTAGTCGGCCGTCTTGGCCTCGTCCTCCACCACCAGAATTCGCATCGGATCACCTCATTGATGGCGCATAGGTTATGGGGCCAACGACTTGGCAGCCATTACAAAAGCGTAATGCGCTGGCAACGGTTCTGACGGACAGGCATCGGCACCATGCGTCCCGAAGCCACGTCACCCAAGGAACAACCGATATGCGTATCGCCGCCACACTGTCACTGCTGGCCCTGGCAGTGCTTACCCCGGCCCTAAGCGCCAACGCCGCCACGCCGACACCGATCACCCAGCAGAACGTCTCGCTGGCGCTGGCCGACGGCCTGATCCAGCAGACCCTGGATGCCTGCCATGCGCAAAACCGCACCGCGGTGGTCGCCGTGGTCGATCGCGGCGGCAACCTGGTTGCCCTGCGCCGCGACGACAACGTCGGTCCGCACAACACCCTGGCCGCGCAGCGCAAGGCCTACACCGCGCTGTCGAGCAAGACGCCGACCCGCCTGTTCGCCGAACGCGCCGCCAGCACGCCGGATGCCGCCAACCTCAACACCCTGGACGAACTGCTGCTGCTCGGCGGTGGCGTGCCGCTGAAGGTCGGCGACGAGGTGATCGGTTCCATCGGCGTGGCCGGTGCCGGCGGTGCCAAGAACGACGAGGCCTGCGCCGTGGCCGCCATCGAAAAACTGCTGCCCTCCTCCCACTGAAGGAAAACACCATGAAAGCACTACGTTCAATCGCCGCCGGCTTGATGCTCAGTGGCCTGTCCGGTCTCACCCTCGCAGCTGGCAACCCGCTCAGCGTGCACGTGCTGAACCTGGAAAACGGTCTGCCCTCGCCGGATGTGCGCGTCACCCTGGAACAACGTCAGGGTGACACCTGGAAATCACTCAACAGCGGCGAGACCAACGCGCAGGGTCGGATCACGGCGCTCTACCCGGAAGGCAAGGCGCTGGAAAAAGGCACCTATCGCGTCACCTTCAAGACCGGCGACTGGTTCGCCACGCAGAAGGCCAGCACCTTTTTCCCCGAAGTTCCGGTGATCTTCGAAGCCGATGGCAGCGTCGAGCACTACCACATCCCGCTGCTGCTGAGCCCCTACGGCTTCTCTACCTACCGCGGCAACTGAGTCGCTCAGCGCACTTCCCAGTAGCCCGGTGCGTTGTAGATGTCCTTCAGGTAGTCGATGAAGAAACGCACCTTGGCCGGCAGGTAGCGCTGCTGCGGGTAGACGGCCTGGATGTCGTAGGCCGGCAATGCGTACTCGTCGAGTACCGTGACCAGCTCGCCGCGCTTGAGCTCGGCCTGGATCTCCCAGGTCGAGCGCCAGCCGATGCCCAGGCCCTGCTTGACCCAGTCGAACAGCAGCTCACCGTCATTGCAGTCCAGATTGCCGGCCACGCGGATGGCCACCTGCCGGCCGTCACGCAGAAAGGTCCAGCCGCGCTGCTGACCACCCTGCAGGTTGAAGGCCAGGCAGTTGTGCTCGGTCAGTTCCTCCAGCGTCGTCGGCGTACCGTGGCGGGCGAAGTACTCCGGCGAGCCACAGACCACCCGCCTGTTCGGGAACAGCCGCACCGCCACATAGTTGGGGTCGGTCACCTCGCCGATGCGAATGCCCATGTCGTAACCGTGGCGCACCAGGTCGACCACGCTGTCGGTGAAGTTGAACGACAGTTGCAGGTCCGGGTAGCGCGCCTGGAACGCCGGTGCGTGCGGACCGATATGCCGCCGCCCGAATGCCGCCGGCGCCGACACCACCAGGTGGCCGCGTACCGAGGTGCGGTCGTGGCTGATGCTGGCGTCCACCTCGTCGAAGTCCTTGAGCAGCCCGCGGGCGCGCTCCAGATACTGCTCGCCCAGATCCGTCAGCGACAGGCCGCGGGTGGAGCGGTGCATCAGCTTGACGCCCAGATGCCGCTCCAGCGCATCCAGCCGCCGCCCCATCACCACCGGGGTGACGTTCTCCTTGTGCGCGGCGGCGGCGAAGCTGCCGCAGTCGGCCACCAGCACGAAGCTGCGCAGGGTCGTATAGCGATCCATTCGATACTCCTGTTATCGACAGAACTGAAGTCTCGGCCAATTCCGCCACAGAATCCAGGACGGCATGCTTGGGCCACGTATAAAAACTATCGAATAAAAATACAGCCACGATCTAGCGAGCTAGCGACCTGCAAGGCAAAAGCTGGCGAGGAAGCGGAGTTTGCTGGTGCAAATGAGCATTCCGAGCCTGGTTTTAACGCAGCAGGGCCGACGCGCAGCAGATCGTGAACAGATTCCAAGAATCAGGAGGAAGACCAATGGCCCGAATGAGAGCAATCGATGCCGCCGTCGCGGTGTTGCGCAAGGAAGGCATCGACACCGCCTTCGGCATCCCCGGAGCCGCGATCAATCCGCTGTATTCCGCCCTGCGGGCCGATGGCGGCATCCGTCATATCCTCGCCCGCCACGTCGAGGGTGCCTCGCACATGGCCGAGGGCTACACCCGTGCCAAGCCGGGCAACATCGGCGTGTGCATCGGCACCTCCGGCCCGGCCGGCACCGACATGATCACCGGCCTGTACTCGGCTTCCGCCGACTCCATTCCGATCCTCTGCATCACCGGGCAGGCACCGCGTGCCCGCCTGCACAAGGAAGATTTCCAGGCCGTGGACATCGAGTCCATCGCCAAGCCGGTCACCAAGTGGGCGGTCACCGTACTCGAGCCGGCACTGGTCCCGCGCGTGTTCCAGCAGGCCTTCCACGTGATGCGCTCCGGCCGCCCCGGCCCGGTGCTGATCGACCTGCCGTTCGACGTGCAGATGGCCGAGATCGAGTTCGACGTAGACACCTACGAGCCGCTGCCGGTCTATAAGCCGGCGGCAACCCGCAAGCAGATCGAGAAAGCCATCGACATGCTCTGCGCCGCCGAGCGCCCGCTGATCGTCGCCGGTGGCGGCATCTACAACGCCGCGGCCGAGGCCTTGCTGGTGGAATTCGCCGAGACCGTGGGCGTGCCGGTGATCCCGACGCTGATGGGCTGGGGCTCGATCCCCGACGACCATCCGCTGATGGCCGGGATGTGCGGGCTGCAGACCAGCCACCGCTACGGCAACGCGACCCTGCTCGAATCCGACTTCGTGCTCGGCATCGGCAACCGCTGGGCCAACCGTCACACCGGCTCCGTGGAGACCTATACCAAAGGCCGCACCTTCGTTCACGTCGATATCGAGCCGACCCAGATCGGTCGGGTGTTCGCGCCGGATTACGGCATCGTCTCCGACGCCCGCGCCGCGCTGGAGCTGTTCGTCGACGTGGCCAAGGCACGCAAGGCCGAAGGCCGTCTGCCGGATCGCCGCGCCTGGGCCGCCGACTGCCTGGAACGCAAGCGCACGATGTTGCGCAAGACCAACTTCGACAGCGTGCCGATGAAGCCGCAGCGCGTGTACCAGTGCATGAACAACGCCTTCGGCAAGGACACCTGCTACGTCAGCACCATCGGCTTGTCGCAGATCGCCGCCGCGCAGTTCCTGCATGTCTACCAGCCGCGCCACTGGATCAACTGCGGCCAGGCCGGCCCGCTCGGCTGGACCATTCCGGCGGCGCTCGGTGTGGTCGCCGCGGACCCGGCGCGCAAGGTGGTGGCGCTGTCGGGCGACTACGACTTCCAGTTCATGATCGAGGAACTGGCCGTCGGCGCGCAGTTCAAGCTGCCCTACCTGCACATCCTGGTGAACAACGCCTACCTCGGGCTGATCCGCCAGGCGCAGCGCGGCTTCGACATGGATTACTGCGTGCAGCTGGGCTTCGAGAACATCAATGCCGACCAGAGCGGCATGGAAGGCTACGGCGTCGATCACGTCGCGGTGGTCGAGGGCCTGGGCTGCAAGGCGCTGCGCGTGTTCAAGCAGGAAGACCTGCGCCCGGCCATCGAGCAGGCCCAGGCCTGGATGGCCGAACACCGCGTGCCGGTGGTGATCGAGGTGATCCTCGAGCGGGTGACCAACATCGCCATGGGCACCGAGATCGACGCGATCAACGAGTTCGAGGCGCTGGCCGCAGGCCGCGAAGACGCACCGACCGCGGTTGGATTGCTGGATTGAGTCAACCGTAACCAGACGCGTGGAAGACGCTTCGCGGTCTTCCATCCTACGAACACTTCGGACCGTAGGGTGGATATCGCGAAGCATATCCACCGCAAACGCAACACCCAGGGTGGCCACCACACCACCGCAATGCGAAACCGAATGTGATCCCTACAGATCAGGAGAAAACCATGCCCCGCTTTGCCGCCAACCTGTCGATGCTGTTCACCGAGCAGGACTTTATGGACCGCTTCGCCGCTGCCGCCCAGGCCGGCTTTTCCGGTGTCGAGTACCTGTTCCCCTATGACTTCCCTGCCGAGCAGATCAAGGCTCAGCTGGATGCCAACAAGCTGACCCAGGTGCTGTTCAACCTGCCGGCCGGTGACTGGGCCGGCGGCGAGCGTGGCATCGCCATCCTGCCGGAGCGGGTCGAGGAGTTCCGCGCCGGCCTGGACAAGGCCATCGCCTACGCCAAGGTGCTGGGCAACACCCAGGTCAACTGCCTGGCCGGCATCGCCCCGCGCGGTGCCGATCTCGGCCAGCTGGAAATCACCTTTATCGAAAACCTGCGCTACGCCGCGCAGAAGCTCGAGGAGGCCGGCATCCGCCTGGTGATGGAGATGATCAACACCCGCGACATCCCGCGCTTCTTCCTCAACAACACCTCCCAAGCGCAGGAGATCCGCGGCAAGGTCGGTCACGCCAATCTGTTCCTGCAGTACGACATCTACCACATGCAGATCATGGAGGGAGACCTGGCGCGCACCATCGAGACCAACTTGGCGGCGATCAACCATATCCAGCTGGCGGACAACCCCGGACGCAACGAGCCAGGCACCGGCGAAATCAACTATCGCTTCCTGTTCGAGCATCTGGATCGCATCGGCTACCAGGGCTGGGTCGGCTGCGAATACAAGCCGGCCACCACCACCGAAGCCGGCCTTGGCTGGCTGAAGAGCCACAACGCCATCTGACCAACAGCGCGCCGCCCAGGCAGCAACGCGTGCCGCACAGCGGCATGCACCATAGAATCGAGGAGAACACTCATGGCTAAAATCGGATTCATCGGCACCGGCATCATGGGCAAGCCCATGGCAATCAACCTGCAGAAGGCCGGCCACCAGATCTTCCTGTCCCAGCACCACGACCAGGCACCGGCCGAACTGACCGAAGCCGGCGCCATCGGCCTGGCCAATCCGCAGGAAGTCGCCCAGGAAGCCGAGTTCATCATCGTCATGGTCCCGGACACCCCGCAGGTCGAGGACGTGCTGTTCCGCGCCGACGGCGTTGCCGCCGGCGTCGGTGCCGGCAAGGTGGTGATCGACATGAGCTCGATCTCCCCCACCGCCACCAAGCAGTTCGCCGAGAAGATCAAGGCCACCGGCGCTGAATACCTCGACGCCCCGGTATCCGGCGGTGAGGTGGGCGCCAAGGCCGCCACCCTGTCGATCATGGTCGGTGGTAGCGAAGCGGCCTTCGAACGCGCATTGCCGCTGTTCCAGGCGATGGGCAAGAACATCACCCGCGTCGGCGAGAGTGGCGACGGCCAGACGGCCAAGGTCGCCAACCAGATCATCGTCGCGTTGAACATCCAGGCGGTCGCCGAGGCGCTGCTGTTCGCCGCGAAGAACGGGGCCGATCCGGCCAAGGTGCGCGAGGCACTGATGGGCGGTTTCGCCGGCTCGAAGATTCTCGAGGTGCATGGCGAACGCATGATCAAGGGCACCTTCGACCCGGGCTTCCGCATCAGCCTGCACCAGAAGGACCTCAACCTGGCCCTGGCCGGCGCCCGCGAGTTGGGTCTGAACCTGCCCAACACCGCCAATGCCCAGCAGGTGTTCAGTACCTGCGCGGCGATCGGCGGCAGCGGTTGGGACCACTCGGCGCTGATCAAGGGCCTCGAGCACATGGCCAATTTCTCGATCCGCAAGGAGTAAAGCCTTCGAGCGCGCTGCGTCGGGCCTTGCGGCCCCACCTTCAGGGACAGACAGACCGGGTGGTGGGTCACCGCAACGCCCGCGCAGCGCCGCTCAAAGGGCCGGGCCAGAGGTGCGTCAGGTCGGAATCATCGCGTCTCCCCACGACCAGCATGACCTGCGCATCTCAGCCCGACCGCCGTCACCAGACGGCACCTTTTCGATTCGCCCGGCACAAGGAGTCACGGCCCGACGGCCGGGCGGGTCGATTTCAACCCTTAGCGCTTGCTTCGGCGAGCCCTAAGGTCTGGAATCGGCTGCAGACCTCATACAAGGAGCTTCAGATGACCCTCGACCCACAAGCCCTGCTGCGCCAGCTGTTCGACAGCGCCATCGAAGCCGCCCATCCGCGCCATGTGCTCGCCGACCATCTGCCCGAAGACCGCAGCGGCCGCGCCATCGTCATCGGCGCCGGCAAGGCGGCCGCGGCCATGGCCGAAGCCATCGAAAAGGTCTGGGAAGGTGAACTGTCCGGGCTGGTGGTGACCCGCTACGAGCATCACGCCGACTGCCGGCGTATCGAAGTGGTGGAAGCCGCACACCCGGTCCCGGACGATGCCGGCGAGCGCGTCGCCCGCCGCGTGCTGGAGCTGGTCAGCAACCTCGAGGAAAGCGATCGGGTGATCTTCCTGCTCTCCGGCGGCGGCTCGTCATTGCTGGCATTGCCGGCCGAAGGCATTTCGCTGGCCGACAAGCAGGCGATCAACAAGGCGCTGCTGCGCTCCGGCGCGCACATCGCCGAGATGAACTGCGTGCGCAAGCACCTCTCGGCGATCAAGGGCGGCCGCCTGGCCAGGGCCTGCTGGCCGGCCAGCGTGTACACCTATGCGATTTCCGACGTGCCCGGCGACGAAGCGACGGTGATCGCCTCCGGCCCCACCGTCGCCGACCCCACCACGTCGGCCGAGGCGCTGGCGATTCTCGAGCGTTACCACATCGAGGTGCCGGCCAATGTGCGCGCCTGGCTCAAGGATCCGCGCTCGGAAACCCTCAAGCCGGGCGATCCGATGCTCTCGCGCAGCCACTTCCAGCTGATCGCCACGCCGCAGCAGTCCCTCGATGCCGCGGCCCAGGCGGTCCGTGACGCCGGTATCACCCCGTTGATCCTCGGTGATCTGGAAGGCGAAGCACGCGAAGTGGCCAAGGTGCATGCCGGCATCGTCCGCCAGGTGGTGCTGCACGACCAGCCGATCGCCGCGCCCTGCGTGATCCTGTCCGGCGGCGAGACCACCGTCACCGTGCGCGGCAACGGACGCGGCGGGCGCAATGTCGAGTTCCTGCTCGCCCTGACCGAAGCGCTGCAAGGCCTGCCCGGCGTTTACGCCCTGGCCGGCGACACCGATGGCATCGACGGCTCGGAGGACAACGCCGGCGCGCTGATGACCCCGGACAGCTTTGCCCGCGCCGAGGCGCTGGGCCTGCGTGCCGCCGACTCGCTGGCCGACAACGACGGGTATGGCTATTTCGCCGCGCTGGACAGCCTGATCGTCACCGGCCCGACGCGCACCAACGTCAACGACTTTCGCGCCATCCTGATCCTGCCGTCGTCGGATTGACGGCCTCCGCCTCGTTCAGGCGCGCATCAGAACAACAACTGCCCCAGAGCACCGCCATGACACACGACAAGAAGGTCAAGATCCTCGCCACCCTCGGCCCGGCCACCCGCAGCGTCGATGACGTGCGCGCACTGGTCGAGGCCGGCGTGAACCTGTTCCGCCTGAACTTCAGCCACGGCGAGCACAGCGACCACGCCGAGCGCTTCGCCTGGATTCGCCAGGTCGAGCAGGAGCTGAACCAGCCGATCGGCATCCTCATGGACCTGCAGGGGCCCAAGCTCAGAGTCGGCCGTTTCGCCGCCGGCAAGGTCCGCCTTGAGCGTGACCAGGCCTTTCGCCTGGATCTGGACCCGACACCGGGCGACAGCCGCCGCGTGAACCTGCCGCACCCGGAGATCATCGCCGCGCTGGAACCGGGCATGCAGCTGCTGATCGACGATGGCCGTCTGCGCCTGACGGTCACCGAGCGCCATGCCGACGCCATCGATACCCGCGTGGTGGCCGGCGGCGAGCTGTCCGACCGCAAGGGCGTGAACGTGCCAGAGGCGGTGCTGGAGCTTTCGCCGCTGACGGCGAAGGACCGCCAGGACCTGACCTTCGGCCTCGAGCTGGGCGTGGACTGGGTGGCGCTGTCGTTCGTGCAGCGCCCGCAGGACATCCAGGAGGCGCGCAAGCTGATCGGCGAGCGGGCCTTCCTCATGGCGAAGATCGAGAAGCCCTCGGCGGTGCAGCACCTGCGCGAGATCGCCCGGCTGTCCGACGCGATCATGGTGGCGCGCGGCGACCTGGGCGTGGAGGTGCCGCCGGAGAACGTGCCGCGTATCCAGAAGGACATCGTGCGCATCTGCCGCCAGCTCGGCCGCCCGGTGGTAGTGGCGACGCAGATGCTCGAATCCATGCGCTTCGCGCCGGCCCCGACCCGCGCCGAGGTCACCGACGTGGCCAACGCGGTGGCCGAGGGCGCCGATGCGGTGATGCTGTCGGCGGAAACCGCCTCCGGCGACTACCCGCTGGAAGCGGTGAGCATGATGAGCAAGATCATCCGCCAGGTGGAAAGCGGTCCGGACTTCCAGGCGCAGCTCGACGTGCACCGACCCAATGCCGAGGCCACGCTGCCGGATGCCATCAGCTGCGCGATCCGCCGGATCAGCGGCATCCTGCCGGTAGCGGTGCTGGTCAACTACACCGAGTCCGGCCGTTCCAGCCTGCGCGCCTCGCGCGAGCGGCCGGCCACGCCGATCCTCAGCCTGACGCCGAGCACCGCCACCGCACGCAAGCTCACCGTGGCCTGGGGCGTGTATTCGGTGGTGGATGCGCCGATGCGCGACATGGAGCAGGTCAGCAGCCACGCCGTCGAGCTGGCGCAGGCGCAGGGCATGGCCGAAAGCGGCGACACGGTGCTGATCACCGCCGGCGTACCGCTGGGCCAGCCGGGCACCACCAATTCGCTGCGCATCGAAGTCCTGCCCTGACAGGAGCCGGGCGCTGGCCCGGCCGTTTCTCTTCGACTTCGCCGCCGGCTCCTTGCGAGCCGGTGCCCTTGCGCTCGCCTCGGATTTCGTCGATGCCCGATCCTTCGCAGCTGCGCGCCGTGCTGCATGCCTTCGCCCAGATCTTTCTGCAGCGCCATGCCGGCTGCGGGGCGCTGATCATGCTCGCACTGGCCAGCGGCGCCCCAGCACAGCTTGCCGGTGCGTTGTGCGGCGTACTGGTCGCCCACGGCGGCGCCAGCTGGCTGGGCTGCTCGGCGGCTGACCGCAACGACGGCCTCTACGGTTACAACGCCGCCTTGCTGGGCGCGCTGCTGGTTGATCTGCTGGGATTGACCGGCACCAGCCTGGCACTGGTCGGCGTCGCGGCGCTGGCCAGCTGTCCGCTGCAGGCCTGGCTGCTCGCTCGGCTACGCTGCGGTGACGGCCTGCCGGGCTTCACCCTGCCCTTCATGCTGATCGGCCTGCTCGCGCTGTTGTGCATCGCGCCGGTGTCGGTTTCATCGCCCGATGTCCCCGCACCCGACGCAACGACGCTGCGCGACGCCTGGTTGCTGGGTATCGGTCAGGTGGTGTTTCTCGATGCACCGCTCGCGGCGGCCTGCCTGCTGGTGGCCGTCGCCCTGGCCTCGCTGCGCGATGCATTCTGGCTGCTGACGGGCTCGGCGTTGGGGCTGCTGCTGGCGGGCCCGCTCGGTGCGCCCTGGTCCGATGGTCTGGCCGGGTTCAACCCGGCCCTTGCCGCGCTGGCCCTGGCGCAATGGCGAGGAGGCTGGCGCCTGCCGCTCTTGGGCATGCTCGCCGCCGTGGCAATCTGGCGGGCGTGCATCGAGCTGGGCCTGCCGACCCTGACCCTGCCGTTCCTGCTGGCGACCTGGCTGGGGCTGACGCTGCGTGCGCCCCGCCCCGACCGGGTCGAATAGCCCACCAGGCCTCAGCCTCCGGTTGCCAGTGGGTCCTGCTCCTGGGGGTAGCGATGCTCCTCCGCGACCTCGCCATTCTCGGCATGCACCTTGACGAGAGAAGTACGCAATTTCATGTAATCCCGCGTCTCGTCGAGGATGTCCTCGCGCCGTGCGGCTTCGATCAACGCACGCTGATCGCCCTCTTCGCGCAGCACCCAACGGTCGTCTTCGTGAGTGATGTGGTAGATCTCCATGTGCCTGTCTCCTTGGTTATGACTGATGAGTCCTATATGAAAGCGGGCAAGCGGCGAGGTTCGGCCTCGCCGGCAACAGGGTTCTCACAACCATGAAAGGTGATTAGCACCCCGACGATCGAGGGTGAAATTCACCATGAAGGCCGGGAGAACCTTGATTCAAGTCAATTCCAACCTGGAACGATTGTTGAAACACCTCTGGCACAACGGCACGTGTTCGCTTCGACGAACACCGTCCGGTTTTTCCCACCAGAGGAGTATTCAATGCTTTGCGCTGAACAGATCGCCCTAATCAAAGCCACCGTGCCATTGCTGGAAAGCGGCGGCGAGGCGCTGACCACTCACTTCTACAAGCTCCTGCTGAGCGAACATCCCGAGGTGAAACCGCTGTTCAACCAGGCGCACCAGGCCAGCGGTGAGCAACCACGCGCACTGGCCAATGGTGTGCTGATGTACGCCCGGCACATCGACCGCCTCGAAGCCCTCGGCCCACTGGTGGCGCAGATCATCAACAAGCACGTTGCCCTGCAGGTGCTGCCCGAGCACTACCCACTGGTCGGTAGCTGCCTGCTGCGGGCCATCCGCGAGGTCCTTGGCGAGGCGATCGCTACCGATGCGGTAATCGACGCCTGGGCCGCAGCCTATCAGCAGCTGGCCGAGCTTCTCATCGGCCAGGAGGAACGGCTCTACCAGGCCAAGGCCGAAGCTCCCGGCGGCTGGCGTGGTGCGCGCCGGTTCCGTATCGCGCGCAAGGTCAGGGAGAGCGAGGAGATCACCTCGTTCCACCTGCAACCGGAGGATGGCGGGGCGCTGATGGATTTCCTGCCCGGTCAGTACATCGGCCTCAGGCTCCAGGTCGACGGCAATGAGGTACGCCGCAACTACTCGCTGTCCGCCGCCGGCAACGGCAGCGAGTACCGCATCAGCGTCAAGCGCGAACCGGGTGGTGTGGTCTCCAATGCGCTGCACGACATGCCGGAGGGCGCGACCGTCGAGCTGTTCGCGCCGGCAGGTGAGTTCGTTCTCGAACCCGGCGACAAGCCGCTGGTGCTGATCAGCGGTGGCGTCGGCATCACCCCGACGCTGGCGATGCTGGAAACGGCGCTGGCAACGTCGCGCCCGGTGCACTTCATCCACTGTGCACGCAACGCCGGGGTGCATGCCTTCCGCCGCACCGTGGATGCACTCGCCGAGCGGCATGGACAGCTCAAGCGCTTCTACTGCTACGAGGAACACGACGACTCGACTGGCGCACCGGATGCCGTCGGACGGCTGACCGAGCAGCAGCTGGCCGACTGGCTACCGGCGGACCGTGACGTCGATGCCTACTTCCTCGGCCCGAAGCCCTTCATGGCCGCCATCAAACGCCAGCTGAAATCCCTGGGCGTGCCGGAGCAGCAGACCCGCTACGAATTCTTCGGCCCGGCATCTGCCCTCGATTGACCCATCACGAAGCTCGTCACGGACGGGCCTCCTCCACAGGAGATCGAACCATGCGTCATACCCGCTCCGCTGCGCTGAACCTGATGGCCCTCGCCAGTGCCTTGATGATCGGCGGCCTGCTGTTGCTGCTGCTCGGCATCACCGGGGCGTACTTCTTCGACCACAGACTGACGATGGCCGGCATCGTCGCTGCCCATTCGCTGGTCATTCTCGGCCCGACCGCAGTCAAGATCGGCTACGTGATGCGGCTGCTGGCAGAACGCCAGGAACGTCTCGCCAGTTATTCGGCGCAACATATATAAAACAAACAAAGCGACAACTACCGTTTCGCTTGTAATTTCACGACGCCATAGTCCTACAGCGGATATGGAGAACCATTCGTCTGCACTTCGCCACAGTATGAAACTCCATCAGAGGAACCTCACTCAGACACAGTGAAGGCTGACGGAATATCTCTCTTTCAGCCGTTTGTGAAAGTGTCTATCCAATTGAGGAGAAAAACACATGGCAAATAACAATCCTGGCAACTTCGCCAACGATCGAGATAAAGCTTCCGAGGCCGGCCGCAAGGGTGGTCACAACAGCGGCGGAAACTTCGCCAACGACCGCGAGAAGGCCTCCGAGGCCGGCCGCAAGGGTGGCCAGAACAGCCACGGCGGTGGCCGCAGCAGCTAATTGCTGACGGCGTACAAAACAAGGCAGGCGCCTCGGCGTCTGCCTTGTTTTTTATAAGTCCCGATTAACTTTCCGACAACTTCCCCGGCATTTAACTCCAGCCTTCAAACTCATCAAATTCGATATTAAACAGATATCAAATGAGCACGCCGAAGCTGCCGTGCCGACCATATTCTAATTGCACGCCAGACATCTCATCGTTTCACCGATGAAAATACCGCCTGCAGTACCTACCGTTTGTCGATACCATCGGCCGGAACCCTCCAGACGGGAGCAGCCGATGAGTAGTGCATTTTCTGAGCGGATCATCCAGAGCCTGCTGGACACCGACTTCTACAAGCTCACCATGATGCAGGCCGTTCTGCACCACTATCCCAATGCCGAGGTGGAATGGGCTTTCCGCAGCCGCTCAGGGGAAGACCTGCGCCCCTACCTCGACGACATCCGCGAGCAGATCGAAGCACTCGCCGAGCTACAGATGACGCCCGAGGAGCTCGCTTATCTGGAGCGCATCCCCTACATGCAGCCGGACTTCATCCGCTTTCTCGGACTGTTTCGTTTCGACCTGCGCTACCTGCGCCTGGATGTGGAAGACGGCGAGCTGGTGATCCATCTGCGCGGCCCCTGGCTGCACGTGATTCTGTTCGAGGTGCCGCTGCTGGCGATCATCAGCGAAGTGCGCAACCGCGCCCGTTACCCGCAAGTGAGCCTGACGCAGGCGCGCGACCGGCTCGACGAGAAGCTGGCCTGGCTGCGCAGTCAGGCCGGCGAGCGAGAGCTGGCCACCTTCACCCTGGCCGACTTCGGCACACGCCGACGCTTTTCCTTCGCGGTACAGGAAATGGTGGTCGAACGTCTGCGCTGCGACTTTCCCGGCCGTTTCGTCGGCACCAGCAACGTGCACCTGGCGCGCACGCTGGACGTGAAGCCGATGGGCACCATGGCCCATGAATGGATCATGGCGCATCAGCAGCTCGGCCCACGGCTCATCGACAGTCAAATCGCCGCGCTCGACTGTTGGGTTCGCGAGTACCGGGGCGCGCTGGGTATCGCGCTGACCGACTGCATCACCATGGACGCCTTCCTGCGTGACTTCGATCTGTACTTCGCCAAGCTGTTCGATGGTCTGCGCCACGACTCCGGCGATCCTCTGGTCTGGGCTGAAAAAGCCATCGCGCATTATCGGCGACTGGGCATCGACCCGAGGACGCGCCAGCTGATCTTCTCCGACGGCCTGGATTTCGCCAAGGCGCTGCAGATTCATCGTGCACTGGCTGGTCGCAGCAATCCGAGCTTCGGCATCGGCACGGGACTGACTTGCGACATCCCGGGTGTCGAACCCACCAACATGGTCATCAAGATGACCGCGTGCAATGGCCAGCCGGTGGCGAAGATTTCCGACTCACCGGGCAAGACCATGTGCCGTGACGAAGCCTTCGTCGGTTATCTGCGACATGTCTTCGGCCTGGCGTAACGCTGCGCAGCAGCGCAGTGCCCGGCCGTCGCGACGAGTGCGTCGGGCCTAGCTTTCCAGGGCCAGCGCGCGCTCGCGCTGGGGCTTCTCCGACTCCGCTGCGCACAGCCGATTGCGGCCGCCGGTCTTGGCCAGGTACATGCGCCGGTCCGCCAGTTCGAGCAGGTCACGATAGTCATCGACCTGGTCATCGCGGCGCTCGGCAAGGCCGATGCTTGCGGTCAGCGCCAGGCCATCCGGTCGCACGCCCAGCCCCTCGCCAACGATGCGTTCGATGGCCTTGTGGGCCTGCTCCATGTCGGTCTCCGGCATGATCAGAAGAAACTCCTCGCCGCCCCACCGCAACAGGCTGTCGGAGCTGCGCAGTGTCGCTACCAGTCGTCGAGCGGCCTCACGCAGGACCTGATCGCCGGCTTCGTGGCCGTAGTTGTCGTTGATCGACTTGAAGTGATCCAGATCGATGAATGCCAGGGCCAGCGCGGAATCCTTGCGCTGCGCGCTGTCCCACTGCAGGCGCAGGATTTCCTCGCCGCTGCCGCGGGAGAACACTCCAGTGAGCGGATCGCGGATCGCCTGGCGCACCAGCGCGATCATGAACGCCAGCTGGCTCATGCTGGCCAGGCTGGCAACGCCGGCAATGAGAATCAGCAGCCAGAACGCTCCAGCGAACGATGGCCAGTTCAGCGTCGCCCAGCTGAGGTATCCGGCCAGTGCCTGCGCCAGGAGCAACAGGCTCGACAGGACCAGGTTCTCCACCAACGTCAGCGGGAAGATCGTCAGACCTGCCATCAGCACGAAAGGCAGAAAAGCGTAACCGGCACCGACCACCGCGGAGAACTGCGCCAGCTGGTAGCTGCCGAGCAGGGTATGCGACGCGATATAGAAGGCGGTGGGGATGGCAAAGAGGATAGCGATCGCGCGGTAGGCATCCAGGAGATTGCCGCTGGGCCGGTAGAACAAGAGCAGGCCAGTGAAGGCGAGGCAGGCCATCATGCGCAACCCGGCCAGCGCCAGCCAGAGCTTCGGCTCGAATACCATCAGGTCGATCAGGCTCCACAGTGGCGTCAGCACGGCGAAGAGGAAGGCGAACAGCCGCACGCGGTTGACGATCAGCGTCGCGCGACGCTGACAGAGCAGCACCGGATGGCGCCGGGGGTCGAGCAGATGGCGGAGCTCGCTGGACCTCAGCTCGCTGGGCAGCAGCGTCGTCAGTCGGTTTCGCAGCAGATCGAGAAGCGATGGCATTTTATTGTTCTGCTCCCATGTCGGGACGATCGTTTGCACGGTGAGCGCAACCCGGCGAATCCAGACGCCAGACTGGCCCTCAGCACCTTTTTCCAAGCAGGCAGTTGCTCATGGCCATGGCATTCCGTCACCCGAGTCACAAGCGCGGCAGATGGTAGCAGTTTGATATCTCCGCCTTTTGAGCCAGGACAATAAATGGCGTACGGTCAAACCGCCAGTAAGCCTTTAGTGCGATGCCCTGGGCTACCGACAATCGCCCTTTCGGGCGCTTATGCCGACGCGGCACAGCCATTAGCGTGAGCAGGTCGCCCGGTTGTCCGGCGACGTATCCAAAAAAAGAACAATAAGGAGATACCTTCGTGCATAGCGCCCTCAAGCCGCTTGCGGCAGCCGTCCTGCTCGGTTGCACGACTGCCGTCAGCGCCGCCGATAGCGGACCGTTCAGCCAGTTCATCGTATTCGGCGACTCGCTCAGCGATGCCGGCAACTTCCCCGACCTGTTGAGCCCGACCCTGGGAGGCAACCCAACGGGCGGTCTGCGCTTCACCAATCGAACCGGACCGACCTATGGCGCCGGCGAATACATCGGGGAAGTCGGCACTCAGCGACTGGCCAGCATGCTAGGCCTGCAATCGCTTCCTTCCACGCCCCTGCTACCGTCCGTACTGACCGGTAATCCGGACGGCAGCAACTACGCCGTCGGCGGCTACCGGACCGACCAGATCCTCGACTCAATCACCGACACCTCGATCGTATCGGCCGGCGGCACAACTCGTACGCGCCCTGGCTATCTGGTCGAGAACCCCCGGGTGGACCGCAATGCCCTGTACTACATCAACGGAGGCGGCAACGACATCTTCCAGTTGGGCAGCAATCCGGTGACGATGGCGCAGGCCGCGAGCAATCTGGTGGCAGGTGTCGGCGCCCTGCAAATGGCGGGAGCACGCTACATCATCGTCTCCGACCTGCCGGATGTTGGTATCACACCACTGGGGGCCAACTCAGGCCCCGTCGGGGCCGCCACACTTAACGCCCTGAGCGACCAGTTCAACATCGAGCTGGCGAGCCAGCTGCAAGCCCAGGGTGGCAATTACGTGCTGGTCAACAACCGTCTGTTGCTGGCGGAGGTTCGCGCGGACCTGGCCGCTTTCGGCTTCGACCCCAACGTCGCGCAAACTGCAGTCTGCTTCGACCCGGCATCCTCGACGTCGCCGTGTCTACCAGACCCGACCTACAGCCTGGGAGGCACAGCTCCTGATCCGAGCCGCCTGCTGTTCAACGACGCGGTCCACCCCACCACTGCGGTTCATCAGATCAGCGCCGACTACCTTTACTCGATTATCTCCGCGCCCTGGGAGGTCTCGCTTCTGCCGGAAATGGGCCACTCGGCGCTACGCGCCCACCTGCAACAGCTCGATAGCGAACTGGCCGCCCAGCGAGGCGACTGGCAGGCAGTCGGTGCCTGGCGCACTTTCGTTCAGGGCGGTTACAACCGACCTGAGTACGACGGTTACGGCGGCGGTGACGGCCACGGCCTGAGCCTGTCGCTGGGTGTTACCCATAGACTGAGCGAAGCCTGGCTCGCCGGCATCAGCCTCGGGCTGGCAGAGAACTCACTGGAGCTGGGTCGCAGCGACTCCGATTACGACATGCGCAGCTATCTGGCCACGGCCTTCGCCCGCTACGAGCAACACCGCCTGTTCGCCGACTTCAGCCTCAGCGCCGGTTATCTGGATTACCACGACCTGCAACGCACCTTCGCTCTGGGCCTCACCGAACGCGCGGAGAAAGGTGACACCGAGGGCACCGTTTGGGGTGCAGCGGCCAAGGTCGGCTTCAATCTGATGCAGCCAGGCGAGCAGATGCAGTTCGGCCCATTCGTCGGAGCCCGCTATCAAAAGGTCGAAGTGGACGCCTACAGCGAAGAGGGTGCCCGCTCCACGGCATTGAGCTATGACGACCAGGACCTGGACTCGCTGCGCCTGTCGCTCGGGTTGTTCGGCGAGTACGCCTTGAGTGAGAGAACCCGCCTGTTCGGTGAGGTTGCGCGCGAAGTGGAACGCGAGGACGACGACCGGCGCGACCTGCGCATGTCCTTGAACAGCGTGCCGGGCAACAGCTTCGAACTACCCGGTGCAACGCAGACCGGCGACCAGACGCGTTTCAGCGTGGGGCTGGCGCACCGTCTGACGCCAGGTCTGGCGCTACGCGCCAACTACCATTACCGCGGCAACGACAACCGCGACCATGGGGTGGGGCTGTCGTTAGCACTGGATCTGTAAGAAAGGGTCTGGCTGGAAGCGGCCGCCGTCGCGATACGCGCGGCGGACAAACGAGGCGGTAGTCAGCGCCCGTCGATCTGCCCTTGCAGATTGGCGATCTGGCCCTGCATGGCATTGATGGTGCGGGTGACCTGTGCGCGGAAGGAGTCGAACTCGGCCGTATTGTTGGCGCTCGGTGCCGGGCGATTCTCCAGTTCGCTGCGCAGAACCAGAATGTCCTGCTCGAGACGACTGATCGCCTGGCTCTGGTTGCCGGCCTGCTTCAGCGTCGCGACCTCCTTGCCCAGACCGTCGATTCGTGCCGCCAGCTTGGATTGCTCGTCGACTGCAGACTTCAGCGTGGCCTGCTCGCTGCGCAGGGTCTTCACCGTCTCGGCCAGGGCCGCACTGCTGCCCTGCTGGGCTTGCAGATCGGCAGTCAGGCGTTCCATACGCTTGCCCTGCTCATCCAGGCGCTGGTCCTGATTGCCCTGCCTGCCCGTCAGGCTCTGCTGCTCGGTGGCGAAGGCCTGTTGCTTGCGTGCGAGCTCCTGCGTCTGTTGCTCGAGCTGCTTGATGCGCAGCTTCACGGCTTCGCTCTCGGTCGTCACGTTGGATTCGGTAGCAACCACTTTGCCGGAGATATCCTGCAAGCGACCGGCGGCGTCTTCGCTGATCCTGGCGAAACTCTCCTGCGTGGCGACCAGCTGCAGTTCCAGCATGGCGATCTGCCGATAACTCCACCAGCCCAGCGCAGCGAGGCTGATCAACAACGCCACGACCATCACCCACAGCGGCGCGGTGCTGGCCTTCGCAGCGCCTGCCGGGCGACGCCGTTGGCGCGCACGCGAATCATCGCCGTAGTCATCCGGCGTTCGGCGAATCGGCTCGAGATCCGGCGCCGGATAGGGCTCCACACGGTCACGGCCTGCGGTCAGGCTGGGGATGTTGTCCAGTTCGTCGTGAGCATCGTTGCGCATGGGTTACCTTCGATGGCGCGGTGCGAAAAACAGCGCGCAGTATAACGGTTCGGGGTGAGGCTATCAGCGACTCACGTCTGCCATCCTGGCTGCACCGCGGTGGAGCATCGCGACGGCGACAACGCGCATCACGGTGCATTGAAAGCCTGGGCCGGTTCGATCACCGACGAGCCACTGGACGCCTTTGCGCAATGGATCGACAGCCTGCACACCTCGCCGGCCGGGGGTTTCGCTTGTCGGTCACACTTCCGCCGAGACGCAGCCAGCAGATTTGGTACGCCGCTTGCTCCGTCATCCTCGCCAGCGGATAGACACTTCCGACAGGGATGTCGGGCCTTAGGGCAATCACGAGGAATACAGCATGGAGCTGAACAAGGCAGTGATCGACTGCATGCGCGCCCTGCGCCGCAGACTGCGCGACGAACAGCAACTGGACATCCATCTCAACCAGCCGGACGCGGTGGTGGCAATGCTCGCAGCGAGCATGCGTTCAAACGACGAACTGACCCGCGAACTCGGCCGTCAGCTCGCGGCCTTCAGCGACCAGCTACCGCCCGCACCGCCGCCGGCACGTCCCGCCACCAGCAGTGGCCCGGCGGTTCGCATCTACCGAGGCCAGCGCGTGCTCGCCTGACTCGCACCTCACCCGACCAGCAGCCAGTCGCTGGCGCAACGCACCAGATGCCGCGTCAGCTCATCGAGCAGTTGTCCGCCGTTACGCCAGTGATGCCAGTACAGCGGCACGTCGATCGGCGGCCCGGACAGCACATCGACCAGTTCACCACGCGCAAGTTCGCCGCGCACCTGCAGCTCAGGCGCCAGCCCCCAGCCCAGGCCGCTTCGCAACATGCACACGAAGCCCTCCGACGAGGGGCACAAATGGTGAATGAACACCTCGCCGCCACCGACCGCCGTCATGTAACGATGCTGCAGCTGATCGTCGGGGCCGAACACCACGGCCGGGACGCGCGCCAGATCCGCGGCGTTCGCATCACGCTGAAAATGCCGCTCGATGAACGCCGGGCTGGCCAGCGCCCGATAGCGCATCGCCCCGAGAAACTGGCTGCGCGCGCCGGCCACCGGCCGCTCGGCAGCACAGACGCAGGCAGCAACCTCGCCCGCGCGCATGCGTTTGAGCCCGACGGCCTGATCTTCCACTACATGATCGAGCAACACCTGATGCTCGGCACAGAACGGCGCCACCGCGCCGGTCCACCAGGTCGCCAGGCTGTCGGCGTTCAGCGCGACGCGCAGGCGCTCCGGCAGACGGTTTTCATCGAGCGCCGGGACCTGCCCCTGCAGGTCGCGCTCGAGCAGGCGTACCTGCTGTACATGGTTGAGCAGGCGCTGGCCCAACTCGGTGGGTCTCGGCGGTGTGTCGCGCAGCAATACCGGCTGGCCGACGCGCGCCTCGAGCAGCTTGATCCGCTGTGATATAGCCGATTGCGATAGGCCCAGCGCCTGCGCGGCGCGTTCGAAGCCGGCCTGCTCCACAACCGCCGCAAGCGCGGCCAGCAATTTGTAGTCGAACATCAGTTTCCCTAATGCTACGTGAGCAAAATTGGTTTCTCTTATAGCTCGTCAATCCGCAGACTCGCCAGCAGAAAACGAACGAGGCGTGCGACATGAGTGCGATCTGGCAGAGCTATATCAACGGACTTCTGGTAGCGGCAGGGCTGATCATGGCAATCGGCGCGCAGAATGCCTTCGTGCTAGCCCAGAGCCTGCGCCGCGAGCATCACCTGCCGGTGGCGGCGCTGTGTATCGTCTGCGACGTCCTGTTGGTCAGCGTCGGGGTGTTCGGGCTGGCCGCGGTGCTGGCGAGCAGCCCGCTGTTGCTGGAAATCACCCGCTGGGGCGGTGTGGCCTTTCTGCTCTGGTACGGCACGCTGGCCCTGCGTCGCGCGGCCAGACCGCAGAGCCTGCGCAGCGAAGACGCGCAACCGCGCCCGCTACGCGCGGTATTGCTGGCCGCGTTGGCGGTGACGCTGCTCAATCCGCATGTCTATCTGGATACCGTGGTACTGATCGGCACCCTTGGCGCGCAGCAGCCCGAACCCGGGGCTTATACCCTGGGGGCCGCGAGTGCTTCGACTCTGTGGTTTCTCACCCTTGCGCTGGGCGGCGCATGGCTCGCCCCCTGGCTGGCGCGTCCGCTGACCTGGCGGCTGATCGATCTCGGCGTGGCCGCCATGATGTTCGCCATCGCCGCCCAGCTGGCATTCGCTGCCTAACAGTACGCGGCATTGCACCGCGCACCTTTTCCCACATCGTACGGAACACCACGCCCGACTATGCGGTCCACGCAAGGCGCAGCCAGTGCTTGGCATCCAAGGCGCCGCGCCGCAACCGCTCTGGAACCAATAGTCCATACAGTTGCCGCGTGGTTTTGCCGCAGGTCGGGTGCTATGATCGCTGGCTCGCAGACATGGAGCGGAAGGCTTCAGTCTGTCTGTTCGGCCGACCGTGAACGGCCAGAGATTGCGCAAGCATGTAGCGAGCGAAGGGAACGACAGAGGCAAGAGCAGGACGCGATGCAGCGCCTGCTCACCGGCTACGCCGGCAGACCCCGTACGTCCCTCCGAGCTGGCCGCATCAATCCTCGACACCTGAGTAGGAGATACATCATGGCTTTCGAATTGCCGCCGCTGCCTTACGAAAAGAACGCCCTCGAGCCGCACATGTCCGCCGAGACGCTCGACTACCATCACGACAAGCACCACGCTGCCTACGTGACCAACCTGAACAACCTGATCCCGGGCACCGAGTTCGAAGGCAAGGATCTGGAATCCATCATCAAGACCTCTTCGGGTGGCATCTTCAACAACGCCGCCCAGGTCTGGAACCACACCTTCTTCTGGAACTGCCTGGCGCCGAACGCCGGTGGCCAGCCGACCGGCGCGCTGGCTGATGCCATCAACGCCTCCTTCGGCTCGTTCGACAAGTTCAAGGAAGAGTTCACCAAGACCGCCATCGGCACCTTCGGCTCCGGCTGGGCCTGGCTGGTGAAGAAGTCCGACGGTAGCCTGGGCCTGGCCAGCACCATCGGTGCCGGCAACCCGATGACCGCTGGCGACAAGCCGCTGCTGACCTGCGACGTCTGGGAACACGCCTACTACATCGACTACCGCAACGCTCGTCCGAAGTTCGTCGAGGCGTTCTGGAACCTGGTCAACTGGGACTTCGTCGCGAAGAACTTCGCCGGCTAAGCGCCTCAGCGCCGTACAGAGAATGCCCGCACCCGTGCGGGCATTTTCATTTAAGGCTTCTGCATCACCTGCCGCTATATGCTTTATGGGCCCGTAAAGGCGCGACCCGACGGATGAATTCGGCACACGGCGGGCATTCGAGGATAATCCGCACTTGCATGCCCTGTTGTATCGCCCGCACATTCGGTGCTACTGGTTTTCCCGGTGATAACTGCCTCTTTGACGATTGCTCAATGACTATCAATACTTGCGCAACCGAGCACGTGGCGCGGAAAAGGACCTTCACTTGAAGCTGGAATTGCGCAATAGCCTGTCGCGGAAGCTCCTACGTATCGTTCTCCTGTCAGCCCTGGCGGTGGGGCTTGTGCTGAGCTGCGCACAGATCATCTTCGGCGCCTACAAGACCCGCCACCTGATCGAGGCCGACGCCCAACGCATCCTGCGCATGACCCGCGACCCGTCCACCCAGGCGATCTACAGCCTCGACCGGGAGATGGGTGCCCAAGTGATGGAGGGCCTGTTTCAGCACGAGTCGATCCGCATGGCCTCGATCGGTCATCCGGACGAAGGCATGCTGGCGCTGAAGATCCGCCCACCGATCAAACTGCCGACACGCTGGCTGACCGACCCGATCCTCGGCCGCGATCAGCAATTCTCGATTCCCCTGGTCGGTAAACCGCCCTACAACGAATATTACGGCGACCTGCGCATCACCCTGGATACCGCCCAGTACGGCCAGGAATTCATCAGCGACTCGGTGGTGATCTTCATCGTCGGCATACTGCGGGCGCTGACGCTGGGGCTCATTCTCTATCTGATCTACCAGTGGCTGCTGACTCGTCCGCTCACCAAGCTCATCGAGCACCTGGCGCAGATCAACCCGGACCGCCCCGGCGCGCACAAGCTGCCGATGATCAAGGGCCACGAAGCCAATGAGTTCGGGCTCTGGGTGGAAACCGCCAATGGCCTGCTCGCCTCCATCGAGCACAACATGCACCTGCGCCAGCAGGCCGAAAGCAGCCTGCAGCGCATGACCCAATATGATTCGCTGACCGGCCTGCCCAACCGCCAGCAGCTGCAGCGGCAGCTCGACCACATCCTCGACGAGGCAAGGCGCCTGCAACGCCGCATCGCGGTGCTCTGCCTGGGCCTCGACGACTTCAAAGGCATCAATGAACAGTACAGTTACCAGGCCGGCGACCATCTGCTCAAGGCGCTGGCCGACCGACTACGCGATTCGGGCAGCCGGCTCGGGGCACTGGCGCGACTGGGCGGCGACCAGTTCGTCCTGGTGCTCGGCGGCATCGAACAGCCCTACGAAGCCGCCGAACTGGCGCAGGAGTTGCTCGACGACCTGGAAAATCCGATTGAGCTCAATGGCCATCTGATCAGCCTGCGCGCCACCATCGGCATCACTCTTTACCCCGAAGACGGCGACAGCACCGAGAAGCTCCTGCAGAAGGCGGAGCAGACCATGACCCTGGCCAAGAGCCGCTCGCGCAACCGCTACCAGTTCTATGTCGCCAGTATCGACAGCGAGATGCGTGCACGCCGGGAGCTGGAGAAGGACCTCAGCGAGGCGCTCAAGCGGGATGAGTTCCACCTGGTCTACCAGCCACAGGTGGACTATCAGCAGAACCGCATCATCGGCGTCGAGGCGCTGATCCGCTGGAAGCACCCGCAGGGCAAGCTGGTTCCGCCGGATCTGTTCATTCCTCTCGCCGAGCAGAACGGCAGCATCATCGAGATCGGCAGATGGGTACTGGACCAGGCGTGCAGCCAGCTGCGCCATTGGCATGCGCTGGGCTACACCGGCCTGCGCGTGGCGGTGAACCTCTCGACCGTGCAGCTGCGTCACCCGCAGCTGCCGGAGATGATCGGCGAGCTGCTGCAGGCCCATCAGCTGCCAGCCGCAACCCTCGAGCTGGAGGTGACCGAAACCGGACTGATGGAAGACATCGAAGCCGCGGCACACAACCTGCACAGCCTGCGGCGCTCCGGGGCGCTCATCGCCATCGATGACTTCGGCACCGGGTATTCCTCGCTCAGTTACCTCAAGAGCCTGCCGCTGGACAAGATCAAGATCGACAAGAGCTTCGTCCAGGACATTGGCCAGGACGAAGGCGCCACCATCGTTCGAGCGGTCATCCAGCTCGGCAAGAGCCTCGGCATGACAGTCATCGCCGAGGGGGTCGAAACCCCGGAGCAGGAGGCCTATCTGATCGCCGAGGGCTGCCAGGAAGGTCAGGGCTACTACTACAGCAAGCCATTGCCTGCGCGCGACCTTGAGTTGCTCCTGCGCCAGTCACAACCCTTCGATCGGGCCGCCAATTCCGAGTTGCGCTAAGCGCAGAAGAAACGGCTTGTGCGAACGGCGGCGCGCTCACCAGGAAGGCCGGCATCCGCTACAAGCCTTGTGAACATGGAGGCGAAGTCCCGGACAACCGCAAGCGCTTGTGGGAGCCGAGTGCATCGACGCAGCCGCCGGAGCGGTACGCCTTACCAGCCGTCCACACCCAGCTGTGAGGCCAGCCATAGAGCGCCGGCCAGACACATCAGCACGCCACCCGCGGCCTGCCAGTAGAAGCGTCGAGCAAGGACCTCCTCGCCATGACTGGACAGGACGAACGGCAGCGCCTCCTGCGGAAGACTCAGCTGGTGCCGCTCCGGGGCTGCGCTGCGCTGGCGGTGCTGGTCTTCCGCTTCGAGCGTTGCAGCCAGTTGCACCCGGCGCCATTCGTGCTCGTCGAGCACGCCGTCGGCATTACTGTCGAAACGCTGCAACAGACCGGCAAAATCGCCCTTCCAGTGACGGATAACCTCTCGCCGGGCCGCGTCGAGATCAAGCCCCTGGCGCCCACCACCACTGGTGCGAAAGTCGCCGATGGCATACAGCGGTTCACCTTCGTGCAGGCGCTCCTCGGTATAGCGATAGCGCTTGCTGCCAGCAAACAGGCTCAGCCAGCCGCTCGGCGCAGTGCCGCGCGGGTGGCGCAGATCGCCGGTCCAGACCCTGCGAAAGGCCGGATGGACCTCCGCACCGCGCGGATCGATCAGGCATTCGCCGGTGGCATCGGCCAGACGCAGCCAGGCATCGCTGACACCTCGCTCGACCACGCGCCAGCTGCTGCGCTTACCGTTGGAGCGGTACTCCTCGATACGGTAGCGCCACCACAGGCACTGCTCACCCGTCAGCGGCGCCACCGGCTGCGGCACCGCCAGTTCGCGCAGGATGCCAACCAGCTCGACATAACCCTGGGCAGCCGAGCGGATGCGCGAGGTTGGCGTGTCGAGCAGATGGCGAGCACGTGCCCACCGCCCAATGCTTAACCCTGCACCACCGACGGCGAGGGCACCGGCTGCGACAAGGCTGAAGACCTGAGCGAAATCCATTTAGCCAAACAGCGCCTTCAGATTCACATCGGCCTTCTCTGCCTCGCTGAACTGCAGCAGAGCCGCCTCCTTGAAGCCGAACAGACGTGCAAGGATGACGTCGGGAAACTGTTCGATGCGCACGTTGTTCAGATTGACCGCTTCGTTATACAGCTCGCGCCGATCGGCAATGCCGCTCTCCAGTCCACTGATGCGCTGCTGCAGATGGCGAAAGCTTTCGTCGGCCTTGAGCTGCGGATAGTTCTCGGCCAGCGCGAACAGCCGCCCGAGCCCAGCGCGCAGCCCGGTCTCGGCCTGCCCCAGTGCACCGACATCACCCTGCTCACGCGCACTGGAAACGGCATTGCGAGCTCTGATCACCTGCTCCAGCGTGCTGCGCTCGTGCTGCATGTACTGCCGACAGGTCTCCACCAGCTTGGGCAGTTCCTCGTGGCGCTGACGCAGCAGCACATCGATGTTGGCCCAGGCCTTACCGACTCCATGTTTGAGGCGGACCAGCCCGTTATAGAGAGTCACCGCATACGCAGCGATAAGGAACAGGATTACCAGCACAGCCACTACGCCAAGGCTCATCGTCGCGTCTCCGGGGATAGATAAGCAAATCGCCAGCATTCTACCGACGGGGGCGGAACGGAATAGAGAGCCCGTGCACGCATTGGCTTTGCACAAAATGAAAATCTTTCGCATTATTAGGCGCTTCCGAGCAGCACTCTGCTTCGTTCACCCGCACGCAAAGGAATCCGCACATGCTACGCACTCCCACCTGGGCAACCGCCAGCCTTCTCGCCGTGGCTATTTCGCTCGCCGGTTGCGGCGAGGATAAGACGCCCACGAACCAGACGGCGGCCCCGCAGGCGACAACCGAGTCAGTGCCTGCCGAACAGGCAAAGACGCTCGACGAAAAAGCCGCCAAGGCCGTCGTGGCTCATTACGCCGACCTGGCGCTGGCCGTGTTCAGCGATGCTCATGCCACCGGCGTGAAGCTGCAGGAAGCGGTCGACAGCCTGCTCGCCAATCCCAGCGAAGAAACGCTGCAGGCCGCCCGTGAGGCCTGGCTGGCAGCCCGGGTGCCATACATGCAGACCGAAGTCTTCCGCTTCGGCAACGCGGTGGTGGACGACTGGGAAGGTAAGCTCAACGCCTGGCCGCTCGACGAGGGCCTGATCGACTACGTCAAGGGCGACTATCAGCATGCCCTGGGCAACCCGGGCGCGACGGCGAACATCATCGCCAATCCGGAAGTACAGATCGGCGAAGACAAGATCGATACGAGCGTGATCAACGGTGAGCTGCTGGCCAGCCTCAACGAGCTTGCCGGCTCGGAGGCGAACGTCGCCACCGGTTACCACGCCATCGAATTCCTGCTCTGGGGGCAGGACCTCAACGGTACCGGCCCAGGCGCCGGCCAGCGTCCATATACCGACTACGTCGAAGGCGAAGGCTGCACCGGTGGCAACTGCGACCGCCGTCGGACCTATCTGAAGGCAGCGACCGACCTGCTGGTCAGCGATCTACAGGAAATGGTCGAACAGTGGCAGCCGGGCGCCGAGAACTACCGCGCCAGCCTCGAGGCGGAGTCCGCCGAGAATGGCCTGCGCAAGATGCTGTTCGGCATGGGCAGCCTGTCGCTCGGCGAGCTGGCGGGCGAGCGTATGAAGGTCGCACTGGAGGCGAACTCCACTGAGGACGAGCATGACTGCTTCAGCGACAACACGCATAACTCGCATTTCTTCAATGCGCGTGGTATCCGCAACGTCTATCTGGGCGAGTACAAGCGCATCGACGGCACCACGCTGACCGGCCCGTCCCTCGCCTCCCTCGTCCAGGACGCGAGTCCGGAAGTGGACAGCACGCTGAAGACCGACCTGGAGAGCACCGAAGCCAAACTGCAGGTGCTGGTGCAAAGCGCTGAGGATGGCGAAGCCTTCGATCAGCTGATCGCGCCGGACAATGCCGAAGGCCAGGAAAAGGTGCGCAACGCCATCGCCGCCCTGGTCAAGCAGACCGCATCGATCGAACAGGCCGCCGCTGCCCTCGGCATCAGCGACCTCAACCCCGATACGGCCGATCACCAGTTCTGATCGCTCAGCCTTGGCGCGACGCTTTGTCGCGCCAAGGCTTCTCCCTTCAGCGCTGCGGACAGTCCTTCCGCGCAAATGCAAATCCCTCTTATTTCAAGTCGATTAGCCTGCTAAGATTGCGCGGCTTAATTCACCGCTGTGCAGGTATTTCCGATGCGCCCGTTGGTCCGCGGCCTCCTCCCGTTGCTGGTTCTGGTTCTGGCCGCCTGTAACAACGACGAAACTCCCAGTTTCACACAGGCCGAGCCCGGCGAAGCCCTGTCCGCGGGCAATGCCACCGTGATGAAGTTCGACCAAAACGCCTTCTCCATGCCCGCTGCGAATCTCGCGCCGATGCGCCGGCTCGACTTCAGTGTCGGCAACAGTTTCTTCCGCAATCCCTGGGTCATCGCGCCGTCCTCCACCACCGCGCGCGACGGACTCGGCCCGCTGTTCAACACGAATGCCTGCCAGAACTGCCATATCAAGGACGGCCGTGGCCATCCGCCCGCGGAAGACGCAGCCAGCGCGGTTTCAATGCTGGTGCGCCTGTCCATCCCGGCGGGTCCCGAGCATGCCGAAGTCGTCCGCGAACGTGGCATCGCCCCGGAGCCGAGCTACGGCGGTCAGCTGCAAGACATGGCGGTGCCCGGAGTCGCCCCCGAAGGCAAGGCTCGCCTGCGTTATTCGACCGAGCGGGTACGCTTCGCCGATGGCACCGAGGTGGAACTGCGCAAGCCCGAGGTCGAGCTGAGCGAGCTGGCTTACGGCGAGATGCATCCAGACACCCTTGTGTCGCTGCGCATCGCACCGCAGATGATCGGCCTCGGCCTGCTCGAAGCCATCCCCGAGCAGGCGCTGCTGGCCAATGCCGACCCGGACGACCGCAACGGTGACGGCATCTCCGGGCGCCCCAATCGGGTTTTCGATCAGACCACCCGGGAGACCGTGATGGGTCGCTTCGGCTGGAAAGCCGGGCAACCGAGCCTCAATCAGCAGAATGCCGACGCCTTCTTCAACGACATGGGCTTGTCCACCAGCCTCTTCAGCGGAAACAGCTGCACGGAGCGCCAGACCGATTGCCTGGCGATGCCCCACGGTGGCGAGCCGGAAGTCAGCGACAACATCCTTGCCCAGGTGCTGTTCTACACGCGCAACCTCGGCGTGCCGGCGCGGCGCAACGTCGACGATCCCCAGGTCCTGGCCGGCAAGACGCTGTTCCACCGGGCCGGCTGCCAAAGCTGCCATGTGCCACAGTTCACCACCGCTGCCGACGCGGCGGAACCGGAGCTGGCCAACCAGCTGATCCGCCCATATACCGACCTGCTGCTACATGACATGGGCGAACGCCTGGCCGACCATCGCCCCGAGTTCGAGGCCAGCGGTCGCGAGTGGCGCACCCCGCCGCTCTGGGGCATCGGCCTGACCCAGACGGTCAGCGACCACAGCCAGTTCCTGCATGACGGCCGCGCCCGCAACCTGCTCGAAGCGATACTCTGGCACGGTGGCGAGGCGGAGAAAGCACGCCAGGTCGTGCTCGGCTTCGACCAGCAGGAGCGTGACGCGCTGCTGAGCTTCCTGGAGTCGCTCTGAGTCTCCAGATCTAACATTCAGCCGGGCTTGCGTATCGCTGCAGGCCTGCAAACCGGCTCCGCCAAAGAGGACACCATGATCCGTTCGAATTCCTTGCGCATCGCCAGCGGCGGATTGCTCGCCGCGCTCCTGCTGAGCGCCTGCACCCCGGCCGATCCGCAAGTGGAAACCAGCAAGGCGCTGGCCGATGACGTGCTGCTACCCGCCTACACCCAATGGTCGGAAGTGGATCGTCGGCTCGCGGCGAGCGCCATCGCTTATTGTGCCGACAACCAGACGCTGGCGGAGGCGCGCGAAGCCTTCTTGCACGCCCAGACAGCCTGGGCGGGCCTGCAACCCCTGCTGATCGGCCCGCTGGGCGAGGGCAATCTGGCCTGGCAGGTCCAGTTCTGGCCGGACAAGAAGAACCTGGTCGCGCGTCAGGTCGGCGCCCTGCTCGAAGCCAAACCCGACCTCAGCCAGGCCGACCTCGACAATGCCAGCGTAGTGGTCCAGGGACTGAGTGCCTACGAATACATCCTGTTCGACCGTAGCATCGATCTGAACGACCAGGCCACCAAGGCCCGGTACTGTCCGCTGCTGGCGGCTATCGGCGAACATCAGCAGAAACTCGCCGCGGGCGTGCTTCAGCGCTGGCAGGATAAGGACGGCATGGCCGACCAGCTGCGCAGCTTTCCCAACGAGCGCTATGCCGAACCGAACGAGGCCATTGCCGAACTGCTGCGGGTTCAGGTCACGGCCCTCGACGGCCTGAAGAAGAAGCTCGGCGCGCCGCTCGGTCGCCAGACCAAGGGCCATCCGCAGCCGTACCAGGCCGACGGCTGGCGCAGCGACACGACCCTGAGCAATATCGCTGCCACCGTCAAAGGCGCCGAAAGCCTCTGGCTGGGTGCCGACCAGGACGGTCTGCGCGCGCTGCTCGGCGCTGAGCAGGCTGATCTGGCCAAGCGCATCGACGCCGGTTACGCCGACCTGCTGCAGCAATTGAAAGCCATGCCCGAGCCGTTCGGCAAAATGCTCGCCAACGAGGAGAGTCGGGCGCAGCTCGATTCGCTGTACCAGCGGATCGACCAACTGCATCGCCTGCACCAGCTCGAGCTGGCGCGCGCCCTCGGCGTACAGATCGGCTTCAACGCGCACGACGGGGACTGATCATGAAGCGCCGCACCCTGCTTGGCCTGACCGGCGCCATGCTTGCCGCCAGCGGCATCGCTGGCTGGTCACTGACGCGTCACGACGGGCAAAAGGTTTTGCTCTCCGCACGTGATGGCGCCGACGGGCAACACTACGCCGTCGGCTACCGCCTCGATGGCAGCCAGGTATTTGCCACACCGGTCGCCGAGCGCTGCCATGACGTCTACCCGCACCCGTACCTGCCCTTGGCGGTGTTCGTCGGCCGTCGCCCGAGCCGCGAGAGCTACCTGATCGATGCGCGTGACGGGCGTCTGCTGCAGATCATGGCTTCGCCGGCCGACCGCCACTTTTACGGGCACGGGGTGTTTCACAAGGACGGCGAGTGGTTCTACACCACCGAAAACGACACCGCCGATGCCGGCCGTGGCGTGCTAGGCGTCTATCGACTGGAAGGCCGACAGCTGGTGCGCGTCGGCGAGCACGCGACCCATGGCATCGGCCCGCACCAGCTGCTGTGGATGCCGGACAACGAAACCCTGGTCATCGCCAATGGCGGCATCCGCACCGAAGCCGACAGTCGCGAGATGATGAATCTCGATGCGATGGAGCCGAGCCTGGTGCTGCTACGCCGCGACGGTACGCTGGTCAGCAAGGAACAGCTGCCGGAGCGCATGAACAGCGTGCGTCACCTCGCCGTCGCCGCCGACGGTACCGTGGTCAGCGGCCAGCAGTACGAAGGGGATGCCATGGACCGCATCCCGCTGCTGGCGATCAAGCGGCCCGGGCAGGCCTTCCAGCACTTTCCGCTGGGCGAGGCACAGCGGCAGATCATGAACCAGTACACCGCCAGCCTCGCCATCCACGACGAGCTGCGGTTGTTGGCCGTCACCGCGCCGCGCGGCAACAAGGTGTTCATCTGGGACCTGGACAGTACCGAGCTGCGGCAGGCAGCCCATGTGCCCGATTGCGCGGGCGTCGCGGCAATCACCGAGGGCTTCGTGGTCAGCTCCGGCCAAGGCCGCTGCCGCCTGCTCGACTGCCGTGGCGAACGTATCGCCAGCACACCGTTGGACCTGCCCGCGGGGCTCTGGGACAACCATCTGCGCATCGTCTAGCTCAAGAAAAACGTCACCCGGCCGATGATGCTGGGCAACGGGCAGGGATGCTCATTGACGTTTTCTCAACTGACGAGACTTGCCCATGCTCCAGAAATCCCTGCGCGCGCAGATCCTCGCGCTGATCGGCGGCAGCCTGCTGCTGACGCTGCTCATCGCCCTCGCCTGCATTCGCCTGCTCAGCAACGACATCGACCACTTCCAGACGCTGCTCGACGGCCCGTTGGCCGAAGTGCAACTGATCGACGAGGCCAACCTCGAGTTCAAGGTTCAGGTCCAGGAATGGAAGAACGTATTGCTGCGTGGAAAACAGACCGACTCACGCAACCGCTACTGGAGCCAGTTCGAGGCCCAGGAAGCCAAGGTGCAGAAGATTCTTGGCGACCTGCTGGTACTGACCGCCGACGAGCCTGAAGTGGCTAAGCAGATCGAAAGTCTGCGCAGCGAGCACCGCACACTCGGCGTTGCCTATCGCAAGGGCCTCGATGCCTTCATCGCTGCCGACAGCGACCCGCTCGCCGGGGACGCCGCGGTAGCCGGTATCGACCGGGCCACCAGCGCTCAGCTGAGCGAGCTGGTCAAACAGCTGGGCGACGCCGCCGCGCAGCGCTCGGAGACCATCCGTGCCGACGCACAGACCACCGCATCCTTCGGCCCGATCATCATGATCCTCGCCAGTGTGGTGGTGGCGCTGTTCAGCCTGTGGCTGGTCAATCGCCGGATCATCGAACCGATTCGCAACCTGATCGAGCACATCGCGCGTCTCAGCCAGGGCAAGTTCGCCGAGCGGGTGGACGCCAGCCGCGCCGACGAGCTGGGCCGCCTGGCCGCTGCCGCCAACGTGCTGCGCGACTTCCTCGCCGATACTTTCACCCGCCTGCAGCAGAGCAGCTCGAATCTGGACAGTGCCAGCGGCGAGCTGAACGCCATCGCCAGGCTGATGGCCGAAGGCGCCCGTGAGCAGTTCTCGCGTACCGATCAGGTCGCCACGGCGATGCACGAGATGTCCGCGACCGCCCAGGAAGTCTCGCGGCATGCCGCCGAAGCCGCGCAGGCCGCCGACGCCGCCGACCATTCCGCCCAGCAGGGCGAAGCAGTGATGCGCGGCACCATCGCCACCATCACCGACATGAGCAACGAGATCGCCAGCACGGCAGACGTCATCCGCCGCCTGGAGGGAGATAGTGAGCGCATCGGCAAGGTGCTGGAAGTGATCCGCGGCATCGCCGACCAGACCAACCTGCTCGCGCTCAATGCCGCCATCGAGGCGGCTCGCGCGGGTGACGCCGGCCGCGGCTTTGCCGTGGTCGCCGACGAGGTGCGCACCCTGGCCCAGCGCACCGCCGAGTCCACTGCCGAGATTCACCAGATCATCGACACCGTGCAGACCGGCGCGAGCAATGCGGTACGCGCCATCGAAAGCGGTCAGGCGCGCAGCGAACAGGGCGTCGGCCAGGTGACCGAGGCCGGTCAGATGCTGCAGCGCATCACGGAAGCGGTCGAGGCGATTCGTGACATGAACCGCCAGATCGCCACGGCCGCCGAGGAACAGACCGCGGTGGCCGAAGACATTTCACGCAACATCACCGAGATCACCTCGATCGCCACCATCAACCAGCAGAACGTCGAGCGCACCGAAACCGCCAGCCAGAACCTGCATGGGCTGTCGGCGCAACTTACCGAAGTCACCCAGCGCCTCGCCGGCTGATGATCAGCGGGCGCGCCGACAGTCTGTCGCCCGCCCCGCACCTGCGCGGCTTTCCGGCCGTTCTCCCCCTTTACTTGGCCTCGATTCGGGGCTAAGTTCCTCCCTCCCCGGTCCAGCTGCGCCATCGCCAGCATCGCCCATCGCGACGATGACCGGACCGTTCGAACGGCTGCCTCGATCACGGCAGTAGACAGCCGGCCCACATCTCCAAGGAAATCGGAAAATGTTGCGCCGCATGCTGTTCATGCTGGGCGCGGTGGTCGTCGTCGTTGCGATCCTCGCCGCCTTCAAGTTCAACTCGATCTACCAACAGATTCAGCAGTTCCAGGCGCCCAAGCCAGCGATCAACGTCGAGGCGGAAGTAGCCCGACGCATGGACTGGCAGAGCCGCCTGCCGGCGATCGGTACGCTCAAGGCATCGCAGGGCATCGACCTCAGCGTCGAGATCGCCGGCACCATCAGCGACGTGCAGTTCCAGTCCGGCGAGAAAGTCAGCAAGGGCCAGGCCATCGTGCTGCTGGACAGTGAAGTGGAGCAGGCCAGCGTGGCCAGCGCCGAGGCCGACCTGAACCTGTCCCGCCTGGAGTTCCAGCGCGCCCGCAGCCTGCTCGACCGCCAGGCCATTTCCCGCAGCGAGTACGACCGCCTCAACGCACAGTCGCAGAAGGCCGAGGCCAGCGTCGCCCAGTTGCGCGCCAGCCTGGCGAAGAAGCGTGTGCTGGCGCCCTTCTCCGGCACCATCGGCATCCGCCAGGTGGATGTCGGCGACTACCTCGCCGCCGGCACGCCGATCGCCACGCTTCAGGACCTGTCCACGCTGTACGTCGACTTCTTCCTGGCCGAACAGCATGTGCCGCTGCTGGCACTCGGGCAGAAAGTGCAGCTGCGCGTGGCGGCCTATCCGAACGAGCGTTTCGAAGGCGAAATCACCGCGCTGAACCCGAAGGTGGAAACCACAACGCGCAACGTGCAGGTGCGCGCTGAACTGGCCAACCCCGACGGCCGCCTGCTGCCCGGCATGTTCGCCGACCTGCAGGTGCTGCTACCGACCGAAACCGCGCAAGTGGTGGTGCCGGAAACCGCCATCACCTACACCCTGTACGGCAACTCGGTACTGCTGGTCACCGAAGGCACGCCGCCGGAGGGGGTCAGCAGCGACGAGCCGTACCTGGTGGTCGAGCGCCGCTTCGTCACCACAGGCGAGCGTCGCGACGGCCTGGTGGTGGTCCTCGACGGCCTGGAAGGCGGCGAACAGGTGATCACCGCCGGCCAGCTCAAGCTCGACAGCGGCACCCATGTCGCTATCGCCGAGAGCCGCACGCTCAAGCTCGACGGCGCCGAGCCGGCGTCCGAATAAGCGGCCTGCCGCTCCGGCGGTAGCGCCACATCGAACAGTTCCAGGGACTTGCCCATGGCCTTCACCGATCCCTTCATCCGCCGCCCGGTACTGGCGAGCGTCATCAGCCTGCTGATCGTGCTGCTCGGCATTCAGGCCTTCAACAGCCTGACCATTCGCCAGTACCCGCAGATGGAAAGCGCGCTGATCACGGTGACCACCGCCTACCCCGGCGCTAACGCCGAAACCATTCAGGGCTACATCACCCAGCCGCTGCAGCAGAGTCTGGCCAGCGCCGAAGGGGTGGACTACATGACCTCGGTCAGCCAGCAGAACGCCTCGGTGATCTCGGTCTATGCGCGTATTGGCGCCGACACCGATCGCCTCTACACCGAGCTGCTCAGCCAGGCCAACTCGGTGAAGAACCAGCTGCCGCAAGATGCCGAGGACCCGGTGCTGAACAAGCAGGCGGCCGACTCCACCGCGCTGATGTACATCAGCTTCTACAGCGACCAGCTGAGCAACCCGCAGATCACCGACTACCTGTCGCGGGTCATCCAGCCCAAGCTGGCGACGCTGCCGGGCATGGCCGAGGCGGAAATCCTCGGCAACCAGGTGTTCGCCATGCGCCTCTGGCTGGACCCGGTAAAGCTCGCGGCCTATGGGGTTTCCGCCAGCGACGTGAACGAGGCGGTGCGCAAGTACAACTTCCTCTCCGCGGCCGGCGAATTGAAGGGCGAGTACGTGGTCACCAGCATCAACGCCGACACCGAGCTGAAGACACCGGAAGCGTTCGCCGCCATCCCGCTCAAGACCCAGGGCGACAGCCGCGTCCTGCTGGGCGACGTGGCACGGGTGGAGATGGGCGCCGAAAGCTACAACTCGATCAGCTCGTTCGACGGTATCCCCTCGGTCTATATCGGCATCAAGGGCACGCCCAGCGCCAACCCGCTGGACGTGATCAAGGAAGTGCGCGCGGTCATGCCGCAGATCGAGGCGCAGCTGCCGCCGGGCCTGAAGGCGACCATTGCCTACGACGCCACCGAGTTCATCCAGGCCTCCATCGACGAGGTGGTTAAGACCCTGGCCGAGGCCGCGGTGATCGTCATCGTCGTGGTCTTCCTGTTCCTCGGCTCACTGCGCACGGTGCTGATCCCGGTGGTAACCATCCCGCTGTCGATGATCGGCGTGCTGTTCTTCATGCAGGCGATGGGCTACTCGATCAACCTGCTGACACTGCTGGCCATGGTGCTGGCGATCGGCCTGGTCGTGGACGATGCCATCGTCGTGGTGGAGAACATCCACCGACACATCGAGCAGGGCAAATCGCCGTTCCAGGCGGCGCTCGACGGCGCCCGGGAGATCGCCATGCCGGTGGTCTCGATGACCATCACCCTGGCCGCGGTCTATGCTCCCATCGGCTTCCTGCAGGGGCTGACCGGTGCGCTGTTCCAGGAGTTCGCCCTGACCCTAGCCGGCGCCGTGCTGATTTCCGGTGTGGTGGCGCTGACGCTATCGCCGATGATGTGTTCGAAGCTGCTGCGCCACGAAGAGAACCCCAGCGGCTTCGCCCATCGCCTGGACGAGCTGTTCGAGCGCCTCAAGCAGCGCTATCAGCGCGCCCTGCACGGCACCCTGAACACCCGCCCGGTGGTGCTGGTGTTCGCCGTGCTCGTGCTGGCGCTGATTCCGGTGCTGCTGATGTTCACCGAGAGCGAGCTGGCGCCGGAGGAGGACCAGGGCATCGTGTTTATGATGGCCAGCGCACCGAAGACCGCCAACCTGGACTACCTGAACGCTTATACCGATCAGTTCCTGGAGATTTTCCAGAGCTTCCCGGAGTACTACTCCTGGTTCCAGATCAACGGCTTCGACGGCGTGCAGAGCGGCATCGGCGGCTTCCTGCTCAAGCCCTGGGACGAGCGCGAGCGCTCGCAGATGGAAATCCTCCCCGAGGTCCAGGCCAAGCTCGATCGCCTGCCCGGCCTGCAGATCTTCGGTTTCAACCTGCCTTCGCTGCCCGGCACCGGCGAAGGCCTGCCCTTCCAGTTCGTGATCAACACCGCCAACGACTACGAGACGCTGTTGCAGGTGACCGAGCGCATCCGCAAACGCGCCGAGGAGTCCGGCAAGTTCGCCTTCCTCGACGTGGATCTCGCCTTCGACAAGCCAGAGATCGTGGTCGATATCGACCGCGAGAAAGCCGCGCAGATGGGTGTTTCCATGGAAGACCTGGGTCTGACCCTGAGCACCCTGCTCGGCGAAGGCGAGATCAACCGTTTCACCATCGAGGGCCGAAGCTACAAGGTCATCGCCCAGGTCGAGCGCGCCTACCGCGACAATCCCGGCTGGCTGAGCAACTATTACGTACGCAACCAGCAGGGCCAGATGCTGCCGCTGTCGACCTTGATCAAGGTACGCGACCGCGCCCGCCCGACTCAGCTCAAGCAGTTCCAGCAACTCAACGCCGCGATGATCCAGGGCTTCCCCATCGTCAGCATGGGCGAAGCGATCGAAACGCTGCAGACCATCGCCGGTGAAGAAGCGCCCGAGGGTTTCAGCTTCGATTACGCCGGGGCGTCGCGCCAGTACATTCAGGAAGGCAACGCGCTGTACCTGACCTTCGCGCTGGCATTGGCGGTGATCTTCCTGGTCCTGGCCGCGCAGTTCGAAAGCTTCCGCGATCCGCTGGTGATCCTGGTCACCGTACCGCTTTCGGTGTGCGGGGCGCTGGTGCCACTGTTCCTCGGCCTGTCGAGCATGAACATCTATACCCAGGTGGGCCTGGTGACGCTGATCGGCCTGATCAGCAAGCACGGCATCATGATCGTCGAGTTCGCCAATCAGCTGCGCCGTGAGCGCGGCCTGAGCCGCCGTGAAGCGGTGGAGGAAGCGGCAGCGATTCGCCTGCGGCCGGTGCTGATGACCACCGCGGCGACGGTGTTCGGCATGGTGCCGCTTATCATCGCCAGTGGGGCCGGTGCGGTCAGCCGGTTCGACATCGGCCTGGTGATCGCCACCGGCATGTCGGTCGGCACGCTGTTCACGCTGTTCGTGCTGCCTGCCGTCTATGAACTGCTGGCCAGGCCGGACAAGGCACCGCTACCGGCTAGCGCGCCTGGCATCGCCTGACGCCAGAGGCGTTAGCGCATGCCTTGTGACAGGCCGTAGAGAAGCAAGAGCAGATCCTGATCGGGACGCACCGCCTCGAAGCGGGATTTGCCGTCTGGCGGCAACGGGCAGTAGCTGCGGCTTTCGCTGCTCTGTACCAGTGTCGCTCCGGGCTCATTCCATGCCGCTACGCAAAGCGTGGTCACTCCGAGCGCGCCGATGAGGAATAATCCTCGAGCGATTTCCAGCTTCATGGCGTAAACCTTTGATTAGGCGGTGGTTAACTGACCGTAGCTCAGCTAGTTAATTCCTGCGTTGTTTTTGACGAACGGTCGAGGATGCACTGAACGACACGCAAAAAAAAACCCCGCACGAGGCGGGGTTCTTTTTATGGTGCCAAGGGGCCGGTCGGCTTACATCATGCCGCCCATGCCACCCATGCCGCCCATGTCCGGCATAGCCGGGGCCGGCTTGTCTTCTACCACTTCGGCAACCATGGCTTCGGTGGTGACCATCAGACCGCCGATGGAGGCAGCAGCCTGCAGCGCGGAACGGGTGACCTTGGCCGGATCGAGGATACCCATCTCGATCATGTCGCCATAGGTGTCGGACGCAGCGTTGAAGCCGTAGTTGCCCGAACCCTGCTTGACCTTGTCGACCACCACGCTCGGCTCGCCACCGGCGTTGGAGACGATCTGGCGCAGCGGCGCTTCAACGGCGCGACGCAGCAGCGCGATACCGACGTTCTGGTCTTCGTTGTCGCCCTTCAGCTCGGAGATGGCCTGCAGAGCGCGCACCAGGGCAACGCCACCGCCAGGCACCACGCCTTCTTCGACGGCTGCACGGGTGGCGTGCAGGGCGTCTTCGACACGGGCCTTCTTCTCTTTCATCTCGACTTCGGTACCGGCACCGACCTTGATCACGGCAACACCGCCGGCCAGCTTGGCCAGACGCTCTTGCAGCTTCTCTTTGTCGTAGTCGGAAGTGGTGTCTTCGACCTGCTTGCGGATCTGCGCAACGCGGGCTTCGATATCAGCCTGGGCGCCAGCGCCGTCGATGATGGTGGTGTTTTCCTTGTTCAGCACGACGCGCTTGGCGTTACCCAGGTGCTCCAGGGTAGCGGTCTCCAGGCTCAGGCCGACTTCTTCGGAAATCACGGTACCGCCAGTCAGGATGGCGATGTCCTGCAGCATGGCCTTGCGGCGATCGCCAAAGCCCGGGGCCTTGACCGCAGCAACCTTGACGATGCCACGCATGTTGTTGACCACCAGAGTCGCCAGGGCTTCGCCTTCGACGTCTTCGGCAACGATCAGCAGCGGGCGACCGGCCTTGGCAACGGCTTCCAGCACCGGCAGCAGTTCGCGAATGTTGGAGATCTTCTTGTCGACCAGCAGCAGCAGCGGGCTGTCCAGCTCGGCGACCATGGTGTCCGGCTTGTTGATGAAGTAAGGCGACAGGTAGCCGCGATCGAACTGCATGCCTTCGACGACGGACAGCTCGTTCTCCAGACCCGAACCTTCCTCGACGGTGATCACGCCTTCCTTGCCAACGCGCTCCATGGCCTCGGCGATGATGTCACCGATGGAGGAGTCGGAGTTGGCGGAGATGGTGCCGACCTGGGCGATGGCCTTGGAATCGGTGCACGGCTTGGCCAGCTGCTTCAGCTCGGCGACGATGGCGATGGTCGCCTTGTCGATGCCGCGCTTCAGATCCATCGGGTTCATGCCGGCAGCGACGGCCTTCAGGCCTTCGTTGACGATGGCCTGGGCCAGCACGGTGGCGGTGGTGGTGCCGTCACCGGCCTCGTCGTTGGCCTTGGACGCAACGTCCTTGACCAGCTGGGCGCCCATGTTCTCGAAGCGATCCTTCAGCTCGATTTCCTTGGCGACGGAAACGCCGTCCTTGGTGATGGTCGGAGCACCGAAGCTCTTCTCCAGCACCACGTTGCGGCCTTTCGGGCCGAGGGTCGCTTTTACCGCATCAGCCAGGACGTTCACGCCAACCAGCATTTTCTTGCGTGCGGAATCGCCGAATTTGACTTCTTTAGCAGCCATGTTGATTGATCCTCAATTCTTGAATTATCGATGGAGATTCGCGGGTGATCAGGCTTCGATGACAGCGAGGATTTCGTTCTCGCTCATCACCAGCAGGTCTTCGCCGTCGACCTTGACGGTATTGCTGCCGGAGTAAGGGCCGAAGACCACCTTGTCACCAACCTTCACGGCCGGAGCGCGCACTTCGCCGTTGTCCAGCACACGGCCGGTACCCACAGCAACGACTTCGCCACGGTTCGGCTTTTCGGCAGCGGAGCCCGGCAGGACGATGCCGCCTGCGGTCTTGGTTTCTTCTTCGCTGCGACGAATCACGACGCGGTCATGCAGAGGACGAAGCTTCATTGTCGATCTCTCCTAGTAGAGTGGTTCCATGCCGATGACCTTCATCGGCGGGTTGGGCAAATCCGGCGGTGCCGGTTGCGGCCCGCAACGCGAGCCGCAGAAGACGGACTGTCGAACACGACAGCGACCTTGCGGTGTCCGCTACATGCGGGCGTTCAAGAGCATTTCAAGGGGCGCGGATGAAATTTTCATGGCTATAAATGCAAACCGGCATGCCTGCTGGCATGCCGGTCTTCGAGCGAGCGGATCATTTGTCCTGATCGCGCCGCTCCCATTCGCCTTCGATCACATTCGGCCGCTGCGGGTTGGACCGCGCCTGCAAATCATCGGCAAAGGCGCGCTGGCGGCGCACCTGCGCCTCCATGCGCCGGTTGATCTGACGGAAGAGGAAGTTGCGGGTCGGCGGGAACAGCACGATCAGCGCCAGCACGTCGCTGATGAAGCCGGGCAGGAATAGCAGCCCGCCGCCGATAGCCATCATCAGACCCTGCAGCATCTCGCGCTCGGGTAGCTCGCCGCGCGCCAGGCGCTCGCGGGCACGCCAGGCGGTGGCGAAACCGGCCAGACGCAGCAGCAGGACACCGGCGATGCCACTGAGCACCAGCAGCAGGATGGTGGCCAGCGCGCCGATGGAGCTGCCGACCTTGATCAGCACATACAGCTCGGCCAGCGGAAACAACAGAAACAGCACAAAGAAGATTCGCATCGATGGTCCTTGGCGGAAGATCAGCTTCCAGTCCTCTGTAGATGGCGGCATCCCGGGTCTAATTCAACCCGGGTGAAAAAAGCCCTGTAACCGGATTATGCGCGGCGCCGCTGAAGCCAAGCTGAATCACCTCAGCGACGCGCCATCGCCACCAACGCCTGCCGCACTGCCCCGGGCGTCGCGCAGGGTTCGGGGAAGGCTAGCCAATGCAGCGCCTGGCCGATGCGCAGGTGGAAGCCTTCGCTGTCGATGCCGGTCATCCGCGCCGCGGATTCGCGCGGCAGCCCGGCCTGTTCGACATAGTGCGCGATGGCCGCGGCATGATCGTCGTTCATGTGCTCGACCATGCCCCGCTCCACCTCGCCGTTCTCCGCCGCGAAGGGATTGGCCAATGCGACCTGATCCAGCCAGTGGATCGCACCGAAACCGCCGATGTAGCGCCAGCGCACCGGTTCCAGCACCCAGAAGTCGAAGTCGTGTACGCGGTGGTAATCCTGCGATTCGGGGAAGTAGCTGTAATAACGCTGCGCAGCGGCCTCGACCGTCGCCGCGTCGTCGAGCTGGCGGGCCTCGGCCAGCAGCGTGAGCCGACCCGCCGCCTGCACGTCCTCGGCGGCGCGCTCGCCGACCAGCAGCGAGCAGCGCCCGTCGGCCTTGAGGTTGCGGGTGTGCTGGGCAATCCGGCTGATCAGGATCAGCGGCCAGCCATTGGCGTCCAGGCAGTACGGCACGACCGAGCCGAACGGAAAGCCGGGCATGGCCTGGGAATGGGTGGAGAGCACACCGCGGTATTCCTTGAGCAGGAGTTGTCGGGCATGCTTGCGGGCTTCGGCGCTCACCTGTGGCTCCTCGATACGGGTCCGGGACGACGGAGCGCCCAGCATAACGATTTCCCTGGCGGGCGTCGTTCCCGCCTTACAAGGACAACAGGAGGCGCGCATGCAACTGCAAGACAAGGTCATCATCGTCACCGGCGGTGGCCAGGGCCTCGGCCGGGCCATGGCCGAGTACCTGGCGAGCAAGGGCGCGCGACTGGCGCTGGTGGACCTCAACCAGGAGCGTCTGGACGAGGCCGTCGCCGCCTGCAAGGCCGCCGGCGGCGGCGCACGCGCCTACTTGTGCAATGTCGCCAACGAAGAGCAGGTCAGCGACATGGTCACGCGTGTGGCCGAAGACTTCGGCGGCCTGCATGGCCTGGTGAACAATGCCGGCATCCTGCGCGACGGCCTGCTGCTCAAGGTCAAGGACGGCGAGATCAGCAAGATGAGCCTGGCGCAGTGGCAGGCGGTGATCGACGTCAACCTCACCGGCGTGTTCCTCTGCACCCGCGAAGTCGCGGCGAAGATGGTCGAATTGAAGAGCGAAGGCGCGATCATCAACATCTCGTCGATCTCCCGCGCCGGCAACATGGGCCAGACCAACTACTCCGCGGCCAAGGCCGGCGTGGCCTCGGCCACCGTGGTCTGGGCCAAGGAGCTGGCGCGCTACGGCATTCGCGTGGCAGGCGTGGCGCCCGGCTTCATCGAGACCGAGATGGTCGCCAGCATGAAGCCCGAAGCCCTGGAGAAAATGACTTCCGGCATTCCGCTCAAGCGCATGGGCAAGCCGGCGGAGATCGCCCACTCGGTGGCGTACATCTTCGAGAACGACTATTACACCGGCCGCATCCTCGAACTGGACGGCGGGCTGCGTCTCTGATCGTGGTGTCAGAGCCAAAGAAGAAAGGCAGCCAGATGGCTGCCTTTCTTATATATGCACACCGGATCGATAAGGCTTACCAGCCCACGCCGAAGCCGATGCTGTAGCGGGTCTCGTCGAGATCGTTGTCGGCACCGCTGATGATGTCCTTCTCCGCCTTCATGTTCAGCGAAGCCCAGTCGGTCACCTTGTAACGCAGGCCGACCTCGGCATCGAGCGCGTAATCGGCGACGTTCTCCAGCGGCTTGCCGAGTTCGCCGGTACTGAACAGCTCGAAGGTCTTGCCCACCAGGTAGCGGTTGTAGTCCCACTTCATCGCCGCCAGGTAGAAGTTCTCCTTTTCGCCGTCGGCAAACTCGTAGTCGCTACGGTTGATCAGCCCTGCCAGGGAGAAGGCGCCCAGCTCGTTGTCCCAGAACTGGTAACCGGGACCGGTACCGATGGTGCGCTGACGGCGCACGTCCTCGATCTGGTCGCGCTTGTAGCTCAACCGCCCCTGCCAGAACCAGTGCTGATCGAGGAAGCGGTCCAGCGCGTACTCGGCATCCCAGTTGTCGGTGACCGTCACGCCGTCGCGATACTCGCGGTTGTAGTTGCCGGTGCCGTTGTGGCGCCACAGCCCGTGCCGCGCCTTGGTGTCGAAGGAGACGTCATAGTCATCCGTATCGGTTTCGGCACGCTTGTAGTCCATCGCCACATCGACGTTGCCACTCCAGGTGAAATCCTGAATCAGCGGTTTGGGATGGATGATCTGGGTGATGCTCGCCAGCTCCACCGTGCGAGGCGCAGCGCCATTGGTGATGACGACCTTGCCCTCGTCGGCGGCCTGCAGGGACTGAGCGACCTCACCGGTCACGTCGTCCTGCTTGATCAGCAGCTTCTGGTCGCTTTCCAGCGTGGCGATCTTGCTCCACTTCAGCGGAATCGAACCGCCATACTCGGTTTCGATGAGCAGCTTGCCGCCGTCGAGCACACTGATCTTGCCGGTCAGGCGATCGCCATTCTTCAGCCATACGGTGTCGGCGAACGATGGCAGAGCCAGAGCGGAGAGGGTCACGCAAAGCAGGGTTCTGGGGAACATACGGGTATTGAAATCAGGTCTGGGTCGGTTGAAAGGCTGGCATTATCCCTATGCGTCTAACCACAGCAAGCACAGACCGCCGAACGGAACCCGAGTTCTCCGGCCCGTCGATTTACCTCCCCGGAAGCCCCAGCATGAATGACCACGCACCGCTGCTGCCGCCATCCGCCGACGCTGAAACGCGCCGAGCTGCCGTCTATCTGGTGATGTCGCAGATCCCGCCCGGCAAGGTGGTGAGTTATGGCGAGCTGGCCGCCATGGCGGGGCTCGGCCGGGCTGCACGTTGGGTCGGTCGGCTGATGTCGCAGCTGCCCGACGACACCACACTCCCCTGGCATCGGGTGATTGCCGCCGGCGGCCGCCTCAGCCTGCCAGCCGGAACAGCAGCAGGTCACGAACAGCGGGTGCGCCTACGGGCAGAGGGCCTGACCATCGTCAACGACCGAGTGGACATGCGTCGGCATGGCTGGCATTCGACGGAGCACAGCGGTTAGAGTGCGCCCTTCGTCCAATCCGTGCAGAACCTCGATGTATGTCCCGTGAAACCTGGCGCGATGCGCTAGCCGCCTACGCCAGCCCCGCTACGCTAGCCCTGCTGTTGCTGGGTTTCGCTGCGGGTCTTCCCGCCGTTCTGGTGTTCTCCACACTGTCGGTATGGCTGCGCGAAGCGGGCGTCTCGCGGGAAACCATCGGCTTCGCCAGCTGGATCAGCCTGGCCTACGCCTTCAAGTGGGTGTGGTCGCCGATGCTAGACCAATGGCGGCTGCCCTGGATCGGCGCATTGGGCCGACGCCGCTCGTGGCTGGTGCTGTCGCAGGCATTGATCGCCGTCGGCCTGATTGGCATGGCCCTTTGCAACCCGCAGCACAACCTGACGATGCTCATCGCCCTGGCGGTGGTCGTGGCATTCTCGTCGGCCACCCAGGACATCGCCATCGACGCCTATCGCCTGGAGATCGTCGAGGACAAGCTGCAGGCGACCCTCGCCGCCAGTTACATGACCGGCTATCGCATCGCCATGCTGCTCGCCAGCGCCGGCGCCCTCTTTCTCGCCGAATGGCTGGGTTCGAGCAGCCTCGACTACAACCAGGCGGCCTGGACCACGACCTATTTCGTCTTCGCGCTGCTGATACTGCCCGGCCTGATCACCAGTCTGGTGATCCGCGAGCCGGACGTAGCCGCGCCACTGCCCAACGAGCCCTCGCGCTACACCTTCAATCATCAGCTGGCCGCGGTCGGCCTGCTGCTGGTGCTGCTGGTCTCGGTGCCGGCGATGATCAATGCGCTGATCGCCCAGGCCTGGCCGCGCGCCACGCTGTACGCACTGTTCATCCTCGGCAGCGTATCGCCGGTGGGCCGGGCGCTGTTCGTCCCGGTACGGCATATCTTCAGTCAAGCCAAGCAACGCCAGCGACCGGTGCGCTTCGACTTCGCCCACCAGGCCGTGTCGGTAATCGTGCTGATCATCCTGATGGTTTCCACTACCGGCATGTTCCAGTCCTACTGGGGCGGCTACTGGCCGCGCGGCACCATGTACCTGCTGATCTGCTGGGGCTGCCTGTCGGCACCCGGGCGCATCCTGATGGGGCCGGTGCTGACGCCGATCACCGATTTCATCGTGCGCTACCGCTGGCAAGCGCTGCTGCTATTGGGGCTGATCGCCACCTATCGCATGTCGGACACGGTGATGGGCGTGATGGCCAACGTCTTCTATATCGATCAGGGTTTTTCCAAGGACGAGATCGCCAGCGTCAGCAAGCTGTTCGGGCTAGTGATGACGCTGCTGGGAGCGGCCTTTGGCGGTTTGCTGATCGTGCGTTTCAGCATCCTGCCGATCCTGTTCATCGGTGGCGTCGCCTCGGCGGCGACCAACCTGATGTTCATGCTGCTGGTGGAGATGGGCGCGAACCTGAACATGTTGATCGTAACCATCTCCTGCGACAACTTCAGCGGCGGCCTCGCCTCCACCGCCTTCGTCGCCTACCTGTCCAGCCTGACCAACCTGAAGTTCTCGGCCACCCAGTACGCGCTGCTGAGTTCGCTCATGCTGTTACTGCCCCGTCTGCTGGGTGGCTACTCCGGGGTCATGGTGGAACACCTCGGCTACAGCGACTTCTTCCTGGTCACCGCGTTGCTCGGCGTGCCGACACTGATTCTGATCGCCTGGCAATGGAGCCGAGATCGCCAGCAACCCGGCGATGCGCAGCGCGAAGCAGCCTCGGAACAGTCCTGAGGCGACCAGCAGAAACGACGAAGCCGGCAGATGCCGGCTTCGCTTCGTTCAGGCAAGACTTCAGCTCTGAACCAGGTGCACCACACGCTGCGGAAACGGAATGCCGATCCCGGCAGCGTCGAAACGTTCTTTCACCAACTCGGTGAAACCGAAGGTCACCGGCCAGAAATCACCGGTCGCGACCCACACCCGCAACGACAGATTGACCGAGCTGTCACCCAGCCCGGTGACGAACACAACCGGCTCGGGATCGCGCAGAACACGCTCATCCTGCGCGATCTCCAGCAGGATCTGCCGTGCCAGCTTGATGTCCGCGCCGTAGTCGATACCGACGTTGATATCGGCACGACGCCGCGGCTCGCGGGAGTAGTTGGTGATATGCCCGTTGGACAGAGCACCGTTGGGCACCACGATGGTCTTGTTGTCGGCGGACTTGAGCACCGTATGGAAGATCTGGATCGAATCGACGGTGCCTGCTACGCCCTGGGCTTCGATCCACTCGCCGACCCGAATCGGGCGGAACAGCAGGATCAGCACGCCGCCGGCGAAGTTCGCCAGGCTGCCCTGCAGGGCCAGACCAATGGCCAGGCCGGCAGCACCGATCACGGCGATGAACGAAGTGGTTTCCACCCCGATCATTGAGGCCACACTGACCAGCAACAATACCTTGAGGATGATACCGGCCAGGCTGCCGATGAAACCGTGCAGGGTCGGATCGACCTTGCGCCGCTGCAACAGGCCGCTGACCTTGGCGGTCAGCGTATTGATCAGCCACCACCCGAATAAAAAGGTCAGCAATGCCAGCGTCACCTGGGCGCCGTATTGCAGAACGACCGGCAGCCAGGCTTCGGAGAGATCGACCAGATAGTCAATAGAGAGGTCCATGCAGAGATGCTCCTTCAAGAATCGGTGCCGGCGGGCCGGGCACCGAGAACAGCGGGGTTGCGTGCGCCGAAGCGCGGCGGGAATCAGTCGCGGAAGTTGTTGAATTGCAGCGGCATGCCGAACTCGTGTCCGCGCAGCAGGGCGATGGCTTCCTGCAGGTCATCGCGCTTCTTGCCGGTGACGCGCACCTGCTCGCCCTGGATGGCAGCCTGCACCTTGAGCTTGGCGTCCTTGATGTGCGCGACGATCTTCTTCGCCAGCTCCTTGTCGATGCCTTCGCGCAGCGTCACTTCCTGCTTTGTGGTCTTGCCGGATGCATAGGGCTCCTTGACTTCCAGGCACTGGATATCGATCTTGCGTTTGACCAGGCTCAACTTGAGAATCTCTAGCATCTGCTCCAATTGGAACTCGGCTTCTGCCGTCAGCTGCACGGTCAGGTCCTTCTGCTCGAAGCTGCCTTTGCCACGCAGGTCGTAGCGACGATCGAGTTCCTTGATCGCGTTGTCGATCGCGTTGGTGACTTCGTGCTTGTCCAGTTCGGACACCACGTCGAACGAGGGCATGGGATTCCTCCACTATGTAGCGCGACGGGCCGCATGAGCCGAGCGCGCGTGTCTTGACGGTTAAGAAAGCGCGGTCATTATAACGCTTCGACGTTTCAGCGCCCGCCCCTACGGAGTGACAGGACGTCCCCCTCCAACTGATTGAGCTTGCCATGCCCAACCCCCACCTGAGCATCCTCGTGGTCGATGACGCCAAGTTCTCCAGCGTCATGATCGGTCGTGCCCTGAGCAAGGCCGGCTACCAGGATATCCGCTTCGCCAGCAGCGCCGCTGACGCGCTGACGCAGCATGCGCAACGTCCTGCCCACGTGCTGTTGGCCGACTGGCTGATGCCGGAGATGGACGGCCTCGAGCTGACCGGGCAGATCCGCCAACGCGACGCCCTGAGCGGCCACTACAGCTACGTCATGCTGCTCACCGGGCGCGACAGCGAGAATGCGCTCGGCCTGGCATTCGACCATGGCGTCGACGATTTCATCAGCAAGTCGGCAATGAACGAGCAACTACTGCCGAGAATCTTCGCTGCCGACCGGCTATGCGCCTCGCTGCAGCAGCTCAAGCAGGAGAACCATCAGCTGGCCGAAAGCGTCGCCAGCCTCGAGGAACATAGCCTGCACGACCCACTGACGGGGCTGGGCAACTGCCGCTATCTACAGCAGCGCCTGGCCGCCAGCCTGCGGCAAATGGAGAATCGTGGTACCGCGCTGTACTACCTGCAGATCGGCCTGCCGGACGCGGATGCACTGCGCGAACGTTACGGAAAGCCCGTCTATGCGGAAATCCTCTGTGCCATCGGTGCTCGCCTGCAGCAGCTGGTCCGCCCACTGGATGTGGTGTGCCGGATCGACGAGCAACAGTTCGGCCTGCTGGCACTGGTCGATGATCTGAAGGGCTGTTCGCCAAGCAGCTTCAAACGCCTGCACGAGGGTCTGAACCTGCGCGCGCTGAAGACCAGCGAAGGCTTCATTTCGATCAAGGCAGGCATCAGCCTGATCAGCCTCGATGCCGACGCGCTCCCGGTCACACCGCAGGCCATCATCGAACGTGCCGCTGCGCTGCTGCCGAGCGCCTACAGCACGGGCCGTATCGTCCCCTTCCGGCTCAAGCAGTCGGCATGAGTCGATGACCTGGCACATTCTCGGCGCCGGTGCGCTCGGCAGCCTGTGGGCCACCCGGCTGGCTCGTGCCGGTCTGCCGGTACGGCTGATCCTGCGCTCGGCGCAACGCCTGGACGAATACCAACGCGCCGGCGGGCTCGGCCTGCGGGAGAACGACAATCTCGAGCGCTTCGACATCCCCGCGGAACTGCCCGACGCACCGACCACCATCAGACGACTGCTGGTTGCCTGCAAGGCCTACGATGCCGAAGCCGCTGTGTCCCGGGTCGCCGCTCGCCTGGCCCCGGGTGCCGAACTGCTCCTGCTGCAGAATGGTCTCGGCAGTCAGCAAGCGATCGCCGAGCGCTGGCCGCAGGCCCGCTGCATCTTCGTGTCGAGCACCGAAGGGGCCTATCGCGAGACTGATTTCCAGGTACTGTTCGCAGGCCGCGGGCAGAACTGGCTGGGCGACCCGCATGGCGGCGCAGCGCCTGCCTGGCTGAGCGAACTGGACCTGGCCGGCATCGCGCAGACGTGGAGCACGGAAATTCTCTCGCGGCTCTGGCGCAAACTAGCGCTGAACTGTGCAATCAATCCACTGACCGTGCTCCATGACTGCCGCAACGGCGAGCTGCTGCAGCACCCTGCGCAACTCGCTGTGCTGAGCGAAGAACTCGGCAGACTTCTCGTAGCCAGCGGCCAGCCAGCGGCCGCCAACGACCTGGAAAACGAGGTGCTACGGGTCATCGAAGCCACGGCGGCCAACTACTCGTCCATGCTTCAGGACGTCTGTCTTGGCCGTCGCACGGAGATCGCCTATCTGCTCGGCCACGCCTGTGCCACGGCCGAAACCCTGGGGCTGCCCACGCCGAAGCTGCACGCGCTGCACCAGCGTCTTCGCGAGCACTTGCGCCAGCGCGGATTGCCCACCGACTGAGCCGCGGCTACCCTGCAGAAACCTCTGCCGCCTCGTACCGCCAATGATCCTGCGTCAACGCCTCGAAAACCTCCCGGTCGGCCGCAAGCTGCTACTCGCCCTGCTCGTTCTCCTGGCTGCGGTCCTGCTGGTGTCCAACCTCACCTTCATCAGCGCCGCCTATTGGATCTCGCGGCAGAGCGTAGCGCCCCAAGCCATGCATACGCTGGGCGAACTGTTCGCTACCGAAGAGCTGAGCACGCGCGCGCTGACCTCACCAGAAGCGGCAAATTCGCTACTCAGACGCCTGGACGGCTATGCGCCGCTGCGCGCCGCGGTCATCTACGACCGCGACGGCAACAGCCTGGCACAGGTACAGCAGGGCGAGCGCCTGCGTCTGCCCGAGCGGCTGAGCGCAGTCGCCGACTGGCGCGCCGGCGAGATCCGCGCCAATCTGCTGGTCCGCTTGCCACAACCGGACGGCAGCGCCGGGCATCTGCTGATGGTCGCCAGCAGCGAACTGCCCGGGGCGTTCTACACCGGCACGCTGACCGCGAGCCTGGCGATCCTCGTGGCCAGCCTGCTGCTGTGGGTTCTGGTCGCCCGGCAGATCCGCCAGCTGATCACGCGGCCAATTCGCGACCTCGAAGCGTTGTCCCGCCAGGTAACCCGCGAGGAGAACTACTCGCTACGGGCCAAGCCCGGCAACCAGGACGAGATCGGTCGCCTGGCCGACGCTTTCAACACCATGCTGTCACGCATGGAGGCTCGCGAGCAGCAGCTCAAGCGCGCCCGTGACGATGCCCAGGAAGCCTTCGATCACGCCCAGGGGCTGGCCGAGGAAACGCGGCACTCCAACCGCAAGCTGGAGCTGGAGGTCCAGGTTCGCAGCAAGATCGAGCAGAAACTCACCGGCTTCCAGAAGTACCTCAACAGCATCATCGATTCGATGCCCTCTGCGCTGATCGCCCTCGATGAGCAGCTCTACGTCACTCAGTGGAATCAGGAAGCCAGCGCCCTCTCCGGAACGCCGCTGGACGACGCGCTGAATCAGCCGGTGTTCGTCGCCTTCGAGCCGCTCAAGCCCTTCCTGGCGCAGATCCGCCGCACTTCCGAACAGCATGTGGTGGAAAAGATCGAGAAAGTGACCTGGCTGCGCAACGACGAGCCACACCACTACGCGCTCACCTGCTATCCACTGACCGGCGGCGGCGGTCGTGGCGTGGTGATCCGCATCGACGACATCACCCAGCGCATCAACATGGAGGAGATGATGGTGCAGTCGGAGAAGATGCTCTCGGTGGGCAGCCTGGCCGCCGGCATGGCTCACGAGATCAATAATCCCCTCGGCGCCATCCTGCACAACGCGCAGAACATCCGCCGCCGGCTTTCGCCCGAACTGGAACGCAATCGCGAGGCAGCGGAGGAAACCGGCGTGCGCCTGGAGGCGGTCAACCAGTATCTGCAACGCCGCGAAGTGCCGCAGTTGCTCGACGGCATCCAGCAGGCCGGCTCCCGGGCCGCGAAGATCGTCAGCCATATGCTCAGCTTCAGTCGCATGAGCAACCGGCAGCTGGCCGATTGCCAGCTGCCGATGCTGATCGACCAGGCGCTGGAGATCGCCGGCAACGATTTCGCCCTGATGGAGGGTTTCGATTTCAGGTCGATCGAGATCGTTCGCGACTTCGATCCGCAGATCGATCGCGTGCCCTGCATCGCCAACGAACTGGAACAGGTTCTGCTCAATCTGCTGAAGAACGCCGCCCAGGCAATCCACCAGAACCAGGCTCAGGAACGCGGGCGCATCATCCTGCGCACTCGACTGAACCCGCCATGGGCAGAGATTCAGGTCGAAGACAACGGTGGTGGCATTCCAGAGAACGTTCGCAAACGCATATTCGAACCGTTTTTCACCACCAAGGAAGTCGGTCAGGGAACCGGACTGGGCCTTTCCGTCTCGTATTTCATCATTACCAACAACCACCAGGGCCAGATGGAGGTGCAGTGCCAACCCGGCCATGGCTCCACCTTTACCCTGCGCCTGCCACTGAGTTCGCCTGGCGAGCCGCCGGCGGCCTGAACAAGGAACCAATAGATGGGCAATCGACTGTCGAAGATCTACACCCGTACCGGCGATAGCGGTGAAACCGGCCTGGGCGATGGCCGCCGGGTCGCCAAGGATCATCCGCGTGTAGAAGCCATGGGCGAGGTCGATACGCTCAACAGCCAGCTCGGCCTGCTGCTTGCCGAACTGGCTGAGGCGCAAGTGCAATGGCCTGCGCTCGATGAGCTGATCAGCGTGTTCGGCCCGTGCCAACACCGCCTGTTCGATCTTGGCGGCGAGCTGGCCATGCCCGATTACCAGGCGCTGCAGGAAAGCGAGATCGAGCGCCTGGAGCAGGCCATCGACAGCTGGAACCAGGAGCTGGGGCCGCTCAAGGAGTTCATCCTGCCGGGCGGTTCCAGGCTCATCGCCCTCGCCCACCTGTGCCGCAGCGTGACGCGCACTGCCGAGCGCCGCTGCCAGCAGCTCAATGCCAGCGAAACCGTGCGCCCGGTGCTGCTGGCCTATTTGAACCGGCTGTCCGATGCGCTGTTCGTCGCCGCGCGCCTGATTGCGCGGCGCCAGGGGTGTGGCGAGATCCTCTGGCAACCCGCCGCCGCGGCAGCCGGCGCGGATGACTGAGCACCGCGTGGATCAACAGGCGCGGCGCCGCGACGGGCTGCATGCCGCCTGGGAAGCCTTCATCGTCCTGCTGGTCTGCGTGAACCTGGCGCTGATCCTGTTCGACAGCCTGTTCGCGCTGCAGCCGGTCAACACGGCGCTTGCCAACCTGATGCCGCAACTGCACGAGCGCTATCAGCAAAGCATCCACGTCAACTTCCAGTACATCGACCTGTGGTTCGTCGCGGTCTTCCTTCTCGACGTGCTGCTCGGCTGGACGGTCGCGCTGTTCGAGCGCCGCTATGCGCGCTGGTACTACTACCCGTTCGCCCACTGGTATGACGTGCTCGGCTGCATTCCGCTGGCGGGGTTCCGCTGGCTTCGGGTACTGCGGGTTGGCAGCCTGCTGATCCGCCTGCAGCGTCTGGGCCTGATCGACATGCGCCGCTGGGCCGTCTACGGGCTGTTCAGCCGCTACTACTACCTGTTGATCGAGGAGCTCTCCGACCGGGTGATGGTGCGCCTGTTCGGCCGCCTGCAGCAGGAGATTGGCGCCAGCGATGACCTCTCCCGACGCCTGCTGCAGGAGGTGGTCCGACCGCGCAAGCAGCGCGTGCTCAACGACCTGTCGCGGCGCCTGCAAGGCATGCTGGAAACCGGCTACCGCGACAATCGCGGCGCCATTGAAGGCTATGTCAGCCAGCTGATCCACCAGGCGCTGCAGGACAATCCGGAGATGCACAGCCTCAGAAGGCTGCCGCTCGGCAATCGACTGGCCGCGACGCTCGACGACGCGCTCAGCGATATCGCCGCACGCCTCCTGCAGGGCGCCGTCGAAGGCATGCGCGGGCCGCAGTTCCAGGCCCTGGCGGCCAATCTCGCCGACGAGTTCTTCGATGCCTGGGTCTATCAGGACGAACACACCGACCTGGCCCTGGAAGAACTGTTGGTGGATGTCATCGAGGTGCTCAAGCAGCAGGTGCTCGACCGACGCTGGAGTCGTTTCGTCGGACCGACGCCACCCGCTACACCGCCCGATTGATCGGATCAGCTTGACTGCGCCGCGCCACGCCCGGGCTCCTCGCCCTCATCCACGCCCCGGAAACCGGCTGCCGACTTTTCGTCGAGACGCGCACCGATGACCATTTCCGTCGCCCAGTTGACCAGGATAGATGTGTAGGCCTCCTGGCAGCGCTCGTTGCTCAACGCATGGTCGGCGCCATCGATGATGCGATGGGTCAGCGACTGGGTGCGGTGAAAGGCGGCGCGATAGCTCATGATGGTTTCATGAGGCACGAAGGTGTCGTGCTGCGACTCGACGATCAGCACATCTCCGCGAAAGGCGGAGCAAGCGGCCAATGCACGGTTCTCTTCCGGTAACACCCGCCGGCTGCGCAGTTGATTGAGCACATCGCGGTCCAGTTGGCGCTTGGGCAGGTTCCAGTCCTCGTCGCGATAGAGCGCAGGCACCCGCAGCGCCAGCCATTTGACCGGCCGCAGAGAGGTCAGGATGGTGGCCAGATAACCGCCATAGCTGGTTCCGACCACGGCGATGGCGGACGGATCGATATGCGGATGTTGAGCAAGCAGGTCGTAGGCAGCCAGGAGATCGGCGAGGTTCTGCTCGCGGGTCACCGACTCCTGTTGCGCGCGGGTCTGCGCGTGTCCCCGCAAGTCGAATGACAGGCAGACACAGCCGAGCCCGGCGATGCCGCGGGCGCGGGTGAGATCGCGCTGCTGGCTGCCGCCCCAGCCGTGAACGAACAGCACGCCGGGCATCTTGGCCGGCGGTGAAAGGAACGTTCCGGCGATATGCTCATCGCCAACCAGAATGTCTACTGTCTCGCTATGCGTCGCCATATTGCTCCACCACTACGCATTTGGTGACGAAACCAACCTCGTCATCCTGCCCCTGATACAGGATCGTGGCTCCCGCCGGCGCCGGGCGCTCTCGACCATAGATCTCGAGCGAAGATGCCCGTACGACTCGCGCGCCCGTGCCCTGACGGAAGAGTTCCAATGCCGCGATTTCAGCGCTGCTGGCACCGCCGATGCGCCAGGATTGTTCCAGCACACCCGAGCGCGGCTGGCCGCGACCGTCGATCCCCTGGGCGATGTCGTAGTTGCGCCTGGAGGCGAAGAAGTTTCGGTAGCAGGCCGAAGCGGCCTCGTCGTACACCTGTGCCTGGCTGACGGCGAGCCGCGTGGTTTCCGTTAGATCAAGCGCCAGCAACGCCTCGAAGTCACCGTCCACGACGACCAGATCGGAACCGCCGTACACCTCGTTGCCGGCGTTATCCTCGGTCAACCGCTGGGTACCGTAGTAGCTCGCCAGGCGGCCACCGACCCGCACCTGTCCGACGCTGAAGGTCGTGACGTGCTCCAGATGGGCCTCTAGCACCAGGCCGTACTCGGCCAGCTCCTGCTCATCGAGCGCAAACAGAGCCTGATCGAGGGCATCACTGTCATCGACGCGCTGCTGGCCGCGTCCACCGGTAGCTCGGACCGGCTTGATGCGCACAGAGCCCTCGTGCAGCAGCCGACGCCCGGCATCTCTGGCATCCTCCAGACTGAAGACGCTATAGCCAGCGAGCACACTGCCCTTGACCTGCGTACTGAAATCGCGCGACCAGCCGACCGGCGCAGCGGCGTCCGGGCGAATCAGTGGGTGGGTGATGGCCTTGGTTTCGACGAAGGCCTGCGGTACCACACCGCCGAACAGGTCAGCCTCCCCGCACAGGCCCAGCGCCTGGGCTTCACGCAGGCCGACCACCGTGCCGGATGGCACGAGATAGGGCTGAGCCTCATAGCGACGGGTCGGATCGTAATCGCCGCCATAAGTCAGCCCTAGCAGTGCAGCCAGACGCTCGGCCAAGGCTGCGTGTACGACCCGTTCGTGCTGTGGCTCATTGGGTCGGTTGGCATGGGTCAGTACGACCCTGCGCGAGTTTTGCGACGTTTGCGCATTCATCATTTCGTGGACAGCTCCATGGACTGCTCGACAGGCGCGCCCGGAGCCCATGGCCATCGCGAGCGCTCGCTACCACCTGAGCCGTAGCGCGGTGTACCGCAGTAGACCGCAGACACCTCGCAACGATCCTCGGCAGACCGCCGGGCGAATCCAATGACCTCCCAACCAGACGTAAAAAAAAGGGGAGCAACCTGGCGGTTGCTCCCCTTCTTTTTCGCGTTTCGATCAGGCCGGCGCGGAGCTGCGGATCAGGTGATCGAAGGCGCTCAGCGAGGCCTTGGCGCCTTCACCCACGGCGATCACGATCTGCTTGTACGGCACCGTGGTCACGTCACCGGCGGCGAACACGCCGGGGATGCTGGTCTGGCCCTTGGCGTCGACGATGATCTCGCCGAAGCGCGACAGTTCCAGGGTGCCCTT
>NZ_JAMOHM010000020.1 GCF_024448335.1 Stutzerimonas frequens
GCGACTCGCCACTGTCGCGCAGCTCGCCCACCAGCTCGTGGATCTGGCGAATGCTCTGGTCCACCACCTGCTTGGCCGCAACGCCTTGCTGATCGGTCTCGCGTGCCGCTTCGGCCGCACGCTGGGCGCTCATCGCCACTTCATTGGCCGCAGCGGACATCTCGTTGATCGCCGTGGCGACCTGATCGGTCTCGCTGCGCTGGTCGGCCATGGCCTGCTCCGAACGCTGCGCCTGGCTGGCCACGGCCGCGACCAGACCGGTCAGCTGGGTGGTGGTGCCGGCCACCTGCTGTACCAGCGAATGGATCTTCTCGACGAAGCGATTGAACGAGGTGGCCAGCTCACCCAACTCGTCCTGGCTGGTGATCGGCAGGCGGTGCGTCAGGTCGCCGTCGCCCTGCGCCATATCGTCGAGGTTCTGCTTGATCTGCAGCAGTGGACGCAGGATGGCATTGCTCATCAGTACCGCGAGCCCGGCCATCAGCACCAGCAGCAGCAACGCGGCGCCGAGCATGATCATCGTCAGGCTGTCAATACGCGCCTGGAAAACCGCGCGGGCCTCGACCACATCGCGCTCGACGTCGTCGAGGTTCAGCGAGGTGCCGAACGCCAGGTTCCACTTCGGCAGGTATTCGGCGTAACCGACCTTGGGCACCAGCGCATCGCTGCCCGGCACCGCGAAGCTGTAGTCGACGAAATGGCTGCCATTCTGACCGGCCTTGACCAGTTCACGGATGGCATACACGCCATTCGGGTCCTGGAAATCGGCGAAGCTCTCGCCGATGCGCTCGTGGGTGTCACCCTGGAACACGCGCAAGAACTGGCCATCGTAGCCCCAGAAATAACCTTCGCGGCCGTACGCCAGCCGCTCGAGCAGCGCCACGGCCTCGGCCCGCGCCTGCAGATCGCCCTCGGCCGAGAGCTCGTAGATCGGCGCAATCGCATTGCGTGCCAGTTGCACGTAGTGCTCGAGCTCGGCCCGGCGATCACGAATGAGGCTGGCACGGGTCTGTGCTTCCTGCTGATCGGCCAAGTCCTGCAGCTCGACCACGGCGACGCCGCTGAGCAGGATCGCGAGGAGCAGGATCGGACCAAGGGCAAGCAGCAGCAGTTTCACTCGCAGACGTAGTGACGACAGCATCCGATATTCCCCTACAAACTAAATGGTTAAGTAGGGCTATTGTGCCACCCACTACAGGATGAGAAGAACGCTACCAAGCGCTAACTCAAGCTCTCGAAGGCGCTGCCGATGAAACGCCGTTCGCAAAAACGAAAAAAACCCGCCGAAGCGGGTTCTTTTCACAACAGCTGCGTTTACTGCTTGTGGCCGAGCTTGCGCAGCTCCTCGTCACGCAGCTCGCGGCGCAGGATCTTGCCGACGTTGGTGGTCGGCAGGCTGTCGCGGAACTCCACGTAGCGCGGGCGCTTGTAGCCCGTCAGGTTGTCATGCATGTGCTGCATGACCTGCTCCTTGGTCAGGCTCTCGCCCGGTTTGACCACCACGAACAGCTTGATCGCCTCACCGGATTTCTCGTCCGGGACGCCGATGGCAGCGCACTGCAACACGCCCGGCAGGCTGGCGAGCACGTCTTCCAGCTCGTTGGGATATACGTTGAAGCCGGACACCAGGATCATGTCCTTCTTGCGGTCGACGATGCGGATGTAGCCGTCTTCCTGGATCACGCCGATGTCGCCGGTCTTGAACCAACCATCCGCGTCGATCACCTCAGCGGTGGCCTCGGGGCGCTGCCAGTAGCCCTTCATCACCTGCGGGCCCTTGATGCACAACTCGCCGATCTCGCCCTGCGGAAGGTCCTGACCGTCGTCATTGATGACCTTGAACTGCGTCGAGGGCACCGGAATGCCGATGGAGCCGAGCTGGATGTGCTCGATCGGGTTGACCGAGGCCACCGGGCTGGTCTCGGTCAGGCCGTAGCCTTCGCAGATCGAGCATCCGGTGACCTGCTTCCAGCGCTCGGCCGTGGCCAGCTGCAGCGCCATGCCACCGGAAAGGGTGATCTTCAGCGCCGAGAAATCGAGCTTGCGGAAGTCTTCGCTGTTGCACAGCGCGACGAACAGCGTATTGAGGCCAACGAAGCCGCTGAAGCGGTACTTGGACAGGTCCTTGATCATCGCTGGCAGGTCGCGCGGGTTGGAGATCAGGATGTTGTGGTTGCCGCTGAGCATCATCGCCATGCAGTGAAAGGTGAAGGCGTAGATGTGGTAGAGCGGCAACGGCGCGATCAGCACTTCGCTGCCGTCATTGAGGTTAGAACCCATCAGCGCCTTGCACTGCAACATGTTGGCGACGAGGTTGCGGTGCGTGAGCATGGCGCCCTTGGCCACGCCGGTGGTGCCGCCGGTGTACTGCAGCACGGCCACCTCGTCGCTCTTTGGCGAAGCCTCGCTCACCGCCTTGCCGCGGCCGAGTGCCAGCGCGTCGTTGAGCTTGACCGCTTTCGGCAGGCTGTAGGCCGGCACCATCTTCTTCACGTGCTTGACCACCGCGTTGATCAGCATGCGCTTGAGCGGCGGCAGCATGTCGGCGACTTCGGTGATGACCACGTGTTTGATGCCGGTCTTGGGCAGCACTTCCTCGGCCAGGTGCGCCATGTTGGCCAGGCAGACCAGCGCCTTGGCGCCGGCGTCGTTGAACTGGTGTTCCATCTCCCGCGCGGTATACAGCGGGTTGGTGTTGACCACGATGAGCCCGGCGCGCATGGCACCGAACACCACGATGGGATACTGGATCAGGTTGGGCAGCTGTACGGCGATGCGGTCGCCCGGCTGGAGATCGGTGTTCTGCTGCAGGTAGGCTGCGAATTCGCCGGACAGCTTGTACAGCTCACCGTAGGTCAGGGTCTTGCCGAGGCTACTGAAGGCCGGCTTGTCCGCGAAACGCTCGCAGGACTGCTTGAGCACAGCCTGAATGTTCTGATACTCGTTGGGATTGATCTCGCTGGCAACACCAACGGGATACTTATCCTTCCAGAAGTTATCGGTCATGAACCCCACTCCTAAGCAACAGCTTTATTACTGCGCGATGGCAGCTGTTTTGTTGTGATTTGTTAACTTTTGTACCGCTGATCGGGCTAAAAGCGTGCCCGAGGTTAGCAGCTTTGCCGAGGAGCGAACAGAGTCCGGAAACCGTTGATTCGACATAAAGTGACCGAAAAATATATCCCGGTCACCTCATCTGTCTCCCGCAACGACAGTGCATCTCGCGTCGTCAGGCGCTTTCGCGCAGCTCCCGACGCAGGATCTTGCCGACCGGGGTCATCGGCAATGCATCCCGGAACACGTAATGCCGTGGCATCTTGTAGCCGGTGAAATTCTCACGGCAGTAAGCCTGTAATTCTTCTTGGGTGAGCGTCGGATCGCTGGGCACGACGAACAGCTTGACCGCCTCGCCGGATTTTTCGTCCGCCACACCGATGGCGGCGCAAGCCGCGACTTTCGGGTGAGCCATCACCACGTCCTCGATCTCGTTGGGGTAGACGTTGAAGCCCGAGACGATGATCAGGTCCTTCTTGCGGTCGACGATGCTGACGAAACCGTCCTGGTCGATCACCGCGATGTCGCCGGTCTTCAGCCAGCCCTCCTCGTCCAGCACCTCGGCAGTCGCTTCGGGACGCTGCCAATAGCCCTTCATCACTTGCGGGCCCTTGACGCACAGCTCGCCACGCTCGCCGAGCGGCAAGGCGTTGCCCTCGTCATCAATGACCTTCACGGTGGTCCCGGGGACCGGCAGCCCGACGGTACCAAGACGGGAGTGCTCACCGTACGGATTCGCGCAAACAACCGGCGAGGTTTCGGTCAGGCCATAGCCTTCGACGACGGTGCAGCCGGTCATGCTCTTCCAGCGCTCGGCGACCGCCGAAACCAGCGCGGTGCCACCGGAGTTGGTGCCTTTGAGACGGGAGAAGTCGATCTTGTTGAACTGCGGGTGGGCCATCAGCGCGACGAACAAGGTGTTGAGCCCGAGGAAGCCGGAGAACTGCCAGCGCTGCAGCTCCTTGACGAAACCGTTGATATCCCGGGGATTGGTGATCAGCACGTTGTGGTTGCCGGTCACCACCATGCACATGCAATTCGCCGTGAAGGCATAGATATGGTAGAGCGGCAGCGGCGCGATCATCACTTCCTGACCCTCACGGATCACCGGATGGCCATGCTCATCCAGCTGCTGCATGTTTGCCCGAACCTGCTGCATGTTCGCCACGAGATTGCCATGAGTGAGCATCGCGCCCTTGGCCACACCGGTGGTACCACCGGTGTACTGCAGCACGGCGACGTGATCGGGCTCCAGGGCTGCCGGCTTGTGGTTGTGGCGGGCGCCGTCGCCCAGCACGCTCTTGAAGGAAACGGCTTGCGGCAGGCTGTAATCCGGCACCATCTTCTTCAGGTGCTTGACCGCGGCGTTGACCAGCGCACCTTTCAGGGCTGGCAACATGTCGCCGATGCGCACTTCGATCAGGTGCTCGATGGCGGTGTCGGGCAGCACCTCCTGCACGTGGTGGCCGAAGGTATTGAGGTACACCAGCGCCCGCGCGCCGGAATCCTGGAACTGGTGCCGCATCTCCCGCGCGGTGTACAGCGGGTTGGTATTGACCACGATGAGTCCTGCACGCAGCGCGCCGAACACGGCGATGGGGTACTGCAGCAGGTTGGGCATCTGAATGGCAATGCGGTCGCCGGGCTGCAGATCGGTGTGGTGCTGCAGCCAGGCGGCAAAAGCGGCGGAGTGGCGCTCCAGATCGGAGTAACTGAGGGTGACACCCATGTTGCTGAATGCAGGGCGGTCCGCGTGAGTCTTGCAGGCACGCTCGAACACTTCGACGACCGAGCGGTAAGCACCTAGATCGATCTCGTTGGGCACGCCGGCAGGGCGTTTGTCATTCCAGAATTCAGGCTGCATTGTTATTGGCCTCGTTACCTGAGAGTGTCTGGCCCGCGCGCAGCGGGCTCTGGCGAACTTATCAGGTCGGCATCGCGACGCAACAGCCCAAACCGCATTAATCACTGCTGTGAATCTTTCGTCACGGCATCGCGCGGCCCGGCGCCGGGACAAGTGCAGCCCGTGCCTCTAGAATGCAGCCCCAGCGCGCCGACACCGGTCATCTGGGATCGCGCGACTCGCTTCGATCCATCGGCCGCAGCACCCGGTGCGCCGACCAGCCTGAGGACATTCCATGAGCACCATCAGCAACACGCCTTACTCCGACCTGGAGGTCGGCCAGCAGGCGCGCTACGAAAAACACGTCGAGGAAAAGGATATCCAGCTGTTCGCCGCGATGTCCGGCGATCGCAACCCGGTGCACCTGGACGCCGAGTTCGCTGCCGGCACCCTGTTCAAGGAACGCATCGCCCATGGCATGTTCAGTGGCGCACTGATCAGCGCCGCCGTGGCTTGCACCATGCCGGGCCCGGGCACCATCTATCTCGGCCAGACCATGAAGTTCACCCGTCCGGTGAAAATCGGTGACACGCTGAGCGTGCGCCTGGAAATTCTCGAGAAGCTGCCGAAGAACCGCGTGCGCATCGCCACCCGCGTGTTCAATCAGAACGACGAATTGGTGGTCGACGGCGAAGCCGAAGTGCTTGCGCCGCGCAAGCAGGAAACCGTCGAACTGAAGGAACTGCCACCGATCACCATCGGCTGAGCACTCCTGCGGCCACGGCCCCGTCGCGCGACGAGGCAATCCGAGGCGCCTGATGGGCGCCCTCAGCATTTCCAGCCATACCTTTGCGCGGCAAGGGGGGCAAGCAGAACGCTATTACGGCCCTGGCCTACGCCTAAAGCGGATTCCAGCGGAAGGATGTGCATCGAATACTCCGCGCCGACCATCCAGCGAGCAGTACAAGAAGAACAACAACGGGACCCTCACCCATGCTCACTCGCTCGATCGCTTATCGGCGCCTGGCGGCGCTCGTCCTCGGCGGCTTGTCGCTGGCCGTGCAACCCACTTCGGCAGCCCCACTCGACCCCGGCCCCGACGAGGCCCTGCTCTACTACCAGCGCGCCGATGGCAACTACAACGGCTGGGGTCCACATCTGTGGAACACCGCCGACTGCAACGGCAGTGCGACCGAAACCAGCTGGGCGCAACCGCTCGCGGCGGCGGAATCCGACCCCGAATACGGCGCGCTCTATCGCATCCCGCTGAGCGCCGACGCCAGTTGCCTGAACCTGATCATGCACAAGGGCGACGAGAAGGATCTGGGCGGTACCGACCTGGTCTGGCGCTTCGACGAACTCGGCCGTCGCGTCTTCACGGTCAGCGGCAACCCGCAATTGTCCAGCACGCCACTAAGCAGCAGCGCCGTGGCGATCAACGGAGCCCGTGCGCACTGGCTCGATCCGTTCACGCTCGCGCTGGTGGGCGGCGCACCGGGCGCCAGCCGCGTCGAGTTGCGCTATGCCCACGATGCCAGCATCCGCATCGACAGCGAGGCGCGCACCGTCAGCGGCGGGCAGGTCCTGGCGATGCAGCCGTCCAGCCTGCGCAACGGCCTCAGGCGCCAGCACCCGCATCTGGCCGACGCCCCCGCTTACCAACTCACGGCAGGTGTGAGAGACATTCGCCGCGCCGTGATGAGCCAGCTGGTGGTAATTGCCTATGATGCGGACGACCGGGTCATCGATGCCACCGAAGTGCAGACCGCCGGCATCCTCGACATGCTGTTCGCCTACAACGGCAAGCTGGGCGCGACGCTCGATGCCAGAGGTGTGTCCTTCAAGCTCTGGGCACCGACCGCGCAGCGGGTTCGCCTGCATGTGTTCGATGCCGCCAAACGGCTGCTACCCGGCTATCCCAAGCCTATGCGGGAGCGGCTCGGCGTCTGGAGCCTGGAAGGCCCGCGCTCGCTGGATCGCCAATACTACCAGTATGAAGTCACCGCCTACCGACCCAGCACCGGCAGCATCGAGACGACGCTGGTCAGTGATCCCTACGCCCTAAGCCTGTCGCGCAACAGCCAGTACGCCCAGGTGGTCGACCTGAACGCCGATGACCTCAAGCCCGCCGGCTGGGATGCCGTGCGTCCGCCACGCCCGGAGCGTCCCGAAGCGAGCGTGATCTACGAAACCCATCTGCGCGACTTCAGCGCCAGCGACACCAGCCTGCCGGCGGAGCTGCGCGGCACCTACGCCGCGTTTACCCAACAGCACAGCAACGGCATGCGTCACCTGCGTGACCTGCAGAAGGCCGGGCTCACCCACGTTCAGCTGCTGCCGGTGTTCGACATCGCCACCATCGACGAGGACCCCGACCGGCGGGTCGGCCTCGACGACCCCTTCGCCAAACTCTGCGACCTGTCGGACCAGGCCCGTCAGCGCTGGGCGCAGCATTGCGCAGCGGCGAGCATCCGCCAGGTACTCGAGGGCTTCGATCCGGCGAGCGGCCAGGCGCAATCGCTGTACGACGACCTGCGCGGGCTGGACGATTTCAACTGGGGTTACGACCCCTTCCACTTCACCGCGCCCGAGGGCAGCTACGCCAGTGACGCCGAAGGTGTGCAACGCATCATCGAGTTCCGCCAGATGGTGCAGTCGCTCGCCAATAACGGCCTGGCCACGGTGATGGACGTGGTCTACAACCACACGAACGCCTCGGGTCTGGCCGACAAATCGGTTCTGGACAAGGTCGTGCCCGGCTATTACCACCGCCGCAACCCCACCACCGGCGCGGTGGAAACCTCGACCTGCTGCGAGAACACCGCCAGCGAACATCGCATGATGGCCAAGCTGATGATCGACTCGCTGAAGGTCTGGGCCCGCGACTACAAGATCGCCGGTTTTCGCTTCGATCTGATGGGTCACCACATGCGCGAGCAGATCGTCGATGCGTATCGTGCGGTCCGCCGCATCGATCGCGAGACCTATTTCTACGGCGAAGGCTGGGAATTCGGCGAGGTCGCCGGCAATGCGCGCGGCATCAATGCCAACCAGCTGAACATGGCCGGCACCGGTGTCGGCACATTCAACGATCGACAGCGTGATGCGGTACGCGGCGGCAGCCCCTTCGATGGCGGCGACAGCATCCGCCGCAACCAGGGCTTCGCCAACGGCCTCTACCTGCGGCCCAACGAGCTGAGCGGTGCCGGGGCTCAGGAAAAAGCGCAGCTGCTGCACGCAGCCGACCTGATCCGCGTCGGCATCGCCGGCGGGCTGCGTGATTTCCAGTTCGTCACCGCCGACGGCAGCACACGCAAGGGCAGCGAGATCGACTACAACGGCCAGCCCGCCGGCTATACGCTGGACCCGCAGGAAACGGTCAATTACGTCTCCAAGCACGATAACCAGACGCTGTGGGACAACAACCAGTACAAGTTCGCCAGCAGCCTGTCGGTTGCCGACCGGGTCCGCCTGCACCTGGTGGCGCTGTCGGTGCCGCTGTTCAGCCAGGGCGTGCCGTTCATCCATCTCGGCTCGGACATCCTGCGTTCAAAGTCCATGCAGCGCGACAGCTACGACTCGGGGGACTGGTTCAACGCGGTGGATTTCGGCTACCAGGACAACAACTGGAACAAGGGCTTGCCGCGTGCCGACAAGGACGGCGACAACTGGCCGCTGATTCGCAGGATCATCGTCGACCCACAGGCCGAACCGGGCGCTGCCGACATCGTCACCGCAAAGCGGCGCTTTCTGGAGCTGGTGAAAATTCGCAGCGACAGCGCGCTATTCCAGCTCGACAACGCCCGCGAGGTGCAGCGGCGCCTGCAGTTCCACAATACCGGGCCCGAGCAGCAGCCCGGGGTGATCGCCTACAGCCTGGCCGATGGACCGCGCGCCGGCCGTGATCTGGACCCCCGCTACAGCTCGCTGATGGTGGTGATCAATGCGTCGGACAAGCGGGTTCGTCTGTCAGGGGCGGATGGCTATCGGTTGCATCCGCTGCTCGAAGGCTCGGTCGACCCGATCGCTCGCCAGGCTACCGTGAGCAAGGGGAAATTCGAGGTGCCGGCTTTCACCACGACCGTGTTCGTCCAAGCGCAGACACGTCGTTAAATCGCGGGCAAAAAAAAAAAGGCGACCAGAGGTCGCCTAAATGCCTTGCGTGCCCTTGTGTTCGACGGAATCAGCCCTTTTTCTTGTGGGCATCCCGCCAAACGAAATATCCGAAACCTGCGAAGAAGGCGACCATCAGGCCGACCGTGACCACCCCTGCGAGCACCACATTATCGACAAACATGAGACCTACCTCCGAAACCTGATTCGCTGTTCGATGGGTGCAAGGTAAACCCGGGTGATCGGGAAAAAATTGACCCGGGTCAATGGCCGCAAAATGCCGATCCCAGGCGCGCGCAACGACTGATCCAGGTCAAGAAAATGGGGGTATTGGAGGAAGGGTTCGGCCGAATTCGCCCTGAAATGGGCAGGCCGCAAATAGCGGAGGCGATCGCTAATAGCGAATCGGTATGGACTGCCGGTGTGGCGCGCGAGCTGGCATGCCGATCAACGTTTCTTTGTCGGCTTCTTGCCCTTCTTCTTCGATTTGCCAAGCGGCAGGACCTGCTCGAAGGTCTTGCGCATCTCCTCGAGTCGCTTGTCGTTCAGGTCATGAATGCGGCGTGCACGCTCGGCGCTGAAATCGATCAGGTTCTCGTCACTGCTCATGCGTTCGTTCCCGGCCGGATAAGGCGAAAGGTCAGGTTGAGGCGCGGCTGCGATACCTTGCTGGTCCGCGCGATCTGGTGCTGCCAATGATGCTGCGTCGCGCCGCTCATGACCAGCAACGAGCCATGCCCAAGCAGCAGCGAGTGCTGAATACGCCCGCTGCCCTTGCGCCGCAGGTCGAAGCGTCGTTCGGTTCCCAGGCTCAACGATGCCACGACCGGATTGCGGCCCAGCTCGACTTCGTCGTCACTGTGCCAGCCCATGGCATCGCGACCGTCGCGATACAGGTTGAGCAATACGCCATTGAAGCGACGGCCAGTCTCGTTCTGCAGACGCTGAAGGATGTCTTGCAAGAGCGGTGTCCAGGCCAACGGTTCATGCCGCAAGCCGGAATAGCGGTATCCGGCCTCGGCGTCGCCATACCAGGCGACCAGCCGCGGTACCGCAACTCGGCGGCCGTAGATGCGTATCTCCGGTTGCGTCCAGGGCGTGGCGCGGAGCAACTCCTGCTGCCAGGCATCGGCGGTATCACCGTCGACCCAGCCCGCCCGGTAATCCAACACGGCGTCAGGCAGCTCGATCGATGAAACAACGCTTGGGTCGGTCGTCAACACCTCAGACCTCGACGTCGACCCAGAGGCCCTGCCGTGGCAGCTCTTCCAAACCGGCCTGATCCTGCTCGTCGGTCTCGCCCTTCGCCAGCTCTTCCGGGGTGTAACCGCGGCGTTGCCGGCGCCTTTGCTCGTCGCGCAGCATTTCCGCGCTCTCCTGCGGATGCCGACGATCGAGGGTGACGGCGCTTTCGCCGGAACTTGGCTGCACCGGAGCCACCGGCGCCACCTCGGGGCGCGGCTTGACCGCGTCCTGCTGGGCGCTGACCGGGAATACGCCGCTTGGAATGGGTGGCAGCATGTTTGAGCCCTCTTTGCCGATGAGTCGGCGCAACACCGGCCAACTTTAGCAGGACCGCTACACTTGATGCGTCGAGCAGTCGCCATCGGCCGTCGCTCTCGTGGCGACGTTCCGTTACCATAGCCGGCTTTTTCACAGCGGGAGGCAGCATGGCGCAGCAGTATCTACCGGGGCAACGCTGGATCAGCGACAGCGAGGCGGAACTCGGCCTCGGAACCATCCTCACTCAGGATGGACGGATGCTCACCGTGCTTTACCCGGCGACCGGCGAGACCCGCCAGTATGCGACGCGCAGTGCGCCACTGACCCGCGTACGCTTCGTCCCGGGAGACGAGATCACCCACTTCGAAGGTTGGAAGATGACCGTGCGCGAGGTCGATGACGTCGATGGCCTGCTGGTCTATCACGGCCTGACCGCGCAGAACGAAGCCCGCACCCTGCCGGAAACCCAGCTGTCGAACTTCATCCAGTTCCGCCTGGCCAGCGACCGCCTCTTCGCCGGCCAGATCGACCCGCTGGCCTGGTTCAGCCTGCGTTACCACACCCTGCAGCACCAGAGCGCCCAGTTGCAGTCCTCGCTGTGGGGCCTGGGTGGCGTGCGTGCACAGCCCATCGCGCACCAGCTGCACATTGCCAAGGAGGTCGCCGACCGCATCGCCCCCCGCGTGCTGCTGGCCGACGAGGTAGGTTTGGGCAAGACCATCGAAGCCGGCCTGATCATCCATCGCCAGCTGCTCTCCGGCCGTGCCAGCCGGGTGCTGATCCTGGTTCCGGAAAACCTCCAGCACCAATGGCTGGTGGAAATGCGTCGCCGCTTCAACCTGGAAGTCGCGCTGTTTGATGCCGAGCGCTTCATCGAGAGCGATGCCAGCAACCCGTTCGAAGACACCCAACTGGCGCTGGTATCGCTGGAGTGGCTGAAGGAAGACGAGCGCGCCCAGGACGCCGCCTTCGCCGCCGGCTGGGACCTGCTGGTGGTGGACGAGGCGCATCACCTGGTCTGGCATCCGGAAGGCGCCAGCGCCGAATACACGCTGGTCGAACAGCTGGCTGAAGTGATTCCCGGCGTGCTGCTGCTGACCGCGACACCCGAACAGCTCGGCCTGGACAGCCACTTCGCACGTCTGCGCCTGCTCGATCCGAATCGTTTCCATGACCTCGATGCCTTCCGCGCCGAGAGCTCCAGCTATCAGCCAGTGGCCGAAGCCGTGCAGGAACTGCTCGACGAGGGTCGTCTCTCGCAGCAGGCTCATCAGACCATCCATGATTTCCTTGGTGCCGAAGGCGAAGCCCTGCTCGCCGCCGCCACCGATGGCGATATCGAGGCCAGCAGTCGGCTGATCCGCGAGCTGCTCGACCGTCACGGCACCGGCCGCCTGCTGTTCCGCAATACGCGCGCCGCCGTGCAGGGCTTTCCCGAGCGCCAGCTGCACCCCTACCCGCTGCCCTGCCCCGCCGAATACATGGAGCTGCCGCTGGGCGAGCACGCCGAGCTGTATCCGGAAGTCGCCTTCCAGAGTCAGCAGGAACCGGCCGACGAGCAGAACCGCTGGTGGCAGTTCGACCCGCGCGTCGAGTGGCTGATCGACACCCTAAAAATGCTGAAGAAGTACAAGGTGCTGGTCATCTGCGCGCATGCCGAGACCGCGCTGGATCTGGAGGACGCGCTGCGCGTGCGCTCCGGCATCCCGGCCACGGTTTTCCACGAGGGCATGAGCATCCTCGAGCGCGACCGCGCCGCGGCCTACTTCGCCGACGAGGAGTTCGGCGCGCAGGTGCTGATCTGCTCGGAAATCGGCAGCGAAGGCCGCAACTTCCAGTTCAGCCACCATCTGGTGCTGTTCGATCTGCCGGCTCATCCGGACCTGCTCGAGCAGCGCATCGGCCGCCTCGACCGTATCGGCCAGCAGCACACTATCCAGCTGCACGTGCCCTATCTGGAAACCAGCCCGCAGGAGCGCCTGTTCAAGTGGTACCACGAAGCGCTGAACGCCTTCCTGGCCACCTGCCCGACCGGCAATGCCCTGCAACATCAGTTCGGCCCGCGCCTGCTGCCGCTGCTGGAAGATGGCGATGACGACACCTTCCAGGGCCTGATCGACGAAGCCCGCGCCGAGCGTGAGCGCCTGGAAGCCGAGCTGCATGCCGGCCGCGACCGTTTGCTGGAACTCAACTCCGGCGGTGGCGAGCAGGGCAAGGCGCTGGTGGACGCCATCGAGGAGCAGGACGATCAGTTCGCGCTGCCGATCTACATGGAGCAGCTGTTCGATGCGTTCGGCATCGACAGTGAAGACCACTCGGAAAATGCCCTGGTGCTGCGCCCCAGCGAAAAGATGCTGGACGCCAGCTTCCCGCTGGGCGACGACGAGGCCGTGACCATCACCTACGACCGCGAACAGGCGCTAGCCCGCGAAGACATGCAATTCCTCACCTGGGAACATCCCATGGTGCAGGGCGGCATGGACCTGGTGCTGTCCGGATCCATGGGCAACACCGCGGTGGCGCTGATCAAGAACAAGGCGCTCAAGCCGGGCACCGTGCTCCTCGAACTGTTGTTCGTCAGCGAGGTGGTGGCGCCGCGCGCCCTGCAGCTGAGCCGCTTCCTGCCGCCGCTGGCGCTGCGCTGCCTGCTCGACGGCAACGGCAACGACCTGGCGGCCAAGGTGGCCTTCGACACGCTCAACGATCAGCTGGAAAGCGTGCCACGCGCCAGCGCCAACAAGTTCGTCCAGGCCCAGCGCGACGTGCTGGCCACGCAGATCGCCGCCGCCGAGGCCAAGATCAAGCCGCGCCATGTCGAACGCGTCGCCGAAGCCCAGCGCAAGCTCAAGGCCGGGCTGGACGAAGAGCTTGCCCGACTGGTGGCCCTGCAGGCCGTCAACCCGAGCGTGCGTGACAGCGAAATCGAAGCGCTGCGCCAGCAACGCGAGGACGGTCTGGCGGCACTGGAAAAGGCCGCCCTGCGCCTGGAAGCGATACGCGTACTGGTTGCCGGATAAGCTGGCGCGTTCCGGCCCTGACCGGCGGGCTGAGGCCCGCCCCCAGGGCCACGTGCGAAGCTAACCGCGCTCCGCCCGGGCGATGCACCAGTAGGCCGCCATTCGGGTGACCAGCGCCTTCGGCCCCTCGGCGTAGAGCCGCCGGCCAAGGCGCAGCGCTCGTTGCTGCAGCTGCTCGCGGCGCTGCTGGATACAACGCTGCAACTGCTCTCGAGTCTCCAGCGCGCCGAACAGATCGGGCTCGCGCTCCATCAGCTGGGCCATCATCGCCAGGTCATGGTCATCGCCCAAGGCATCGGCGACCTGCTTGAGCTGATCGGCGCGGCTTTCCAGCGCGTCCGGCCAGCACGGCGAAAGCAGCTGGCAGTGATACCAATGATCCTTCACCCGCTTGCGCCACTCGTGCAGCAGCTCGTCCGAAGCATCCCGTTCCGCCCGCGCCAGATCCCGCACGCCGTCGCTGTAGGTGCGGCGCAACCCGTTGGCGAGCAGCCCGAAGCCCTTGCCGGACAGCTTCCAGTGCTGCATTTCCTGGGTCAGCGCACGCAGCTCACCCAGCACTTCGGCCAGCTCCGCGTCGAAATCCGCGTGCACCTCGCCATCCGGCGCGGCGCGCTGCTGCAGTTGCAGGCGGATCTGGCGGAACGCGTCGCTGACGAACAGTGGCTGGTTGGCCCGTGCCAGGGCGTCCCAGCTTTCCAGCATCGCCGCGGCATCGCGGGACTCGGCCAGGCGCCGCCCCACGTCGCGCAGCCGCCGGTTGTCGAGCTTGAAACGTGCACCGAGCGGCTCGCGTACCAGCCGCAACAGGGCTCGCAGTTCCTTGAAGCGCTTGCGCGCCTGATGCACCCCTTCCGCGCGCTCATCCGCCTCGACCGTAAGCGCCTGGATCGCCTTGTCGATGCGCTGCAGGGCGGCCTTGCGCACTTCCTTGGCGGCGTTGCGAGTAGGTCGGATGCGATAGGCCATCGAATTGCTCTCCATGAAGACGCTCCGCTTGAGCACCGTTAATGGGACCCGCAGCCTGCACCCGACGTTGACCCGTCAGTGTGAAGTTTTTGTGTCAGCGAATGACGTTGCGGCCCGGCTCAACCGTAGCGCTTGCGCGCCTCGATGGCCAACCCGCTGCCGATGCTGCCGAAGCGGTTGCCCTCGACATGGCGCGCCCGCGGCAGCAGCTCGGCGACGCTGTCGCGCAGCGCGGGAATGGCACTGGAACCGCCGGTGAAGAACACGGTGTCGACCTCCTCGGCACGCACCCCGGCATCGGCCAGCAGCTGTCCAATGCTGACGCCGATGCGTTCGAGCAGCGCGGCGATGGCACTCTCGAACCCCTGCCGGCTCAGCTCGACGCGCAGATCCGGCTCGATGCGCTGGAAGTCGATGGCGAAGCGCTGCTGCTCGGTCAGCTCGATCTTGCCCTGCTCCACCTGCATCGCCAGCCAGTGGCCGGCGCGCTGCTCGATCAGGCGGAACAGCCGATCGATGCCGGTGGGATCGACGATGTCGTAGCGCATGCTCTGCAGGGCGCGCTGCGACGCCGGGGCGTAGACCGCGTTGATGGTGTGCCAGGTGGCGAGGTTGAGGTGGGTGCTGGTGGGCATCGGTGCATCGCTTTTCATCCGGCTGCCATAGCCGAACAGCGGCATCACCCCGTGCAGGCTGAGCTGCTTGTCGAAGTCGGTGCCGCCGATATGCACGCCGCCTGTCGCGAGGATGTCCGCCTGCCGGTCGTCCACCGCACGGCGCTCAGGCGACAGGCGCACCAGCGAGAAGTCGGAGGTACCGCCGCCGATATCCACGATCAGCACGCGCTCCTCGCGCTCGATGCGCGACTCGTAGTCGAAGGCCGCGGCGATCGGCTCGTACTGGAACGACACCTCCTTGAAGCCGATCTTGCGGGCGGCAGCGGCGAGGGTGTCCGATGCCTCGCGGTCCGCCTGTGGGTCGTCGTCGACAAAGAACACCGGCCGCCCCAGCACGACTTCCTCGAATGGCCGGCCGGCGGCCGTCTCGGCCCGCTGTTTGAGGGTGCCGAGGAACAGGCCAAGGATCTCCTTGAACGGCATGGCGCTACCGAGCACGGTGGTTTCGCTCTTCAGCAGCTTGGAGCCGAGCAGGCTCTTGAGCGAGCGCATCAGCCGGCCTTCGTAGCCTTCGAGGTATTCGTGCAGCGCCTGGCGACCGTAGACAGGGCGGCGCTCTTCGAGGTTGAAGAACACCACCGAGGGCAGCGTCGGCTGATCACCCTCGAGGGCGATCAGCGGATCGGCATCCGGCCGCCACCAGCCGACCGTGGAGTTGGAGGTGCCAAAATCGATGCCGCAGGCGCGGGCGGGTGAAGCGTTGAGCATGGCGTGGTCCGCGGGTACAGAAAAAACGGCCGCGCAGTGTAAAGGAGGTGGTCCGCCGTTGCAGGCCTATCGTCGGTCAACCCCTCGCCGGCCTTGTCCAGATGAAAAAAATGCCCGGCCATTGCTGGTCCGGGCACAAACCCCATGACGCAACGTGTATCAGGCAGGCACCGCCTCCGCGCCGGGCGCTGCGGCGGTCATCCCCGCCGTCATGCGTTTGGCATCGGCACAGAAGGTCCGCGAGGCCTGGAACAGGAACACCATGGTCAGCAGCAGCGACGCCGGAATCAGATACATCGCCCCGTGCAGCCCTTCCGCACGGAAGGCCTCGGCCATCTCGCTGGCGCCTGCCGCGAGCATTGCCGACTCGGCGAAGTGGTCCGAAAGCAGCCCCACAACCACGGTGCCCATGCCGCCACCGAGCAGGTACAGACCGGCGAAGAACAGCGCCATGGCCGTGGCCCGCAGGCGCGGTTCGACGACGTCCTGGATCGCGGTATAGACGCAGGTATAGAAGTTGTAGGAGAACAGCCAGCCGATGCTGAACACCGCAACGAACAGGCCCACGTCGATCCGCCCGGCGAGCAACGCGTAGCCGGTCGCGAGCGTGGCGACCAGCATGCTCACCGCGGCGAATATCAGCCGGCCACGGGCAAAGCGCTGATGGATGCGGTCAGCGACCCAGCCGCCCAGGGTCAGCCCGATCAAACCGGTCAGGCCGACGATCACGCCGGTGGCGACCGAGGCATTGACCAAAGAGACCCCGTGGTAACGCATCAGCAGCGGCACCATGAAGGCGTTGCAGGCGTAGGTGGCGAAGTTGAACGCCAGCCCGGCCAGCACCAGCCACCAGAAGGTACGAATGGCCAGGACTTTGCGCACCGGCTGCTGCACCGGCTCCTGCGAGACCTTGACGGTCTCCGCCGCACCGCGCTTAGGCTCGCGGATCAGGAAGATGAACAGCGCCAGCACCAGCCCCGGCACCGCAGCTATGAAGAAGGGCGCACGCCAACTGCCGAAGAACTCGACCATGGAGCCGATAGTGAAGAATGCCAACAGCAGTCCCAGCGGCAAGCCCAGCATGAAGATGCCCATGGCCCGTGCCCGCTTGTGTGCCGGGAACAGATCGCCGATCAGCGAGTTGGCGGCCGGCGCGTAGCTGGCCTCGCCGATGCCGATGCCCATACGCACCAGCAGGAAGCTCCAGAAATTCCAGGCCAGCCCGTTGATCGCCGTCAGGCCGCTCCAGGCGGTGAGCCCCCAGCCCATGATCTTGCGCCGCGAACCGAGGTCGGCCATGCGCCCCAGCGGCAGACCGGCAATGGCGTAGACGATGGTGAAGGCGGTGCCGATCAGGCCGAGCTGGAAGTCGTTGAGGCTCCATTCCAGACGAATCGGCTCGGCGATGATCGCCGGGATGGTGCGATCGAAGAAGTTGAACAGGTTCGCCAGAAACAGCAGAAACAGCACGCGCCAGGCGTTGGAAGCTTGGGTGGAAGGCTGCATGACGTCGGTCTCGATTGTTCTTATATTCCGGCCGCAGACCAGCCGGGACTCGACGATGACTCTAGAGTCTGTACCTGATCCTGTCTCCGAACATCAGCCTCGCTTATGCCGCGCGATGGTCAGCGGGCACGCCAATCGGCCAGCCATCCCAGACTGGCCTCGCTGCCCTGCTCGCCCGGCTTGTATTCCGCGCCCAGCCAGCCCTGGTAGCCGCCGGTCTGCAATGCCTGCAGCGCACCCGCAAAGTCCACTTCGCCGCTGCCCGGGGCGCCGCGCCCGGGGCAATCGGCGAACTGTACGTGACCGATACGCCCGGCCAGCTGGGTGATGCACTCCGGCAGGTCCAGGCCCTGGCGGGCCATGTGGTAAAAGTCCAGCTGCGCCATGCAGCTGGGGTGGTCAACCCGCTCCAGCAACGTCGCCAGATCCGCCGCGCTGTTGACCAGAAAGCCCGGCATGTCGAGCGGGTTGATCGCCTCGCAGAGCACGCGGATGCCGAGCATGTCGAAGGCATCGGCGGTCTTCCACAGGTTGTGCTCCAACGTCTCCAGCGCCAGTTCGCGCTCAACGCCCTCCGCCAGTCGGCCCGGCAGCACGTTGACACACGCCGGGCGCGCCATCAGTGCGTAGGTCAGCGCCTCCTGCAAGGCATTGTCGAAGGCTTCCTGCCGCTCCGGCACGGCCGCCAACCCGGGACCGCCCTGCATCAGATCGCCGGCCGGCAGGTTGATCAGCACCAGTGGCAGGCCGGCGCGCTCGAGTTGCTCGCGCAACTGGATGGCCGGCACCTCATAGGGAAACTGGATTTCCACGCCATCGAAGCCGGCGACGCGGGCGGCGAGGATGCGCTCGGCCAGGGGCAGCTCGGTGAACAGCAGCGAGAGGTTGGCGGAGATCTTCACTGGTCGCCCTCCCGGTACATCTCGACCAGCGTTGCCGGATCGCGCTCCAGGTTGCCCTGGCTGCCGTGCAGGCGCATCAGCTGCGCGGCCAAACCGCTCAAGGGGGTCGCCGAGCCCTGCTCGCGGGAGAGTTTCACTGCGGTGTCGAGATCCTTGAGCAAGGTGCGCACGTGCCATTTCACCGGCTCGAACTCACTCGCAGCCATCTGCGGGGCAAGAATCTGCAACGGTCTGGAGTCAGCGAAACCGCCCGCCAGTGCCGGCGCCAGCAGGCTGGCATCGACCCCGGCGCGTTCGGCCAGCGCCACCACTTCGGCGATCACCAGGGCATTACAGGCGACGATCATCTGGTTGCAGACCTTGGTCACCTGCCCGGCACCCACCTCACCCATATGGGTCAGACGCTGGCCCAGGTTCATCAGGATCGGCCGCACCCGTTCGACGTCCTCGGCCCGCCCGCCGGCCATGATCGCCAGCGTGCCGGCTTCCGCGCCGGCGGTGCCACCGGAGACCGGCGCATCGACCCAGCGCATGCCACTGCGGAATTCCAGCTCGGCGGCCATATCACGGGTCGCAGTGGGCTCCAGGCTGGAATGGTCGACCAGCAGCTTGCCGGCCTTGCCGCCCTCGGCGATGCCCCCCTTGCCGAACAGCACCTCGCGCACGGCGGCGGTATCGGCCAGGCACAGCAGCACGATGTCGGCCTCGGCACAGAGCTCGGCGGGGGTCGCGACGGCCCTGGCGCCAAGTTCGATCAGCGGCTGGCACTTGTCGGGCGAGCGGTTCCAGACGACCAGCTGATAACCTGCGGCGAGCAGGCGGCGACACATCGGCAGGCCCATCAGACCGATACCGGCGAAGGCGAGAGTTGGCAGATCGGACATGGACGTCTCCTTGGCAAACAAGGCCCTGATTCTAGCGCCGCACCATCGCGAACGGCCATGTGATCCGCCTTCGGTTCACACCGACGAGCCGTACATCGAGACGACCGACGAGCAAATCGCCAAGCCAACCGGAACGATCCGCCCTCGTGCGCCTCTGAAGGAAGCTCCGAGGCCCGGCCTCATCACGCCACTCAACCACGCGCCCTGCTGCGGCGCGCATTCGAACAGATCGCAGGAAGTACGCAATGGAATTAGTTCAGATCATCGTCCTGGCCATCGTGCAGGGGCTTACCGAGTTCTTGCCGGTTTCGAGCTCGGCTCATCTGATCCTCTTCCCACACCTCGTGGGCTGGGACGACCAGGGACTGGCATTCGACGTGGCGGTGCACCTCGGCACGCTCGCCGCCGTGGTCTGGTATTTCCGCCAGGAGGTGTTCGGCATGACCCGCGACTGGTTTACCTCGCTCGGACGCCGCGAGCGCGTCGGCGACAGTCGGCTCGCCTGGGCGGTGATTCTCGGCACGATTCCGGTGGGCATCGCCGGTCTGCTGTTCAAGGGCTTCATCGAAGTGCACATGCGCTCACCGCTGGTGATCGCCTGGGCCACCATCGGCTTTGGCATATTGCTGTGGTGGGCGGATGTGGTCAGCCGGCGCACCGCGCAACCGCGCGACGAACACAGCCTCTCCTGGAAGGACATTCTGCTGATCGGCTGTGCCCAGGCACTGGCGCTGATTCCCGGGACCTCGCGCTCGGGTGTGACCATGACCGCCGGCCTGCTGCTCGGCTTGTCGCGCTCGGGCGCGGCGCGCTTCTCCTTTCTGCTGTCGATTCCGGTGATCGTGCTCGCCAGTGCGCTGAGCACACTGGATCTGGTCGAAGGCGGCGCGCCCGTGGATTGGCCGGCGATGGGGCTGGGCGTGGTGCTGTCGGCGGTGAGCGCCTATCTGTGCATCCACCTCTTCCTCAAGCTGCTTGAGCGTGTCGGCATGCTGCCATTCGTGATCTACCGACTGATACTCGGTGTCGTGCTGCTGTTGCTGTTCAGCGCTGTCTGAGCAGCCCGCCGCGAATGCCCTGCCGCAGTGATCCGCGGCAGGGAGGTCGAGGTTCGGCCTCAGGTCTGGGGCAGGTCGATAAGCAGTGGCCCGAGCAGAACCACGGCCAGACGCGCCTCGACCAGCATCTTCTCGCCAAGCGGTGCATTGCGCGGGGGCACGGTGTCTGGCGAGCTAGCCTCTATCCGTGCGACCTCCCTGAAGGAATGACCATCCGCCCAGACCATCGTCGTTTTCCGCCGCTTACCGCCTTTCACATTCGTATCCCTTGCCCTGCGCGGGTGGCACTTTGCTGATATTCGGCCACTACAGATTCCTTAGGTATGGCCGCTGAAAAAAGTTCGCCGAGCGAGCCGATTTACTTGCCTGGCGCCGCGCCAAGGCACGGATGGAGCTTTCCCTTGCCGCGATGTGCCGCAGAGGTTCTATAATCCGCGCGCTTTTTCCGCTATTGAACCGGAGAACCCTCAATGCTGAAGCGCTCCCTGGCAGCCGTCGCCGGCCTTGCCCTGTCCCTGTCTATTACGACCACCCATGCCGCTGAAACCCTTCGGGTTTCCGCCATCCCCGACGAAGCACCGACCGAGCTGATCCGCAAGTTCAAGCCGCTGGGCGAGTATCTGGAGCAGCAACTGGGCATGCCGGTGAAATTCACCCCGGTGTCGGATTACGCCGCCGTCGTCGAATCCCTGGCCTCCGATCGCCTCGACCTCGCCTGGCTCGGCGGTTTCACCTTCGTCCAGACCCGCCTGAAGACCGGCGATGCGATCCCGCTGGTGCAGCGCGAGCAGGACGAGCAGTTCACCAGCAAGTTCATCACCGCCGACCCCGAGGTCAAATCGCTGGCCGACCTGAAGGGAAAGACCTTCGCGTTCGGCTCGGTGTCCTCCACCTCCGGCAGCCTGATGCCGCGCTACTTCATGCTCAAGGACGGCATCGAGCCGGAGAAGTACTTCAAGCGCATCGCCTACTCCGGTGCCCATGACGCCACTGCGGCCTGGGTCGAAGCTGGCAAGGCCGACGCCGGCGTGCTCAACGCCTCGGTCTGGGACAAGCTCGTTGCGGCCGGCAAGGTCGATACCGATAAGGTCCGGGTGATCTCCACCACCCCGCCCTACTACGACTACAACTGGACGGTACGCGGAAACCTCGATCCGGCGCTGGTCGAAAAGATCAAGGCAGCGTTCCTCGCCCTGGACCCGGCCAACCCGGAGCACAAGGCGATTCTCGACCTGCAGGCCGCCTCGCGCTTCATCGAGACCAAGCCGGAAAACTACAAAGGCATCGAGGAGGCTGCGCGCGCGGCCGGCCTGCTGAAGTGACGCCACGTTCGCGTCGCTCATGAACAGCCTGCAAACCACCCAGACGCCGGACCACGCCGCAGCGCACGGCCCGGCGCTGAGGCTTGCCGGTGTCGATCACACGCACGCTGGTGGCCAGCTGGCGCTGCGGGGCATCGACCTGGCGGTCGCACCCGGCGAGCGCGTTGCTATCATCGGCCCGTCCGGTGCTGGCAAGACCACCCTGCTGCGATTGCTGGCCACGGCGCTCAAGCCTGACGGCGGCGAAATCGAGCTGCTCGGACAGAGTCCCTGGTCGCTCTCCACCGGGGCTCGCCAGCGCCTGCGCACACGCATTGGCCTGATCCACCAGGCGCCGCCGCTGCCACCGCGGCAACGGGTCATCACCGCGGTGCTGGCCGGTCGTCTCGGCCAGTGGTCGCTCGCCAAAAGCCTGCTCAGCCTGATCTACCCACTGGATCGCCAGGGCGCTGCAGACGCACTCGGTCGCCTGGACCTGGCGGACAAGCTGTACATGCGCTGCGATCAGCTCTCCGGCGGTCAGCTGCAGCGCGTCGGTATTGCCCGCATGCTCTACCAGGGTGCGGACTTGATCCTCGCTGACGAACCCGTTTCGGCTATGGACCCGGTGTTGGCTAGCCACACCCTCGGCCTGCTCAATTGCGAGGCGCAACGGCGCAACGCCACCCTGCTGGCCAGCCTGCATGCGGTGGAGCTGGCACTGGAGCACTTCCCGCGCGTCATCGGTGTGCGGGACGGGCGCATCCTGTTCGACAAATCGGCCACCGAAATCGGCCCGGGCGAACTGGCTGCGCTGTACGCCAACGAGCAGCTCGAACACACGCCGGCACCGGCGCCGGCGCCGCGCGTGCAGCTGAACATTCCGCGATGCTGAACCCCGCGCTCGTTCCTCGCGACCCTGCCGCCACCTCTCGCCTGCTGCTGACACTGCTGGCCGTGGCGCTGCTGTGGCCGGGCCTGCGGTTGAGCGAGCTGGACCTGGGCGTGCTGTTCGACGGCAGCAACGCCGATACCATGGGCAGCTTCGTTTCGGCCTTCTGGCCGCCGGAGCATGGCAGCGAATTCCTCGCCCTGCTCTGGCAGGCGACGCTGGAAACCCTGGCCATCGCCACCGCCGGCATGACTCTGGCGCTGGCCATCGCCATCCCTTGCGCCCTTCTCGCCACCCGCGCGCTGTCGCTTTCGGCGCTCAGCCGAGGCGGCCGTCCGGCCTGGTGGACCCACGCGCTGCGCTGGCCGGTACGCGGCCTGCTGATCGTGCTACGCAGCATCCCGGAAATCGTCTGGGCGCTGCTGTTCGTCCGCGCCGTCGGCCTCGGCCCAACGGCCGGCGTGCTGGCCATCGCCATCACCTACGCCGGCATGCTCGGCAAGGTCTACGCGGAGATCTTCGAATCGGTCGACCCGCTGCCGGCCCGCGCGCTGCTCGGCGGCGGTGCCTCCCGGCTGCAGGCGTTCTTCTACGGCGTGCTGCCGCAGGCCACTGGAGAGATGCTGTCCTACAGCGTCTACCGCTGGGAATGCGCGATTCGTGCATCGGTGGTGATGGGCTTCGTCGGCGCCGGCGGCCTGGGTCAGCAGATGGATCTGTCGATGCGCATGTTCGCTGGCGGCGAGGTGGCCAGCATGCTGTTGACCTTCCTCGCCCTGGTGCTGCTGGCGGACCTGCTCAGCCGGCTGCTGCGCTGGAGGTTCGCATGAGGGTGCTGTCGCGCCTGCTCATCCCGCTGGGTCTGCTCGGTGCCGTGGTGGCAGCATTCGCCTTCCTGCAACTGGACAGCGCCGCGCTGCTCAGCCGCGACGGCCTGACCCAGATGGCTGCCTACGCGTCAGGCTTCATGACCCCGGATCTATCGGCCAGTCATCTGCGGGCGATCGCTCACGGCACGCTGGAAACCCTGGCCATGTCGGCCATTGGCACCCTGCTCGCCGCGCTGCTCGGCCTGCTGCTGGCGCTACCGGCGGCCGGGCGCTTCGGTCTGCTCGCGCAAGCGGCGTCGCGGCTGTTGCTCAATGCACTACGGGCGATTCCGGAACTGGTGTGGGCGGCGCTGATGGTGCTCGCCGCTGGCCTAGGACCCAACGCCGGCACCCTGGCGCTGGCGCTGCACACGGCCGGGGTGTTGGGGCGGCTGTTCGCCGAAGCGCTGGAAAACACTCCGCCGCCCCCCGCCGACGCCCTGCGCCTGGCCGGTAGCGGCCGCATCGCAGCGTTCTGCTACGGCACCCTGCCCTCGCTCTGGCCGCAACTGGTGGCCTACACGCTGTATCGCTGGGAAAACAACATCCGCATGGCCAGCGTGCTGGGCTTCGTCGGCGCCGGGGGCCTCGGCCAAATGCTCTACATGAGTCTCAGCCTGTTCCAGGAAGCCCAGGCCTCGACAGTTATTCTCGCCATGCTGACGATGGTGCTGGCGGTGGACAGTCTGAGCGCCTGGGCCAGGCAGCGCTGGGTAAGAGGCTAATCGTCGCGGCCGACTCCGTTGACTTTTGTGAACTAATTCACCGAACATCCGTGATGTCGTTTTGGAATCATCAAGGATGATGAAGTGCCGGCCCTACCGCGCCAGTTGTCTACGTTAAGAACCGTATTGGCATTACTGGCAATCCTGCTCGATCCCTTCGGCCTGACTACGGCCACCGATGGCGCATCGTCCCGCCTGCTCAACCAATTGCAAGCCAACGCCTACGGCGATGCCGGCGCCAGAGAGCAAATCGCCGTTGTCATCATCGATGACGCTTTTCTGCGCCAGCGCGAAAGCCATTGGCCACTGCCCTACAGCGAACAGAGCAAGCTTTTCCGCCAGCTCCTGGCCTATCGGCCAGCCGCGGTCATGGTTGACCTGATGTACAGCTATGACCACTCCCGCGGACGCAACAGCGATAGCAGCCGACTCCTGTCCAACGTGTTCGAACGCTATCGAGCTGCCGGCGTGCCGCTGTATCTCGCCAACTCCGGCAGCGCTGAATCCAATGCCCTGCCGATCTTTACCGAAGTCAGCGAGCCGGCACTCGTGAGCTGGAGCGGTTATGAAGATCAGTATCCGCTGGCAGCCGAAACCGCGCACGGCTGGATGGACAGTGCGGCCTTCGCGTTGTACCGACGCTACTGCTCAAGCCATGCCTGCCCGCCGCTACCAGCAACGGCGCAGCTCGCCGGGGAGCAGCCGCCGATCGCTCTGCAATGGGGCGGTGACCCGGCGCGAGAGCAGCGTCTGGTGAGCGACGTCAGCCAATGTGCTTCGTCATCCGGACTCTGGAGCAGAATTCTTAGCCAGATTGCTCAGGCAGTGTTCTGGCGCATCAGCGCTCCTGCGGAAGCACGCTGTCCGTATCACCTGACGATTACCGCGAGTGCTCTGGCTACGACCGTACCGGAGGAGCGAGCCTTGTTGCGAGAGCTGCTTGGCGATCGCCTGGTTTTGGTCGGTGCCTCGATCAGCTCCGCCGAGGACCTCACCAGCTCCCCAGTTCACGGCAAGCTGCCGGGCGTTTACGCCCACGCCATGGCGCTGGATAACTTGATCGAGTACGACCAGAAATACATCGCCGCACCACCCCAGCTGTTGAATACCGAAATCGATGTCCTGGACCTGCTCGAGTTCTTCTTTGCCCTGATCACTCTCTGGTTTCACTCGGCCCGCGCAGGACTATCGCCCAAGCATCGCCTGGCGTTCGCGCTCGGCGCGACGCTCTGTCTGCTGCTAATCAGCCTGCTGCTTTATCACTTGCGTGTCTCTCCAGTGAACATCCTTGGCTTGTTGCTGCTGATTGGCGTGCTATTGCCAGAAGAACCGGAATGCCCCTCCCTCCCCTCGACCAGCACACGAAAGGAGTCATCATGCGCACACCCCTCACCCTGCTCTGCGCCCTGCTGCTCAGCAGTACCAGCTACGCGGCCGGATTGACCGTCGAGCAATACACCAACGATCCGATCGCCCTCCTTGATGCGGAGGGTCGTTTGCTGAAGAAGGTTGCACGCGCCGAGTTACCCGCCACACCACTGGCCGCACAGCAGTGGAATGACGATCTTGAACTGGTGCAGGTCGAGGTAGCCGGGCAGCTGGTCTGGCTGGACGGTGTGGATGTCCGCCTGAGTCAAGGCAAGACCGTGCCAATGCCGTGTGCAGCGCTACCCAAGGCCCGCGCAGAAAGCGCAACCAATCTCTCCACCATTGGGTACGGGGCCGGCTGTGCGAAGAACTGATCTATTGCCTAAGCCGGCCGCATTGGCGTCGGCCCTACTGCTGGCTTGTCTCGGCGGATGCAGCACGCTCAAAGGAGCACCCGACGCGCTGATCAATCTTGCCGGGCAAAGCACACAAAGCAGATTCCAGGGCAAATACCTGGAGCAGGAGGAGGTTCGCAGTTACTTCCGCCTCGATCCGCAACACACCCAAAACCTGCGACTTAGCTATGACGGTCGTAACCTGCCAGCCAATGAAATCCGCCAACAGAACGTAGTGCTGATTCCTGCGCTGCAGAACTATCTGCAAGGCATCGTCGAACGCCTCGCCAAGGGTTGGCCTGGTGAACAGCCACAGTTGCGGATAACGGTCACCGACAGTTACTCGTTCGGGCCATCAGCCGACCCGTACGGCAATCTCTACGTGCCGCTCGGCATGCTGGAAAGCGTAGAAAGCGAGGACGAAATTGCGGCGATGCTGGCCCATGAAATGAGCCATGTGCTGCTGCGTCACCATGATCGCCGCCAAGCCTTCAACGAGCAGCGCGAACTGCTGACCAACATTGCCACTACCGCGGTCATTGCGACGATGGTCGCCGACTCTCGTCTGGATCGCGGAGCATCGAAGTGGAAGGTGGTCAGCAAGAATCCGCAAGCCACGCAGAGGGCTATCGGCGATACAGTGCTCTACACCTCTCTCGCCAACACCTTTTCGGACAACGTATGGAACACCGCCTGGGGTCGTGCCCAGGAAGACCAGGCAGATCTGCTGGGTACCGATCTGCTAATCCGCGCGCATTACGCGCCGCGCGGTGCCAGCCATAGCCTGCAGCGACTCAGCGACTTTCAGGGCAAGCAGGAACCCCTCATGGCTGGTTTCATACAGGCTAGACGGAGCGCGATGCAGGATTCGCTGCAGCGCCTCGACCTGAACGGCTTTACTCAGGAGATCAACACGTTCGTCAATCAGGGCCTGATGACCACCGTCAGCGCAGTCGGCCAACACCTCACCCGCTCACACATGTCAGCCCAGCGTCGCGACGACGACCTGCGCCATTATCTGCAGCGCGAGTACGATGCCGAGCGCTACAACCGGGTGAATAAACGGAACTGGCTTACAGTCCGCAACGCGCCAAGCGTGAAAGCCTCACTGGACGCTTACAGGAGCGCCTACGGAGCCAATGAAGCCCTGGCTCAGAAGAATCTCAAGGATGCCCGAACCTTGGCCGAGCGAGCCCTCAAGTCTCCGGTGGCTAACCAGCCAGGCATTCGTCGTAGCCTTTTCAACGTCCACATGGCAACCGGAGACAAACGTCGTGCCCTGGCACAGCTCAACGCGATCAAGGACTGGTCGCTAGCGGGACCGGAAGTCTACGAACAACTGGTTCACTACCATCTGAACAATGGCGATGCAGGTGCAGCCCTTGCGACCATTGAACGGGCTGAACGCCACCTGGGTTCACAGGAACAGTTCATTGTCGAAAAGATGCTCGCCCATAAGCTCAAGAACAATGAGAGTGAACTGCGCGCACTCAGCGAAAAATGCAAGCAGATGCCAAACCGCAAAGAGGTCTGCAAGAAGCTCGGCTAAACCTTCGGGTGCGGGCTGGCTCCACACCTGGCAGCTCGCGAGCCTCGCCCCTTTTCAGTGCAGTGCAGGTTTGCCGACGCGTTCCTGCACCAGCACCCAGGGTGCGACTACCACGGCCCACAGGTCGGGATCGCGCTCCAGCCAGTCTTGCGCCTGCTCGGCAGGCATCTTCGTCAACTGGCCGCTGGTCAGCCAGGCGGCCACCTTGGTCTGATCGTCTTCGGCTACTGCCACCGCCACCTCGACCAGATCGGCCTCGCCGGCCACCTGCAGCAATGCGCCGCGGGCAAAGAAGGGTTGCAGTTCCTGCCAGGTGATCGCTGCGGTTTCGCCCAGCAGCTTGGCATAAAGAGTGCTTGCGTCGTCGGCCATGGGATTCGTCCGTAACGAAAAGGGCGCCATGATACCCGCGCCCCAATTCCCATCAAACGGTTGAATCTGCCGGCTGTGCAAACGGAGGAGACACTTCTACACTGTGCCGGTACAGTTGCCGGAGCGTTTCGGGATGTTCGCCTCTTAACGGCCCTCCGGCCCGCAGGATTCAAACAATAACGATGCAAGTGGAGCACTTATGAAGACCAAGCAGCGTCTTTCGAAAATTTTCCTGGCAATGGCACTGACCGGCGCAGCCAGCTACACCCTGGCCGCCGATACCATCCGCATCGGATTGGCAGGGCCGGTAACCGGGCCGGTGGCGCAGTACGGGGACATGCAGTTCATCGGGGCCGAAATGGCCATCGAGCAGATCAACAAGGCCGGCGGGGTGAACGGTCAGCAACTCGAGGGCGTGCGCTACGACGACGCCTGCGATCCGAAGCAGGCCGTGGCGGTAGCCAACAAGATCGTCAACGACGAAGTGCAGTTCGTCGTCGGCCACCTCTGCTCCAGCTCCACTCAGCCGGCATCCGACATCTATGAGGACGAAGGCATCCTGATGATTACCGCGGCGTCCACCAGCCCGGACATCACCTCCCGCGGTTACGAACTGATCTTCCGCACCATCGGCCTCGACAGCCTGCAAGGCCCGACCGCCGGCAACTTCATCGCCGACCACGTCAAACCGAAGAACGTCGCGGTCATCCACGACAAGCAGCAGTACGGCGAAGGCATCGCCACTGCCGTCAAGCAGACCCTGGAAAGCAAGAACGTCAAGGTCGGCCTGTTCGAAGGCATCAATGCCGGCGACAAGGATTTCTCCTCGCTGATCGCCAAGCTCAAGCGCGAAGGCGTCGACTTCGTCTATTACGGCGGCTACCACCCGGAACTGGGTCTGCTGCTGCGCCAGTCCAAGGAAAAGGGCCTGAACGTGCGCTTCATGGGTCCGGAAGGCGTCGGCAACTCGGAAATCTCCGCCATTGCCGGCCCGGCCTCCGAAGGTATGTACGTAACGCTGCCGAAATCCTTCGACCAGGATCCGCGCAACAAGGAACTGGTCGAGGCCTTCAAGGCCAAGAAGCAGGATCCGAGCGGTCCGTTCGTGTTCCCGGCCTATGCTGCGGTTCAGGTCATCGCCGAAGGCATCGAGAAAGCGGGCAGTACCGACACCGACAAGGTCGCCGAAGCGCTGCGCAGCAACAGCTTCGATACCCCGACCGGCGTCCTGGAGTTCGACGAGAAAGGCGACCTGAAGAACTTCAACTTCGTCGTCTATGAATGGCACCAGGACGGCACCAAGACCGAAGCCAAGTAATTTCCATCAGCCTCGCAAAGCCCACACTCGCTTGTGGGCTTTGTTTTAGCGGGCGGCCCTGCCACAAGCACCGGGCCGTCTTGCCATACCTGTAATCCAGCGAGCGGCCTGAACAGCAGGCCCGCCTCGAACCGGCGCCGTGCGTGATCCGCAGGGGGCCGTACCGCAGTGGCGCCGCGCCAGGGTGGGCGGTGTGTTCGACGTGGGCAGCGCAGCCAGACCGGATGGAATTGCAGGGACTTCGGAGAGCAGTGATGCCTGAGCTTTACCACTACCTACAACAGCTGATCAACGGGCTGACCGTTGGCAGCACCTACGCGCTGATCGCCATCGGCTACACGATGGTGTACGGCATCATCGGCATGATCAACTTCGCCCACGGCGAGGTGTACATGATCGGCTCGTATGTCACGTTCATCGCCATTGTCGGCCTGTCGATGATGGGCCTGGACGCCCTGCCCATCCTGATGATCGGCGCCTTCGTCGCGGCCATGATCGTCACCAGCGCCTACGGCTACAGCATCGAACGGGTCGCCTATCGCCCGCTGCGCGGCAGTAATCGGCTGATCCCGCTGATCTCGGCGATCGGCATGTCGATCTTCCTGCAGAACGTCGTGCTGCTGGCCCAGGACTCCAAGGACAAGGCCATCCCCAACCTGATGCCGGGCAATCTGGTCTTCGGCGAAAGCACCATGAATGGCGTGGTGATCTCCTACATGCAGATCCTGATCTTCGTGGTCACCTTCGTCGCCATGTACGGCCTCACGCTGTTCATCTCCCGCTCGCGCCTGGGCCGTGCCTGCCGCGCCTGCGCCGAGGATCTGAAGATGGCCAACCTGCTGGGCATCAACACCAACGGCATCATCGCCCTGACCTTCGTCATCGGCGCAGCTCTGGCTGCCGTCGCGGCGGTGCTGATCAGCATGCAGTATGGCGTGATCAACCCGCACATCGGCTTCCTGGCCGGCATCAAGGCATTCACCGCCGCGGTTCTCGGCGGCATCGGCAGCATCCCCGGGGCCATGCTCGGTGGTCTGGTGCTCGGCGTGGCCGAAGCCTTCGGTGCCGACATCTTCGGTGATCAGTACAAGGATGTGGTGGCCTTCAGCCTGCTCGTGCTCGTGTTGCTGTTCCGCCCCACCGGCATCCTCGGCCGCCCGGAGGTCGAAAAGGTATGACCGGCAATCTTCGTACAGCCTTCTTCAGCGCCCTGCTGGTCATCGCCGTGGCGGTGCCGGTGTTCGGCCTGAAGCTCACCACCGTCGGCATCCGCGTCGAAGTGCATGGCGCCGAGGCGAGCACCTTCTGGATCATCGCCGCCTGCGCGGTGGCCATGTTCGTCTGGCAACTGTTCCGCACCCATCTGGCCGCCGGCTGGGCGGCCAGCCCGAGCCTGCCGAGCGTGCCAGCCGGTGCCGGTAGCTTCCTTACCCTGCCGTCGACCCAGCGCTGGATCATTCTGGGGCTGATCGTGCTCGCGCTGGCGTGGCCGTTCTATGGTTCGCGCGGCGCGGTGGATATCGCCACCCTGATCCTGATCTACGTGATGCTCGGCCTCGGCCTGAACATCGTCGTGGGATTGGCCGGCCTGCTCGACCTGGGTTATGTCGGTTTCTATGCCGTCGGCGCCTATACCTACGCGCTGCTCTCGCATTACTACGGGGTCGGTTTCTGGACCGCGCTGCCGATCGCCGGGGCGATGGCCGCACTGTTCGGCTTCCTGCTCGGCTTCCCGGTCCTACGCCTGCGCGGTGACTACCTGGCTATCGTGACCCTCGGCTTCGGCGAGATCATCCGCATCCTGCTGCGCAACATGACCGATCTCACCGGCGGCCCGAACGGCATCAGCGGCATCGAAAAACCGACGCTGTTCGGCCTGTCCTTCGACCGCCGCGCCGCCGAGGGCATGCAGACGTTCCACGAGTATTTCGGCATCGCCTACAACTCGGTGAACAAGGTGATCTTTCTCTACCTGATCGCCCTGCTGCTGGTGCTGCTGACGCTGTTCGTGATCAACCGTCTGCTGCGCATGCCGATCGGTCGCGCCTGGGAAGCCCTGCGCGAAGACGAGATCGCCTGCCGCGCCCTGGGCATGAACCCCACCGTGATCAAGCTCTCGGCCTTCACCCTCGGCGCGACCTTCGCTGGGTTCGCCGGCAGCTTCTTCGCCGCACGCCAGGGGCTGGTCTCGCCGGAGTCGTTCACCTTCATCGAGTCGGCGATCATTCTCGCCATCGTCGTGCTGGGCGGCATGGGCTCGCAGCTCGGGGTGATCCTCGCCGCCATCGTGATGATCCTGCTGCCTGAGCTGATGCGCGAATTCAGCGAATACCGCATGTTGATGTTCGGCGCCCTGATGGTGCTGATGATGATCTGGCGTCCGCAAGGCCTGCTGCCGATGCAACGCCCACACCTGGAGCTGAAGCAATGAGCCGCCCGATTCTAGAAGTACGCGGCCTGATGATGCGTTTTGGCGGCCTGCTGGCTGTCAACGAGGTGGGGCTGAAGGTACATGACAAGCAAGTGGTATCGATGATCGGCCCCAACGGCGCCGGCAAGACCACAGTGTTCAACTGCCTGACCGGCTTCTATCAGCCGACCGCGGGGGAAATTCTCCTCGACGGCACGCCGATCCACGGCCTGCCCGGCCACAAGATCGCCCGCCAGGGCGTAGTGCGCACCTTCCAGAACGTCCGCCTGTTCAAGGACATGACGGCGGTGGAAAACCTGCTGGTGGCGCAACACCGGCACCTGAACACCAACTTCCTCGCCGGTCTGCTGAAGACGCCGGCGTTCCGCCAGAGCGAACGCGAGGCCATGGAGTTCGCTGCACACTGGCTGGAACAGGTGAACCTCACCGACATCGCCAACCGCCCGGCGGGCACCCTCGCTTACGGCCAGCAGCGCCGCCTGGAGATCGCCCGCTGCATGATGACGCGCCCGCGCATCCTCATGCTCGACGAGCCGGCCGCCGGCCTGAACCCGAAGGAGACCGAGGACCTCAAGGCGCTGATCGCCATGCTGCGCGACGAGCACGGCGTCACCGTGCTGCTGATCGAGCACGACATGAAGCTGGTCATGAGCATTTCCGACCACATCTACGTGATCAACCAGGGCACCCCGCTGGCCAACGGTACGCCCGAGCAGGTCCGCAACAACCCGGACGTGATCAAAGCCTATCTGGGAGAGGCGTAAGCATGCTGACTTTCGAAAACGTCTCGACCTTCTACGGCAAGATCCAGGCCCTGCACGACATCAACGTGCAGGTCGAACAGGGCGAAATCGTCACCCTGATCGGCGCCAACGGTGCCGGCAAGTCGACCCTGCTAATGACCCTCTGCGGCTCGCCACAGGCGGCCAGCGGAAGCATCCGTTTCCAGGGTGAAGAGCTGGTCGGCCAGCAGACCTGCGACATCATGCGCAAGGCCATTGCCGTGGTGCCTGAAGGGCGGCGGATCTTTGCTCGTCTGACCGTTGAAGAGAACCTGTCCATGGGCGGTTTCTTCACTGGCAAGGCCGATTTCCAGGAGCAGCTGGACAAGGTGCTCGGCCTGTTTCCGCGGCTCAAGGAACGCTATCAGCAGCGCGGCGGCACCATGTCCGGTGGTGAACAGCAGATGCTCGCCATCGCCCGCGCGCTTATGAGCAAGCCCAAGCTGCTGCTGCTCGACGAGCCGTCGCTGGGACTGGCGCCGATCATCATCCAGCAGATCTTCGAGATCATCGAACAGCTGCGCGAGGATGGCGTGACGGTGTTCCTGGTCGAGCAGAATGCCAACCAGGCGCTCAAGTTGGCCGACCGCGGTTACGTACTGGAGAACGGCCACATCGTCATGCAGGGTAGCGGCGAGGATCTGCTGACCGATCCGAAGGTGCGCGACGCCTACCTGGGCGGCTGACACCGCAACCATGCTCGACGAACGAAGCCCTGCCAGCCGGCGGGGCTTTTTCGTTTTCAGCCATCCCCATCGCGCCGCCAGACGAACCCGGGCGCTGCGCGTCCAGTCGAACACCCGCTATTCTTCGTCGAACCGCCTCTTTCACCTCATGCCCGTCAAGGAGACCTCATGATGCGCCACTGCCTACTCGGCCTGCTCATGGCTGCCAGCGTCACTGCCAACGCCGCGGTACAAACCCAGGAAATCCACTACACCGCTGCCGATGGCACCAAGATGATCGGCTATTACGCCTACGACGACGCCATCGAAGGCAAGCGCCCCGGCATCGTCGTGGTGCACGAATGGTGGGGCCTGAACGACTACGCCAAGCAACGCGCCCGCGACCTCGCCGAACTCGGCTACAGCGCCCTGGCCATCGACATGTACGGCGAAGGCAAGAACACCGAGCACCCCAAGGACGCCATGGGCTTCATGCAGGCCGCCTTGAAGGACGCCGATGCGGCCAAAGGCCGCTTCAATGCCGGGCTGGATCTGCTCAAGGAGCAGGCCCAGACGGATACCGACAAGCTCGGCGCGGTGGGCTACTGCTTCGGCGGCAAGGTGGTGCTGGACATGGCGCGCCAGGGCGTGCCACTGGACGGCGTGGTCAGCTTCCATGGCGCGCTAGCCACCGAAACCCGCGCCGCGCCGGGCAGCGTCAAGGCGCGCGTGCTGGTCGAGCATGGTGCCGAAGACAGCATGATCAGCAGCGATGACATCGCCGCGCTGAACGTCGAGATGGTCAAGGCTGGCGCCGACTACCAATTCGTCAGCCTGCCGGGCGCCAAGCACGGTTTCACCAACCCCGGTGCCGATGCCCATCAGAAGAATGGCCTCGACGTGGCCTATCAGAAAGCCGCGGACGAACGCTCCTGGCGCGACATGCAGCGCTTCTTCGAGGACACCTTCGGCAAGTCCAACCCCGCTCCGGCACAGTGATCTTCGATCCCTCACGCTCGATTCGTCCCGGCGGCGCGCCTGCCGCCGGGGCTCGTGCTAGCATTGCACGCACAACTCAGCGTCGAACACGAGTCATGGCCGAACACGACTTCCGCTACACCCTGCTCAACCCCGCCCACACGCTCACCGAATGCCGCGCCCTGGCGCCGGGCCGCTATCAGGTCACCGGTAATGGCGGTTCGATTCGCAGCGGCGACACCCTGCTGGTAACCCTCAAAGGCAGCCGCGACCTTTCCCAGCGGCTGACCGTTGAAAAGGTCCGTCACCTGATCAACCCGCCCGGGCAATGGATGGCCGTGGCCAGCGGGCCGGTATTTCGCGAGCTGGCAATCCATAACTGGCAGGTCGACTGCAATGGCTGCGGCAAACAGCTGGACTTCGAGTTCGCCGTCGACGCGGCACTCGGTGCAACGGCACAAGCTCCGGCTGCCGAAGCCCGTATCGCCGAACTCGGCTGGGCCAGCCGGGACGGTCAGCATTTCTGCCCCACTTGCAAGGAAGCTCGATGATGCACCGCTACACCATCCCGTTGCTCGCCATCACGCTGGCCGCCTCCGGCTGCGCCGTGGAACCGCTGACACTGCAGAACGATGTCACCTATGTCGCCGAGTGGATCGGTGATGATGCGGTGGTCGGCCGCACGCCGGTTTCGCTGACCCTCTCGGCCGAGCGCGCCTACGGCAATGCCGGCTGCAACCACTGGTTCGCCAGCTATCACCTGGAAGGTCAAACCCTGCGCTTCGAGAACATCGGCAGCACGCGCAAGATGTGCATGCCAGAGCTCATGGAGCAGGAGCAACGCTTCCTCGATCTGCTCAGCCGAGTCGAGCGCTGGGACGTATCGAACATCGACCAGTTGCGCCTGTGGCCAGCAGAGGGCGCGCCGATCCGCTTCTGGCCCGACCAGAACTGACGCGCCACAATCGGGCACAGCAGCCAGCGCTGCACCGAATCCGAACGCAGACCGTTACCTCGACCCGCCGACCAATCGCAACAGCGCGACCGCCGCCAGGCAGATCGCGCCCTTGGCCGGCCACCGAGACTGAAACGAAACTGGCACACGCAGTGCATAGACTCTAGCGACCAGTTTCGGGGACCTCGGTACAGGCAGGCCGGGAATCCCCTCTTTTATACCCAAGCAAGAAGGCCGCTCCCGGGAGCGGCCTTCTTGCTTCTAGCGATAAACTTCGCGGCGAAAAATCAGCGGTGGCGAGCCGCGGTATATGCCAAAGCTTGCCAGCCCGGTTGCAGATTCTCTTCCTCCACCGACCCAATCGTATTTAAGCCATTCGGGCATCAGCGGCAGCGCAACCTTGACGTTGCCCTGATTGCCCTGTCCCGGCGCACTCAGCCCTATAACGCCATTGCCGCCAAGCAGCATGCTCACCTTCGCCAAGGTTTCCCCCTGCGAAAGATCACCGCTGAATGCCTGCAGCGAAGGCTCGCCTACCGTTACAGAGACTGTGCATTGATCGTTCTCTGGTCTGAAGCCTGAGGTTGTTCCAAGTGCCTGCCAAGTTTCGATAGTTATGGGTAAATCCAGTCCCTGCAATTCCGAACCGTGAGCGTTACCGAGTGATAGCCGACCAAGTCGAATTTCGCTGCCAGGACTCTGCGTAAACTCGTAATTGTATGATTGACAACCAAAGCCAGCCGTCGAGTAACAGGCTCCATCCAGATCCGTTAGGCCCGCTGCCGTGAGTGTCTGTTCCACTACAGCAACGAAGGGAAGATCATCTGGCGAAGGCGCGGCGCCCGGTTCGTAGATAAGCTGCTCACCGGACCATCGGTACATCCGCGCACCATCACCGTCGTCCATACCCTCCATTACCTCACTAGAAGCTCCCTGCGTGATCAACCGATCATCCAATGACTTCTTGCCGACGACCGATCGATACGCCTCACGTGTCGGCGAGCCCAACCGCCAGAACGGCCCGCGATCATAATTGTTCGTGACCGACCCGGCGCTGCTGTAGCCGGTCACCGTTACCTGAGGCTCGAAACCCGGTGCAAAGTCGATAGGCTGCCCCTGATAGCTGAACGCACCGCAACTTGGAGTAAGGCTGGCGACCGCGGCCACCCCTAGACGAGCGGGGATAAAGCGGCCAATGAGGTTGCTGACGCCGCCGTCGACGGACTCACCGAGGTAACTGACGCCTTGATTCGGGCTGGCGGTGAGCTGGAAGATCCCAACCTCGGAAATGCTCTGTGCCGCCACAGTAGTCACTTCGCCTAAAGCATGGTTATAAGATCTAGCGCTGAGCGCCCCGGGGTCACCGCCAGCTGGCGCCATCAGCGTCTGTTCCAACTTGAACGCACCGCTCGCGGCACTCAGCGCAAAGTTCGGCGTGGTGATGTTATCTACTAGCGATAGTGCGGTCCGCGGCTCACTGTCAGAGCCGCCCCACCCTACCGCCCGGAAGCGCACCGGAAACGGCTCTCCAGCCGCGATGAAGACTTCTCGACATTCATCTATCGTCGCTCCATTGCAACGTTTGTTCGGCGCGCGCTTGTCGATATCCGTCTCGATGTGGATTCCGTACGGTTTGCTGACGAACTGATCTGCTCCCAGCATGACCAGCCCCCGCTCGTCGCCCTCGGTAGGCGCATATCGAACGTTGAGGTTCATCCTTCCTGCATCGGAATAGCTGACAGTAAGGGGAGCTTTAGCCTCGGCATCGAACTTCAAGGTCAGCGGAGTGAACCCGGTTGCCGAACCGGTTGGCGTCGTACTGATCGGCGTTTCGTTAATGCTAACCGCCCGGCTGCCGGTACTCGGCGAATCGTAGGTGACATTAAAACCAATACTTTTGGTCCCGTCGCCAAACCCGGCCACGCACTTCTGCGGGTCCCTTGGGTCAGCCTTGACAGCGCGTAACCAGACATTGGATTGAGGGCGGTTGGCGATGAGTGTTGGTACGTCGACGATAAACCCGCTCTCCACGCCTACCAGTTTGCACCCAACCGTGGAGCAGGTGGTTTCGCCGAAGGACAGAGCCGGGGGCGTGGATCCGCCGACCCCAATTGTCGCATCCCCAGGGCGGGTTACTTGAACCATAGCTTTTGCAGTCCCGCCGGAAAAACTCAGCTGGTTACCGCCCTTCCATACTGCACCTTCGGCGGTTAGAGCCGCCGTTACAGGGTCGCTGTAGACCTGAGAGCAGTCCGCATTCAGGCAGGCGGTAACCGTGACCTCCTGCGGATTACAGGTCAGTGACGGAGAGACATAGCGGAGATCGAAGTGGTGGATCTGTTGGCCGATGGACTGAATTTCCGTCGCGCAGACATTGAGATTGTCGATTTCGTGGATGTTGGTCGACGCACCGGTGGAGCCTGTAAAAGACAAGAAGAACCGATCTGGCATCGCCGGCTGGCCATTGCCGGCAGCCATGACGTTGTACTTGTTGAGGTTGGGCAGAACCTCAAATCCCGAGTCCGTCTTGCGTTCTACCGTAACTAGTGCCTGGCCTTCATTCCGTGCATCGACGGTTATCCTATACCGATGCCCGGGCGCTGCACTTTTACTGCTCGCATCGTCAACACCCGGGCGGAGCGAGCTTTCCGTGCCGGCCAGGTAACGGTAGCCAACGAGCCCATTGCCCGCGCCTCGCACGCTTACTGAGTCTGGTATCCGGTCGGTTCGCCCCCCCTCGCGCCCTTCGCCCCGGGTAGAGAAGTTACCGTACTCGTCTAGAGCGATCCCGAGCCATCCGCCCGCAAAACCGCTGACCTTATTCGCGTTGTCGTTGAGTTGCGCATACCCTAGTGAGCCACCGAATCCCCCCGGCTGAGGGGTCTGAGTAGCGTCGGACAGAATCACTGCGATGCCATCGGCACCAGTGCCGTTATATGCGTAGTAATCAAATTCAACTTGGATGAAGTTTCCCTGCGCCGGGAAGAGCCTTTGCAGAGCCGTAGCGGTAGCTACGTTAGTAGCGTTACTGGTCAACCGGAGACGCTCGCCGTAAACAGCTGGCGTGAACGCCGTCCTGCCACGGCTGGAAGCTACCCAATCGTTACTGAGCGCGTCATCGAAGGTATCGCCGAAGCATTGGAGCCGACGCGAGCAAGCGTGTCGTTCCACTGCCAACGCGGCAACCTCACTATCGCTGAGAGCGCCGTCATAAATGCGGAGCTCATCCAGTTCACCGTTGAAATAGCGGCCAGCCAACTGGTCCCACCCCAGTTGCAACGGATCGGTGTTGGCCACCGGTGTTCCAGAAAACTTCGCCCTCCCAGCCTCGGCACCGTTAATGAAAATCCGCTGATCACCAGGCGTGTAACGGATTAGAACATGACTCCACTCCCCGACTTTTAGCGCTTTGTTGCTGTTGAAATGGACCGTTGAAGTCGGCCCGGTGGTCCGCCACCACCAGTTCACCGTACCGTCGGGGTTCAGATGAAATTCGTAGTTCTCGTCTTTTGAAAGGATCGACATGAGATCAGTAGGAGGAAGGCTTCTGGGCTTAACCCATAACCCGATCGTGAAACTATCTTGCAGAGTCAACAGATCATTGTGGGGCGTTTGAACATACTGTTGTGCAGCAGATCGGAAGCGCCCATATCCACAGGTACCAAGATTACCCTCCTCTCTTAACGCAGGCTCGGCAAAGTCAGTCATGGCACCGTTAACTGACCGACCCGCAAGTCCGTTTCCTGATGCATCCTTGACCTCACCGAGCGCCCCGGTCCAGCTCCCTTCGTCGAGCAACCAGCTCAACCGAAGCTCAGTGGGTTTGGCACAGCTACCAGTTGGTGCCATATACACAACGGTCGCATTCGAACCTAGTGAAATGTTCGCAGCTGTCACGGCGCCGTAGAGCGATGATGTGTCCCCAAGAGTGACGTTTTGCTCACTGTATAAATAACCGCTAATGGTTGAGTTAGTGCCAAAACCGACATTCTTGTAGCCGTAGAAGAAAAGCTTGCTTGAAGCCCCGGTGCTCTCGTTCGCGGGTGAATTGAGCAATGAGCGTTCTCCAAAGCTAGCCGAGTCACGAACGAACAGTCGTACTCTTCCGTTGCCAACGACCTGAATCTGCGAAGCCTTGCCGGTATTGAGCGACCCGATCCAATAGTCGCCAGCCGAAAGTTCAAGGATGGCGTCATCCGCCATCCGCACCTCTTCGATATAAAAATTTTGGCCTCCGCTGCGGACAGCCAAGCGCGCACGCTTCTTAATGTCCCAAACTCCATAGCGGTTGCGCGAATCAGCATCCAGCTGCTCTTCTCGGTTAGGAAGAACAAGCACATCCTTCTGACCAACGAAACTTGGAAAACTGCCTGCCGACTGCAACGGACCGTTAGTGCCACTAGCTTGGCACTGCTTCGTCGTACAGGTTGGTGCAAACAACGACCAAAGCCGATGTCGGTAAATTGCCCCGGCATGTAGCACACCATCGGGACTACCCTGCAATTGGGCGAAGCCGTCAAAAGAGATTTGACCACGGTTGTAACTCTGCAGGCCGTCCGGGAAATTCTCCGAACAGATTCCCACGTCGGCGCTCCAGGCCAGCCCGGAGCAAACCAGGGCGAAACAGACGAGCAGAACGTCACGCATGGCTCTCTTCATCAGGGTTTCCCTTCCACCACGGCACTCAATTGTCGATAGGCATAGTCCGCTTTCGCCCCAGGCTGGCCGTTCTCGGCAGTAGCGATGAGGCGATATAGACTGATACTCGCGCCGGCGGCGTCCAGGTAGTCATCCCGGTGGCACTCGACGCGCAGGACGAAGTCATCGAGGCCACTGCCGCTGAGCGTCGGCGACGCGCCCGAGGCGCAGCTCCCCCCCTCGAGAGCCCGCGCAATACCCCACTCCAAGCCCGCGTTGGCGGCCTGATAGGCACGAGCCTGTTGAATGGAGAGGCTGACCGTTCCGTGTTGGGTCGTCGACAGTCGAGCCATCGTCAGAATGATCAGCGCCACGATCACCATCAGAAACAGCGCAGCGACCAGCCCGAAGCCGGCCGCGCGTCTCGGGAAAGGGCGGTCAAGGTGCATTGTCGACATGGACCTGTTGCGTCAACCGAAGGGTTTCGCCAGCATGGGTCATACCGAGCGAGAGGCTCAGCAGTCCACCGCGCTGCGCTGTACCGGCTCGGTAGCTGAACTGACACTGCGTGACATCGCTGGCGAGCACTTGCGGCGCTGACCCTGGCGGCGGAGACGAGGGCAGGCTCGCGAGCAGCTGGTTATAGCTATAGCGCACCAGCTGCCCATTCTGGCAGCGATAACCCACTACGCGCTCAGACAGATACAGGCGTCGTTGCGGCGAAGCGAAGGCGAAACGGAAGCCTCCGCTGGGCAAATTGCCAAGGGCGATGAGCGACTCGTCAGTCGGCGCACCACTGCGAAGCGAAAAGGTCGTGCCGGTCGGCGTAATAACCCCGGGGTTACCGCCGGCCCATAGATTTGCCCCCGCGACGGGAGTCGTGCCTGATTGCGCGCCAACGTTGTAGAGCACCATCCAGCGCGCACCGGACAGATCGAGCGAAGGCGTAAGAACCTGCACCGAATCACAGGTGCCATCGACTGTGGTGCTTCCGCAATTGGAAGCGGCCTCGCCAAAGCGCAACCCGTCACTGTCGTTGCGGTTGGGCCTGTAGCGCGCTGCGCTATGAATTAGCAACAACTCGAAGGCTTGGCCGTCCGCTGAAACCCGCAACGAGTTGGGAACCGCGAGGCGTACATCGCGCGCCATACGCTGCATGGCGCCAGCACCAAGGTCTACCAGCTCGGCACGACGACTCTGCGCCGCGAAGCTTTCCATCGGCCGGCCCAACACCGTTGAAATCATCACAGCCACCAGGCCGGCCAGTGCGATGACCATAACCAGCTCCACCAGGGTGAAGCCGCGCGACTTCAGGGGCATAGACTTGCCCCCGAGGCGTCCGTTTCGCCGTAGCAGGTGCGATAGCCGCTCAGCTGCAAAGTGGCGCCAGACGGATCGGTTACGCTGACGTCGATGCGCAGGGCCTGAACGCCGCTCCAGGCGTCTGGGCCGTTCACCGAAACGGCGACGTTATAACCTGCCAAGTCAGCAATCGCAATACCGAAGGCATCGTGCGGCGCCTCGGAAAGCCCAGCATAGTCGCGCACATCGTTGAAACAGGCACGCGCCGGGCTGCACGCCGCGTTCGCCTGCGGGGCAAACGCCTGCAATTCAATTTCTTCCAGGTAGGCCTCGGCAATCGCAAGACTCTGCTGACGCAGCATCGGATCGGCAGAGCGCCCGGTGATAGCAGCCATGGCGGAATAAAGTGCAGCAGCGGCGATACCGATGATCACGATGGTGATCACCAGCTCGACCAGCGTCATGCCGCGCTGGAGTTTCATTGCACCAGCCCGGTTTCGGCGGTCACGCTGAAAGTGAACGCACCAATGGAGGCGCTCGCCGCGCTGGAGGGACGCCCCAGCGAGTCGAACACCACAGGAAAGTTGGTCGTCGACACCGAAACGCCCGCAGGCACTTCGGTGTTGGCGAAGGGTGTCTGGCCGTCCGGCCCCTGCACTTCGGCGCTGAAGCCGCCCGAAGTGCAGTTCGCCGCTCGGCGCAGACGATAGCCACCCGCGCCCAGGCTGACCTGGGTCAGGCAGCCGCTGGCCAGGGCCAGCTTCTGCGCATAGCGCACGGCCGAGACCGTTTCTTCAAAGAGCAGGCGTTCGTCGAACACCTTTCGATCGAAGAAACGCGGCCCCACCACAGCGGCTAGGATGCCGATGATGACGAGTGTCATGATCAGCTCGACGAGGGTGAAGCCGCGCATCCGTTAGTTACATCCGGAAGTGGTCGTGGTGACGCGTGCGACTCGAGCCGTAGCGTCACTAGCTGCTGCATTTGCAGCAGTGTAGGTAGCAAGACAGTTGGCTCCAGTGAATCCGACCGGAGTGAAAGTGATTACATCCCCCGCGGCCGCACCGCCAGTACCAAGCGTAAAGCCGTCAATTTGAGCAGCAGCGCCAATACCAGCCGCGTTCGCAGTCGGATAACCGTCGATCATCGTTACAGCTTGGCCTTCAAGCGTGACCGACGAAGCTCCCGTCGAGTTTGCGGTGGCCAACTGAGCGGCGTGAGCAATTGCTGCAGCCGAACGAAGGGCGCCAGCCATTCCCTCTACGGTAGATGTCCGCGCCTGGCCACTGAAATTCGCAAACCGCGGCAAGGCAAACGCCGCCAGAATCCCCAGAATTACGATCACCATGATCAGCTCGATCAGGGTGAAACCACTTTGTTGCTTTTTCATATGCATTCTCCGGAACGCGCTTAGTTGAAGGTAAAGGCCACTTGGCCGGTGGTGGTGTCATAGGTGATGGCGTCGTCGCCGCCGTCACGCTGGTAGGTGTAGGTGCAAACGGTATTGCCACTGTTCTTGCTGGCCACGTAGTCCGGGTCGGAGCCGCCGATGGTCGGAACCGAGCCCTGCAACACGTTCAGCCAGACATTGGTGCAGTGCAGCGCGGTGCCTTCGGTATTCACCGGCCAGCCGGCGGCATTGACATCGACATTGCCCTCACCGAAGCCTTGTACGTTCGTTTCCGGAGTGGTCACGCCCTTGGCGCGATTGAGTTCCCACTGCGCATGGACGAGCGCGACCGCCGAGCCCAGCGCGCCTGCGGTCCCAGCAACCGCCGAACGATGCGCGTCCTTCGTGGCATTCATGAAGCGCGGCAGTGCGACCGCCGCCAGAATCCCCAGGATGGCGATCACCACCACCAGTTCAATCAGGGTGAACCCCTTGTCTTTTTTCATCGTCTTGCTTGCTCCTCGATAGCTGACATCCATTTCGCCAGTTGCCCGGCCGGGACGGGTTCTAGCTCCAGGCTCACGACCCCGTCCCGGTCCCGTAAGCCCTCCACTGCTTTGGCCGGCACGCGTCGCAGCGCGTAGCCGTGGATTGCGTTCGTCCACGCACCGCTCTGGAAACGGCTGCGGTACAGCACCCAGCCCCTTTGCGGCAGGTAGTGCCAGCAGCCCCGGCGCGGCCGCTCGCCATCGGCCAGCTCGCCGCAATAGTCGTCCGGCTGCCAGCGCAGCTGGCGGAACGGGTCGGCAGCCAGCCACTGACGATCCAGTGCATGTCCGGCCACTACCTCCTCCGCTGCGCGTGCCGCAAGGCCGAGCGCCAGATTGTCTCGCGTGGCCTGCATCGCGCGCGCCTCGCTGACTTGCAGGGCGCGCCAGGCGATGGGCAGCGCCCCGGCCAGCAGCGTGACCGTCAGTACCAGCCAGGCCCCGCGCCAGCCGAACTGGCGCGCCGTTCGGGCATCCAGCACCAGAGTCATGCCCCGCCCCGCGCCGCCGCACCCAGCTCCCACATCGGCAGAAACACGCCCAGCGCAAGAATCAGCACCATCACGCCCATGGCCACGATAAGAATCGGCTCGATGGCATCAGCCAGCTGCTTGAGGTCATAGTCCACCTCCTGCTCGTAGAAGTCGGCGACTTCGATGAACAGGTCATCCAGCGCGCCGGTTTCTTCGCCGACGGCCATCATCTGCAGTACCAATGGAGTGAACAGGCCGGAGTTGTGCGCCGAGCGGGTCAGTGCTTCGCCTCGCTCGACGCTTTCGCGGATGCCGAGAATCGCCTGGCCGATATGCTGGTTGCCGACGCTGGCGCTGTTGATCGAGAGGGTCTGCAGCAACGGCACGCCGGCGCGATACATCATCGCGAAGGTGCGGGTGAAGCGCGCCAGGGCGATACGTTCGAAGATGCCGCCGACGATGGGCAGGCGCAGCTTGATGCGGTCCCAGCGCAAGCGCCCGGCGTCGGTTTCGATCCATTTGAAGAAGGCGTAAAGCCCGCCAACGATGCCCAGCAGCAACAGCCACCAATAGTCGCGCATGAAGTTGGAGGTGCCGATCAGCACGCGCGTGGCCCACGGCAGTTGCGCGTGGAACTGGGCGAAGACTTTGGCGAACGCCGGGATCACCAGGAGGTTGATGACGCCGAGCGCCACCCCCATGGCCACCAGCACGAAGATCGGATAACGCGTGGCCTGCTTGATGCGCTTGCGGGTTTCGCGTTCCAGCTCGAGATAGGCAGACAGCTGCTTGAACGCCTGATCGAGCTGACCGGTGTTCTCGCCGACGCTGACCATGCTGACGAACAGATTGTTGAACACCTTGGGATGCGCGTTCAGCGCCACGGCCATGGACTGGCCGCTTTCGAGGCTGGCGCGCACGTCCTGCAGGATGCCGCGGAAATACAGGTTGCGATTGGATTCGGCCAGCCCGCCGATGGCGCGAATGATCGGCACGCCAGCTTTGTTCAGGCTGTACATCTGGCGGCTGAAGATGATCAGTTCGTCCAGATCGACACGTTTGCGCCGCAGCTTTTCGCGCAGCACGGCAAACACGTCGACGCTATCGGCCTGGGCCCGCTCCGCATCGATGGTCAGCGGCGTGATCTGCCGTGAGATCAGCTCGCTGGCCACGGCGTCGGCACTGGCACCTTCCAGCGCGCCGCTTACCCGCGCGCCACGCAGATCGCGGCCGGTGTAGCGGAAGCTAGGCATCGCCGGCAGCCCCCCGTTGGCGAGCCGGGCCGGTCGAACGCGTCATGCGCCGCAGCATCATGCCGCCACCTCATCATCGGCGAGCGTCGCGCAGACTTTCAGCACTTCTTCGAGGCTGGTGACCCCGGCGATGGCGTAATCCAGCGCGCAGGCCGCCAAGGGTCGATAGTGCGCCTGCTGGCGCGCGGCCTCGGCGAAGCCCTGCGGATCACCCCGACGAAGCGCGGCGATCATCGGTTCGTCCAGCTCGAGCAGTTCGTAGACGCCAACGCGGCCGGCATAACCGGAGTTGTGGCAATGGTGGCAGCCGCTGCCACGCTTGAAGCGGTAGTCGCTGAGCGGCGCGTCGTGCAGGCTCTGCAGCCAGGCCAGCTGGCGCGGATCGGGCGTGTCGTCTTCCATGCAGTTCTCGCACACCCGGCGCACCAGACGCTGGGCCAGCACGGCGTTGAGCGCGGTGGCGACAAGGAACGGCTCGACGCCCATGTCGATCAGGCGCATGGCCGAGGTCAGGGCGTCGTTGGTGTGCAGCGTCGAGAGCACGAGGTGGCCGGTCAGCGCGGCGCGCAGGCCGATCTCGGCGGTTTCCTGGTCGCGGATCTCACCGACCAGCACGATGTCCGGGTCCTGGCGCAGCGCGGCGCGCAGCACGCGGGCGAAGGTCAGTTCGATCCTGGCGTTGACCTGCACCTGATTGACCCGCGGCAGCCGGTATTCGACCGGGTCCTCGACGGTGATGATCTTCTTTTCCGGGCTGTTCAGCTCGGAAAGCCCGGCATAGAGCGTAGTGGTCTTGCCCGAGCCGGTCGGGCCAGTGACCAGTACCATCCCGTGCGGACGCTGCAGCAGGCGCCGGAAGCGCTCGAGCATCACCGGCGGCATGCCGGTCCCGTCGAGCTGGAACATCGCCCCGCTCTGGTCGAGCAGGCGCATGACCACCGACTCGCCGAACTGCACCGGCATGGTCGAGACCCGCACATCGAGGTTGCGGTTTTTCACCCGGATATTGAAACGCCCGTCCTGCGGCAGGCGCTTTTCCGAGATATCCAGGCCGGACATGATCTTCAGACGCATGACCAGCGCCGAGGCGACGCGGTGCTCCTTCATCACCTGCTCGTTGAGCACGCCGTCGATGCGCTGGCGGATGCGCACCACGCCTTCGTCCGGCTCGATGTGGATGTCGGAGGCCTTCATCTGCACCGCGTCTTCGAACAGCGTCTGCAGCAGGCGCACCACCGGCGCGTCGCTGTTGCTTTCACCGAGGCGCGAGAGGTCGAAGTCGCTTTCCTGCAGCTCGCCTTCCAGCTCGCCGGCCAGCGAGGCGATTTCGCTGGTGCGGCGGTAGAGCTGGTCCAGGGCGCCGAGCAACTCGCTCTCACGCACCACCGCCGGGTGGACGCGCTTGCCCAGCAGGCGCTCGATCTCGTCCTGGGCGAAGATGTCCAGCGGATCGGTCATGCCCACCAGCAAGCCGTCGCCCTGCCGCGACAGCACGATGACGCGGAAGCGCCGGGCGACCGCCTCGGGCAGGCTCTGGGTCAGCCCGTTGTCGAATTTGTAATGCTTGAGTTCGACGAAGGGGATCTGCAGCTGCTCGGACAGGGCGCGCAGCAGGCGGCCTTCGTCGATGAAGCCGAGGTCCAGCACGGTGCGGCCAAGCTTGGAGCCGGTTCGTTTCTGATCCTGCAGGGCCAGTTGCAGCTGAGCCTCGCTGATCAGTCCGGCCTGGACCAGCAGGTCGCCCAGGCGGATCTTGCGTTGACGCATGTCTTGCTGGGTCATCGACCATCTCCCAGGGCGGCAGCCCGTTCGGCGGCGAAACGCCGTGCATTGCCATCCAGCCCCTGGCCACGTACGGCCAGCCGATAGCGTTCGGCAGCCAGGGTGGGCTGGTCGAGCTGCTCCAGCGCGATGGCCAGACCCAGCTGCCAGGCGGCCTGCTGCGGCTGTAGCGCGACCAGCTGCCGATAGAGCGCAGCGCTGCCCGACCAATCGCCGACCTGCTGCCGCAATGCAGCCAGCAGCGCGTGATAGCCCGGGTTGGCCGCAACAGCTGGCGAATGCTGTTCGAGGGTGGCGAGCGCCGCGGCCTTGTCGCCGCCGAGCAGCTGTGCCCGGCCCAGCAGCATGCGCAGTTCGGCATCCTCAGGCCGGGCCCGCAGCTGCCCAGGCAGCCAGGCCAGGAGCGCTTCGAGCTGGTTGTCAGCCAGGTAGGCCCGGGCCAACCAGCGCGTTGCCTCCGGGTTGTCCGGTTGTGCCTCGTGCAGCGCTTGCAGCAGCTCGACGGCACGTGGGTAGTTCTGCTGCTGCAAGGCCTGCTGCGCCTCGAGCAACGGGTCCGGCCGGTGGCTGCCGATACGCAGCGATGCCTGCGCGGCAACCTCCGGCGCGGGCACGGGCTCGGGCTCGACGGTCGTTTCGGTGGGCTGCCGCGCAGGTGGCACAACATCGGCGGTCACGGCTTCCGGCACGGTGCGGGTCACCCAGTCGGGCAGGTCCGCTTGCACATCGGCGGCTTCGGCCACCGGCAATTCAAGGGCCTCGCTCGTAACCGCCGGCTCGTTCGCTTGCCGCTTCACCTCCAGCCAGAGCTGAGCATGGCCACCGGCCGGCTCGAGGCGATCACGGATGTCGAGACGCTCGGTCAAGCCGAACAGCAGCACTCGCGCCTCGTCGCCGCGAGCCTCGACACGCCAGGAAAGGCTCAGCCCATCCTGTTCGAAACGTCCGCTACGCGCCTCACCGGCAAGCTCGGCACCAGACAATCGCAGACTGACCGCGCCACCCTCATCGGTACGCTGGTAACTGACCGGGCGATCCAGTAGCAGCTGCAGCACGAAACGGCCTGGCTCCTGATGCGGCAGCACATCGAGCAGGCGTACGACGTCGACCGACGTCGAAGCGGGCACGGCTGCAGGCGCCTCGGCGCGCTCGGGCACTGCCGCCCAGCGCTCCACGGCAAGCCCGGCGCCGGCCGCCACAACGACCACCGCCGCCGGCACCAGCCAGCGTCTGATGCGCGCCGAACGCTGCCGGCGTAGCGCCGCAGCTTCATCCACCGCTTGCATGCCGATCAGCGGCCCTTGCCCGCCGGATGCGGCGCCGCGGGCTTCCAGATCGCGCAGCATGTCGTTGACCAGACTCATGGCTGCACCTCGATCAGGCGCGAGAGCCAAGGCCAAACACCCAGCAACAGGCTCAGGGTGGCGACGCCGGCAGCCATCGCCCAGCGCAGTGGCGACGCGCTCTGCAGGAACGGGCGCGCCCCTTCGGTATCCGCCAGCGCCCTTTGCACGTGACGCCGCGTGATCCGTGGTCTCCCCTCACCGAAGGCGACCATCAGGCATTTGTTGGCGAGAATGTTGAGCAGGCGCGGAATGCCGCCGCTGCTCCTGGCCAGCAATCGCACCGCGGCAGGTCCGAACAGCGGGCTGCCCTGATAGCCGGCCACAGCCAGGCGCTCATGCAGATAGCGACCGACATCGCTGGCGTCGAGCGGCCGCAACCGGTAGGAAAAGGTGATGCGCTGGCGCAACTGGCGAAAGCTCACATGGCTCAGCGTCTCGTCCAGTTCAGGCTGACCGAACAATACCACCTGCAACAGCTTGCGCTGCTCCGTCTCCAGGTTGGTCAGCAAGCGCAGGGCCTCCAGCGTTTCCGCGGGCAGCGCCTGAGCCTCATCGATCAACAGCACGGTGCTGCGTCCGGCGGCCGCCAGCTCGATCAGCCGACGATGCAACGCAGTCAGCAGACCGTGATCGTCCAGACGCTCGACATGGGCGATATGCAGCTCATGCGCCAGTGCCTGACGCAACGCCATCGGGCCGAGCGCCGGGTTCGGCAACCAGGCGACCTGATAGCATTCGGCGTCCAGCCGCTTGAGCAGCTCGCGGCAGAGCAGCGTCTTGCCGGTCCCGACCTCCCCGGTCACCTTGATGAAGCCCTCGCCTTCGGCCAGCGCCACGCGCAGCAGGTTCAGGCAGGCCTGATACGACGGCAGGCGCACCATGAAGCCGGTGTTGGGCGTCAGTGCGAACGGCTTTTCGCGCAACCCGAAGAATGCCTCGTACATGCGCCCTACCTGACCTGGCGGAACGATTCGGCGCTGCGCCGCAGCTCGTCGAGCCAGACCTGATCATCGATCACCTGCGGGCGCATCAGAATCACCAGCTCGGTCTGCTGGAACGCCTTGCGTTGCTGCTGGAACAGGCCGCCGACGATGGGCAGCTTGGACGCCCAGGGAATGTTGGCATCGTTGTTGGTATTGCGGTTCTCCAGCAGACCGCCGATCACCACCACCTGACCGCTACGAGCGCGCACGATGGAATCCGACTGGCGCGTGGTAGACAGCGCCAGCGGCAGGTTGAAGACATTGTCGGAGCTGCCCAGCTGGATGCTCTTGTTCTGGTCCTGCACGCGGCTGACGGTCGGCCGCACATGCAGAGTGACCTGCTCGTGCTCGTCGATCTGGGGGGTTACGTCCAGCGAAATACCGGAGAAGAACGGCGTCAGGGTGATGTCCAGGTCGGGCGCGGTGGTACCGCCGGCGAGCGACGTGGTGGTGGTCGAGACGTCGGTGACGAAGAACTCGTCGGTGCCAACCTTGATCACTGCCTTCTGGTTGTTCAGCGTGGAAATGCGCGGACTGGACAGTACCCGCACATCACCCTGGGTCTCGAGCAGCTGCAGCACACCGCTGAAATCGCCGACGCTGACTGCTGCGCTGAACACGCCGCCGACGTTGTTCACGCCACTCAGCGCGTCGCCCTGCACGCCCAGGGCGAACTCGGCGTTGCCCATCGATCCCAGCTGTGCCCAGTTGATGCCGGACTGGAATCCGTCGGAGAGATTCACCTCGAGAATCTTGGTCTCCAGAATCACCTGCCGCTGCAGATTGCGCTGGGCCTGCTGCAGGAAGCGCTCGACGCTTTGCTGGTCGCTGCTCGACGCGCGCACCACCAGCAGGCCGGCCTGCGGATTGACCACCACGCTGTTGCCAGCCTCGCCGCCGATCATCATCGCCACCACCTCGCGTACTTCGCTCCAGAAGTCGACGTTGCTGCTGGTCAGCAGCTGGCTGGCATTGACGGTGCTCGAAGTGGTGCTGGTCGTGGTGCCGCCTGCACCCGTACCGGTATTGTCGCTGGTCGTGACCTGGCCGGAGCTGACCCGCGTATCGCTCATGCCCTGGCGCTGCAGGTTGAGGTAGTTCAGGTCATAAGTGCGCGTCACCGCGGTATTGGCCTGGATCTGATAGCCGTAGCTGGTGCGGCGGTGGTCATAACCGTAGCTGTCACGCACCGCTGCCAGCACCTCCTCCAGCGTCACGTTGCGCAGGCTGAAGGTGATATTGCCGGTCACGTCAGGGTGTACCAGCAGGTTCTGCCCGGCGTTATCCATCAGGCTGAGAAAGAACTCGCGGGCCGGCATGTCGTTGGCCACCACGTCGAAGCGCGGACCGCTGGCGAGTGCATCGCCTGCAATGTCCAGCGGCGGAATCAGCGCCGCCTGTACCGAAGGTGGTGGCATTGCCTTGGCCTGGCTCTGTTCCAGGCTCTGCTCGAACAGCCGATTGCTCTGCTCGTAAAGACGCTGATCGCCATCCTCGAAGGTCTGACAGGCGGCCAGAAGACAGAACAGGCTCAGCAAGCCGAGGCGCGGCAGAAAGGTCGGCATCATGGTCGGGTTTGGCTCGGGGTGACGATAGGCGCAACCAGACGCAGCAGTTGCCGCTGGCCGTCGCGCTCGATCAAAACGGAGTTGGTGTTGATGGCCAGCAGCCGGGCCTCGGCCAGGCTGTCGCCGACTCGCAGCGAGCGGCCATTGAGAACGGCTCGTGCGCCTTGCGCGCCACGGAAGATCGCCTGCAGTTGCAGCGCGGCCGATGGCTGTTGTGCAGGCATCGCAGAGACAAGCGCCGCCGGCGGTCGCGTCGGATCAAGGGCGAATGCCGAAGCCGGTAGCAGGCACATCAGACAAACGAAGGGCAGAACTCTAGACACCGACCCACCCCGCATGGCGACTGAGGGTATGCAGTTCCAAGGTAATGCGCGCCGCGTCCGGGCCGGCGTCCTCGATCAGGTAATCGAGGCTGTCCCAATGCAGGCGCCAGCCGCTGTCCTGCACCGCCTGCAGATAGCTGAGCAGGTCGAAATAACCGCCCTGCAGCGTCAGGCGCAGACCGTGACGATAAAAGCCTGGCGCGGCTGAAGTCGCGTCGGCGTCCACCGAGGCGGCGCCCGGCAGCTCCAGCGGCGTGCTGAAGCTCTGCAGCCCAACCATCTGCAGCCGCGGCTGGCGACGCAACAGGTCCTGCAGCAGGACCTTCATGCGGGACGGTGACACCAGCGAGCTGGTCTGCTCGTCGATACGTCGCAGGATCTGTTCGCGGCTGGCATCAGCCGCCTCGATCGCGCGCTGGTAAGGCAGATTTGGATCGGCAGCCAGTCTCGCCTGTAGCTCCAGGCGTGTCTTGGTCGCCTCCAGCCGACGGGCCTCCGCGAGGCGACGCTGGCTGTCCTCTTCTGCGATGCGCCGGGTCAGCGGATCGGCAACCAGAAGCACATAAAGCAGCGACAGCAAGGTCAGGCCTACCAGCAAGCACAACCACTGCTCACGCGGAGCCAGCGCCTGCCAGCGTTGCCGCAAGCTATCCACGCGATCATTCATTCTCGCTCTCCTTGATGGCACGGGACGACAGGTGGAACAGCAGCAGGCCATCGTCTTCGCGCTGCAGGTCGAAGCTGCCGAACTCACGTCCGCGCAGGGCGTCGCTGCGTCCCAGGCTTTCCAGGTAGAGCGGCAGCAGCTCCTGGTCCTGGCTCAGCCCTCTCAGCAGTATGTCGCTGCCTCCGGCCTGCAGGCGGATGCGCGTCAGCCAGAGCCCGCTGGGTGGATGGCGCTCGGAGAGCGCAGCGAGCAGCGGTGCGAAACCGTCACGCAGCTGGCTGTCGAGCGTTTGCAGGTGCGTCGCCAGCGCTTGCAGCTGGCGGTTTCGCGCCTCGCGTTCCGCCAGCTGTGCCGGCAACCGGTTATCCAGCGTCGGCTCGCGATAACCGGCCCTGAAGGCCGTCAGCTCGGATTCGGCAGCCAGCGCCTGCGCCTCGGCCGCCTGGCGCGCAAGCGCGCTTTGCTTCAGCATCCAGCCCTGCCAGGCAGCATGCGCCAGCAGCGCCACGAGCAGCGCGCATGCACCGAGCAGAATCATCCGCGGGCGCGGCCCACCCTGTGCGCGGCGTTCACGCTGATAGAGGTTGACGTTCTGCATCAGGGGGCGTCCTGCCGCAGCGCGGCGCCAACGGCGCCGAGACAGAAGGCCTGCTGCGCTTCGCTCAGATCCGCGGCTGGCTGGCCCGGGAACAGATCGCGCAGATCGAGGCGCTGAAGGTTGACTGCCAAACCGCCGGCAAGCCCCTGGTAGGTCCGCTCGCCGTCCTGCTTCATGGGGAGAAGCATCAGCCGGTTGATGTAGCCCTTGCCGAGCTGACTCTCGAAATAGTCGAGCGAGCGCTGGATCTCCAGCGTCATGCTGCCCAGCTCCTGGGCGGCACGAGCCAGGCCCTGTTCGATGCGCCGCGCCATGTAGAGATCCGCACCGTTCTGAATGCAGATCAGGCCTTCGCTGGTACGCAGACGCAGCAGGGCGATGTTGACGCCCTCGGCGCCGGCGAGCATGCCCAGGTTACGAAACGCCATCTCGGTGATATCGATGCTGGCCAGCCGCAGCCCCGCCTGTTGCACCAGCTCGACGTACTGCTGCATGCGGCCTTTGTCCAGCACCGCGCAATAGACCATGCGCGTACGCCCGCGATAGGCGTCCTCCGGAAGGGCGAAACAGTCGATCACGACGTCGTCCAGCGACTGGCTGATCATGTCCTTGATTCGCCAACGCATGGCGTCACGAAGCTCCTGCGGCGGGACGTCAGCGGCCTCGAGCAGGAACAGCTGGTACTCGGATGGATGTAGCAGGAGATTGACCGGTAGCCCTTGCAGGGTGCGCTCGCTCACCGCCCGCTCCAGCAGCGCAGCGTGGGCATCGACCGGACCTTCGAAATATTCACAGCGCAGCAGCGCGGGCCGCTCCCCTGGCGAGCGCAGCAGATGCGCCAGCGCGAGACCTTGCGGTCCCGGCTCAATGCCCAGCGTGCCGGCCGGCTTGGACTTTCTGGATGAAGAAGAAAACAGACCCACCAATGGCTCCCCTGCCAGGACGTCGGGCTTCAGCCGCCAGAAAACAGATGATCGATACGGATGACGTCACTAGATAGCATATTGCCATCTAACCGGACTCTAACAATATCCGCCGCGCAGGTCCAAATATTGTCGTGAATCAAGCATTCGCCAAAGATGCGTCATTTCACTCGCGTCATGATGCGGGTGAGCCCGTCAACAGGCGAAAGGCGCTCTCTATGGGCGGGCTGCCGAGGGTGACTTTGCAGGGGAAGATTCAGACGAACGGCAGCCGCCGCCGAGCCAAGTTCCGGAGCCAGGGTGCCTCAGGCGGGGACGGCTAGAACAGACTGAGCTGCTCGAAGCCTCCACGCAGGTCGATCAGACGAACGCCGATTCCAATCAACCGCACCGGGCGGCCACCACGCGCGAAAGCACCGGCAAGCAGCTCCGCGTAGTCGCCAAGCTCCAGCCCGGCACCGGCCTGTTCCAGCGTGGTCTGGGTAAAGTCATGGAACTTCAGCTTGACGAATGGCTTGCCGGGCCGATAGCCGCCGTCCAGCCGGGCCATACGCACTCCCAACTGCTGCAGCAGCTCAGGGAGGCGTTCGATACAGGCCGCAAGGTCAGGCAGATCGCGGTCGTAGGTCTGCTCGACACTCACCGACTGACGCCGGCTTTCCACTTGTACCGGACGCTCGTCTATGCCGCGCGCCAGCCCCCAGAGGCGCTCACCAAAGGCGCCGAACTCGCGGACCAGCGCCAATCTGCCCCACTCACGCAGGTCATTGCAGGTGTGGATTCCCAGGCGCCCAAGTTTCTCGGCAGTGACTCGACCGACACCATGCAGACGCTTCACTTCCAACGCCCGCACGAACTCCTCGACCTGCGTCGGGGTGATCACGAACAGACCGTCGGGCTTGTTCCATTCGCTGGCAATCTTGGCCAGGAACTTGTTGGGCGCCACGCCTGCCGACACGGTGATGCGCAACTGCTGCCAGACACGCCGACGGATGTCCTCGGCTATGCGCGTGGCGCTGCCGGAAAAGTGTTCGCAGGCGGTGACGTCCAGGTAGGCCTCATCCAGCGACAGCGGTTCGATCTGCTCGGTATAGGTCCGAAAGATGTTATGGATCTCGCGCGAGGCTTCGCGGTAGGCCTCCATCCGAGGACGCAGGATCAGCAGGTCTGGGCAGAGCTTGAGGGCGTGGCCGGACGCCATGGCCGAGCGGACCCCATACGCGCGCGCCTCGTAGTTGCAGGTGGCGATGACGCCGCGCCTGTCCGCTGCGCCGCCGACCGCGATCGGCCGGCGCGCCAGACTCGGATCGTCGCGCATTTCGATCGCGGCATAGAAGCAATCGCAATCGATATGGATGATCTTGCGGGAACTGGCCTGACTCACGGAACCGCTACCGGAATGGAATGAACGAAACTTCAGCACGACAGGTCGTTAATGAAAGGGCAAGCCCCTTACCACCCGATAGTCGGAGGCTCAGATGAAAATCTTGTACGCAGGCATCATCACGCTAGGCAGCTTGTTCTCCGCGATGGCGATCGCCGATCAGGACATGATGAACACGCAGCCGCAAGGTACCAACATCCAGCAACAGAAGCATGGCGACGACCAGATGCACGACAACAAGGATGGCGATAAACAGCGGATGAAAGAAGAAGTCCAGGACGACTGGCGCGACGACGCCGAGAAGCGCCGCGAAAGCGACGTGATGAAACCGGAGCAACGCGGCTAAGCCACCCATCAGAGCTCTAGCGGATAGGGCTGTATCAACGCATTGCCATAGCCCTCAATGAACTCCGGCGGCATGCGCTTGGGCCTGCCGCTGGAAAGCTCGATGCAGACGAAGGTGGTCTGCGCGCGCAGCAGCGTCGCGCCGTCGGCGGACCTGATCAGCTGAAAACTGCGCTTCATCTTCAGGCGCTGATCGGACTCCGAAATCCAGGTGCCGAGCTGTAGCTCATCGCCTTCATAGGCCGCGGCGAGGTAATCGATTTCATGGCGCAGCACCGCCATGGCCCGGTCGAGCCGCCGATAGTCGGCTATTCCCAGCCCCAGGCTCTGCGAGTGCTGCCAGGCGCACTGCTCCAGCCATGTCACATAGACCGCGTTATTGGCATGCCCAAGCTCGTCGATATGTTCCACCTCGACTTGCAGGTCAATGATGAACGCCTGTGGCTGGTCCCAGCTCATTCGTCAGATACCCTTGATGACCGATGCGATGGCCTATGAAAGCGCAGCTGAGCCGGCAAGTCACGCCCGCTGCCGACGGCTATGACGAGCCATTCAGCCAACGCAACGCATTTTCGTCGCGCAAAACAAAAAGGGCCATCTCATGAAAGATGACCCCTTGAAGCCCAAAACGGGCAATAAAAATGGCGTCCCCTAGGGGACTCGAACCCCTGTTACCGCCGTGAAAGGGCGGTGTCCTAGGCCACTAGACGAAGGGGACGAAACCTTCGACGATTCCGAAATTTTGGAATCGCTGGCAATTTGGTGGAGCTAGACGGGATCGAACCGTCGACCTCTTGCATGCCATGCAAGCGCTCTCCCAGCTGAGCTATAGCCCCGGATTTAGCGTCCCTCGACGTGCGATGCGAACATCGCTGAATAGTGGCGTCCCCTAGGGGACTCGAACCCCTGTTACCGCCGTGAAAGGGCGGTGTCCTAGGCCACTAGACGAAGGGGACGCAATCCCTTCAAGCGCAACCTGTACTTCGATGGCTACAGGCTGGTGGCAATTCTGCTCTTCGAGATTGGTGGAGCTAGACGGGATCGAACCGTCGACCTCTTGCATGCCATGCAAGCGCTCTCCCAGCTGAGCTATAGCCCCATCTCGAGGACGGGGCGCATATTAGGGGTGCCCCCCGGCAGTGTCAACAACAAATTTCGGCGCGACCGCAGTTTTTTTGGCAGCAGGAACAATTACTTACCGCCGACCAACGGTCGCAACACGATGCTGCCGAACCACCAAGCAGAATGGCGGTGCCTGAGTCGGCACCGCCTCGGCTCAGGCGAGGCTGGCCAGAAGCTTCTCCCACTCCTTGACTTCCTTCTTCGACGCCCCGCCAAGCAGCTCCAGCGCGTTGCGCAGGCGGAAGCGCGTCAGATCCGGGCCGAGAATCTCCATTGCATCGAGCACGGAGACAGAACTGGCCTGACCGGTAATCGCGGCGAACATCAACGGCATCACGTCGCGCAGCTTCAAGCCAAGGTGTTCGGCGACCTGAGTGACGCAGGCGGTGATGCGTTCCTTCTCCCACTGGCGCAGTGCCTCGAGCTTCCACAGGATCAGTTGCATGACCTGGCGCACCTGCGTGGCATCGAGCTTCTTGTGAGCGAACAATGCGGGGTCGAGCGGCAATGCACCGGAAAAGAAGAAGCCAGCCAATGGCGCAATCTGACTGAAGGTTTCCACGCGCTGCTGCACGTGCGGCGCGATCTGCATCATGTACTCGGGATTGAACGCCCACTTCTGTACTTCGGCAGCGAACTGCTCGACCGGCAGCTCGCGCAGCCACTGGCCGTTGAGCCAGGAGAGCTTCTCCAGATCGAAGATCGGTCCACCGAGCGATACCCGGTTGATGTCGAAGTGCTCGATCATCTCGTCGAGCGTGAACTTCTCGCGCTCATCCGGCATCGACCAGCCCATACGGCCGAGGTAGTTGAGCATCGCCTGCGGCAGGAAGCCCATGCGCTCGTAGAAGGTCACCGAGGTCGGGTTCTTGCGCTTGGACAGCTTGCTCTTGTCCGGATTGCGCAGCAGCGGCATGTAGCACAGCTGTGGCTGTTCCCAGCCGAAGTACTCGTACAGCTTGATCAGCTTGGGCGCCGATGGCAGCCACTCTTCGCCACGCAGCACATGGGTGATGCCCATGAGGTGGTCGTCGACCACGTTGGCAAGGAAGTAGGTCGGCAGGCCGTCGGCCTTCATCAGCACCTGCATATCCATGCGATCCCAGCCGATCTCGACGGTGCCGCGCAGCATGTCGTTGACCTGACACACGCCTTCGCTCGGCACCTTCATGCGGATCACATACGATTCACCAGCAGCAATGCGACGCTCGGCTTCGGCCGGATCAAGGTGCATGCAATGGCCGTCATAACGCGGCGTTTCCTTATTCGCCATCTGCTCGGCACGCACCTGATCCAGGCGCTCGGCGCTACAGAAGCAGGGGAAGGCGTGCCCCTTGGCGACCAGCTCATCCGAATACTTCTTGTAGATCTCGCCGCGCTCGCTCTGCCGGTACGGGCCATGCGGGCCACCGACATCCGGGCCCTCGTCCCACTCGATACCCAGCCAGCGCAACGCGTCGTAGATTTGCTGTTCGGATTCTCGGGTCGAGCGCACCTGATCGGTATCCTCGATGCGCAGGATGAACTGGCCGCCGTGCTGACGGGCGAAGCACAGATTGAACAGCGCAATGTAGGCGGTGCCGACGTGAGGATCGCCGGTCGGGGAAGGCGCAATGCGGGTGCGAACCGTGGTCATGGAAGCTCTCGGACGAAAAAGGACGGACGAAAATCGAAAGGGCGAATGTTAGCAGGCACGCCGCGCTGGGCTCCAGCCGAACACCGGAGCACGCACCATTGCGCACCTGACTCATGCCGCTGCAGGTATTCAGACCTGCAGCAACAGCTCGCGCAGCTTGTGAATCTCGTCGCGTGCCTCGGCGGCCGCCTCGAATTCCAGATCGCGCGCCAGGCTCAGCATTTTCTCCTCCAGCTGGCGAATCCGCTTGGTGATCTCGCTCGGCGAACGCAGCTCCTTCTCGTAGCGCGCACTCTCCTCCGCCGCCTTGGCCTCGCCACGCCGCTTCTTGCTGCGCGAGCCGGGGACCGTGGCGCCCTCGAGAATGTCCTGCACATCCTTCTTGACGCCCTTGGGCACGATGCCATGAGCCTCGTTGAAGGCGATCTGCTTGGCGCGACGGCGCTCGGTCTCGTCGATGGCGCGCTGCATGGAACCGGTGACATTGTCGGCGTAGAGAATCGCCCGGCCATTGAGGTTGCGCGCGGCGCGGCCGATGGTCTGGATCAGCGAACGCTCCGAGCGGAGGAAGCCTTCCTTGTCCGCGTCGAGAATCGCCACCAGCGACACCTCAGGCATGTCCAAGCCTTCGCGCAGCAGGTTGATGCCCACCAGCACATCGAACGTGCCCAGGCGCAGGTCACGGATGATCTCCACCCGCTCCACGGTATCGATGTCCGAATGCAGGTAGCGCACCCGCACATCGTGATCACCGAGGTAGTCGGTCAGGTCTTCGGCCATGCGCTTGGTCAGCGTGGTGACCAGCACCCGCTCCTCCTTGGCCACGCACTTGCGGATCTCTGACAGCAGGTCGTCGACCTGCGTCAGCGCCGGACGCACCTCGATCTGCGGATCGACCAGCCCCGTCGGACGCACGACCTGCTCCACCACGCGGCCTGCATGTTCGGCCTCATAAGGTCCGGGTGTCGCGGAGACAAAGATGGTCTGCGGGCAGATCGCTTCCCACTCGTCGAAGCGCATCGGCCGGTTGTCCAGCGCCGATGGCAGGCGGAAGCCGTACTCCACCAGGGTTTCCTTGCGCGAGCGGTCGCCCTTGTACATCGCGCCGACCTGCGGCACCGAAACGTGGGATTCGTCGATCACCAGCAGGGCATCGGCCGGCAGGTAGTCGAACAGCGTCGGTGGCGGCTCGCCGGCATCACGCCCGGACAGATAGCGCGAGTAGTTTTCGATGCCGTTGCAGTAACCCAGCTCCATGATCATTTCCAGATCGAAGCGCGTGCGCTGCTCCAGACGCTGCGCCTCCACCAGCTTGTTCTGGCTGCGCAGGTAATCGAGGCGCTCGCGCAGTTCGTCCTTGATCTTCTCGATGGCATCGAGCAGCGTTTCCCGCGGCGTCACGTAGTGGCTCTTGGGATAGAAGGTGAAGCGCGGCAGCTTGCGGATCACTTCGCCGGTGAGCGGATCGAAGGCCGACAGGCTCTCCACCTCGTCATCGAACAGTTCGATGCGCACCGCTTCGAGGTCCGATTCCGCCGGAAAGATGTCGATCACATCGCCGCGCACACGGAAGGTGGCTCGGGCGAAATCCATGTCGTTGCGGGTGTACTGCAGCCCGGTCAGCCGGCGCAGCAGCTCGCGCTGATCGAGCCGATCACCACGATCGACGTGCAGCACCATCTTCAGGTACGACTGCGGATCGCCCAGGCCGTAGATGCACGACACCGTGGTGACGATGATCGCATCCGGGCGTTCCAGCAGCGCCTTGGTTGCCGACAGGCGCATCTGCTCGATGTGATCATTGATCGATGCGTCCTTCTCGATGAAGGTGTCCGACGACGGCACATAGGCTTCCGGCTGGTAGTAGTCGTAGTAGGAAACGAAATACTCCACCGCGTTGTTCGGAAAGAACGCCTTGAACTCGCCATAGAGCTGCGCGGCGAGCGTCTTGTTCGGCGCCAGCACGAGCGTGGGTCGCTGCACATGGGCGATGACGTTGGCGATGCTGAAGGTCTTGCCCGAGCCGGTAACGCCCAGCAGCGTCTGGTGCGACAGCCCCGCCTCGATGCCTTCGATCATCTGCCGAATGGCCTCCGGCTGATCGCCGGCCGGCTTGAAACGGGTGACCAGTTCGAACTTGGACATTTCGCCTCTCTAGGTAACGTGTGCGAGCTTGGCAGCCGGACTTTCGACAGCCTTCCAGCGGTTTGGCGCGACAGCCAGCGGTTCCTGAAGTACGCCCCTGCGATTGGCGCGCGGGGCTGAGAAACCGCCCATCTTTTCAGTACGCAAAACGCACCGAAAGTGATCAGAAAACCTCGGTAGCATATCGCAGGCAACAGGCTTGACCGCTATACTACCGCCCCGTTTGCGCATCACCCTGCGCGCCGACGCGAGGGTGGTGAATCTAGTCACTCTTCTCTTTCGAGCCCCCTCACCATGAGTTTGTTCTCTGCTGTCGAAATGGCGCCGCGCGATCCTATCCTCGGCCTCAATGAAGCCTTCAACGCCGACACGCGGCCGAACAAGGTCAACCTCGGTGTCGGTGTCTACTACAACGAAGAAGGTCGTATTCCGCTGCTGCGCGCCGTGGTCGAGGCAGAGCATGCCCGCATCGCCGCCCACGCGCCGCGCGGCTACCTGCCGATCGAAGGCATCGCCGCTTACGATGCTGCCGTACAGAAGCTGCTGTTCGGCAACGATTCTCCGCTGATCGCCGAAGGCCGGGTGGTGACTACCCAGGCGCTCGGCGGTACCGGCGCACTCAAGGTTGGCGCAGACTTCCTCAAGCGTTTGCTGCCGGACGCCGTGGTTGCCATCAGCAACCCGAGCTGGGAAAACCATCGCGCGCTGTTCGAGTCGGCCGGCTTCCCGGTGCAGAACTACAGCTACTACAACGCCAGCACTCATGGCATCGACCGCGCCGGTCTGCTGCAGGACCTGAAGAACCTGCCGCCCCGCTCCATCGTCGTGCTGCACGCCTGCTGCCACAACCCGACCGGTGTCGATCTGAACCTGGACGATTGGAAGCAGATTCTCGACGTGCTACGCGCCCAAGATCACGTACCGTTCATCGACATCGCTTACCAGGGCTTCGGCGACAGCATCGAAGAGGACGCCGCGGCGGTACGCCTGTTCGCCGAGTCGGGCATGACCTTCTTCGTGTCCAGCTCGTTCTCCAAGTCCTTCTCGCTGTACGGCGAACGTGTCGGCGCGCTGTCGATGGTCACCCAGAGCCGCGATGAGTCAGCTCGCGTGCTGTCGCAGGTCAAGCGCGTGATCCGCACCAACTATTCCAACCCGCCGACCCATGGCGCCATGATCGTCTCCGCTGTACTCAATAGCCCAGAACTGCGCGCCATGTGGGAAGCCGAACTGGGCGAGATGCGCAGCCGCATTCGTGAGATGCGCCTGAGCATGGTCGAGCTGCTGGCATCCAAGGGCGCGAAGACGGACTTCAGTTTCGTCGCTGCGCAGCGCGGCATGTTCTCCTATTCGGGGCTCACCGCCGAACAGGTCGAGCGGCTGCGGGTCGAGTTCGGCGTCTACGCCATCAGCACCGGCCGGATCTGCGCCGCGGCACTGAATCGCAGCAATATCGGCCACGTCACCGACGCCATCGTCCAGGTGCTCTGAGCTGACGCGCCGGGGCCATGGCGTATCACGCGCCCGGCCCCGACGCACTGTGGGAGGGGTTGACTTCTCCTTTCCAAACAGTAGGATACGCACCGTTGTTCCGCGATAGCTCAGTCGGTAGAGCAAATGACTGTTAATCATTGGGTCCCTGGTTCGAGTCCAGGTCGCGGAGCCAAATTCGAAAGCCTCGGTTAATACCGGGGCTTTTTTGTGGATGCCGGACTCTCACCAGGGACCATGTCCCAGGTTATTCGCTTCGCTCACCCCTTCGGGGCCGCGCAGCGCGCATTCCCACTAGCGCATCGAGCCCAGATTGCCGAATCCTACTCGGCAAGCGGCTCGCCCAGCCGCTGACGCCACCAGCCCTGCGCAATCAGTGAACAGCCCCAGCCCAGCAGCACACCCAGCACATTGGCCAACATGTCCCAGCGCGAAGCGGTCCGATAAGGCAGCAAGCCCTGCCCTATCTCGATCGACAGGGCAGCGACGAGCGTCAGGCCCAGCCCCCATAGGAACGGTACCCGCGGAAACGCCAGGCGCAGCGTAAAAGCCAGCGCGGCGAAACCCAGCAGATGATGCAGCTTGTCCTGCTGATCGAACAGTTGCGGCACCGGCTCCGGCTTCAGGCCGTTGAAAAGGACGACCGCCAACACGATCAGAAAGGGCAGCATTCGCATATAGGGCATCGGGTGGCGTCTCTCACTTCAAATGGGCGAAACAGAACAGAGGGTAAACGCCCTCACAGCGAACTGTGACTGCGAAAAAACCATAATGATCAACGACGTCAGCCGAGCGGCATTTTTTCGAGACGCAGCACAAACAAAAATGCCCGCATCCTTCGATGCGGGCATCAGGCAATGCCTACACGGTCAGACCGTGCTTACGCCTCGGTCTTGCCGACAGCGGATTTGATCAGGGTCTGCAGCTCACCCTTCTCGAACATCTCGAGGATGATGTCGCTGCCACCGACCAGCTCACCGTTCACCCACAGCTGCGGGAAGGTCGGCCAGTTGGCGTAGGTCGGCAGGTTGGCGCGAATCTCCGGGTTCTGCAGGATGTCGACATAAGCGAACTTCTCGCCACAGCCCATCACGGCCTGGGTCGCACGAGCGGAGAAGCCGCACTGCGGGGCGTTGGGCGAGCCCTTCATATAAAGCAGGACCGGGTTGTTGGCGATCTGTTCTTTGATGGTTTCGATGATATCCATGGAGTACCTCGGCTAGACACGGTTGCCGCGCATTGTAACGGAAAACGCGCGGGAAAGCCGAGCGTAGGACTCGGCTATGTTGTCGCGCAAAGGCCGCCAATACTGCGATTCAGCCGGCCGAAGGCCGGTGGGTCGAGGATTTGCGCCTGTGCTCGCTTTCTGGATAAGATCGCGCCTTTCCCGTTTCGTCGCTCCCCGTGCGACCCCCAGTCGTCGGTCCCCTTTTTCTGTCGAAAAGCACTGGATCGCGCTGCGGCAATAAAGGTAGTTGATATGAGCGCAAGGCATTTTCTCTCACTGATGGACTGCACGCCCCAGGAGCTGAACAGCCTGGTCCGCCGCGGCATCGAGCTGAAGGATCTGCGCGAGCGCGGCGTCCTGTTCGAACCCCTGAAGAATCGCGTGCTGGGCATGATCTTCGAGAAAGCCTCGACCCGCACCCGCCTGTCCTTCGAAGCCGGCATGATCCAGCTCGGCGGCCAGGCGATCTTCCTCTCGCCGCGCGACACCCAGCTCGGGCGCGGCGAGCCGATCAGCGATTCGGCCATCGTCATGTCGCGCATGCTCGATGCGGTGATGATCCGCACCTTCGCCCACTCGACCCTCACCGAATTCGCCGCCAACTCGAGCGTGCCGGTCATCAACGGTCTTTCCGATGACCTGCACCCTTGCCAGCTGATGGCCGACATGCAGACCTTCCATGAGCACCGCGGCAGCATCGCCGGCAAGACGGTGGCCTGGATCGGCGACGGCAACAACATGTGCAATACCTATATAGAAGCTGCCATCCAGTTCGACTTCCAGCTGAAGGTCGCCTGTCCCGAGGGCTACGAGCCCGACGCCGAGCTGATGGCACGCGCCGGTGATCGCGTGCAGGTGATGCGCGATCCGCGCGAAGCGGCTGCAGGGGCACACCTGATCAGCACCGACGTCTGGGCCTCCATGGGCCAGGAAGACGAAGCCGCTGCCCGCCTGGCCACGTTCCGCCCCTATCAGGTGGACCGCGCCCTGCTCGATTGCGCCGCCGAAGACGTGTTGTTCATGCACTGCCTGCCAGCCCACCGTGGCGAGGAAATCAGTCACGACCTGCTCGATGATCCGCGCTCGGTCGCCTGGGATCAGGCCGAGAACCGCCTGCATGTGCAGAAGGCGCTGCTGGAGTTTCTCGTCGAGCCGGCTTATCACCACGCATGAAACACGAGCCGCCGCTGCTGCAACTGCGTGACCTGGCCTGCGGCTACGGCGAGCAGAGCATCGTCCAGCACCTGAACCTGCATCTGAACCGCGGCGACATCGGCTGCCTGCTGGGTCCGTCCGGCTGCGGCAAGACCACCACGCTGCGCGCCATCGCCGGCTTCGAGCCGGTGCACCAGGGCGAGATTCACCTGGCGGAGTCGGTCATCTCCCGCTCGGGCTTTACCCTCGCGCCGGAGAAACGCCGCATCGGCATGGTGTTTCAGGACTACGCGCTATTTCCCCACCTCACCGTGGCGGAAAACATCGCCTTCGGTATCCGCAAGCAGCCTGACTGCTCACGAATCGTTGGCGAGATGCTCGAGCTGGTGCACCTGAGCGCGCTCGGTAAACGCTATCCGCATGAGCTTTCCGGCGGTCAGCAGCAGCGCGTGGCGTTGGCCCGGGCGCTGGCGCCGGAACCGGCCTTGCTGCTGCTCGACGAGCCCTTCTCCAACCTCGACGTGGAACTGCGCCGACGCCTCAGCCACGAGGTGCGCGAAATCCTCAAGGCGCGCAACACCAGCGCGATTCTGGTGACTCACGACCAGGAAGAGGCCTTCGCCGTGAGCGATCAGGTCGGCGTGTTCAAGGATGGCCGGCTGGAGCAGTGGGACACCCCATTCAATCTCTATCACGAGCCGCTGACACCCTTTGTCGCCAGCTTCATCGGGCAGGGGTATTTCATCCGCGGACAGCTGCTGGACCCTGAAACGGTACAGACCGAGCTAGGCCCGATTCGCGGCAACCGCGCCTACAACTGGCCCGCAGGTAGCTCGGTAGACGTGCTGCTGCGCCCGGACGATATCGTCTACCGGCCGGAAAGCCCGTTGCGGGCACTGATCGTTGGCAAGACCTTCCTCGGCGCGTCCACCTTGTACCGACTGCAGCTACCCACCGGCAACCAGCTGGTGGCCATCTTCCCCAGCCACGCGGACTACCCGACCGGGCAGGACGTCGGCATCGCCATCGCCGCCGATCATCTGGTAGTGTTTCCGGCCCAGGGCAGCGTCGCTGCCCGCGACATACTACCGACTGCCGCGGCAGCCCGCTGAACCGCGCAGCTTAGGACATTGCCCTGCTGACGGCGTACCGGCATCAGCCGTCCGCTCGCCCCTTCTGCCGGCGCTGGCGGAAAAACTCGCTGAGTACCGCACCACACTCCTCCGCCAGCACGCCGCCCTCGACCAAGACACGATGGTTGAGAAAGGCCTGCTCGAAGAACTGACCGCGGCTGACCACCACACCCGCCTTCGGCTCGGTGGCGCCGTAGACCACCCGCTGGATGCGCGAATGCACGATCAGACCGGCGCACATGCTGCACGGCTCCAGCGTGACGTAGAGCGTCACGCCGGGTAGCCGATAGTTCTGCAGCGCCTGCGCTGCGTCACGCACCGCAACCATTTCCGCATGGGCACTGGGGTCGTGCTGCGAGATCGGGCAGTTGAAGCCGCGCCCAATGATCCGCCCATCCTGCACCAGCACAGCGCCCACCGGCACCTCACCCAACGCGGCACCCTGCGCTGCCAGCGCCAGGGCTTCGCGCATGAACCGCTCATCCTGGCTGCGGTCGATGATCTGCGGCGTCCTCACGACTGTGCCCTGCCCTGTTTCATACCACCTCGATCGCGGCCATCAGGCCGGTCTCCATATGGTCGATGACATGGCAATGGAACATCCAGGTGCCCGGATTATCGGCGACCAGCGCGATGCGAGCCGTCTCGTTCTTGCCCAGCAGATAGGTGTCGGTGAACCAGGGGTCGATCTTGCGTCGGTTGGACGAGATCACCTGGAAGGTCATGCCGTGCAGGTGGATCGGATGCTGATACTGACTGAGATTGCGCAGCTCGAAGATGTAGTGACCATCCTTCTTCAGCGTCGCGATCGGCCGCTCGGCGCAGCTCTTGTCGTTGATGTCCCAGGCCTGGCCGTTGATCTGCCAGAACGTGTAGGCCGCCCCCTGCTCGACATCCGCTGAAAGATGGCCGGCCCACTCGAAATTGAAGCGCAGCACCTCGGCCCGCTGCAGGTCCGGCACCGCGACCGGGTTGGCCGGCAGTGCCGGCGGCCAGTCGCCAGTGACTTCGTCATGCGCTACCGAGCGCAGCGTCGCCAGCCGCAACGGACCGTTGCGCAAGGACAGCTCGGTGCCTGCCCGCGGCACCTTGAGCGCCAGGTCGATGCGCATGCCCGGGCCGAGCCAGTACTCCTTGCCCAGCGGACGCGGCGCGATCGGGTGGCCGTCGAGCGCATAGACGCGCGCCTCGCCATCCGGCAGGTTCAGCCGATAGGTCAGCGTATTGTCGAGGTTCAGCACGCGCAGCCGTACGACCTGCCCGGCCGGCAGATCCAGCACCGGAGCATGCTTGCCGTTGATCGTCGACAGCACTCCCGGCGTGCCACCGCGGGCCGCCTCGCGCGGCACGCTGAATTCGGTGAAGGCGCCCTGCTTGTCGATGTGCCAGCTCTTCAGATTGAGTGTGCGCTCGTGGCGGAAGCCGCTCGGTTCGCGCTCCTCGACGATCAGCGGACCGACCAGCCCGCGACCCAGCTGCGCGGCGCTGCTGGTGTGCGGGTGATACCAGAAGCTGCCGGCATCGTGCAGCTGGAAGCGGTAGTCGAAAAACTCCCCGGGCAGGACCGGCAGCTGCGACACAAAGGGCACGCCGTCCATTTCCAACGGCAGACGGATGCCGTGCCAGTGAATGGTGGTGGGCTCCGGCAGCTGGTTGATGAAACGCACGCGCAACCAGTCACCCTGGCGACCACGCAGCTCGAGACCAGGCGCCTGCCCGCCATAGGCCCACGCCGGTGTAACGTGGCCGGGCACCAGCTCGACATCCAGCGGCGCGGCGATCAGTTCATAGTCGTGGGTGGTGATATCGGCCGGGCGACCGAGCCAGTAGCGCGCACCGCTACCGGCCAGGCCGACCACACCGAGGCCGGCCAGGCCGGCGAGAATCTGTCTACGGGTAAAGGACATGCATGGGCTCCAGCCAGTCCGAATTCATGGGCCCATCAGGCTCGACGCGCCTCTCTGCGGAGGCTGCGCATAGCATGAGGGCAGCCTGGGCTGCCCTCATTGCTTCAGATCATTCCCACTCTATCATTTTTTGCGTCATAACCATATGAATAATAGGTTATTTTTCAAATAGCTATCATCTAAAACCATGAATGATGCCATGCCGATGAGGACCCGGTTTCTCAACTGATTATCGAGATCCTGAGCAGCCTGGCTTGAACAATCCTTTATGGGAATGGGCGTACGGTAAATTTTCGCAGATGGTACTGCCCCCCCCCCCCCCCCCCCC
>NZ_JAMOHM010000021.1 GCF_024448335.1 Stutzerimonas frequens
CCAGCGCGGCGCATTCTACTCGAATCCGCCACCGATGCACCCCTTTTTTCTAGCTAACCACTTGATTTACAAGAGGTTTTGCTTGAGGACTGCGCCGGAAGTGGTGCGCATTATAGGCACCTGAAAACGGGCGTCAACCGTTTATTTTGGTTCTCGTTCGTCAAGGGAGTACCGGCCATACATTCTATGGCCCGACGAGCAAGCCATCCTTCATACGTGTGGCTTTCTTCAAACCAGTCCGGCCTGCCATTACACTATCGATCTTATCCATCCCTAGCTACGGCCTCCCATGCCCCATCCAAGTGACACCCCGTTCGACCTGCTTCTATTACCAACGTGGCTCGTTCCGGTAGAACCTGCAGGGGTCGTGCTTAGGGAGCACGGGCTCGGCATTAGAGATGGGCGCATAGTACTTATCGCTCCCCAAGCCGAAGCACTCAAATACGGGGCGAATGAGATCCGACATCTCCAAGGTATGCTGCTCGCCCCCGGCCTCATCAATGCACATGGTCACGCTGCCATGACCTTGTTTCGAGGGCTGGCCGATGATCTATCGCTGCAGCGCTGGCTGCGGGAGCATATTTGGCCGGCTGAGTCACGCTGGGTCGATGAAGACTTCGTGCGATGCGGCACCGAACTTGCGATCGCCGAGCAGCTGAAAAGCGGGGTCACGTGCTTTTCGGATATGTACTTTTACCCCAAGGTCATCAGCGAGCTTGTACACCGGCATGGGGTACGCGCGCAGATAACCATTCCCGTACTGGATTTCCCTGTTCCGGGCGCACGCGATGCAGACCAAGCACTGCGCACCGGTGTAGCTCTATTCGACGATCTCAAGCATCACCCGCGCATTTCGATCGCCTTCGGGCCACATGCCCCTTATTCGATTACGGACGACAAGCTTGAGGCGATCCGGATCCTGGTAGCGGAAATGGACGCCGGTATCCACATGCACATTCATGAAACGGCGCAAGAAGTTCAGGAAGCGTTGCGCAAGCATGGCGAGCGCCCGCTGGCGCGTCTCGCGAGGCTGCAGCTGCTCGGCCCTCGCTTTCAGGCCGTGCACATGACTCAGGTTGATGAGTCCGATATTGCACTGCTCACCGAGCACAACTGCAGTGTCATCCACTGCCCGGAATCCAACCTCAAGCTCGCTAGCGGTTTCTGCCCGATCGAGCGGTTATGGGAGGCGGGAATCAACGTAGCAGTGGGGACCGATGGCGCTGCGAGCAACAATGACCTGGACCTTCTCGGGGAAACCCGCACCGCGGCCTTGCTGGCGAAGGCTGTCGCGGGCTCCGCGACAGCTCTGGATGCCCATCGCGCGCTACGCATGGCTACCCTCAATGGCGCCCGAGCCCTGGGTATAGACGACCAGACCGGCTCTTTGGAGATCGGTAAGTTCGCAGACCTCGTTGCATTTGATCTTTCCGGTCTGAGCCAGCAACCGATATATGATCCAGTATCCCAGCTTATCTATTCCACCGGCAGAGACACGGTCCAACACGTATGGGTCGGAGGCAAGCAGCTGCTCGAGAAAGGACAACTGCTCCGAATGGATGAACAACGGATAATCACCGAGGCGTGTCGCTGGGGAGAACGCATCGCAAGTACGAACAATGGCTAAAGCCCTCGGACGGCCCCAGAGGCCAACCTACGCGACAACCTGACATAAGAATCCAGGCGGCAATTGCACCACCTTTCCAGCCGAAGCTGGCAACATGCGCATTTGCAGTTCGAACTTTTCCACAAGCCTTCTAACGGACCGGACCATGAGCAATGTCGACCACGCTGAAATCGCCAAATTCGAAGCCCTTGCCCATCGCTGGTGGGATCGTGAAAGCGAGTTCAAACCATTGCACGAGATCAATCCGCTTCGCGTGAATTGGATCGACGAACATATCTCGCTGGCAGGTAAAAAGGTCATCGACATCGGATGCGGAGGCGGCATCCTCAGCGAGGCCATGGCGCACCGTGGGGCCGAAGTCACGGGTATCGACATGGGCGAAGCCCCTCTGTCCGTTGCCCGTTTGCATCTTCTTGAGTCCGGACTCGAGATCGATTATCGGCAGATCACCGCCGAAGCCATGGCCGCAGAGGCGCCGGAGCAATTCGACGTGGTCACCTGTCTCGAGATGCTCGAACACGTACCGGACCCGGCCTCAGTCATCCGGGCCTGCGCCACACTGGTCAAACCGGGCGGCCAGGTGTTCTTCTCCACCATCAACCGCAACCCGAAAGCCTACGCGTTCGCCATCATCGGCGCGGAGTATGTGCTGCAGCTGCTTCCGCGCGGCACACATGATTTCAAGAAATTCATCCGCCCTTCCGAGCTCGGCGCCTGGAGCCGTGATGCCGGCTTGGCCGTGAAGGACATCATCGGCCTTACCTACAACCCGCTGACCAAGCACTACAAGCTGTCAGCGGACGTCGACGTAAACTACATGGTCCAGACCGTCAAGGAGTCCTGATGCGCCTGCGCGCTGTTCTGTTCGACATGGACGGTACCCTGCTCGACACCGCTCCCGATTTCATCGCCGTGGCCCAGGCCATGCGGATTGCACGCGGTCTCGAGCCCGTGCCGGATCACCAGATTCGTGACGTGGTGTCCGGTGGTGCCAGAGCCATGGTGCTCGGCGCCTTCGATGTGGACCCCATGTCGGACGAGTTCGAAGGATTGCGCCTGGAGTTTCTTGCGCGCTACCAGGAGCATTGCGCCGTGCATAGCCGCCTCTACGACGGCATGGCGGAACTACTGGACGAAATCGAGCGGTCCAACCTGCGCTGGGGTGTGGTAACCAACAAGCCGCTGCGTTTCGCCGAACCGATCATGCAGCAGCTGGGCCTCGCGTCCCGTTCCGCCGTGCTGATCTGTCCTGACCACGTCGCCAACAGCAAGCCCGACCCCGAGCCGATGCTCCTCGCGTGCAAGCAGCTCGACCTTGACCCGTCTACGGTGCTGTTCGTCGGCGATGACCTGCGCGATATCGAATCGGGCCGCGCGGCCGGCAGCAGGACCGCCGCGGTGCGCTATGGCTATATCCATCCACAAGACAACCCGAGCAACTGGGGCGCGGACGTAGTGGTGGATCACCCGCTGGATCTGCGCCAGGTCCTGGACAGCGCCCTGTGCAGCTGCTGAAGCAGCGATAGCGCCACCAACATAGAGTTATCGCTCGGCAACGGCTGCCGAGCACCCATCAATTTCGATCTACGAGGCAAACGATGTTCGAGTACTCCGCCCGCCCCGACCTCCTCGCAGGGCGCATCATTCTGGTCACCGGCGCTGGCCGTGGCATCGGCGAAGCTGCTGCCAAGGCCTACGCGGCCCACGGAGCAACCGTGCTGCTGTTGGGCAAGAATGAAGACAATCTGAATCGGGTGTACGACGAAATCGAAGCAGCCGGCCATCCGCGCCCCGCTGTCATCCCCTTCAATCTGGAGACAGCCCTGCCACATCAGTACGACGAGCTGGCAGCCATGATCGAAGGGGAGTTCGGACACCTCGACGGGCTGCTGCACAACGCTGCGATCGTTGGCCCTCGCACGCCGATCGAGCAGTTGTCCGGCGACAACTTCATGCGAGTCATGCAGGTCAATGTGAACGCGATGTTCATGCTGACCAGTACCCTGCTGCCGCTGCTCAAGCTCTCCAAGGACGCCTCAGTGATCTTCACCTCCAGCAGCGTCGGACGTAAAGGACGCGCCTATTGGGGTGCCTACGCCGTATCGAAGTTCGCCACGGAAGGACTGATGCAGGTCTTGGCCGACGAACTGGATAACACCGCACCGGTGCGTGCCAACAGCGTCAATCCGGGCGCTACCCGTACCGATATGCGCGCCAAGGCTTATCCAGGCGAGAACCCACTGGTCAATCCGTTGCCCGAAGAAATTATGCCGGTCTATCTGTACCTGATGGGCCCGGATAGCGCCGGTATCAACGGCCAGGCGCTGGACGCGCAGTGAAGCCGTGCAGCGCAGCCGGCCATCCGCTGCGCTGCAGACGGGCCGATCAGGGACGCTTGCTACGCTCGCGGCCGAACCCGGGCCGCTGACCCTCTCCGGCCGGCTTCCTCGCCGGGCCAGATGAGGGCCCGCTTCCTTCGCGGCGCTTGCCACCCTTGCGGTTATCCCCCGGACGCTCGGCGACCGGCGTTCCACGAGGCTTGTCGCTGCTCCGCGGCTTGCGCTCGCTCTTGTCGTCTCGAGCCACCCGCGTTTTTTCCGCTACAGGCGCGTCGGCCTCATGGGCCGGACGAAGGACGCGTGGCCGCCGCTCGCCCCGCCCCATTGGCTTGGCTACCTTGCGCTGCATACGGTCGATTTTCTCCTTGGCCTTGGCCTTCATGCTCGGCAGCGCGACCGGCTTGAGGCCGACCTCCTCGCTGAGAATGTCCACCTCGGCTTGCGACATCTCGCGCCAGCGCCCCATGGGCAGGTCTGACGTCATGAAAACTGGCCCGAAACGAACACGCTTCAGCCGACTGACGACCAGCCCCTGAGACTCCCAAAGCCGACGAACCTCACGGTTGCGGCCTTCCATGACCACGCAGTGATACCAATGGTTGAAGCCCTCGCCACCAGGCGCTTCCTGGATATCGGTGAAGCGCGCCGGGCCATCCTCCAGCATCACACCGGTTTTCAAGCGTTCGATCATCTCGTCGTCGACCTCGCCACGCACACGCACTGCATACTCGCGGTCCATTTCGTACGAGGGGTGCATCAGACGATTGGCAAGCTCACCGTCAGTAGTGAACAGCAGCAGCCCCGTCGTGTTGATGTCGAGCCGGCCGATATTGATCCAACGACCCTCTTTGGGACGTGGCAGGCGATCGAACACCGTAGGGCGGCCTTCGGGGTCGTTGCGGGTGCAAATCTCGCCGTCGGGCTTGTTGTAGATCAACACACGCCGCACCACCTGGCTGGCTTCGTCCCGCTTGAGCAGACGGCCATCGACCGCGATGGCGTCGTGGGAATCGACACGCTGGCCGAGTGTGGCAACCGCGCCATTGACCTTGACGCGGCCCTCGACGATCCACTTTTCGACGTCGCGACGCGACGCGATGCCCAGACGGGCAAGGACTTTCTGCAACTTCTCGCCGTGCGTGGCGTGGATCGTGGTTTCTTCGTGCTCGGTCATCTGGGCACCTCCCGGTGTGGCAATCCGATTGAAAGGGCGCGAATCATACGCGGATCGCGCCGGCTGCGCACCTCGCGGCGGCTGGACGGAGGCGCCAATTAGCACTAGGTCAGAGCGGCTAGCGCCTGCGCGGTACGCTGCTGGATGCCCGCCCAGTCCCCGCGCTCCAGCGTTGCGCTGTCGATCATCCAGGTGCCGCCGACGCACATGACGTTCGTCAGCGCCAGGTACTGAGCGGCATTGGCAGCGCTCACCCCGCCAGTCGGGCAGAACCGAACGTCCCCGAACGGTCCGCCGAGGGCCTTGAGCGCGGCGATGCCGCCACACACCTCGGCCGGGAACAGTTTGAAGCGGCGATAACCCAGCGCGTACCCTTCCATGACGTCGGACGCACTGCTCGTGCCCGGTAGCAAGGGTACCGAGCAGCTCACCCCGGCTTCGAGGATGTCGCGGGTAGAGCCCGGCGTGACGATGAACTGGGCGCCGGCCGCCTCCACTTCGTCCATCATGCGCCGGTCCAGGACGGTTCCGGCGCCGATGCAGAGGTCCGGTCGTTCCTGGCGCAACCGCTGAATAGCGGTCAGACCATGACGCGAGCGCAAGGTGATCTCCAGGGTACGGAGGCCACCCGCCGACAAGGCATCGGCAAGCCGCAGGATCTGCTCTTCGCTGCCAATGGTGATGACCGGCAGAATCCGCGCCGCAACGCAGATCTGTTCGATCAGGGCATTCTTCTGGTCCATGGTCATGCAGGAATCCTCGGGCCTCATGGGCACCAGTAGATTTCGAGCGGAGCGTGCAGGAATGCCCGGATGGGCATCTGCAATGGGTCGGCACTCAGCGCTACACGCAGGGTTTCAAGCTTTTCGCTGCCTTGAATGGCCAGACACTGCATCCTGGCGCAGGCCAGTAGAGGATAGGTCATCGTCAGGCGGGCCTCGGGTGCGACCGGCGCGTGCATAGCCACACAGCGCTCGGGACAATCCTCCCGCAGGGCGTGTGCCAAGTTGGCGCTGCCAGGGAACAGCGAAGCGGTATGGCCATCGTCGCCCATGCCGAGCACGAGCACATCGATCGGCTGATGCAATTGGTCGAGCGCCGCAGTGGCGAGGTCCGCAGCCTGCTCGAGCGAGTCGGCGGACTGGTAGAGACCGATCAACCGGGCGGCGTTCGCGGCATTCTGCAGCAGGTGGCGCCGCAGCAGGCCTTCGTTGCTGGCCGGATCGGTTGGCGAGACCCAGCGCTCGTCGGCCAGGCTGACCTGAATCTTCGCCCAGTCCAGCTCTCGCCGCGACAGGGACTCGAAGAACGCAACCGGGCTGCGCCCGCCGGATACCACCAGACTTGCGACGCCGTGTGTCTGCACCGCATAGCGCAGCGCCTTGGCCACGCTGTCGGCCATTAGTTCGGCCTGCCGCTGCGCGTCGGCCGAGCTGTGAGCGACCACTCCGGTGGGTAAATCGAGCTCAGAGATCGCCATACCACGCCCTCCCATCACGTGTAATGAGCGCTATCGAAGCGACCGGCCCCCAGGAGCCGGCTGGATAGAGCTTGAGCTCTGCACCGAGCCGACTCCAGCCTTCGATGAGCTGATCGCACCATTGCCAGGCATATTCGATTTCGTCCCTGCGCACAAACAGATTCTGGTTGCCCTGCATGACTTCGAGCAACAAACGCTCATAGGCGTCGGGAATGCGCGCGCTCTTATAAGTTTCAGAGAAATTCAACTGCAGCGGGCCGCTGCGCAAGTGCATTCCCTTGTCGAGCCCCTGCTCCTTGGTCATCACCTGCAGAGATATACCCTCGTCTGGCTGCAGGCGAATGATCAGGCGATTGCTGATCAACGAGCGCTGTTCGGGCGCAAAGATATAAAAAGGCGGCTCCTTGAAGTGGATGACGATCTGCGACAGCTTCTGCGCCATGCGCTTGCCGGTACGCAGGTAGAACGGCACGCCGGACCATCGCCAGTTGCAGATGTCTGCTCGCAACGCGACGAAGGTTTCCGTGCTGCTCTGGGCATTGGAATTCTCCTCGTCCAGATAACCCGGCACCCTCTCGCCGCCAACGTTACCGGCCGCATACTGTCCGCGCACTACTCGCTGATGAATCGCTTCGGCGGTGATGGGCGCGAGCGCCTTGAGCACCTTCACTTTCTCGTCACGGATGCTGTCAGCGGTGAGATTGCTCGGCGGGTCCATGGCAATCAGGCAGAGCAGCTGCAGCAAGTGGTTCTGCACCATGTCGCGCAGCTGACCGGCCTGATCGAAGTATCCCCAGCGCCCCTCAATGCCAACAGTTTCGGCGACAGTGATCTCCACATGGGAAATGTGGTGTTGGTCCCACTGCGTTTCGAACAGGCTGTTGGCAAATCGCAATGCGATCAGGTTCTGTACGGTTTCCTTGCCAAGATAATGATCGATTCGATAGATCCGGCTTTCGGGAAAGTGCTCGGCCACCGCGTCGTTGACGGTGCGCGAGGACTCGAGGTCATGCCCGATGGGCTTTTCCAGCACGACCCGCGTCTGCTCGGCAAGCCCGGCCGAGGCAAGGAACCGGCAGATATCGCCATAAACGGCAGCCGGCGTAGCGAAATAGGCAATGAGCGGCTGGCCGGCCGGTACGCTCTCAGCCAGCACCCTGTAGCCCTCGCCTTGGCGAAAGTCCATACCCAGGTAGCGCAAGCGCTGCCCGAAGCGTTCGAATGCTCGCTCATCGACTTCATTGGCTGGAATGCGCGCCCGCAGCGCCTGCTCTATACGCGACTTGTGCGCCGACGGGTCGGCGCTCTCGCGCGATAGCGCCACTATTTGCGTATCGGCGTGCAACAGACCGGCACGATCCAGCTGATACAACGCCGGAAATAACTTGCGCAGCGCCAGATCTCCCAGGGCGCCGAACAAAGCGAATGTGATGGGCTCGACGGTGATGCCAGGCATGATCCGCTCGCTTGAATGCAGGTGTCCGGTGAGCGCGGATTGCGCACTGCGTCGAACCGGCGGGCGCGCATGATGAACGCAGACCGCACCAGAATCAGACGCCATACTGAACAGACCACTGACACAAGCAAATGCTCAGCGCGAGACGTGTTTTCACCGTCTTATCGGACGTACTGCTCTGCAGGTTCCGATCTTCCGGACAATCAGCTGCGATTCAATCGTGCTCGAAACAGCGCCTGATGCTCGCGGCATTGCTGGGCTGCCAGCAGAAACACGCCATGCCCGCCACGAGCGAATTCCAGCCAGGTGAAATCCACTTCGGGATACAGCGCCTGGACATGAACCTGGCTGTTGCCGACCTCCGCGATAAGCACGCCGTCATCGGTCAGGTGGTCGGCGGCCTCAGCGAGCATACGGCGCACCAGATCCAAACCATCCTCCCCACAAGCCAAGCCGAGCGCAGGTTCATGCTGGAACTCAGCTGGCATGTCGGCGAAGTCTTCGGCATCGACATAGGGAGGATTCGAGACAATCAGATCGAAGCGCTGCTTGGGCAGACCGTCGAACCCGTCGCTCTGAACGGTATAAACCCTATCTTCGAGGCCATGCTGCTCAATGTTGCGGTTCGCCACTTCCAGCGCATCAAACGACAGATCAGCGAGAACCACCTCTGCCTCGAGAAATTCATAGGCGCAGGCGATGCCGATGCACCCCGATCCTGTACACAGGTCGAGTATCCGCGCAGGCGTCTTGGGCAACCATGGCTCGAAGCGATGCTCGATGAGTTCGCCAATGGGGGATCGTGGAATGAGCACGCGCTCATCCACGAAGAACGGCAGTCCGCAAAACCACGCCTGTTGCAACAGATAGGCAGTCGGCACGCGCTCATCGATCCGCCGACGCAGCAAGTTCTGTAGGTGTTCGCACTCATCCGCTTCCAGGCGACAGTCCAGATAGCTGTCAGACATCTCCCACGGCAGATGAAGTGCACCCAGAACCAGCTGACGCGCGTCGTCCCAGGCGTTGTCAGTGCCGTGACCGAAGAACAGTTGCTCCGCCTGGAATCGACTGACGGCCCAGCGGATGTAGTCGCGCAGGGTGCGCAAGCGGGAAAGCGAAGCGGTCAAGAGCGAATCTCCTGTAAAAGGACGCGAGTTTAACAGGCAACCGGAAATGCCAACCACGTGTGCGATCGTCTGCGGGGTGGCGACACCCAAACTTGCGCATTTGTAAATGCGCGATTCGTTTCATGCGCACACGGCCGGTGCGCATTACTCTGCCTGCCCACGTGAAGATGTACCGCGCCTCGGCAATCGACGCGCATGTATCGTCTCGTTCGGCTCGAGGCCAGCGAAACACGGCGCAGGCGGTTCACAACCGGCCATTCTGGCGCCACAATCACCCCCCTCACAGTACAAGGAGTCGACAATGACCAAGCCACAGACCATGCTCCAGCTCAGTGGCCGCAGCTATAATCCGGCGGCGCTGACAAACGCCACCGTGCTGGTCATCGACGTACAGGAGGAGTACCGCAGCGGCGTGCTCGCCCTGCCAGCCCTGAACCGGGCATTGCCGGAGATTACTCGCCTGCTGGCGGCCGCAAGGGAGGCCGGCGCACCGATCGTCCATGTACATCACCTGGGCATTAGCGGCGGCCTGTTCGATCCGCAGGGCTTTCGTGGGCAGATCATGCCCGAAGCCGCGCCCCAGCCCGGCGAATCCATCGTGGCAAAACGACTGCCCAATGCGTTCTCCGGCACCGAGCTGCACGAACTGCTGCAGAAGCTCGGGCGGCTCGATCTGATCGTGTGTGGATTCATGACTCACTCAAGCGTGAGTACCACTGTACGGGCGGCAAAGGACTATGGCTATCGCTGCACCTTGGTTGACAGTGCCTGCGCCACGCGTGATCTACCGATGGGCGATGGCAGCATCGATGCCGACCAGGTCCACCGCATCGAAATGACGATCCTTGCGGACAATTTCGCCGTTTGCGTTCCGAATGTCGACGCGCTGAAGCGCTGACTTGCATCGCTCGGTTCGGAGGCTCCATGCAAGACGACGACTTCTCTCTTTTCCAATCGGCGGTCCGCGGAGTCAGGCCGATCAAGCACGACCGTGCTGAAACAGGTAAAGCGCGCAGCAACCGCGAGCAAATTGCGACTCGTCGCAGCAATGCCACGACCAACAATGAAACGAATCGAGTCGACGGCCTTTCCGACCAGTTCGTCATAGACGTTGGCGCAGAGGATGAGCTGTACTGGGCTCGAGATGGCGTTCAGGACAGCCAGTTGCGCAAACTGAAGGCGGGCCAGATCCCGTTCGAAGGCAGCCTGGACCTGCATGGCATGAGCGTGGAAAAAGCCCGCGAACAGCTCTGGGATTTCATAGCCGAAGCCACGAAGCTCGAGGTTCGTTGCGTGCGCGTGACGCATGGTAAGGCGGCCAGACTCGACGGCAAACGTCCCCTGCTCAAGAGTCACGTCAACACCTGGCTTCGGCAGCACCCACAAGTGCTGGGCTTCACGTCCTGCCTGCCGCGCCACGGTGGGACTGGAGCACTTTACGTGATGCTCAAGCGCACCATGCTCGAAGGCCGCGACGAATAAAGCGTGCAGATCAGTCACCTGACTACGCGGCACACTTGCCAGCGGGGCGGGCGCACCCTACCCTTCGCCTTCGCTATGTACCCGACAGGTAGCTCAATGTCCCTGGAACAACACTACACCGCGATCCTTGGCCAGCTTGGCGAGGACGTTAACCGCGAAGGCCTGCTCGACACGCCCAAGCGCGCCGCCAAAGCCATGCAGTACCTGTGCAAGGGCTACCAGCAGACGCTGGAGGAAGTGACCAACGGCGCACTGTTCAGCTCCGATAACAGCGAAATGGTGCTGGTCAAGAACATCGAGCTGTATTCACTTTGCGAACATCACATGCTGCCGTTCATCGGCAAGGCGCATGTCGCGTATCTGCCCAATGGCAAAGTGCTCGGCCTGTCGAAGGTCGCGCGGATTGTCGAGATGTACGCGCGCAGGCTGCAGATTCAGGAAAACCTGACCCGCGAGATCGCCGAAGCGATGCAGCAGGTCACCGGAGCCTCCGGCGTTGCCGTGGTCATCGAGGCCCAGCACATGTGCATGATGATGCGCGGCGTCGAGAAGCAGAACTCGTCCATGGTCACCTCGGTGATGCTGGGCCAATTCCGCGACAATGCCGCTACTCGCAGCGAGTTTCTCGGGCTGGTGAAGTGACGCGATAAAGAGACAGGGCCTTCACGGCCCTGCTCTGTCTTCAGTCAATCGTACATGCCGACATGCCGTGGATGGCTCGCAACGCGCTGCAGCCACTGGCGAATCGCAGGATATCCGCCCAGATCAAAGCCGCCTTCTTCCGCGACATGGGTGTACGCGTAGAGCGCAACGTCGGCGATCGAATAGTGGTCTCCCACCAGATAAGGCGTGCGCAGCAGCTGCTGCTCCATCACGTTGAGTGCATGATAGCCGTCGAGTTGCTTGGCCTCGTATTCCTCGCGTCGCTCCTCCGGCATACCCAGATAGACCTTGATGTACCGCGCCACGGCGATGAACGGCTCGTGGCTGTACTGCTCGAAGAACTGCCACTGCAGCACCTGGGTGCGCAGGCGCGGATCGGTCGGCAGGAACTCGCTACCCTCTGCCAGGTAATTCAGGATGGCGTTGGACTCCCATAGACAGGAGCCATCCTCAAGCTCCAGCACTGGGATCTTGCCGTTCGGATTCTTCTTGAGGAAATCCTCCGAGCGCGTCTCGCCTCGAAGGATGTTAATCGGAACCCACTCGTACGGCTGGCTCAGCAGGTGCAGCATCAGCTTGATCTTGTAGCAATTACCTGACCGGTAATCGCCATAGACTTTCAACATGGTCTCCCCTCCCGATCGACCCGCGGCGCGGGTCAGCAATTACTCCTCAAGCAGCTTCCAGCGCACCGGCGTCGCGAATGACCTGCGCCAACCTGCGCAGCCCCTCGCCCATGCGCTCGGCCGCGACATGGCTGAAGTTCAGCCGCAGGTAACCGGGATTCGCATCCGGGTCGACGAAGAAGGGCTCGCCGGGCATGAAAACGACGTCTTCGGCCAGCGCCTGATTGAGCAGCGTCCGCGTGTCCAGCGGCTGCTTGAGGGTCAACCAGAAGAACAGCCCGCCCTGCGGCAGCTCCCAGGTCGCCAGATCACGGAAGTGCTCGTCCAGCGCCTCCTGCATGGCATCGCGGCGGACTCGGTAGAACTCGCGCAACCGTTCGAGATGCGCCAGGTAACGGTCGCTGCCCAGCCATTGCAGGGCCTGCCATTGCCCGACCCGATTGCTATGCAGGTCGGCCGACTGCTTCAGGCGCAGCAGATAAGGAAACAGGTCCGCAGATGCGATCAGGTAACCAACCCGCAGGCCGGGCAGCAGTGTCTTGGAAACCGTGCCTGTATATATCCAGCTGGCCCGCTTGAGGCGCGACACGATGGGCCTGGCGCTACCCTGATCGAACACCAGCTCACGGTACGGCTCGTCCTCCAGCAAGGTCACTCCGAACTCATCCAGCAAACCGGCAACCGCCTCACGTTTGGCTTCGCTGTAACGCACCGCAGAAGGATTCTGGAAAGTCGGAATCAGGTAAGCGAAAGCTGGCGCATGCTGCTCCAGGGTGTCACGCAATGCCGCGAGGTCCGGTCCATCAGCCTCTTGTGGAACGGCCAGGCACTGAGCGCCGAACAGCTGGAACGATTGCAGCGCGGCAAGGTAAGTCGGCGCCTCGACCAGAACCTCGGTGCCCGCGTCGATGAACAGCTTCGAGGCGAGATCCAGCGTCTGCTGCGACCCGCTGACGATCAGCACCTGGCTGGCCTCGCAAGGCACGCCCAAGGCCCGGGCCTGGGCGGCGATCGCTTCGCGAAGTGCAGGCTCGCCTTCGCTCATCCCGTACTGCCCCATGCTTGCAGGTAGTTCGGTCCAATCCACTGCAGGCAACATCGCCTCAGCCGGCAACCCACCGGCGAAGGACATCACTTCAGGACGCTGGGCTGCAGCGAGAATTTCACGAATCAGGGAGCTTTTCAGGCGAGTAATGCGTTCGGAGAAGGCCATTTCCATACCAGGTGCGAGGCGTTGCAAAATAAGTCAAACTTCTTGACCGAAATTACGCCTCTCATAATAAATACGTCAATATGCCTGACCTAAAAAAAAGCGCCGTGCAGCGCCAGATAATGGAAAGCTTCTTTCTCGGCTATCAGGCTTTCACGGCAAAGCCTGACGAGATGCTGGCCCGTCGCGGCCTGTCCCGCGTGCACCACCGCATCCTGTTCTTTATCGCCAGCTATCCCGACCTGAGCGTCAAGGAACTGCTGAGCTACCTGGGCGTTACCAAGCAGGCGCTGAACACACCGTTGCGCCAGCTGATCGAAATGCATCTGGTGGAAAGCCTCACGGCGGAGGACGACAAGCGCAAACGCATGCTGCGCTTCACCGCCGAGGGAGCGAAGCTCGAGCAAGCACTGCGCCGGGAACAGGTCAGACTGCTGCAACGCGCCTTCGATGATGCAGGGGAACAAGCGGTGGACGGCTGGCTCGCGGTCAACCAGGCGCTCGCTGTGGAAAAGGCCAGGGGCTGATAACCCTCGCAGCGCCGGGGGCTTCACTTCGCCAGAACCGCGGGCACAAAAAAGGGCGACCGAAGTCGCCCTTTTTTCATGAAGAACCCGAACTTAGTTCTGGTTTTCCATCTGAGCACGGATCAGATCACCAATGGTGGTCGGGCCGGTGCTTTCAACTTCCTGCTTAGTGCGCAGCTCTTTCATCGCGTCCTTCTCGTCTTCGACGTCTTTGGACTTGATGGACAGGCTGATCACGCGGGACTTGCGGTCGATGCTGATGATCTTGGCTTCAACTTCGTCGCCTTCCTTCAGCACGTTGCGCGCATCTTCAACACGGTCGCGGCTGATTTCGGACGCCTTCAGGGTCGCTTCGATATCGTTGCCCAGATCGATGATGGCGCCTTTGGCGTCAACTTCTTTCACGGTACCGCGAACGATGCTGCCCTTGTCATTGACGGCGGCGTAGTTGGAGAACGGATCGTCTTCCAGCTGCTTGATGCCCAGGGAGATACGCTCACGCTCCGGATCGACCGACAGGATGACGGTGTCCAGCTCATCGCCCTTCTTGAAGCGGCGAACGGCTTCTTCACCCGGCTCGTTCCAGGAGATGTCGGACAGGTGAACCAGACCGTCGATGCCGCCATCCAGACCGATGAAGATACCGAAATCGGTGATCGACTTGATGGTGCCGGAGATACGGTCGCCCTTGTTGAACTGGCTGGAGAAATCTTCCCACGGGTTGGATTTGCACTGCTTGATGCCCAGGGAGATACGACGACGCTCTTCGTCGATGTCCAGAACCATGACTTCCACTTCGTCGCCGACCTGAACGACCTTCGACGGGTGAATGTTCTTGTTGGTCCAGTCCATTTCGGAAACGTGCACCAGACCTTCGACACCTTCTTCCAGCTCGGCGAAGCAGCCGTAGTCGGTCAGATTGGTGACGCGGGCCTGCACGCGGGTGCCTTCCGGGTAACGAGCCTTGATGGCAACCCATGGGTCTTCGCCCAGTTGCTTCAGGCCCAGCGATACGCGGTTGCGCTCGCGGTCGAACTTCAGCACCTTGACATCGATCTCGTCGCCAACGTTGACGATCTCGGACGGATGCTTGATGCGCTTCCAGGCCATGTCGGTGATGTGCAGCAGACCATCGACGCCGCCCAGGTCAACGAACGCACCGTAGTCGGTGAGGTTCTTGACGATACCCTTGACCTGCTGGCCTTCCTGCAGGGATTCCAGCAGAGCTTCGCGCTCGGCGCTGTTCTCGGCTTCCAGCACGCTGCGACGGGAAACGACAACGTTGTTGCGCTTCTGATCGAGCTTGATGACCTTGAACTCGAGCTCTTTGCCTTCCAGGTGAGTGGTGTCGCGCACAGGGCGGACATCGACCAGCGAACCCGGCAGGAACGCGCGGATGCCGTTGACGTCGACGGTGAAGCCACCTTTGACCTTGCCGTTGATGACGCCCTTGACCACTTCTTCTGCAGCGAAAGCCGCTTCCAGAACAATCCAGGATTCCGCGCGCTTGGCCTTTTCACGGGACAGCTTGGTTTCGCCAAAGCCATCTTCAACCGCGTCCAGAGCAACGTGGACCTCGTCACCCACCTTGATGGTCAGCTCGCCCTGCTCGTTGTAGAACTGCTCGACCGGGATGACGCCCTCGGACTTGAGGCCGGCATGCACGGTGACCCAGTCACCGTCGATGTCGACCACGATGCCGGTGATGATGGCGCCCGGCTGCATGTCGAGGGATTTAAGGCTTTCTTCAAAAAGTTCTGCGAAGCTTTCGCTCATGTTGATTCCTGCTGTTTTCGGGCGAGGATCCGCCCAATCTCCACATTCCAGACAATGTGGGTTCATTCATATAAAAAAAGGCCTGCGGGACTGGATCTGGTCTCCCACATGCCTCCTTGTTAACGGCTCGAGGTGCGCAACCTACTGGCTGCGCTGACTTCGAAGTCCGTTTGGCCGCCTTTCGGCGTTCCGATCATCCAGCCAAGTCGCGATCGGCGACTTCGCTAAGAATCCTTTGCAGCACTTCTTCAATAGAGAGTGTAGTGGAATCCAGCTGAATGGCATCGTCTGCCGGCTTCAGTGGCGCTACCGCTCGCTGGGTATCGCGCTCGTCGCGCTCCCGGATCTCCTCAAGAAGACTCGCGAGATTAACATCATCACCGCGCGCCTTCAACTGCAAGTAGCGTCTGCGGGCACGCTCTTCAGCGCTGGCGGTAAGGAATATCTTCAGTGGCGCATCGGGGAACACGACGGTTCCCATGTCGCGTCCGTCAGCGACCAGGCCGGGCGCCTCGCGAAAGGCTTTCTGTCGCTGCAACAGCGCAGTCCGAACCACCGGCAATGCCGCGACCTGGGAAGCACCCGCACCGACGGTCTCGTTGCGAATGGCCTCGGTGACTTCCTCGCCCTCGAGGATGATGATCATACCGTGCCCATCGCGGGCAGCGCCGAACTGCACATCCAGATGCTCGGCAAGCACCTTCAGGGATTCCTCGTTGGTCAGGTCGACACCATGATTGCGCGCAGCGAAGGCCAGCAAACGGTACAGGGCGCCGGAATCGAGGAAATTCCAGCCGAGCTTGCCGGCGAGCAACGCGGCGACGGTTCCCTTGCCCGAGCCGCTGGGCCCGTCGATGGTGATGACTGGTACCGGCTTGATCATGAGGCGCCCTCCGCCTGAACCTGCATCCCGGCCCGCTGAGCCAGGTCGAGGAAATTGGGGAACGAGGTCGCCACGTTCGCGCAATCGTGGATGCGGATCGGACCGCTGGCGCGCAGCGCAGCGACGCTGAACGACATGGCGATACGATGATCACCGTGCGCCCAGACTTCACCGGAACCGATCATGCCACCCTCGATGACGATGCCATCGGGTGTCGGTTCCGCCTTGATACCCAGCGTCTGCAGGCCGTCAGCCATAACCTGGATACGATCCGACTCCTTGACGCGCAGCTCCTCGGCACCGCGTAGGGTCGTACGTCCCTGGGCACATGCCGCGGCAACGAAGAGCACGGGGAACTCGTCGATGGCCAGCGGCACCAGATCCTCGGGAATGTCGATGCCCTTGAGCTGCGCACCACGAACGCGAATATCAGCGACTGGCTCGCCGCCCACCTCGCGAAGATTTTCCAGGACGATATCGCCACCCATCAGCTTGAGGATGTCGACCACGCCGGTGCGAGTCGGGTTGATCCCCACGTGCTCGAGTACGATCTCGGAGCCCGGTGCAATGCTGGCCGCGACCATGAAGAAGGCTGCCGAGGAAATATCCGCCGGCACCTCGATATGGGTGCCATGCAGCTTGTGCCCGGGCTCGACGATCGCGGTGCGCCCCTCGACTGTCACCGGATAGCCGAAACCACGCAGCATGCGTTCGGTGTGGTCACGCGTCGGTGCGGGCTCGGTCACGGAGGTCTGGTCGGCCGCGTACAGGCCGGCCAGCAGCAGGCAGGACTTGACCTGCGCGCTGGCCATCGGCATGTCGTAATGCATTCCGGACAGACGCTGGCCGCCGCGAATGGTCAGCGGCGGACGCCCTTCCGGTGCAGTCTCGATGACCGCGCCCATCTCGCGCAGCGGCTTGGCGACGCGATTCATCGGGCGCTTGGACAGCGAGGCATCGCCGGTAAGGGTGGTATCGAACGGCTGCGCCGCGAGCAAGCCGGACAACAGGCGCATGGAGGTGCCAGAGTTACCCAGATAGATCGGGCCAGGCGGCGGCTTCAGACCATGCAGGCCAACGCCATGGACGGTCACCCGCCCCTGCTGCGGGCCTTCGATGACCACACCCATGTCACGGAACGCCTGAATCGTGGCGAGGGCGTCTTCACCTTCGAGAAAACCCTCGACTTCGGTGGTCCCTTCCGCCAGGGAACCCAGCATGATCGAACGATGCGAAATGGATTTGTCGCCTGGGACACGCAGATGGCCGGTCAGGCTGCCGCCAGGATTGGCGAGGAAAACGAGGTCATTGGAATGCATAACGTCCACATAGGCTCGGCGAGCCAGTATTTTGCTGAAATGTTCCCGGGCAGCCCGGGCGCGCGTGAACACGCCCAACAACCTGTGCCCGTCTCCTTCATCGACCGCGGCGCGCAGGGCGTCGAGGTCGGCACGAAAATCATCCAGGGTATGCAGCACCGCCTCGCGATTGGCGAGGAAGATGTCGTGCCACATCACCGGGTCGCTACCGGCAATACGGGTGAAATCACGAAACCCACCCGCCGCGTAACGGAAGATCTCGAGATTCTCATGGCGCTTGGCGAGCGAATCAACCAGACCGAAGGCCAACAGGTGCGGCAGGTGACTAGTGGCGGCCAGCACCTCGTCGTGGTGCGCCACGTCCATGTGCTCGACATCGGCACCGAGCGCCGCCCAAAGCCGGGTCACCAGCGCAAGCGCCTGCGGATCGGTGTTCTTCAGCGGAGTCAGTATGACCTTGTGGCGGCGGAACAGCGTGCTCTTGGCCGCCATGACACCACTGAGCTCCGACCCGGCGATGGGATGGCCGGGAACGAAACGCGACGGCATCTCGCCGAACACGTTGTGCGCGCAGCGCACCACATTGCCCTTGGCGCTGCCGACATCGGTGATCACGGCGGAGCCCAGGTCGAGCTTCGCCAGCTCGCCGAGCAGTCGTTCCAGGGCGAGGATGGGTGTGGCGAGCTGAATAACGTCGGCGTCACGGCAGGCTTCGGCCAGCGTGTCGGCACAGCGATCCACCACGCCCAGCTCGACCGCCAGTTCACGCGAGCGGGCGTCCAGATCGAAGCCGACCACGTCGCGGCAACGGCCGGACTCACGCAGCCCCTTGGCAAACGAACCGCCAATCAACCCGAGCCCGATCACCACCAGACGATCGATGACAGGTGTCGCACTTTTTTCCACGGGGGCTGGGCTCACTGTTGCAGCACCTGCGCCAGCACGTCCAGAAAGCGCGCGTTCTCACGCTCGGTACCAATGGAAACCCGCAGGAATGTCGGCATCCCGTACCCGGCGACCGGACGCACGATCACGCCCTCGCGCAAGAGTGCCTGATTGATCGGTGCAGCATCGCGGGCGAAATCTACCGCGATGAAATTGCCCCGCGAGGGAATCCACTCCAACCCCAACTGGCGGAAGCCGCGCTCCAGCTGAACCATCCCTGCATCGTTCGCCTTGCGACTGGCGGCCAGATAATCGACGTCATCCAGCGCCGCGCAGGCGGCGGCCAGCGCCAGACTGTTCACGTTGAAGGGCTGGCGAACACGGTTCAACACGTCGGCGATCACCGGCGAACTGATGGCGTAGCCGACGCGCAGGGCCGCCAGGCCATAGGCCTTGGAGAAGGTGCGCGAAACCAGCAGATTGGGATAGTCGGCGAGGAAGGCCAACCCATCAGGCAGCTCCTGACCTTCGGCGTATTCGATATAGGCCTCGTCCAGCACCACCAGTACATGGGCTGGCACGCGCGCGAGGAAAGCACCCAACGCAGCGGCATCGAACCAGGTCCCGGTGGGGTTGTTGGGATTGGCGACAAAGACGACCCGGGTGTTCTCGTCGATCGCAGCGGCCATCGCGTCGAGATCGTGCCCCCAGTTCTTCGCCGCGACAGCGCGCCCCTCGGCGCCGACAGCCTGGGTCGCGATCGGATAGACGGCGAAGGCATGTTCGCTGAACACGGCGTTGAGCCCCGGCGCCAGATAGGCACGGGCGACCAGCTCGAGGATGTCGTTGGAACCATTGCCTAGCGTGACCTGGTGAACACCCACCGAATAACGCTGGGCAAGGCGCTGCTTGAGCGCGAAGCCGTTACCGTCGGGGTAGCGGGTCAGCTCGGAAAGCTCGGCCTGGATCGCTGCCAGCGCCTTCGGGCTGGGCCCCAGAGGGTTCTCATTGCTGGCCAGCTTGACGATCCCGGCGGGATCCAGATTCAACTCGCGCGCCAGCTCATCGACCGGCTTGCCTGGTACGTAAGGCGACAGCTTCTGCACGCCCGGCTGCGCCAGGGCAAGGAAATCACAACTCATTGGTTAGGCCTCAGGCTGCAGGCTCAGGCCGCAGGCACAAGCCTGTCGCCTGCCGCCTGCTCCTGAAGCCCGGAGCCGCAATTAAAGTACTGCCTTGGGGTAGGAACCCAGCACCTTCAGCGCCACGGCTTCCTGGCCAATCTTCTCCAGCACGTCCTTGATCAGCGGATCCTGGTGGTGGCCGAGGAAGTCGATGAAGAACACATAAGTCCACTTGCCACTGCGCGACGGCCGCGTCTCGATCCGGGTAAGGTCGATGCCATTGGTGTGGAACGGCACCAGCAGCTCGTGCAGCGCACCCGGCTTGTTGCGCATCGAGACAATGATCGACGTCTTGTCATCGCCGGTCGGCGGCACTTCCTGGTTACCGATGATGAGGAAGCGGGTGGAGTTGTCCGGGCGGTCTTCGATCTTCTCCGCCAGCTTGGTCAGGCCGTACAGCTGGGCTGCCATGTCGCCGGCAATGGCGGCCGAGTTCCACTCGCTCTTGACCCGCTTGGCCGCATCCGCATTGCTGGAAACCGCCACCCGCTCGACGTTCGGATAATGCGCATCGAGCCACTTGCGACACTGCGCCAGCGATTGGGCATGGGAGTAGATGCGCGTAATGCGATCGGTCTTGGTGGTTTCGCCCACCAGCAGATGATGGTGGATGCGCAGCTCCACCTCGCCACAGATAACGATGTCGTGCTCGAGGAAGCTGTCCAGCGTGTGGTTGACCGCGCCTTCGGTGGAGTTCTCCACCGGCACCACGCCGAAGTTCACCGCACCGGCGACCACTTCGCGGAACACCTCATCGATCGCCGCCATCGGGGTGCTGATCACCGCATGGCCGAAATGCTTGAGCGCGGCGGCCTGAGAGAACGTCCCTTCCGGCCCCAGATAGGCCACGCGCAGCGGCTGCTCGAGCGCCAGGCAGGAGGACATGATCTCGCGGAACAGGCGGGCCATCTCTTCATTGTCGAGCGGCCCACGATTGAGTTCCATGATGTGCTTGAGCACCCAGGCTTCGCGTTCCGGGCGGTAGAACACCGCCGACTCACCCTCGGCCAGAGCAGCGGTCTTGACCCGGGCCACTTCCTGGGCGCAGCGGGCGCGCTCGCTGATCAGCTCGAGAATACGCTCGTCGAGACTGTCGATTCGAACCCGCAGCGCCTTCAGCTGATCGGCGTCGCTCATCAGCCGTGCTCCTTCTCGAACTCGGCCATGTAGGCCACCAGCGCCTCGACCGCATCCAGGTCGACAGCGTTGTAGATCGAGGCGCGCATGCCGCCCACGGAGCGATGACCTTTCAGGTTCAGCAGTCCACGCGCGTCGGCACCAGCCAGGAAGGCCTTGTCCAGGCGCTCATCGGCCAGGCGGAACGGCACGTTCATCCACGAGCGCGCGTTGACGGCGATCGGATTGGTGTAGAAATCGCTGGCATCGATGGCGCCGTAGAGCATGTCCTTCTTCGCGCGATTGCGCTTTTCCATCGCCTCGACGCCGCCCTGCTCCTTCAGCCACTCGAAAACCAGCCCCGAGAGATACCAGGAGAAGGTCGCCGGGGTGTTGTACATCGAGCCATTGTCGGCGGCGATCTTGTAATCGAGCATGGTCGGGCAGACGGAACGTGCGTGGCCGAGCAGGTCCTCACGGACGATGACCACCACCAGCCCGGACGGGCCGATGTTCTTCTGCGCCCCGGCATAGATCAGGCCGAACTTCGATACGTCGATCGGCCGCGAAAGGATGTCCGACGACATGTCGACGACCAGCGGAGTATCGCCCAGCTCCGGCACCCAATCGAACTGCAGGCCGCCGATGGTCTCATTGCTAGCGTAGTGCAGATAGGCTGCGCCATCGCTCAGCTGCCAGTCGTTCTGGCCGGGAATCGCGAAGTAGTCGTAAGGCTTGGCACTCGCAGCGACGTTGACGTTACCGAAGCGACGCGCTTCCTCGATCGCCTTGCGCGACCAGATGCCGGTGTCTACGTAATCGGCCACACCACCTTCAGGCAGCAGATTCAGCGGAATCTCGGCGAATTGCTGGCTGGCCCCACCCTGCAGGAACAGCACCTTGTAGTTCGACGGAATCGCCAGCAGATCGCGCAGATCCTGCTCCGCCTTTTCGGCGATGGCAGTGTAATCGTCGCTGCGATGGCTCATTTCCATGACCGACAGGCCCTTGCCATGCCAGTCCAGAAGCTCCGCCTGGGCGCGCTGAAGGACGGCTTCGGGAAGCGCAGCCGGACCGGCACAGAAGTTAAAGGCGCGTTTGCTCACTGCTGTTCTCTCGCTCTTGCTCGATATTGAATCCCGGGCTCGACGGCCGGCTTCGTTTACCGACCGCCTCGCTACCGTCTGCCCGGTGTGCTGCTTTCTAACGGATGGCGTTATCGCCAATCAGTCTTCGTCGTCGGTCGGCACCACGTCCGGCGACACGTCGCCGCCACCGCCTAGCAACTCGTCCTCACTCGGCTCGGTACTGACGACCGGCATCTCCTTCTCGAGGGCATCGTCATCGAGCAGCGCCTCGATTTCTTCCAGCACCTCTTCCTCGGACGGCTCCTGCACCCGCTCCAGACCGACCAGGTGTTCGCCTTTGCTCAGCTTGATCAGCGTGACGCCCTGGGTGTTGCGGCCCAGCGAGGAAACTTCGTCGACACGGGTCCGCACGAGCGTGCCCTGATCGGAGATCAGCATGATCTCTTCACCCTCGAGCACCTGCACAGCACCGACCAGCGGACCGTTGCGCTCGTTGGTCACCATGGCGATTACGCCCTGACCACCGCGACCGCGCCGGGGGAATTCTTCCATCGCGGTGCGCTTGCCGTAGCCGCGTACCGAGGCGGTTAGGATCTGCGCGTCGGGCTCTGGAATCAGCATCGAGATGATCCGCTGCCCTTCCGGCAGACGCATGCCACGTACACCGCGGGCATTGCGGCCCATGATGCGAACCTTGCTTTCCTTGAAGCGGATGACCTTGCCGCCGTCGGAGAACATCATCACTTCCTGGGCACCATCGGTCACGGCGGCGGCGATCAGGGTGTCGCCCTCCTCCAGCTTCAGTGCGATGAGACCGGAGGTACGAGGCCGACTGAACTGCACCAGCGGTGTCTTCTTGACCGTCCCCTTGGCCGTCGCCATGAAGATGTAGGCACCGGTGGGTTCGTCCTTCTCATCGCTGTCGTCGTCGCCCTCGACATCGTCGACGTCGACGTCGTCATGCTCGATCACCAGACCTTCGGCGTCGTCCAGCTCCTCGTCACCCTCGGCAGCCTGCTTGCGCAGGGCCTCGAGATCGACCTGAAGCATGGCGGTGATGCGCTCGCCCTCGTCCAGCGGCAGCAGGTTCACCAGCGGACGCCCACGCGAAGTGCGCGAGGCCTCGGGAATCTCATAGGTCTTCAGCCAATACACCTTGCCCTTGCTGGAGAACAGCAACAGCGTGGTATGGCTGTTGGCGACCAGCAGATGCTCGACGTAGTCCTCTTCCTTCACCCCGGTCGCGGCCTTGCCACGGCCGCCGCGGCGCTGCGCCTGATAGGCGGCCAGCGGCTGGGATTTGGCATAACCACCATGGGAAATGGTGACGACGCGCTCTTCTTCGGTGATCAGGTCGGCCAGAGTCAGGTCGAGACGGGACTCGAGGATCTCGGTGCGCCGCGCATCGCCAAAGTCGCGCTTCACGCCCTCCAGCTCCTCGCGGATGACTTCCATCAGCCGCACCGGGTTGGTCAGGATACGGATCAGCTCACCGATCTGGGTGAGGATTTCCTGGTATTCGGCGAGCAGCTTCTCGTGCTCGAGACCGGTCAGGCGGTGCAGACGCAGGTCGAGGATCGCCTGGGCCTGCTCCGGCGAGAGGAAATACTTGCCGTCGCGCAGACCGTATTGCGGGTCCAGATTCTCTGGACGGCAGGCGTCTGCCCCGGCGCGCTCGACCATCGCCTCGACCGCGCTCGACTCCCAGGCAGTGGAGATCAGCGCATCCTTGGCTTCGGCCGGCGTCGGCGAGGCCTTGATCAGGGCAATCACCGGATCGATGTTGGACAGCGCAACTGCCTGGCCTTCGAGGATGTGCCCGCGCTCGCGCGCCTTGCGCAGTTCGTACACGGTACGCCGGGTGACGACTTCGCGGCGGTGACGGACGAAGGCTTCCAGCAGTTCCTTGAGGTTCAGCGTGCGCGGCTGGCCATCGACCAGCGCCACCACGTTGATGCCGAACACGCTCTGCAGCTGGGTCTGGGCATAGAGGTTGTTGAGGATCACCTCCGGCACCTCGCCACGACGCAGCTCGATGACTACACGCATGCCGTCCTTGTCGGACTCGTCACGCAGCTCGGTGATGCCTTCGATCTTCTTCTCTTTCACCAGCTCGGCGATCTTCTCGATCAGCCGCGCCTTGTTCAGCTGATACGGCAGCTCGGTGATGACAATCTGCTGACGGCCGCCGACCTTGTCGATGTCCTCGATATCGGCGCGCGCACGGATATAAATGCGGCCACGACCGGTGCGATAGGCCTCGATGATGCCGGCGCGGCCGTTGATGATGCCCGCGGTGGGGAAATCGGGGCCGGGAATGAACTGCATCAGCTCATCGATGGTGATATCGGCGTTGTCGATCAGCGCCAGGCAGCCGTCGATGACTTCGCCCAGGTTGTGCGGCGGGATGTTGGTGGCCATACCGACCGCGATACCGCTGGAACCGTTGACCAACAGGTTGGGGATCTTGGTCGGCATGACTGCCGGAATCTGCTCGGTGCCATCGTAGTTGGGCACCCAGTCGACGGTTTCCTTGTCCAGGTCGGCCAGCAACTCGTGCGCCAGCTTGGCCATGCGCACTTCGGTGTAACGCATAGCCGCGGCACTGTCGCCATCGACCGAACCGAAGTTGCCTTGACCGTCGACCAGCATGTAGCGCAGCGAGAACGGCTGCGCCATACGCACGATAGTGTCGTACACCGCGGAGTCGCCGTGCGGGTGGTATTTACCGATCACGTCACCGACCACACGGGCGGATTTCTTGTACGGCTTGTTCCAGTCGTTGCCCAGCTCGCTCATGGCGTAGAGCACGCGACGGTGCACCGGTTTCAGGCCATCGCGCGCGTCCGGCAGCGCACGGCCGATGATCACACTCATGGCGTAATCAAGGTAGGACTGCTTGAGCTCGTCTTCGATATTGACCGGGAGGATTTCTTTGGCCAGTTCGCCCATGGAAGCCTGGTTCCTTATAGTCAGCAGGGTCCTGCGATAAGCGCGGGATGGTAACACAGACGGCGGCTATAAGCTGAGCCTTGCGCACGGCTGCGGCTTGTCTGCATGGCCCGCTCGCGGGCCGATCGATTCAGGTTCAATGCAAGCGTTTGCGGCTCATCAAATCGGCCATCTTCGCCGCGGTCGGGCGCTCGACCACCCCTTTCTCGGTGACGATGACATCAATGAGATCAGCCGGTGTTACATCGAACACTGGATTGAATGCCTCGACATCAGCTGCGAAACGCTGGCCATTGACCTCGAGCAGCTCGCTGCCGGCACGCTCTTCGAGGGGAATCTCATCGCCGCTTTCCAGCGTCATGTCGATAGATGAGCTCGGCGCCACCACCATGAAACGCACGCCGTGATGCATCGCTAGAACCGCGAGCTGGTAGGTACCGATCTTGTTCGCCACATCGCCATTGGCGGCGATGCGATCGGCTCCGACGACCACCCAGGAGATCCCCCGCGTCTTCATCAGATGGGCCGCGGCCGAATCGACGTTCAGCGTGGTCGGCACGCCATCGCCCAGCAATTCCCAGGCAGTCAGGCGGGAGCCTTGCAGCCAGGGACGGGTCTCGTCGACGTAGACGCGCTCCACCAACCCATCGAGATGCGCCGCGCGGATGACACCGAGCGCGGTACCGAAACCACCGGTCGCCAGGGCACCGGTGTTGCAGTGAGTAAGCAGGTTCTGCGGATTGCCCTGATGGCGACGAATGAGGTCGACACCGAACTGCGCCATGGCCAGATTGGCCTCCCGATCGCTCTCATGTATCGAGATGGCCTGGGCCTCCAGTGCCGCGCAAGGATCCTCGCCTGGCTTGAGGCGTTCGAGACGTTCGCGCATCTGCTTCAGCGCCCAGATCAGATTGACCGCCGTGGGACGCGATGCAGCAAGGAGCGCGACATCTTCCTCCAGCGCCTGCCGCCAATCACCACCGGCCGCCATGCGCGTACGGGCAGCCAGGACCAGCGCATAGGCCGCACTGATGCCGATGGCAGGCGCGCCGCGCACGACCATGTCGCGAATGGCGCCAGCGACCGCAGCGGCAGAATCGCAACTGTGCCAGACCTCTTCGGTCGGCAGCTTGCGCTGATCGAGCAGGCTCAGGCGATCGCCATGCCACTCGATCGACTTCACCTTTTCCGCAGCCAGCAGTCGCTCACGCACGGTATTTCCCTCGTTCAGCTTCGTCGAAGCAGGACCCATGATGCGCCCCGCACAGCAAAGAAAAAGCCCGGATCGCGGGCGAACCGGGCTTCTATATCAAATATGACCGGGAAACAGCGGTGCGACGCCTCGGCCGCCGCAACCCGGGCGCGAATGCTAATGCACTGATTTTCCAAGCACAAGCAACGCTATTGATACCTAGGTCATGTCAGTTCCCATCGAATAGCGGGGCGCGCCCTGCCGCCAGATCACCGGATGCGCGCGCCTATCCGGGTCAGCTTGACCAGTGCATGACAGCCTAATACTGTATCCATATACAGTAATTTTGGATGTTTCTTTCATGTCTTCCGTGGTCGCCCTAGACCGCCTGCTGGATGCTCGCTGCATCTGGCGTGGCCAGGCCGTTGCATCTCCCAAGGCCACCCAACCGACCGGGCATGCCATGCTGGATGCGCTCCTGCCCGCTGGCGGCTGGCCGGATTCGGCGCTCAGCGAGATCCTTTTCGCAGCCCCCGGTATCGGCGAACTGCGCCTGCTTTGGCCGACCCTCGCCAGGCTGACCCGCGCCGGTGAACGTGTCGTGCTGGTCGCCCCACCCCATCGCCCCTGCCCCCAGGCCTGGCTTGCGGCTGGAGTGGATCTGCGCCATCTGGTCATCGTCCAGGCCAAGGACCGTGATGTCTTGTGGAGCGCCGAACAGTGCCTGCGCTCCGGCAGTTGCGCCGCCGTGCTGTGCTGGCCGCGACGGGCCGACGACCGCGCCCTGCGGCGACTGCAGATAGCCGCCGAAACCGGCCAGACCCTGGCCTTTGCCTATCGCCCGCTGCGCGAAGCGGAAAATCCGTCGCCTGCGGCATTGCGCCTGACCCTCGAGGCACAACCGGTGCAGTTGCGTGTCATCAAGTGCCGCGGTGGCCTGGCTCCGGCCCGGTCGCTACCGGCCAGCGCCTGGCAATAGGTGCGACGATGCTCTGGGCCTGCATTCTGCTGCCGCAACTGGCCATGGACGGCATCCTGCGCCACCGCGACGATACCGCCGCGCCACTGGTTCTGCTCGCCGGCCCGCCACAGCGCCGCGTGCTGCAGGCCGTCAACGCGGCCGCCCGCAAACTCGGCCTCAAGCCAGGGCAATCGCTGGTCGCAGCCCAGGCATTGACCCACGACTTCGCCACCGCCGATTACGACCCGCTGATGATCGAACGCTGGCAGCAGTTCCTGGCGGCCTGGGGTTACGGCTACAGTGCCCAGGTCAGCCTGCACTACCCGCGCTGCTTGCTGCTGGAGGTGCATTCCAGCCTCGGCCTGTTCGGCCCCTGGCCACGATTCGAGACGCGCCTGCGCGACGAGCTCACGGCCCTGGGCTTCCGCCACCGCATCACCCTGGCACCCAACCCGGCGGCCGCGCGCATCCTTGCCAATGCCCACGACGGGCTGGCCGTGACCGATACAGCCACGCTGCATCAGGCGCTCGGGGTACTGCCGATAGAGCGCCTCGGCCTGCCCCGTGAAGTCAGCACATCGCTGGTACGCATGGGCCTGCGCCATCTTCATCAACTGCTCGCCCTGCCGCGCGACAGCCTGGCCAGACGCTTTCCGGCCGAAGTGCTGGCCCAGCTCGACACCCTGCTCGGGCATCGGCCGCTGCCTCTGGAGTTCTACCGCCCGCCGGATGTCTTCGACACCCGCATCGAACTGAATTTCGAGGTGGAGTCCCACCAGGCTCTGCTGTTTCCATTGCGCAGGCTGACCGCCGACCTGGCCGCCTTTCTCGCCGGGCGGGACAGCGGCGTCCAGCATTTCAGTCTGTACCTGGAACATCGCACCCTGCCCGACAGCGAGGTGCCGGTCGGCCTGCTCAGTACCGAACGCGAGCCCGCCATGCTGTTCGAACTGACCCGTGGCCGCCTCGAGCATCTGCAACTGCCTGCCCCCGTCCTGGCCGTGCGTCTGCTGGCTCGTGATTTGCCAGCCTTCACGCCGGCTCATCAGGCCTTGTTCGACGAGCGCCCGCAGCAGAATGTGCCCTGGGAGCAACTGCGCGAACGCCTCCGCGCCCGACTGGGTGACGACGCTGTAGTCTCGCTGAGCGCACGAGCGGACCACCGCCCGGAATGCGCCTGGCGGGAAAGCAGCCTCGCCCACACCGAACCCTTGCCTCAAGTAGGTTTGCGCCCCGGCTGGCTGCTGAACACCCCGCAGCCCTTGCGCGAAGAGGGTCTGCTCACCCTGGCTGGTCCCGAGCGCATCGAGTCCGGCTGGTGGGATGGTGCTGACGCGCGACGCGACTACTATCGGGTGCAAACCACTTCCGGCCAACAGGGTTGGGCGTTTCGCGCCCTTACCGGAGGGCCGCTGCTGCTGCACGGCTGGTTCGCATGAACGCCGAATATGCCGAGCTGCACTGCCTGTCCAACTTCAGCTTCCAGCGGGGAGCATCCAGCGCGCGCGAACTCTTCGAGCGCGCCAAGCGCCAGGGCTATCACGCTCTGGCGATCACCGACGAATGCAGCCTGGCCGGTATCGTGCGCGCCTGGCAGGCCTCGAAGGACACCGGTCTGCCGCTGATCATTGGCAGCGAGGTGCAGATCGAGGGCGGGCCCAAACTGGTCTTGCTGGTGGAAAACCTGACCGGCTACCAGGCCTTGTGCCAGCTGATCACCCGTGCCCGCCGAAGGGCCGAGAAAGGTCGTTACCAGGCACTGCGCGAAGACCTGAGCGAGGGGTCGCTAGAGGGACTGCTGGCGATCTGGCTGCCCGGTCACGCCGGCGCCGACACCGACGGTCGATGGCTGCTCGAATGTTTTCGCGAGCGGCTGTGGCTCGGCATCGAACTGCATCGGGGGCCGGACGACGCGCTGCATCTGCGGCAATCCCTGACCCAGGCTTCACGCCTGGGCATACCCGCCGTGGCCTGTGGCGACGTGCACATGCATGCCCGCGGTCGACGGGCATTGCAGGACTGCATGACCGCCATCCGCCACCATCTGCCGGTCGCCGAGGCCGGATGCCACCTCTTCCCCAATGGCGAACGCCACCTGCGGTCGCGCGAGGAGCTGGCCCAGCTCTATCCAGCCGCACTGCTCAGCGAAACCCTTCGCATCAGCCAGCGCTGTCATTTCCAGCTCGACCAGCTGAAATATCACTACCCCCACGAACTGGTCCCGCCTGGACATGACACCACCTCATGGTTGCGCAAGCTGGTCGAGGATGGCGCACGCTGGCGCTGGCCGGACGGCATCCCGGAAAAGGCACGCGCGCAGCTCGAACATGAACTGGAGCTGATCGGCGACCTGCATTACGAAAGCTATTTCCTGACCGTGCATGACATCGTTCGCTTCGCCCGCGAGCGGGGCATTCTCTGCCAGGGTCGGGGCTCGGCGGCCAACTCGAGCGTCTGCTTCGTACTGGGCATCACCGAACTCGACCCGGTGCGCAGCAAACTGTTGTTCGAGCGTTTCCTCTCCCGCGAGCGCAACGAGCCGCCCGATATCGACGTGGATTTCGAGCACGACCGCCGCGAGGAGGTCATCCAGTACGTCTTTCAGCGCTACGGGCGTAATCGCGCCGCCCTCACCGCCGTCGCCAGCAGCTACCGCGCCACCGGCGCCCTGCGGGATGTCGCCAAGGCGCTGGGCCTGCCGCCGGACCAGATCAACGCCCTGGCTGGCTGCTGTGGACGCTGGAGTGAGCACATACCCGACGACTCGCGACTGCGCGAGGCCGGCTTCGATCCGGACAATCCGGTTCTGCGCCGGGTCCTGGTGCTGACCGATGCGCTTATCGGCTTTCCCCGTCACCTGTCCCAGCACCCTGGCGGCTTCGTGATCTCCGAACAGCCGCTCGACACCCTGGTGCCGATCGAGAATGCCAGCATGGCCGACCGCACGGTGATCCAGTGGGACAAGGACGACCTCGATGCGGTCGGTCTGCTCAAGGTCGACGTGCTGGCACTGGGCATGCTCAGCGCGATACGTCGCTGTTTCGACCTAATCGAACACTATCGCGGCACGCGCTGGACCATCGCCACGCTGCCCGCGGAGGACAAGCCCACCTACGAGATGATCAGTCGGGCCGATACGATCGGCGTGTTCCAGATCGAATCACGTGCACAGATGGCCATGCTGCCACGTCTGCGCCCGAAGACCTTCTACGACCTGGTCATCCAGGTCGCCATCGTCCGCCCCGGACCGATCCAGGGCGACATGGTGCATCCCTACCTGCGTCGACGTAACGACGAAGAAAAAGTGGATTACCCGTCCGAAGAACTGAAACCGGTGTTCGAGCGCACCCTTGGCGTGCCCCTTTTTCAGGAACAGGTGATGGAACTGGCGATCGTGGCGGCTGAATACACTCCAGACGAGGCCGACAAGCTGCGCCGTGCCATGGCCGCCTGGAAGCGTCACGGCAGCCTGGAACCCCACCGCGTGCGACTGACCGAGCGAATGCTCGCCAAAGGCTACCAGCCCGACTTCATCGCGCGGATCTTCGAGCAGATCAAAGGGTTCGGCAGCTACGGTTTTCCCGAATCACACGCGGCGAGTTTTGCCCTGCTCACCTATGCCAGCTGCTGGCTGAAACGTCACGAGCCGGCTGCATTAGCCTGCGCCCTGATCAACAGCTGGCCGATGGGCTTCTACAACCCTGACCAGATTCTCCAGGACGCCCGTCGCCACCGGCTGGAAATCCGCCCGGTGGACGTTCGCCACAGCGGCTGGGATTGCAGCCTCGAGCCAAGCCGCCAGGCACAGCCGGCGATCCGCCTGGGGCTACGCATGGTGCGCGGCTTTCGGGAAACCGATGCCCAGCGTATCGAAGCCGCACGCCTACGCCAGCCATTTACGAACATCCATGACCTGTGCCTGCGCGCCGAGCTCGAACCGCGTGCGCGTGAGCAGCTCGCCGATGCCGGCGCCCTGCGCGGCCTGGCCGGCCATCGACATCGAGCGCGTTGGGCCGTCGCCGGAATCGAACCACAGCTGCCGCTGTTCGCCAGCCTGCCCGCACCGGAGGAAACCTCCATCAACCTGCCACTGCCTTCGGTGAGCGAAGACCTTTTCAACGACTACGCGACCCTCGGCACGACACTGGGACCGCATCCCCTGGCCTTGCTGCGGGAAGAATTGAAAGCCCGGCGCTGCCGAAGCTCGCGGGAACTGGCCACTATCGAGCATGGCCGGCCGGTCAGCGTCGCCGGCCTGGTGATCGGCCGGCAACGCCCACAGACAGCCAGCGGTGTCATCTTCGTCACCTTGGAAGACGAGTTCGGCATGGTCAATGTGGTGGTCTGGCGCGACCTGGCCGAGCGCCAGAGGCGGCCCTTGATCCAGTCGCAACTGCTTCGCGTGGATGGCCATCTGGAGTCAGCCAGCGGCGTACGACATCTGATCGCCGGCCGCTTGAGCGACCTCACGCCCCTGCTCACCGGGCTTGATGTGCGCAGCCGGGATTTTCAGTGATCGTGCGCAGAACGGTTTCGCCGGGATTGGAAGCCGGGCCGTGCACCAGCATACTTTCAAGCCATATGAATTGATGTCGATATGGCCTGAAAAAACTTTCACATTTTCAGATGCTTAATGTATAGTTCCATCCGCTTTCAGCAGTGCTGATAGCGACCGTCGGGGCGTAGCGCAGCCTGGTAGCGCACTTGCATGGGGTGCAAGGGGTCGAGTGTTCGAATCACTCCGTCCCGACCAAAACACATAAAAATCCAATCACCTAGCGGTGATTGGATTTTTTTTGGTCGCTCCGAACTCAACAGCGTGAGGACTATTTTATCCTCCCCAACTCCTTTTGAGCATAATCACCGCCAGATCTCGAATCCATTCAGATCGACTACTTCCTCAGCACCTGAAGCACTTCTTCCAACTCCGAGATCATCTGACGGATCAGTTGCTTGTACTGCGTCGTGTCTTCCCGTGCTTCCTCGCCTGACATACGCTGGCGGGCTCCTCCGATCGTGAAGCCCTGCTCGTAGAGAAGCGAACGAATCTGACGAATCATCAGGACGTCCTGACGCTGGTAGTAACGTCGGTTACCACGGCGCTTCACTGGGTTGAGCTGGGGAAATTCCTGCTCCCAATAACGCAAAACGTGAGGCTTCACCGCGCAGAGCTCGCTGACCTCTCCGATAGTGAAGTAACGTTTGCCCGGTATCGTCGGGAGTTCGTCGTTATGACTTGGTTCCAGCATATGCTTCGACCCTGGCTTTGAGCTTCTGCCCTGGACGGAACGTTACAACACGACGTGCCGTGATAGGAATTTCCTCTCCAGTTTTAGGATTACGTCCTGGGCGCTGTCGCTTGTCGCGCAGGTCGAAATTGCCGAAACCGGATAGCTTGACCTGTTCATTGTGCTCGAGCGCCTGACGAATCTCCTCGAAAAACAGCTCGACCAGTTCCTTGGCCTCGCGCTTATTCAAGCCCAGCTCTTCATATAGACGTTCCGCCATTTCAGCTTTCGTCAGAGCCCCCATACGCTATTTCCTTAACGTGGCATTGAACCTTTCTTCCAAGGAGGTGAGGATCTTCTGCATCGTTTCGTTCACCTCATCGTCGTTTAGAGTGCGCGAAGGGTGCTGCCAGGTCAAGCCGACTGCCACACTTTTGCTAAGAGGATCAATACCTTTTCCCTGATAGACGTCAAATAGCTTGAGGTCGGTCAGATTCGCGCCCGCGACGACGCGAATGCAGTCCAGCATGTCCTGAGCCATCACCTCGCGCCCGACCAGAACCGCAAGGTCCCGACGGACTTCCGGGAAGCGCGAAAGCTCGGCGAAGGATGGCATGCGCCCCTCGGCTATCTCGGCAAGCTTGAGCTCAAATAGATAGACAGGCTGATCGATACCCAACGCGCTCGCCAGCTCCGGGTGCAAACTGCCAACGAATCCGACCAACTGCCCATCACGCTCGACCCGAGCGGTTTGCCCTGGGTGCAATGCTGGATGCTCACCTGGCACGAAACGATAGGCGCCAGCGTTGCCGGCAAACGCGAGCAATGCTTCGACATCTGCCTTGACGTCGAAAAAGTCCACCGTTTCGCTGGTATTCGCCCAACCCTCGGGCTCACGAGTGCCCGTCACCACACCTGCCAACATGGCGTCCTGCTCGAGCCCGGGCAGCTGACCAACAAATCGCAGCCCCGCCTCGAACAGGCGAACGCGCGACTGCTGTCGATTGAGGTTGTATTGCAATGCCTTGACCAACCCTGGCCAGAGCGATGCGCGCATTGCAGCCATATCTGCCGAAATCGGATTGGCCAGCTCCAATGGTTTCACGCCAGGGCTGAACAGCTCGAACAGCTTGGGATCGATGAAGCTGTAGGTGATCGCTTCTTGATAACCACGCGCCACCAACAAACGTCGCAGCAATGGCAGTTCCGCACGCGCTTCGGGCTTCGCAACGGGCGCGAGACGGGCCTGCGGGTAACGTACGGGTAGACGGTCATAGCCGTACAGGCGTCCCAGCTCCTCGATCAGATCGACCTCCAGGCTGATGTCGAATCGATGACTCGGAACGGAAACCTGCCAACGCCCCTCAGCCTCGTGTGCAACGGTGAGTCCCAGCGAGGTCAGCAAGCGCACTACTTCGCCATGGTCCAGCTCCAACCCCAACATCTGGTTGATGCGCTCGGCACGTAGGGTTACCGGGGCAATGTTTGGCAGATCACCTTCGCTGACCGCCTCGACGATCGGGCCCGCCTCTCCACCAACGATTTCGAGGAGCAAATTGGTTGCCCGCTCCATTGCACGACGTGGAAGCTGCGAGTCGACGCCACGCTCGAAGCGATGCGAGGCATCCGTATGCAGGCCGTATGAGCGCGCCTTGCCGGCCAACGCGATGGTGTCGAAGAACGCACTTTCGAGAAAGATGCTGCGAGTGGAGGCGCTCACACCGCTGTGTTCCCCCCCCATTACCCCGGCGATAGCAAGCGGTCGCTCATGGTCGGCAATAACCAACGTATCGCTGCGCAAGACGATCTCCTGGCCGTCCAGCAGAACCAGCTTTTCGCCTTCGTCTGCCATACGGACCCGAATGCCGCCCTTGATCTCATCGAGATCGAATGCGTGCAACGGCTGACCCAGCTCAAGCATCACGTAGTTAGTGACATCGACAACCGCATCGATGCTGCGAATATCGGAGCGACGCAGGCGCTCTACCATCCAGAGGGGCGCCGGGCGCGACAGGTCGACATTGCGGATTACCCGTCCGAGATAGCGTGGGCATGCCTTCGGGGCTAGAACCTCGACCGGACGTACGTCTTGGTGCACAACCTTAGCCGCAGCAAAATCCACAGAACGCACTTCAGCTCCGTAGATCGCTCCGACCTCTCGAGCCAAACCGGCGAGCGACAGGCAATCGCCGCGGTTCGGCGTCAGACCAATTTCGATGCTTACATCGTCTAGATCAAGGTATTCGCGCAGATCGGCGCCAACCGGCGCACCAGCTGCCAGCTCCATCAGACCGCTGTCGTCGCTGCCTATCTGCAGCTCGGTTTCAGAACACAGCATGCCGTTGGATTCAACGCCACGCAGCTTGGCCTTTTTGATCTTGAAGTCACCCGGCAACTGGGCCCCGATCATGGCGAAAGGAATCTTCAGTCCAGGGCGCACGTTTGGCGCGCCGCACACCACCTGGAAAGTCTCCTTGCCGTTGCTGACCTGGCAAACTCTGAGCTTGTCGGCATCAGGGTGCTGCGCTGTTTCCAGCACCTCGCCGACGACCACACCACTGAAGCTGCCGGCAACCGGCGTCACGGCATCGACTTCAAGCCCAACCATGGACAGGCGGGCAACCAACTCTTCACGCGAAACCTGCGGATTGACCCAGCTCCGCAGCCACTGTTCACTGAATTTCATCCTGTTCTCCTAAATATGCGTTGACGGGCGGCGGCACTAGCGAAATTGCGCAAGGAACCGCAGGTCATTGTCGAAGAACAGACGCAAATCATTGACGCCGTAACGCAGCATGGCGAGGCGCTCGACGCCCATGCCAAAGGCGAAACCGGAATAGCGCTCCGGATCGATTCCCGACATCCGCAATACGTTTGGATGCACCATGCCGCAACCCATGACCTCGAGCCAGCCGGTCTGCTTGCAGACACGACAACCCTTGCCGCTACACATCACGCACTGCATGTCGACTTCCGCAGACGGCTCGGTGAAAGGGAAGAATGATGGACGGAAGCGCACGCCAAGTGGCTTCTCAAAGAACACGCGGAGGAACTCCTCAATAGTTCCCTTGAGGTCCGCAAAGCTGACACCTTCGTCGACCAGCAGACCTTCGACCTGATGAAACATCGGCGAGTGGGTGATATCCGAGTCGCAGCGATAGACGCGGCCTGGGCATACGATTCGAATCGGTGGCTGGCGAGATTCCATGGTGCGCACCTGCACGGGCGAAGTGTGTGTGCGCAGCAACATGTTGGCATTGAAGTAGAAAGTGTCGTGCATCGCCCGCGCGGGATGATGCCCCGGAATATTCAGCGCTTCGAAGTTGTGATAGTCGTCTTCAACCTCTGGGCCCTCCGCAACGCTGTAGCCGATATGACTGAAGAACTGTTCGACTCGCTCCAGCGTACGGGTCACCGGATGCAACCCGCCGGACGCCTCACCGCGGCCCGGCAAGGTTACATCGATTCGCTCAGCAGCCAGCTTGGCTTCTAGCTCAGCCTGTTCCAGATCGGCCTTGCGAGCATTGAGCACATCCTGCACCTGATTCTTGGCAGCGTTGATCAACGCGCCGGCCTGCGGACGCTCTTCGGCAGACAGCTTACCCAGCGTTTGCATCAGCTGAGTCAGCTCGCCCTTCTTGCCAAGGTACTGAACACGGACCTGCTCAAGGGCACCGATGTCTTCGCTTCGTTGCACGGCCTCTAGCGCTTGCGAGACCAGTGCATCCAGATTTTCCATGTACATAACCTCCAGAGGTTCTTGCAGAACCGCACTGGCTAGACGCCTCATGCAGGCTGTCGCCAAGCGCACTTTTGCAAAAGCCCCTTCCAGATACGAAATAGGGGAAGAGCACAAGGCTCTTCCCCTATCGATGACTTACAACGAATCCGAAGATCCGTGATTGCCGGGGCTTAAGCCAGAGAAGCTTTGGCTTTCTCGACAATCGCAGCAAAGGCTGCTTTTTCGTTCACTGCCAGATCGGCCAGAACCTTGCGATCGATCTCGATGGCCGCCTTCTTCAGACCGGCGATCAGACGGCTGTAGGACAGACCGTTGACACGAGCACCGGCGTTGATACGGGCGATCCACAGAGCGCGGAACTGACGCTTGCGCTGACGGCGGTCACGGTAGGCGTACTGGCCTGCCTTGATTACCGCCTGCTTGGCAACGCGGAATACGCGAGAACGCGCACCGTAGTAGCCTTTGGCGAGTTTCAGAATTTTCTTGTGACGGCGACGGGCAACGACGCCACGCTTAACACGAGCCATGAGTTATTCCTCTGAGTCTTGACCGGATCAACGAACGCGCAGCATGCGCTCCACTTTTGCGACGTCAGACGGATGCACTTGCGAGCAACCGCGCAGCTGACGCTTACGCTTGGTGGTCATCTTGGTCAGGATGTGGCTCTTGAAAGCGTGCTTGTGCTTGAAGCCGTTAGCAGTCTTCTTGAAGCGCTTCGCAGCACCACTTTTGGTTTTCATCTTTGGCATGTTCAGTACTCCACATTGTGGGTGATTACAAATAACCGCAAGGCCTGCCAGTGCCCTGGAGGTTACTTTTTCTTCTTGGGAGCGATGACCATGATCAGCTGGCGTCCTTCCATCTTCGGATGCTGCTCGACCGAACCGTATTCAGCGAGATCTGTCTCGACCCGCTTCAACAGTTCCATCCCCAGCTCCTGATGAGCCATCTCACGACCGCGGAATCGCAAGGATACCTTGGCCCTGTCCCCGTCACTCAGGAAACGCACCAGGTTACGTAGCTTGACCTGGTAGTCCCCCTCCTCCGTCCCTGGACGAAACTTTACTTCTTTGACCTGAACCTGCTTCTGGTTCTTCTTCGCCGCAGCGACCTGCTTTTTCTTCTCGAAAAGGTGCTTGCCGTAATCCATGATCCGGCACACCGGAGGATTCGCATCGGCAGAGATCTCAACCAGATCCAGTTTGGCCTCTTCTGCAACCTGCAGCGCTTCATCAATCGAGACGATGCCAATCTGCTCGCCATCAGCGCCAATCAAACGGACCTCACGAGCCGAGATATTCTCGTTGATCGGGGCCTTGGGTGCAGTTCGTTTATCCTGTCTCATTTCACGCTTAATAGTCATTACTCCAATTCTTGGCGACCACGCCGGGAAACCGCCTGTGCCAACAGCTGCGCGAATTGATCGAGGGGCATGGAGCCCAAATCGACGCCTTCACGGGTGCGCACAGCAACGGATCGAGTCTCAACCTCCCGATCCCCGATAACCAAGAGATAAGGAGTCTTGAGCAAAGTATGCTCGCGGATTTTAAAGCCGATCTTTTCGTTTCTCAAGTCACACTTGGCACGGAATCCGCTTTGGACAAGGCTTTTCTCGACTTCCATGGCAAATGCAGCCTGCTTGTCGGTGATATTCATGATCACCGCCTGAGTCGGAGCGAGCCAAGCAGGGAATGCGCCAGCGTAGTGCTCGATGAGCATACCGATGAAACGCTCGAACGAACCGAGAATGGCACGGTGCAGCATCACCGGCCGCTGGCGGCTATTATCTTCAGCGACGAAGCTGGCATCCAGGCGCTCAGGCAGGTTCGGATCGTACTGCAGGGTGCCGCATTGCCAATTACGCCCCAGGCAATCACGCAAGGTGAACTCGATCTTCGGTCCGTAGAATGCTCCTTCGCCCGGCTGATATTCCCATGCCAGCCCGGACTCGTTGAGCGCCTCGGCCAGCGCACCCTCTGCACGATCCCACAACTCATCGGAGCCGACACGCTTGGCTGGACGAGTGGAGAGCTTCATGGCGATGTCGCTGAAACCGAAATCGGCATAGACCTTGAGCGTCAACTTGATGAAGTCGGCAGCCTCCTTCTTCACCTGCTCTTCGGTGCAAAAGATGTGCGCATCATCCTGAGTGAAGCCGCGCACACGCATGATGCCGTGTAGCGCGCCGGAAGGCTCGTTACGGTGGCAGGCGCCGAACTCAGCCATGCGCAGCGGCAAATCACGATAGGACTTCAGGCCTTGGTTGAAGATCTGCACATGACACGGGCAGTTCATCGGCTTTACCGCATAATCGCGATTCTCCGACGAGGTGGTGAACATGTTCTCGGCGTAGTTGGACCAATGCCCGGACTTTTCCCACAGGATACGATCGACCACCTGCGGCGTACGCACCTCCTGATAGCCGTTCTCGCGCTGCACCTGACGCATGTACTGCTCGAGGTTCTGGTACAGGGTCCAGCCGGCCGGATGCCAGAAGACCATACCCGGCGCTTCCTCTTGCGTATGAAAGAGGTCGAGCTGCTTGCCGATGCGACGATGATCGCGCTTCTCGGCCTCCTCTATGCGCTGGATGTAAGCGGCCAGCTGCTTTTTGTCGGCCCAGGCAGTGCCATAGATGCGCTGCAGCTGTTCGTTCTTTGAGTCACCACGCCAGTAGGCCCCGGAAATGCGGGTCAGCTTGAACGCCTTGAGGAAACGGGTATTCGGCACATGCGGGCCTCGGCACATGTCGACATATTCTTCGTGGTAGTACAAACCCATCGCCTGCTCATCGGGCATATCCTCGATCAGACGCAGCTTGTAATCCTCGCCTCGGGACTTGAAGACCTCGACGACTTCGGCGCGCGGAGTCATCTTCTTGACGACATCGTAATCACGCTCGATCAGCTCACGCATCCGCTGCTCGATGGCCGCGACATCATCAGGCGTAAAGGGCCGCTCATAGGCGATATCGTAATAAAAGCCTTCATCGATGACCGGCCCGATAACCATGCGCGCAGTCGGATACAGCTGCTTTACTGCATGACCGATCAGGTGCGCACAGGAGTGGCGAATAATATCCAGCCCCTCCTCATCCTTAGGCGTAATGATCTGCAAGGAAGCATCCGCGTCGATCAGATCACAGGCATCGACCAATCTACCGTCGACTTTACCGGCGAGCGTCGCCTTCGCCAGGCCAGCACCAATGGACTGAGCCACCTCAGCCACGGTAACCGGGTGATCGAACGAACGCTGACTGCCATCGGGAAGAGTAATGGTGGGCATGGCGCCTCCTCTCCTAGTGGTGACCCGTACCAAAGGCCACATGGGTTGGGATGAGCCAGGAAAGCGACCCGGCGAGCATTCCCACCGCACAGTGGCAGGAGCCTGAAGGCTTACTCTCTACCGGACCGAAGTCACTGGGAAAACACGACTGGCGATACTTTCAGAATGCCGAGATCCTGACAAGCGAGCCAAAAAAAAGGGTCGCTTGCGCGACCCTTTTATTCGAATTGGTAGGCACAATTGGATTCGAACCAACGACCCCCACCATGTCAAGGTGGTGCTCTAACCAACTGAGCTATGTGCCTTCGATGGGGGCGCATTCTAAAGACTCGAAAAAAAAGGTCAAGCGGTTTTTTCAGCTAACTCACTGATATTTGGAAAATTTGAAAAAGCCCCTCTCAGCGCTCAGTCACTGGCGAGTCGTGCGGCTAAGCGCTAGCATCCGTAAAAGATTCAGAACAGAGATTCCAATATGCCGAACACCCCCTACCCGGCCTCCTATTACGCCGCCACCGCAAACATGACCAAGGAGCGCCCGGCACTGCAAGAAGCGAAGCAAACGGATGTATGTGTCATCGGCGCCGGGTATACCGGGCTTTCTACCGCCCTGTTCCTGCTCGAAAAGGGCTTCAGCGTAACTGTGCTGGAAGCGGCGAAGGTCGGTTTTGGCGCCTCTGGCCGCAACGGTGGGCAAATCGTCAACAGCTACAGCCGCGACCTCGACAGCATCGAACGAAGCGTCGATAGCTCGGCAGCCAAATTGATCGGTCAAATGGCCTTCGAGGGCGGCAGGATCATCCGCGAGCGGGTCGCACGCTACAACATCCAGTGCGATCTGAAGGACGGCGGCGTGTTTGCGGCGTTAAGCCAGAAACAGATGCATCACCTCGAAGCACAGAAGGCACTGTGGGAACGATATGGCTACCACCAGCTGGAGCTGCTCGATGAGCAGGGCATCAAGCGGGTCGTAGCCAGTGATCGGTACATCGGCGGCATGCTCGACAAGCAAGGCGGCCATATCCACCCGCTTAATCTGGCGCTCGGCGAAGCCGCTGCCGTCGAATCGTTAGGCGGCGTCGTATACGAAAACTCCCCCGCCGTACGAATCGAGCGAGGCGAACAGCCTTTGATACACACCCCCACCGGCAATGTCCGTGCAAAATTCGTGGTGGTCGCCGGCAACGCTTATCTGGGCGATCTGATACCGGAGCTAGCCGCCAAGTCCATGCCCTGCGGAACCCAGGTGATTGCCACTGAGCCACTCGATGACGAACTGGCGCGCAGCCTCCTCCCTCAGGACTACTGCGTGGAAGACTGCAACTACCTGCTCGATTACTACCGCCTCTCGGCCGACAAGCGCCTTATCTATGGCGGGGGGGTCGTCTACGGAGCTCGAGACCCTGCTGACATCGAATCGATTATCCACCCCAAAATGCTCAAGACGTTCCCGCAGCTGGCCAAGGTGAGAATCGACTATGCGTGGACCGGCAATTTCCTGCTCACGCTCTCCCGACTGCCTCAGGTGGGCCGCCTGGGCAACAATATCTATTATTCGCAGGGTTGCAGCGGGCATGGTGTCACTTACACCCATGTTGCCGGGAAGGTCATCGCCGAAGCATTGAGCGGCCAGGCCGAACGATTCGATGCATTCGCCAGCCTCCCCCACTATCCATTTCCTGGCGGGCAACGCTTCCAGGCGCCACTCAGCGCACTTGGAGCCCTCTATTACAGCCTGCGCGACAGACTGGGCTTCTGATGTTACCTAGCGAGCACCGCACGGCGGCACCGGCTGGCACGATGCTGCCGACTCCCGCGTGACTGCCGGCAGCGGCGCATCGAAACGAGGGTCGTCTGGCGCCAGACGCTTAGCGCAGGACCGCGCCTGCTGCGCACCGACATGGCATCCACGCTCGGCCAGCACATGCGAAAGATTGAACCAGCCAATGGCGAAGCCTGGGTCCGTAGCGATGCTATCCCGCAACGACCGCTCCGCCATTTCCTTCTGCCCGGCCGCGTACTGACTGTTGGCCAGCGCAAATAACCCGAGCGAAGATCTCCAACGAGCAACCGCCGCCTCGTAGGCGACTCTCGCCGGGCTTACCTGCCCAACCTGCTCGAGATCACTTGCACTACGCAACCAGACGGTTTCTCGTGCCGTCGCCGGAAGCTGATCCGGCTTAAGCGTCACGACGGCCCACCGCTCGGCCTTGGACCAGGTGCGTTCGAAGTCACGAAAGGAGGCGATCCAACGCTCGGTGGTACCAGAGCGCAACACGAGCCGTTGTTCGACAAGGTCGTAACCCACCACAACCGCGAAATGCCATTGCGGCCAACGATCGAACGCCAGGTTCTGCAGAACAAGAACTGGATTGCCGGCCGCCACTTCCGCCAGCACGTCCTCCAGGCGCGAGCGCAGCGGATAGACCAGAAGCCCCGCCGCCCGCGCTGCGGCGACCATTTCCACCTGAAGGCTGCCCCTTCGCTCCGGGATGTACACCTGATCCACGAGCACATCCGGATCAGCAGGAATGCCCCGCTGCGCCAGCATGGTAGCAAGCGCAGCCGGCCCGCACTGATAGGCTTCCTGAGGGTAGAACGGCACTTCGGTCAGCTCAGCCGCAGACGGAAGGTCTGCATCGTCGATGGAAATTCTCGACGATGCACAGCCTCCGACCAGTCCGGCCAACAGTAGTACCAGCAGCAGTCGACTCAACGGTTGATGCAATTGACGAAATTGAAGATGTTGGTCGCGCAAAGCATGTCAGTAATGATGAAGATGACTAGGAACAGAACGATCACGCCGACGACGCCGGCACCAGCAGGCGCCTGATCAAGCTGCTGATTGAATTGCGCCAGTTCGGCCGCAGTCAGGCTATTGATGCGCTTCTCGACCTGGTCACGCTCAACGCCCATCGATTCGAGCTTTTTCTGCACTTCTTGATCGTCCAGCATGGTCAGCAGTTGCTGCCGATCCACCTGCTGCTGTTGTTCCGTAACGACTTCCGGCGTACCGATCATGGCCGCTTGCGCCAATGGGATCTGAGCCACTAATAGCAGATGCAGGGCAGCGAGCATCGCCGCGATACGCTTGAGCAGTGGGGAATTGAACATCGTGGTCACTCCTTGTTTTCGTTGACTGCTGGATTGCACAACGCCATCAGACGCAATAACAGCGCTTCGGTTCCCGTCTGGCCGTACCGGCAGAACACCCGCAGGCCCGCATACTTCAGGTCACGTCCGTATCGGCACTATTCATAATAGTCGCGTTCCCAAACCCCAGAAGTGAAAGGAGATGTCATGTTCCGACTCAATCGCAATGCGCTGATCATCACCACCGCTGTGCTGCTATTGGCCGCGTGCAAGAGCGCCACGCAACCATCGGTCGCTGATACGCCGACTCAGAGGCAGGGGCATTGTAATTCCGATGTGGTACAGCACTTTGTAGGTAGAACAGCGACCCCTGAAGTCCTTGAGCAAGCGAGGCAACTTTCCAATGCCGAAAGAGCACGGATCCTGCGCCCCGACGATATCGTTACCCTGGAATACAATCCGCGGAGACTCAACATCAATACCGACGCAAGCATGAAGATCGAACGCGTCAGCTGCGGTTGACTATGCCGAGACTGCCACGGACCGCTCGGCAATGATGTCGAGCGGTCCGGAGCTCTATTACGCAAGGGCTTTGCGCATACGGAAGTGCGATGCCGAAATTCGCTTCGGCGGAGCAAGCAGAAAGTGCAGCCGGTACCGATTAATGATCAGCTGCGCCACCAACGGGGCGGCGGTACCGATCAGCGTACCGACCAACAAATGGACCGTAATCGAATCGATCCCCATGAACTTACTGAGTATCACGCGTACACCACTGCCCGCCAGGATATGCATCAGGTAGATGGTCATCGACGAAGCGCCGATGAACAGCAACCAGTCGACCCGGTACTGCCCAAGCCACATCGACAGCGCGACCATGAAGAAAATGGAGACAGTGGCCAAGGCCAAGACCGGCAAACCACCATCGGTGTAATTCATGCCAAACGTCACGTGAAACAGATACTGCCCAGCTATGAACATGGCTCCGAAGACTAGCGTGAGCGAAGAATATCGCGCCAGAAAGAAAGCCTTGACTTCGTTGAACCAGACACCCAACGCAAAAAACACTGTATTGCCCAGGATGAAGCGCGTCATGTTGTTGATGGTCAGGTCCTGCTGGAAAACGAACAACACACCAAACAGCACTACAAACGGCAGGAAGAACCGGCGATCTGCCTTCGCATAAAGAAAGGTGCAAACCACGAACACCAGGAACAGCGCATACAAAAACCAGAACTGCGCCCGAGGCATCCACAGCAGTGAGAAAACCTCGACCAAAGTCACCTGGCCATTGGTGTAGTTCGAGAGCGCGACTTCGAACAAACCCTGCAGCAGGGACCAGACGATAAACGGATACGCGATCGTATCGATCTTGTTGATGATCAACCCGCCCCTGCCCCGCTTCTGCAGCGAGTCAAAGAAGAACAACCCGGACAGAAAGAAGAACAGCGGCATGTGGAAGCTGTAGATGATGCTATCCACCAGCACGAACTCTGCCTCATCCATCGGCAGCCCCGCGTTGAATACCCCTCGCGCGACATGCCCGTACACAACGAGGATGATCCCTATCGCCTTGGCATAGTCAACCCAAACGTTTCTCTCCTGCATGGTGTTGTTCTCCTTGTATGTCAGCCAAATAAGCAGGCGGCATCCGCTACTCAGGAACAAGCGGATGGTGGAAATAGACAACAGCTTTTTCGGTTGGTTTAGCGCCCGGGCTTGCGGACTGTTATCGAGCATGCTCAACTCGCCCCAAATGCCCCTACAGCCGGCGCAGCTCACTCGGCGAGCGGCTTGTCATGCCGGATCAGCCCTCAACCTACTCGGATCCGAAGCGTGCCCGACTTGAGACTGCCATCCTGTTCGATTCTGCTGCTCGCCGGCGGTCGCGGGCAGCGCATGGGTGGACGGGACAAAGGCCTGATCGAATGGCGCGGGCGTCCGCTGATCGCCTGGCTACACGATCTGGTACGCCCCATGACGGAAGACCTGCTTGTTTCCTGCAACCGCAACCGATCGCGTTATGCGATCTACGCGGATCGACTGGTGCATGACGCCAGCGAAGATTACCCTGGGCCCCTTGCAGGTATACGAGCCGGCCTGGCAGCTGCGCGCGGCCAATGGCTGCTGCTGCTACCCTGCGATACGCCGTTGATCGACCAACAGTTGCTTCGATCACTTTGCTCCGCCGCAATCGCAGCACCGGGCAAACCGGTCATGCTGCGCCGCGGACAGCAGTGGGAACCATTGTTCAGCATCATCCCGACCTCGTTGACACCAGAGGTCGAAGCTCATTGGTTGGCCGGCGAGCGCAGCCCGCAGCGGCTTCTACTGAAGCTCGGAGCGCATGCCGTTCGGGTCGCCGAAGACGACATTCGCCTTGCCAATCTAAACACCCCGGAACTGCTTGCAGCCGCCGAGCTTGCGCTGGGAACTTCATCTGGGGGCGTTCCGTCCGATGTGTTAACCATACTTCAGAAGGAATAGCCTCATGCGCCAACGCTACTTCGCGACCCTGGTTCTTGCGCTGGGCTTCGGCATGCTCGCCGGCTGCGCCAACCCAAGCGTGATCACCCTGAACGACGGTCGGGAAATTCAAACTCTCGATCGGCCCGACTTCGACGATGAGTCCGGCTTCTACGAGTATGAACAGCTCGACGGCAAGCCCGGAAAAGTCAACAAGGATCAGGTGCGCACCGTACGAGAGTTATGAACCTCGGTCCCTGCGCCGCTCTAACGAGGCGGCGCAGGGACTGATGACACTCGCGTTGGGCAGCCCTCTCAATCAAAAAAACGTGCATAACGTCTTGTGCAGCCAAACTTTTTCTGTAGAATGCGCGCCATCTTCGGAGCGTAGCGCAGCTTGGTAGCGCGTCTCGTTCGGGACGAGAAGGTCGCTGGTTCGAATCCAGTCGCTCCGACCAAATCCCGCGTTCAGCATCAGTTGAACACATAAAAAACCGGCCTAAGCGCCGGTTTTTTTATGCTCGCCATTCACTCCCGCTGTGGTGCACCGAGAAAACTTACAACCTGATTGGCCTCGAACGGCCAATCGAGCTCGGCGCCTGTATCCACACGCCGCAACACCGGGATGCGCAGCCCGTAATAATCGACCCATTCCGGGCTGTCCGCGATATCCATCAGCTCGACCAGCAACCCGTGCTCGACAAGAGGCATAAGCACCTCTTCCGCCTGCTCGCACAGATGGCAGCCCAGCGTTCCGAAAAGTTGACATTCAGGCAGCATCTGTTGATCTCGAATCTGTTCGCAGCGCAAATTCTAGCAATGGATCCGCAGCCCGCCACGACTGTCCGTCCTGCCCAAACGGAGCAATCACTCAAAAACTGTGAAATCGCCCCCACTGATTAGGCGATCTTGAGCGAGCCGTTCGACTCAGCCCAAGTAAAACGCTAGGATGCGGCGACCCGAGGCAACGCAGATTGTCCGGCGACACCCCGTTAGTCTTTAACCGCCAGGCTCACGCAATGCGCGAAACCGATCGGCATTCGAACTGCCCATCAACTGATGGCACGAGTGCGACGCTCTAGCACGTTGACTCGCGAGACTTGACGACTAAAGTCTAAAGGTTGAAAACCCTCTGTAATGTTTTATTGCATGGCGCCGTAAAGAGCGACTTCAGAGCATCATCCAACGAGGAGAAATAAGAAATGCTCAAGACCCCCATCGCCCGGGGCGTGGCCCTCGCCACTCTGGGAGCAACACTGGCTATCCCAACCATGGCCCAAGCCGCCTTCATCGAAGACACCAAGGCTGGCCTGGAACTGCGTAACTTCTACTACAACTCTGACAATCGCACCAACGCCTCTACTGCACAGTCGAAGCAAGAGGAATGGGCTCAAGGTTTCATTCTGCGCGTTGAGTCCGGTTTTACCGAAGGCACGGTCGGATTTGGTGTTGATGCACTAGGCTTGCTCGGCGTCAAGCTGGATTCGAGTGGCGATCGCGTGGGCACCGGCCTTCTCCCAGGCGATTTCGCCACCGGCAGTGAAGCACCGGATGACTATTCCTCTCTTCACGCCACCGCGAAGATGAAAATCTCCAAGACTATTTTGAAGGTCGGCGCGATAGAGCCAAAAAACATGGCTATCGCCAGGAGTGACTCACGCCTCCTGCCGCAAACCTTCGAAGGTGCGCAGCTGATTTCGAAAGAAATCGATGGACTGACTCTAGACGTGGGTTACCTCACCGAGCAGAACAACCGTAACTCCTCCAATTACGAAGACATCACCTACGCAGGCAAAGGCGGCGTGGCGGCTGGCGAACCGGAGGACTTCAAGTTCGCAGGCGCCACCTACACGCTCATGAAGAATCTGACAGGTGCGTATTACTACAGCAACCTGGAAGAGGCGTATAAGCAGCATTCGTTCAACTTGATCCATGTGCTGCCAATCAGTGATAACCAGTCGCTGAAGACAGACCTTCGGTATGCGCGCTCGACCGACGATGGCTCTTCCACAGTTGATAACAAAGCTCTAGGAGCCATGGTCACTTACTCCGTAAGCGGCCACAGCTTTGGACTTGGTTATCAAAAAATGAGCGGAGATACAGGCTTCGCTTATGCCGGGGCCAGCACCGATCCTTACCTTGTCAACTATGTCATGCTTAGCGCCGACTTTGCCAACGCCGACGAGAAGTCCTGGCAAGCGCGTTATGACTACAACTTCGCCGCCATGGGCATTCCTGGCCTGACCTTCATGACTCGCTATGTTACTGGCGACGACTTCGGTCCTGGTGGTAATAGCAAAGAGTGGGAACGTAACACAGACATTGGTTACGTTTTCCAAGAAGGTGCACTGAAGAACCTTGGCGTGAAATGGCGTAATGGTACGTATCGCAGCAGCAACAACAGCGATCGTGACATCGATCAGAACCGCCTGATCGTCAGCTACACCATCCCGCTGATGTAATAGCGGCTACTGCATTCGCTGCTGTAGATAAGAAAACCCGCTTCGGCGGGTTTTCTTTTTTGCCCCTGCCGTTCGGCCTAAACCAAACGATTAAGCGCTGCCCACACCGCTCAACGAAGCGGGGAACCTTTGCCAAGACGCAACGCTCGAAACTTGAGGTAACGGGGCCTTCCGCCCCTAGATTCAAGAGGAGCTGCGCATGTCTACCGAGTCCACTTTCGGCACCAGCGATAACACCCCGATTCCTGAAGGTCCCGCTGGGAGCACCCGCCCCCTGATCGATACATCCGCCCATCGTCGCAACCTGCAGGCCGCCCAGAATGCGCTGATCGAGGAGTTTCATACACTCATCGGTGATACCGAACGCCTCCTTAAACACACGCAGGAATCTGCAGGCGGGCAGACCGAAGAGCTGCGTAACAAGATCAACGCAAACATCGCCAAGGCGCGTGAGATGCTCAAAGAGCGCGAGGGCTCCATGCGCGAGCAGGGCCAGGCTGCGATCCAGTGCACCGAGGAATATGTTCACACCCATCCCTGGCAATCGATCGGCATCGCTGCGGGCGTCGGATTTCTGCTCGGTCTGATCACACGTCGCTGATGGGAGTGCCGCCAATGGATGCGAAGCCTGGCACCGAAGCTCCCAAGCCATCGCTCAAGAAGCTGGGCGGCGCGTTTGTCGGCCTGTTGCAAGGTCATCTGGAGCTGATCGGCATCGAGGTCCAGGAGGAGAAAGCTCGCACGTTCCGGTTGTTTCTTCTCGCGGGAATCAGTCTGATTTTCGGCCTTCTGATTCTCGTCGGGCTCTCCGCGGCGATCGTAATCGCCTTCTGGGAAACCCATCGAATGGCAGCGATTCTCACGCTGTGTGCGGTTTATGCACTGGCGATGATTATCTGTATCAGCCGCGCGGTTTCGCTCGCTAAGCAATGTGCAGCGCCGTTCCAGGCGACACTTGAAGAGCTGGAACGCAATCGGGAGCGTTTACTGCCATGAGCCAGCCACTGAGCACTTCTAACGATCTGAACATGCGCAAGGATCTGGTACGCCTGCGCATGGAGATGCACCGCCAGCAGCTGCTTTATCATGCACAACCCTTGTCCCACCCTTTGCAGCAGGTGAGAAGCTTCATGACGTCTCGCCGCTCCGATGCCGAGACGTCATCTGGCAAGGGTCCGGTGATGATTGCGGCTACGGTTGCACTCGCGTTATTCGGCCGCCGTCTCGGAAAGGTCGGAAAACTGGCTCGTATCGCACTGACCCTCTACCCGTTGATCAAGGGCCAGCAGAAACTGCGCCAGAAACTGCATTGAGCGGCTTTCGCCCGCTCAATGCAGAACTCCCACAATCGCTACTCTGTAGCCTTACCCAGGGCCGGCCAGCCTGCGCTCCTGCGGCACCTTTCATGCGATAGTAGCGATCGGTCAATGGACGGTTATGGTAGTTTTGCACCAGCCCGCTGATGGCAATATGGAGATAGTCCTTGGACTGGCACACACTGCTTACCCGTGAACGACTCGGCAAGTCCGCCCATAGCAGCGACGAGCTGGGACGCAGCCCGTTTCACAAGGATCACGACCGAATCATTTTCTCGGGGGCGTTCCGCCGCCTCGGGCGCAAGACCCAGGTACACCCCGTTTCAAGCAACGACCATATCCATACACGCCTGACCCACTCGCTGGAGGTAAGCTGCGTCGGGCGGTCTCTCGGCATGCGTGTCGGCGAGGTGTTGCGCGATGAGCTGCCAGAATGGTGCAGCCCCGCCGATCTCGGGATGATCGTTCAATCCGCCTGCCTGGCCCACGACATAGGCAACCCACCGTTCGGTCACTCCGGTGAAGACGCCATTCGCTGCTGGTTCCAGCAGGCTGCCGGACGCGGCTGGCTTGACGAGATGACGGATTCGCAGCGAGCCGACTTCCTCAATTTCGAGGGCAACGCACAGGGCTTTCGCGTACTCACCCAGTTGGAATATCACCAGTTCGACGGTGGCACCCGCCTGACTTACGCCACCCTGGGCACCTACCTGAAGTACCCATGGACATCACGTCACGCCGAGGCGCTCGGCTACAAGAAGCACAAGTTCGGTTGCTATCAGAACGAGTTGTCACTGCTGGAACAGATCGCGCAGAAGCTAGACCTGCCCAAGGTTGCCGATCAACGCTGGGCTCGCCATCCCCTTGTTTATCTAATGGAGGCAGCCGACGACATCTGTTATGGGCTGATCGACCTGGAAGACGGCCTGGAGATGGAGCTGCTCGACTATGCCGAGGTGGAAGCCCTGCTGCTTGGGCTGGTGGGCGATGACATCCCAGAAACCTATCGCCAGCTGGGGCCACGCGATTCGCGACGGCGCAAGTTGGCGATTCTGCGCGGCAAGGCGATCGAGCACCTCACAAACGCCGCCGCCACCGCGTTCGTCGAGCAGCAGCACAACCTGCTGCGAGGCGAGCTTCATGGTGATCTGGTCGAGCACATGCACGGCCCGGCCAAGGCCTGCGTCGTGCAGGCAAAAGCAATGGCCCGTCAGAAGATATTCCAGGACAAGCGCAAGACGTTGCACGAGATCGGCGCCTACACAACGCTGGAAATCCTCCTCAACGCCTTCTGCGGTGCAGCACTGGAACAGCACCGCGGAGGCAATCCCTCTTTCAAGAATCAGCGCATTCTCGATCTGCTTGGCCGCAGCGCACCCGCGCCCGGCCTACCGCTGTATCAGTCATTCCTGCGCATGATCGATTTCATCGCCGGAATGACCGACAGTTACGCCACCGAAATGGCCGGCGAAATGACCGGCCGCTCCAGCCCGGTCTGACGTTCATGAAACGCCTGCTGCGACAGAGCCTCCATTGGCACCCCGGGCGCCCTGCCTGGGGCGCTGCGATGGTGGCCGGTTTCGGTTGCGCCTTACCGCTTCTACTAGGCTTGTTCAGCGGCCACCCTGGATTCCTCTGGGCGACAGTCGGGGCTTTCCAGGCGGCCAAGGCGAACCCCCTGCACCGCTTCGGCATGCTGCGCATGCTCCTGCTTATTGCACTGGGGGCCGGTAGCGCCGGCCTGGGCTACTGGTCCGCAACCCACCCGCTGATAAGCCTTGGACTGTTCGCCTTCTACGGGCTGCTCCTGGCCTGGCTTCAGCGCTTCGGCAGCGAGGCGGGCAAGCTGGGAATAGGCCTGGCGATCTGTCTGTGCCTTGGCCAGGGACAGCATGGCATTGCCGACTTCAACAACCCCTACGCAATTGCCTTTCTGTTCGCGCTTGGAGGGCTCTGGGTGACACTGCTGGCGTTCGGCCTGCGCGGCATGCATGGTCTTCGCATGTGGCCGTACATGCCGCGACTGCTGAGCATTCTGCGGGTGCTGCGCCGGCACGCTCGGCGAACGCCGATCCGGCAGTGGCGAGTGCACGCACTGACCTACATGCTGGCCGGCGCGCTGGGCGGTGTGATTGTGAATATGGCGCAGCTGCCGAGAGGCTACTGGCTGACGCTGGCGGTGTTCACAACGTTGCAGATGGACCTGGAACGCAGCCTGGTCCGTGCCCTGCAGGCCAGCCTCGGAATCCTGGCCGCCGCAGCCATCCTCATCTACATCGGTCATGGCCTGGCCGACCCACCGCTGATGGTGATGATCCTGCTGCCGCTGGTGGTACTCGGCAGGGCCTTCCAGGCGAATCACTACGGGCTGTTCGTACTGCAGACCACCCTGCTCTTCCTGCTGCTGGCGGAAACTCTGGCGCAGGACTGGAATCTGCCGCAGATACGCCTGGTCAATGCCAGCATCGGCGTAGGCGTAGCATTGTTCATCGCAGCGCTTATGCATCTGTTGCATCTGCTGCTGGCCAGGCGCTCACGAAGGAAAGCCCGGCTGGCAGCAGCGCAACGAACCGACGAGCAGACTACTTCTCGGTCCTGATCGGGTTTTCCGGATACCACACATCCATCAGCGGGCTGACGCTGTACTCGGCAAGCTCGCTGCGGCCTTTCAGCCAGGCATCCACCTTGGCGCGCTGCTCCTCGGTAACCGAGCCACGGCGCGCCAGGCAGACGAACCCGTAGTCTTCACCGCCGATATAGCCAAGGTCGTTGGCTTCCATCGCCTCGCTGATGAACGCTTCCAAGAAGTCATCCACGGCCTTGCTTTCGATACCGTCGCGATAGGTGAGATTGATCTCGAAGCCCAGCTCCTGGAACTCATCGACACAGAGTTTCTTACGCAGGCGGCGCGAACGATTGGTAGCCATTGGATCGATCCTTTTTTCTACGTGATGACGGCGCGCACTCTAACAGCAACCCAATGCCAAGGCGATGACCGAAGACCGGCTTCGCAACGGCTCGCCATCTTGTTTTGCAGTAATCCGTGTGACGCAGCTACGCTTATCGGATAGAGGCACAGCGCCTCTACGGGCCGGGCATAATGGCTCGCAATCGTTCCCTTGGTGCAGTGGGAAATCGCATGCCGAATCGAATCACCAGCAGCCCCCTGTGTGCGCTCAGAGGCGCTCGCAAATGAACAGAATCCTTCGTGGTATCTCCTTGGCCGTTCTGGCCTTGCCCATTGCGCTACCGATTCATGCGGCCGGCGTGAACCAGGCGCTGCCTGCCCGTGTAGAGCAGGCATTGAAGGCCAACAAGATCAACAGCGATGCGCTGTCGGTGGTCATGCTGCCGCTCACCGGCGACGCCGCACCGACGTACGTCAATGCGGACGTCTCGGTCAATCCGGCTTCGACGATGAAGCTGGTGACGACCTATGCTGCGCTCGAACTGCTCGGCCCCAACCACCAATGGAAAACCGAGTTCTATTCCGATGGTCCGCTAGTGGACGGCGTGCTTAACGGCAATCTTTATCTGAAAGGTGGCGGCGACCCAAAGCTGAACATGGAAAAGCTCTGGCTGCTGCTGCGCGATCTGCGCGCCAACGGCGTGAGCAAAGTCACTGGCGATCTGGTGCTGGATCGCAGCCACTTCGTCCAACCCGACCTGCCGGTATTCGACGATGACGGCGGTGACCAGAACAAGCCGTTCCTGGTCGGGCCGGATTCATTGCTGGTCAACCTCAAGGCCCTGCGCTTCATCGTCCGCAACGATGGCGGCAAGGTGAACGTGGCGGTCGAGCCGCCCATCGCCAGCGTACGCGTCGACAACCGCGTTAAGGCGCTGCCGGCGGCCAAGTGTCCAGGCTGGCCGGACGTGCTGTACAACCCGATAACCAACGGCGACGGCGTCACCGTGGTGGTCACCGGCAAGCTCGCCGCTGGCTGCAGCGCGCAGACCTATCTGTCCCTGTTGGATCACCAACGCTATGCCGCCGGCGCGGTACGCGCCATCTGGGGCGAACTGGGCGGCAGCATCCTCGGCACTGACCGTGTCGCCCAGGTACCAAGCAGTGCCCGCCTGCTAGCCAGAGCCTACTCGCCGGACCTCACCGAGATCATTCGTGACGTCAACAAGTACAGCAACAACACCATGGCCAAACAGCTGTTCCTGAGCCTTGGTGCGGCATTCCGCAACGAAGCGGATGCCGATGATGCGAAGGCGGCCCAGCGAGTAATCCGCCAGTGGCTGGCAAAGAAGGGACTGATCTCCCCACATCTGGTGATCGAGAACGGCTCCGGCCTTTCCCGTGCCGAGCGGGTCAGCGCGCGCGAGCTGGCGAGCCTGCTGCAGGCTGCCTGGCGCAGCCCCTACTCGGCCGAGTTCATCTCGTCGATGCCCCTGGCAGCAGTCGACGGCACCATGCGCAAGCGCCTGCGCAACACACCGGTCGCCGGCAAGGCACATGTGAAGACGGGCACACTGAACACGGTGCGCGCGATCGCGGGCTACAGCCGAGACGGCGACGGCAATGTCTGGGCTGTAGTGGCGATCCTCAACCACCCGCGCCCATGGGGTGCCTCATCGATTCTCGATCAGGTGCTGGTCAGCCTGTACAACCAGCGCGGCGAAAGCACCGCTCAGCGCTGATCGCTCCAGGCAGACCTGATCATCACCGTGCCTGGAGTTTCCAGGCGCGGTGGATGCGCGGATTACGGCGGAAGTCCTCATCCAGCGTTGAAGCGGTGATTTCCTCTACCGCGTAACGATCCGCCAAGCTTGCGTCCAGCACGAATTTGCGGAAGTTGTTGGAGAAGTACAGCGTCCCGCCGGTAGCAAGGCGCGCCATGGCCAGGTCGAGCAAGGCGACGTGGTCACGCTGCACGTCGAACACACCTTCCATGCGTTTGGAGTTCGAGAAGGTCGGCGGGTCGATGAAGATCAGGTCATATTCGCCGCGATCCGCTTCCAGCCAGGCCATCACGTCTCCCTGCTCCAGCCGCTGGCGGTCCGAGAAGCCATTGAGCGAAAGGTTGCGCCTCGCCCAATCCAGGTAGGTCTTGGACAAATCGACACTGGTGGTACTGCGCGCTCCGCCCTTGGCCGCGTGCACGGTCGCCGTAGCGGTATAGCAGAACAGGTTGAGAAAGCGCTTGCCGGCCGCTTCGCGCTGGATGCGCAGGCGCAGCGGGCGATGATCGAGGAACAGGCCGGTATCCAGGTAGTCGGTCAGGTTGACCAGCAGCTTGACGCCACCCTCGCTGACCTCGAGGAATTGACCCTGAGCGGCCTGGCGCTCGTACTGACGCGTGCCGGTCTGTCGCTCACGACGTTTGACCACGACCTTCTCACGCGCAATGCCCAGCGCCGGCGGAATGGCCGCCAGAGCATCCAGCAGGCGAGCCTGGGCCTTGTCCGGATCGATGGAGCGCGGCGGTGCATATTCCTGCACATGCACCCAATCGCGGTACAGGTCGACCGCGAGAGCGTATTCCGGCATATCGGCATCGTACAGCCGATAACATTCGATGCCCTCGCGGCGCGCCCATTTGCCGAGCTGACGCAGGTTCTTCTGCAAGCGGTTGGCAAACATCTGCCCGCCTTCGCTCAGTCGCGCCTGCTCCACCGGAGCCTGCTGAGGCTGTGACTCGGTGGATGTAGCGCGTTGACCGGTAACGAACTGGTCCAGCTCGACCTTGATCAGCAGCAGCTTGCACGGCAGCGCGCCGTTCCAGAATGCATACTGCTTGTGGCTGCGGATGCCCATGCGCTTGCCAAGGTCCGGGGCGGCCGTGAACACCGCGGCCTCCCAGCCGAGGCAAGCCTGGCGCAGGCGCTCGCCGAGGTTCTGATAGAGATAAAGAAGGCTCGCCTCGTCACCCAGCCGCTCGCCGTAGGGCGGGTTGCAGATAACAAGCCCCTTCTGGTTCTGGTCCGGGCGCGGCTCGAAAGTCCCGACGTCGCCCTGATAGATGCGGATCCAGTTCGACAGCCCGGCGCGCTCGATATTGTTGCGCCCAGGCTGGATCAGGCGTGGATCGGCTTCGTAGCCACGAATCCACAGCGGCGTTCTGGCCAGACCGGATTGTGCACGCGAGCGCGCCTCATCATGCAAGCGGTTCCATAGCGCCGGCACATGGCCAAGCCAGGCGCTGAATCCCCAGCGCTCGCGCTTGAGGTTCGGCGCGATATCGGCCGCCATCATCGCGCCCTCGACGAGAAAGGTACCCACGCCGCACATGGGATCGGTCAGCGCACCACCCGCAGCGGCGATACGCGGCCAGCCGGCACGGATGAGGATCGCCGCTGCCAGGTTTTCCTTCAGCGGGGCCGCGCCCTGCTGCAACCTGTAGCCACGCTGATGCAGGCTGTGCCCTGACAGATCCAGCGACAGGACCGCCTGTCCCTTGTCGAGCCGCAGGTGTACCCGCAGATCGGGATCGAGCTTATCGATCCTTGGGCGCTCGCCCGAGGCAGTACGCAGCCGATCGACGATCGCGTCCTTGACCTTCAGCGCACCGAAATGCGTGTTGTCGATGCCCGAGCCACGCCCACTGAACTCCACTGCGAGGCTGCCGGACGGCAACATGTGCTCCGCCCAATCGACTGCATGCACCCCCTGGTAGAGCGTTTCGGCATCCGTCGTCGAGAAGCGGCTCAGTACCAGCAGCACACGGTTTGCCAGACGCGACCACAGGCATAGGCGGTACGCCACGTCCAGCGCTCCGTAGCCGCGGACCGCTGCCGTCTGCTCACGGGGTTCTTCCAGGCCGAGCAGGGTGGCTTCCTCAAGTAGCAGGCCTTCGAGCCCCTTGGGGCAGGTCAGTATCAGTTCATGGCGATCGGTCATGGTGGTTCCAGAAAGAGTGCTTCGGACCGCCACGACCCTTTCGTCGGAACAAGCCCAGCAGGAATGAATTACAGATGATTCGAAAAATTGCCGGTGTGCATCGCGACCGCGCTCAGTACTGCAGGTTACGCACAACGGTCGGCCGGCTTATGGGTAGATCCACAGATTCGTTACCTACTTATGACAAAACGATCGTTCCAGCGTATCAAGCATTGGGTTAGAACTCGTCTTAGGCCGGCATCGCAACGATGCCGGCGAGGCGCGCCACGCCGGCAGCGCGCTTCAATTGGCAGTCTATCTGCCCGGTCTCGCCATGAGGCCACAGGAACACCAGTCAACCACTGAGGGCAATACCCAATGAGAAGACTCAAGCGTGATCCGATGGAACGAGCATTTCTGCGCGGTTATCAACATGGCATACATGGCAAATCTCGCGACCTCTGTCCTTTCTCCCATCCCCAAGTTCGCCAAGCCTGGATCAACGGCTGGCGGGAGGGTCGCGGCGACAACTGGGATGGTCTGACCGGCACGGCCGGTCTGCATAGACTCAACGAACTTCACGCGGTCGGCTGATTCACCGATCCACCCGACTTGATACGGCACGCCCTACCCGGGCGGCGGGCTAGAAGCCCAGGGGCTCCGACAGGAGCCCCTTCCCGGCAAATCAACGTGCCTGCGAGCGCAGGGCCGCAATGGCATCCACCGCCTCGCCGATCAGCGCCGGTCCCTTGTAGATGAACCCCGAGTAGAGCTGGACCAGACTGGCACCCGCCTCGATCTTCTCCGCCGCATGCCTGCCCTCGGTGATGCCACCCACGGCGATGATCGGCAAGCGCCCGCCGAGCGTCTGCGCCAGCACCCGAACGGTATGCGTGCTCTTGTCACGCACCGGCGCACCGGACAGCCCACCGGCCTCGTCCGCATGAGCCAAACCGGCAACCCCCTCCCGCCCCAGCGTTGTGTTGGTTGCGATGATCGCATCCATACCGGCCTGGAACACCGCCTCACCTACCAGCGCGATTTCCTCGTCGGTCATGTCAGGGGCGATCTTGATCGCCAGCGGTACGCGCTTGCCATGCATGAGCTCAAGGTCTTCGCGGCGCAGACGCAGCGCTTCGAGCAACTGCTTGAGCGAATCACCGAACTGCAGGCTGCGAAGGCCCGGTGTATTGGGCGAGCTGACATTGACCGTGACGTAGCTGGCGTGGTGATAGACCTTCTCCAGGCACAGCAGGTAATCGTCCTCGGCACGCTCGACCGGGGTGTCGAAATTCTTGCCGATGTTGATTCCCAGAACGCCCTTGAACCTGGCTGCCTCGACTCGTGCCAGCAAGGCATCGACCCCGTGGTTGTTGAATCCCATACGGTTGATGATCGCTTCGGCTTCCGGCAAGCGGAAAATCCGCGGTTTCGGGTTGCCAGGCTGCGGGCGCGGCGTCACAGTCCCGACTTCGATGAAACCGAACCCCAACTGCGACAAACCACGAATCGCTTCGCCGTTCTTGTCCAGTCCGGCCGCCAGCCCCACAGGATTCGGAAAATCCAGCCCCATGACTCGTACCGGCAGATTCGCCGGCGCTTTACTCAGCATTGCGTTGAGCCCCAGACGCCCACCAGCGCCGATCAGCTCGAGAGAAAGCTCATGGGACGTTTCCGGGGATAACTTGAACAACAGCCGGCGGGCCAGGTTATACATACGCAGCCTAAGGTCTCGGGAAATGTGGTGGCGGAGTATAGCAGCACGAGGACCGTCCAGCCGCTGCCGATAGCATCCGGATGCGCCGCAGCAAACCGAGACCTGCGAGCTATTTCAGACGCCTCAGGCCGAGCAGCTGCCCTTGTTCGGCGAACTCCAGCTCGAATGAACCAAATACGCCTTCATGGGTCAGAAACGGGCGCAGGTGATGCGCAGGCAAGCTGACTCGCGTGCCGTCGCGGCTTCGAATCAGGACTCGATTCGCATGGCCCTGATACACCGCCTTCATTCGCTCGGCGGACAGCGCGATATCCAGCACCAGGTTCGGCATGGAGGCTCCTTGATGTTCAATTCAGCGATAGTGCCACAACGCCCTTCCCTCTTTGGTCAGGTCCGTATGCAGCTCCACCGCCGCGGATCGAGCAAAGCCCGTGCGCAAATCGCACAGGTCTGCCACACTTCGGCCGTAGCCCTGAGAGCTCAAGCATCATGATGAGCCTGCCCGAGCCAATGCCTTCACTGACAACTCAAATTGCACGACTTGCGCAGCGCCTCGGGCTGCGCTCCAAGGCTGCGCATTCGGTACTGCAGCGCGCCAGCAACCTGCAGCTGCCGTTCAGCCGCCTCCCGGAACCCGAGCCCAGCATTTTCTGGACTGACGGCCCTTGCCTGCAACGTCTGCTGGAACTGCCGCGCGGCGCGCTCTCCGGTCCAGTGCAGGAAGACAAAGCCCGCGCCCATGCGGCACTGACCCGTCTGATCAGCAAGGACTGTTTCCGGCTGCAGCTCGATCTCCGTCAGATCGACGGCTTTGGCGGCCCGCAGAGCGGCGGTGCTAGCTTCGCGACATTCGAAGCCTTCGCCGCTACACCTGCCTGCCGACAGATTCGAATCATCAGCTACAAGGACTTCGTTCGCACCCTGGGGGCAGCGCTGCCCGGTTTCGACACCGGCGCCCCAATCGAAGTGCGCCAGGCCAGCTGGCTGGGCGAACGGCTGTACTGGGCTGGCGAGCACCACCTGGAAGCCTTCGCCTGCGCCGTGGCCTATGCGCGCCTGCGCGGCCTGGAAGTGATGCTGCCGGCGGACGTCACCGACTATCGCCTGGACCGCTCAGGCGTTCACGCGCTGGATGCGGACTACCACGCCGTGACCATGCCCGCCCAGGCCTGGAGCGATCGCGAGTTCATGGCCCTGCTTCTCGACAGCCAGGTGCCCTATGCGCGTCTGACCCTGCTACGCGATACCAGCAATTCGGAACTGCTTCTGCTGGAGAAGCGTGACCCTACGGCCAATGCCATCGGTGAAGGGCTCAAGCTGGCCGGAGCGCCGGACCTGATTCGCTACCTGCGAGACCTGCCGCAAATCACCCGCTTCAAGGTCGGTTTGCCCGCCCAGAACTGAACGCCGCGCAGCACCGGCGACCCTCATACCGAACCAACCGCAAAATACGGCGCACCGTCCCGGTCGGCCGGTGCGCCGTATGCACCGTATGCGCTCAAGCCTGGCTGGCC
>NZ_JAMOHM010000022.1 GCF_024448335.1 Stutzerimonas frequens
AGAGAAAAAGCTTGAGGAGAAGGCTCGAACCAGATCGAGTCAGCCTGCCTTTTGGCTGGCTACTCAACGCTGCGGGTATGGCTCGTTTAAGATAAGCGCTTTGCTCGGATATTCCTCATGCCGGAATCGGCTGCTAGTGCAAGACTTGAAGAGCTTCCGATCGAGCAGCTCGTAGGCTGCCCGGAATGTGATCTGTTGATGGCAAAGCCGACGCTTCACCTTGGCGAGGTGGCCGAATGCCCTCGCTGTGGTTGTGAGTTGTTTCGCCTGCGTCATCGCATCGTCGGACCGGGATTGGCATTGGTGCTGGCGGCTCTGTTGCTCTACTTTCCCGCGAACTTCCTGCCGATCATGCAGTTGAACCTGCTTGGCAGAGTCACCCACGATACGGTCTGGAGTGGGGTGTTGAGCCTGTACAACAGCGGCATGCAGGGCATCGCCGTGGTGGTGTTCCTTTGCAGCATGGCGGTGCCGCTGATGAAGCTGCTGTGCCAGCTCGCCGTGTTGCTCTGCATCGCCATCGATCGTGCCAAGCCCTTGGGGCTGCTGCTCTACCGGTTCTATCACCATCTGCGCGAGTGGGGGATGCTCGAGGTCTATCTGCTCGGAATCCTGGTTTCCATCATCAAGCTGCGTGACATGGCGGAGCTAAGCCTTGGTGTCGGCCTGGCCTGCTTTGCCGGGCTCCTGGTGGTGCAGGTGTGGCTGGAGTTGGTGATGTCACCACATCAGGTATGGGAAGCGTTATCGGAGCCTGACGATGCGCGCCGCTGACGCCGGGCTGATGGTCTGCCACGAATGCCACCAGTTGAATCGCGCCACGCCAGGTATCGAACATCAGCATTGCAGCCGCTGCGGGGCGCGTGTGCACATGCGCAGGCCCAACAGCATCGCGCGCACCTGGGCCTTGCTGATCACCGCAGCATTGCTCTACCTGCCGGCGAACCTGCTGCCCATCATGACGGTGCGCATGCTCGGTAGCGGGACGCCCGACACCATCATGTCCGGCGTGGTCACGCTGGCCAAGCACGGCATGTTTCCGATTGCGGCGGTGGTGTTCATCGCCAGCATTCTGGTACCGACGTTCAAGCTGGTCGGGATCGCCATGTTGCTGATTTCGGTACAAAGGCATCACCCGATGTCGCCGCGACAGCGCATTCTGGTGTTCCGATTCATCGAATGGATCGGGCGCTGGTCCATGCTCGACATCTTCGTCATCGCCATTCTGGTGGCGATCGTCAATTTTGGCAGTCTCGCCAGCGTCGAAGCGGGATTCGGCGCCGTCGCCTTCGCTAGCGTGGTCATCCTGACCATGCTCGCAGCCATCACATTCGACCCACGTCTGATCTGGGATAACACGGAAGCCGGGAACAAGCATGACTGACCTGCCACAAGCCAATACACGTCCGGCCTCCAGCTGGTCGGCCATCTGGATTCTGCCGCTGATCGCGCTGGCCATCGGCGCCTGGCTGGCCTGGCAGGCGTATAGCGAACGCGGCATCCATATAGAGGTGGTGTTCGACAGCGCCGAAGGCATCGAAATCAACAAGACGTCCGTGCTCTACAAGGGCATGACGATCGGTGTCGTACGCGACCTGCGGCTGGAAGATGACGACCGTCGGCAGGTCGTGGTCGCCGATATCGAAATGAACAAGGATGTCGACGGCTATCTGCGAAGCGGCACGCGCTTCTGGCTGGTCAAGCCCAGCGTCACACTGGCCGGGATCACCGGGCTGGAGACGCTGGTGTCGGGCAACTACATCGGTATGAGCCCAGCCGATGGCGAGCCGACCAAGCGTTTCGTCGCGCTGGCGGAAGAACCGCCGATGTCCGACAGTCGCATCGGCCTGCACCTGACACTCAAGGCCGAGCGCCTCGGCTCGCTGAATCGTGGCAGCCCGGTGTTCTACCGGCAGATCCAGGTGGGGCAGGTGAAGAACTATGTGCTCGCCGAGGATGACAGCACCGTGGAGGTGCAGCTCTATATCCAGCCGGAGTATGCGCACCTGGTGCGCAAGCACACCCGTTTCTGGAACGCCAGCGGCGTCACCGTCGACGCTGGGCTGACCGGCGTGAAGTTCCGTACCGAGTCCCTGGCCAGTATCGTCGCCGGGGGTATCGCCTTCGCCACGCCCGCGCACCGCAAGGACAGCCCGGCCACCGACCCGAACATCCCGTTCCGTCTCTACGAGGATTTCGACGCAGCCCAGGCGGGGATCAAGGCAGTGGTCGCGCTGCAGGATTTCGATGGGCTGCAGGCCGGACGCACGCCGGTGATGTACAACGGCATGCAGGTTGGTCTGCTGAAAAAGCTGGATATCGACTCGGACCTCAAGGGTGCGCGCGCCGAGCTTTCGGTCGACCCGCTGTTCGAGGACTACCTGGTCGAGGACACCGATTTCTGGGTGGTCAAGCCGTCCATCTCGCTGGGCGGCATCACCGGCCTCGAAGCGTTGGTGAAAGGCAACTTCATCGCCGTTCGGCCCGGCGAGAAAGGTGGCTCGCCCAAGCGCGAGTTCGTCGCCCGCCCCAAGGCGCCGCCGCTGGACATTCGCGCCCCGGGGCTGCATCTGGTGCTCACGACTGACAGTCTGGGCTCGCTGGACGTTGGCAGTCCCGTGCTCTACCGGCAGGTCCGGGTGGGGTCGGTACAGAGCTACCAGTTCTCTCGCGACCAGCAGAAGGTAGTGGTGGGAGTGCATATCGAACAGCCGTACGCCAACCTGGTGAACAGCTCGAGCCGGTTCTGGAATGCCAGCGGCATCTCGCTGAGCGGCGGTTTGTCCGGAATCGAGGTGCGCAGCGAGTCGCTGCAGAGCCTGCTTGCCGGCGGTATCGCCTTCGAGACGCCCGATCCGCAGGCCGCCGGGACGAGGAAGGTGCCGCGCTTCGTATTGCACAAGGACAGAGACAGTGCAATCCAGCGCGGGACGCCGATCGAGATCCGTCTGGCGCGTGGCGATGGACTGAGTGCCGGTACGCCCATTCGCTACAAGGGGCTGGCCGTGGGCCAGGTGGACACTGTCACGCTGAGCGATGACCTGCAGAGTGTCGTGCTGCGTGCCCGCATCACCGCAGCGGAGTCGCGCATCACCCGCGCCGGCACCCAGTTCTGGGTCGTTCGGCCGGAGCTTGGCATCATGCGTACGGCGAATCTGGATACGCTGGTCAGCGGCCCCTACCTGGAGGTGGCACCGGGCAAGGCGGATGCGAGTGTGCAAACGCGTTTCACCGGCCAGGAGCGGGAGCCACAGAAGGCTGGTGAAGGGTTGAGCCTCGTGCTCAGCGCGGCCCGGCTGGGTTCGATCAAGCCGGGTAACGCGGTGACCTACCGCGAGGTGAAAGTCGGTGAGGTCACCGGTTATGAGCTGGGGCAGAACGCCGATCGCGTACTGATCCGCGTCGTCATCGAGCCGCGCTACGCGCCCTTGGTGCACACCGGCACCCGCTTCTGGGAGACCAGCGGCTTCGGTGTGGATTTCAGTCTGTTCAAAGGTGCCAGCCTGCGCACCGATTCGCTGGAGTCGCTGCTCGAGGGCGGCGTCGCCTTCGCCACGCCGGAGGGCGAGCAGATGGGACGCAGGGCGCTGCCGGGACAGACCTTCGCGCTGTTCAAGGAACCGCAGGACGAGTGGTTCGGCTGGGCGCCGAAGATCGAGCTGGGGCGAGCGGCCAGTGGCAAGTGACGATCGATCCGGTACGTTATTGGTGGGCTGAAGCCCACCCTACGCACGCATGAAAAGGGCCCCTCGGGGCCCTTTTTCGTTGCGGGAGATCAGGCCGGCTCTTCGGTCCGTTGGGCTGAAGCAGTGGTCTGGCTGGCGACCGGTTCGCGGCGGCTGATGTATTTCCAGTCCGCCTCGTCGATGTAGATGCCGGCCGGCCCGCTGCCGCCTTCCAGGTCGATCGCGACATGGGCCGAGACCTGCGGCTTGACCGATGCGAGGATCGGCACGAAGCCGAGCTGCAGGCTGGTTTCGATCAGCGCCTGCTGGTTGCGCTCGTCGATGTCCGCCGCCTCGTCGAGGTAGTAGGGCAGGCGGATGCGTCCGGCCTGCTCGCGATCCATCAGGTGCAGCAACAGGTACATGTTGGTCAGCGCCTTGATGGTCATGGTGGTGCCGTTGGACGCCGCACCGTCGATGTCGGTATGAATCACTGGCTGGCCGCCGACCTTGGTGATCTCGAACGCTAGCTCGAAGAGGTCTTTCAAACCCAGCTGGTTGTTGTTCGCCGCCACCAGCCGCGCCAGATACTCCTTGGCTTCTTCATTCTTCGCGTCCTGCTCGGCCGACTGCGACAGGTCGAACACCGACAGCGTCTCGCCCTCTTCGTACTGACCGGCGCTGTGGATGATCTGATCGATATGCCTGAGCGCGTCCTTGTTTGGTGCCAGCACGATGCGGAAACTTTCGAGGTTCGAGACCTGGCGCTTGTTGATCTCGCGGTTGAACAGCGCGAGCTGGTGTTCCAGGCTCTCGTAGTCGCTGCGGATGTTGCGCAGCGTTCGGGCGATGTCGGTGACGGCGGCACGGCGTGCCTTGGCCAGGGTCAGCGCCTCGTCCTGACGGTGGGCGTAGGCGTTGACCAGCAGCTGCAGGCGACGCTCGGGATCTTCCTCGCTGTCGAACTTGGCCACGCCCTTCAGGCGCACCTGGGCATACAGCGCCTCGATCTGACCGTCGACGCGCTGCAGCGCCTGCCAGCTGTCCTGGTAGTCGTTGAGCAGCGGCAGCAGGTTGTCCAGCGAGTCGTCCACCGGGTCCATGTAAGGCGTACCAAACGGCAGATCCGCCGGTAGCAGCTGGCGGCGGCGCAGGGCGTCTTCCAGCGTGCGCTCCTTGGCTTCCAGATCCGCCAGCTGACGGCCGACCAGCTGCAGCTTGGCGGACAGGTGCTGTACGCGCTCGGCGAAGGCGTCACTGGTGCGCTTGAGTTCTTCCTGGGCGGCCTCGGCCTGGGCCAGCTGTTCCAGCTTCGCCGGCTCCTCGGCGGCCAGGGTCTGGCTGCGGCGGAAGTCTTCCAGTGCTTTCTGCGCATCCAGCACGGCCTGATACAGCGCCTCGGCCTGGGCCTTGCTCGCGGCGCGGTCGACGGCCACCGCATGCTGGGTCTTGAGCTGCTTGAGTTCGCGGTCCAGGCGATCCTTCTGGTCGCGCAGGGCAGCGCGGTCGGCCAGGGCCTGCAGCGCCGGTGGCTCGATATGCGAGAGATCGATGGACAGGCCCGGCACCGAGAAGGTGTCGCCCTTGAAACGATCCAGCACCGCTTCCACGGCCTTGACCCAGTCGTCGCCCTCGGCGCTGATGCCTTTTTCACCCAGCGGCAGGCTGAACAGCTGGCCGTTGAACAGGCGCATCAGGCGATCCACATCGGCCTGGGAGAACTCCTCGCGCAAACGCGAGTAGCTGTTGTTGTCGGCATGGTCGAGCTGTTGCCGGACCGACTTCAGGCGTTTTTCCAGATCACGCAGGCGCTCGTCCAGGTCCTCGCTGGAGAACTGACGGGACTGCGCCAGCGCACCGGCCAGCTCGTCATGGGCGTCCTTGGCGGCGAGCAGCTGCTGCTCCAGCACATGGGCATCCTCGATCAGGGCAAAGCGGTTCTTCAGCACCGCCAGCTCGCCCAGCCAGCGCTGGATTTCGCTGATCTCGCGTTCCAGACGCATCAGTTCGCCAGTCGAACCGCGCTGTTCGTTCTGCAGGCCGTCCTGCTCGCGACGGTAGTGCTCGGCCTGGATCACTAGCTCTTCCTTGCGTGCATCGGCGTAGTCGTGCCAGGTGCCGAGCAAGTTGTCGAGCAGCGGCGACAGGCGATGCAGCTTGCCGCGCAGCAGCTCGCGCTGGGCGACACCGGCGGCCAGCGCCTCGACCAGGGGGCCGGCGGCGACCAGTGCCTGGTAGTCCTGCTCCATGCGGCGCACGTCGCGGAAGGCTTCTTCGGTGGCGGCGATATAGTCGACGCTGCCCGAGCGCAGGCTGTGCTCGAAGGCATCGAGGAACAGCTGCTTCAATTTCGCTGCGGTGATCTCGCGCATATGCAGCAGGTTGATGAACAGTGCGCGGAAGGTCTTCAGGCTCTGCTCGCTGGTCGAGCGCAGCGGGATCAGCGTCATGTCCAGCGGGATCGAGGTATGCCCGCCGACCAGTAGCCGGCGCAGCTCGTCCGGCTTGGCCTCGTAGGCCTTGATGCCGGCGCGTTCGAGGTTGGCGAACAGCTCGCGCTGGCGCAGGCAGGTGCCGTTCTGCTGGTAATGGTCGAGGTCCAGCGAGCCCTGGTAGACGAAGAACTGGTGGCCGAAGCCGCCGCCCGGTCCGCGGCCGGCCACGCCGATCACATGCGGGCCGTGGGGCAGCATGACTTCGACGAGGATGTAGCTGGTGTCCGAGGCGAAGTAGAACTTGCGCGACTGCTCGAGGCTGTACTTGCCGAAGCTCATGTCCGACATGCGCGCCAGGATCGGGAACTGCAGCGCGTTGATCGACGCGGACTTGCCGAGGTTGTTGGCGCCGTAGACCGACAGCGGGTTTTCCAGCGGAAAGATGCCGAGGCTGTAGCCGGCGGTGTTCAGCAGGGCGAAGCGGCGGATGCCGTAGCGTTCCTGGCTCATGCTTCAAGCTCCTTTTCTTCGGCGATGGCGCGCGCCAAGGCTTCTTCTTCCGATTCTTCGGCCGCTTCCTCGATGAGGATGATGTCGTCCTCGCCCTCGTCCTCGGCGATCAGCTCCGGGGCGGGCAGCGGCAGGTCGCTGCTGTGCAGGCTGGCGGCCAGATCGCGGTCCTGCTGCACCGACAGGCAGACGTCGAGGAAGCGGTGCATCGGCGGCAGGAAGCGGTAGACGCCGTTGCTGTCCTCGGCGAAGCCCAGCTGCGTCAGGCGGCGGATGACCTTTTCTTCCAGCTCTTCCTGGGTGGTGACTTCGGCCTGCAGAAACAGGTCGCGGTACTTGTCCAGCAACGCCGGCAGTTCATCGCGACCGAGGCTGCCACCATCGAGCACGGCCAGCGGGTCGCGCCCCTGGTCGGCCAGGTGCTCGACGAGGATGAAGGTGAACAGCGCCAGGCGCTGGGCGGTCTTGTTCACCTGCGCGCCCATCTGCTCCGGGACGAAGTAGTAGAAGCCGCGCGGATCGCAGACCAGCTCGAAGCCGAGCGCTTTGAACAGTGCGCGGTACTGGTCCTGCATGTTCGACAGCTGCGCGTAGGGCTCCGGCTCGCTGCGCGACAGGTGATAGCCCTTGAACAGCTCGCGGAAGATCGGCGCCAGCTGGGTCATTTCCTTGAGGTCGATGTTCATTCAGGTCGCTCGGATATCGTCGGGGTGATGGTGGACAAGCTGCGCGGTGTCCACCCTACGTAGGAGTCAGCCATTGGCATTGGCCACCAGCGCAAAGGAGCTGAGGCTGACGCGGTGTTCGCGGGTCAGGTACTCGCGGCGCTCCAGGCGATCGCGCTGGAAGCGGCTATCGCGGGACAGGCGCGAAAACCAGTAGAGCAGCTCGTCGGTGGCGCCCTCGGGTTCCTGCTCCAGCAGCCAGGCCATCAGGTCCGGCAGCGGCAGTGCCTGCTGGCAACGCTCGATCATCTCCCGCGCGGTGCGCGGTGCGCGCGGCTGCTCGCCCTTGCGCTTGCCGCTGGCCCGCGGGAACTGCGCCGGCTTCGGCTCGAAGCGGGCCAGGGCGTAGACGTAGGCCTCGACCTGGCTGGCGGTGCCGAGAAAGGTGCTCTGGGGACGGGTGAACAGCGGCAGCGAGGCCTGTGGTACGGCGTCCAGGCCCTTCTTGCGGATCGCCGACAGTGCCAGTGCCGCGCCGCGGGTCACCGCATTGTGCCGACGCGCTTCCTCGCGCAGCGGCAGCAGCAGCTCGCGGGCCTTACGCAGGGTCAGCTGGGCGGTGGTCTGCATTTCCAGGATGCGCGCATGGGTGCGCAGCAGGAGGTCGTCGTCCACCAACTGGCCGAGGCGCTGTTGCTCGCCGAGCAGTTTCATCAGCACCTGCTCGACGCGGTGCACGCCCTGCTCGAAGGCACCGTCGGCGGAAACCAGCTGGATCATTGGCTCGACGTACTCGTCCCAGGTCGCCAGCACCTCGGCATAGCGCTGGCGCAGCGGGATCTGGCGGTCGCTGGTCTTGGCCCGGTCGGCCACCGCAACCAGCGCCTGCTCGTCATTGTCGAGCTTCTTCAAGACATCGCGTACGCGCATGTCGAGCAGGCGCAGCTGGCGGGCCAGGTCGTTGCCGTCGCGAATCTCGAAGGCATCGAGGATATGCCCGGCCAGGCGCTCTAGGTGGCGCAAATAGGCCTCGATCTCCAGGCACAGGCCGAGGCGGTGTTCGCGGCGCAGGTAGGCGAGGAAGTCGTGGATCTGCGCGTTCAGCTCGAAGCGGTTGGGGCTCTTGGCCACCGGCACCAGGATGTCCAGGCGGATCCACTGGTCGAGCAGGGCGGTGATGTCGGTGGGCGTGCCTTCGGGCAGCTGTGCGGCGAGCTGATGGCGCAACTCCACCAGGCTCAGGGTGCCGGCGTCGAAACGCTCGCACAGCGGCTCGAGCAACGTCCAGTGTTCGGCGAGGGCACGCAGTACGCGCTTGGGTTCGATCATCGTGGCGCCAGTCCAGCCAATGAAAAAGCGCCGATTGTACTGCATCGGCACCCCTGTGATGGCTGGGCAGACAATCGGGCGTTTTGCCCAAGCGCGTCGCGAAGGTCACCTTTGCGTCATCACCGCCAGGTTAGGCTGGCCGGGGTCGGCGGGCTGGAGGAGCGCGCCGAACGTCACCAAAGATGACGAAGTGTCGAAGTGCTATTTCGATCTCCGTCGGTTAACGGCACAATTCGCCCTTTTTGCGAATGCGGGCTGCCGGTTCAGCCGGCAACTCCCTCGGGGCACGAACAGATGATCAAGACGCCGTATTACCTCATCGACAAACAAAAGCTCCTGGGCAATCTGGAAAAGATCGCCTACGTGCGTGAGCAGTCCGGCGCCAAGGCGCTGCTGGCACTCAAGTGCTTCGCCACCTGGTCGGTGTTCGACCTCATGCAGCAGTACATGGACGGCACCACTTCGTCATCGCTGTACGAGCTCAAGCTCGGCCGGCAGAAGTTCGCCGGCGAGACCCACGCCTACAGCGTGGCCTGGGCCGATGACGAGATCGAAGAGATGGTCGCCAACTGCGACAAGATCATCTTCAACTCCATCGGCCAGCTGGAGCGCTTTGCTGAACGCACCGAGGGCACCATCCGCGGCCTGCGCGTCAATCCGCAGGTGAGCAGCTCGGACTACCTGCTGGCCGACCCGGCGCGGCCGTTCAGCCGTCTGGGCGAATGGGACCCAGCCAAGATCGAAAAGGTGATGGGCAAGATCAGTGGCTTCATGTTCCACAACAACTGCGAGAACTCGAGCTTCGAGCTGTTCGACCAGATGCTGACCACCATCGAGGAGCGCTTCGGCCATCTGCTGGAGCAGGTCGAGTGGGTCAGCCTCGGCGGTGGTATCCACTTCACCGGCGAAGGCTATCCGCTCGATGCCTTCTGTGCGCGGCTGAAGGACTTCTCGGAAAAATTCGGCGTGCAGGTCTACCTGGAGCCCGGCGAAGCGGCGATCACCATGAGCGCCTCGCTGGAAGTGACGGTGCTCGACACCCTGTACAACGGCAAGAACCTTGCGGTGGTCGACAGCTCCATCGAGGCGCACATGCTCGACCTGCTGATCTACCGTCTCAACGCCAAGATGGCGCCCAACGACGGCGAGCACAGCTACATGGTGTGCGGAAAGAGCTGTCTGGCCGGCGATATCTTCGGCGAGTACCAATTCGATCGTCCGCTGGCCATCGGCGATCGGCTGTCGTTCATCGACGCGGCAGGCTACACCATGGTCAAGAAAAACTGGTTCAACGGTCTGAAAATGCCGTCCATCGTGGTAAAGCAGCTCGACGGCAGCGTCGAGGTGGTTCGTGAGTTCGACTTTAACGATTACCTGTCCAGCCTTTCCTGAGGCCGCAGTACAAGGGGGTGAAACAATTGAAGAAAAACGTTCTTATCATTGGTGCAGGAGGTGTCGCCAAGGTGGTGGCCCATAAGTGCGCGCAGCACAACGACGAACTCGGTCGTATTGCTATCGCGTCGCGCAACATCTCCAAATGCCAGGCCATCATCGACAGCGTGCAAGCCAAGGGCGGGCTGAAGCAGCCCGGCGAGATCAAGGCCTATGCGCTGGACGCCATGGACGTGGAAGCGACCAAGGCACTTATTCGTGAAACCGAATCGCAGATCGTCATCAATGTCGGCTCTGCCTTCCTCAACATGTCCGTGCTGCGCGCCTGCATCGACACCGGCGCCGCGTATCTCGATACCGCGATCCACGAAGAGCCGGGCAAGATCTGCGAAACGCCGCCGTGGTACGGCAACTACGAGTGGAAGCACCTGGCCGAATGCCAGGAAAAGGGCATCACCGCCATCCTCGGTGCCGGCTTCGACCCGGGCGTGGTCAACGCCTACGCCGCTCTGGCCCAACAGGAATACTTCGACAAGATCGAGTCGATCGACATCCTCGACGTCAACGCCGGTTCCCACGGCAAGTATTTCGCCACCAATTTCGACCCGGAAATCAATTTCCGCGAATTCACCGGGCAGGTTTACAGCTGGCAGAACGGCCAGTGGACGACCAACCGCATGTTCGAGGTCAAACGCACCGACGACCTGCCGGTCGTGGGCGAACAGAGCCTCTACCTGACCGGTCATGATGAGGTGCACTCGCTCTCCAAGCACCTCGACGTGCCGAACATCCGTTTCTGGATGAGCTTCGGCGAGCATTACATCAACGTCTTCACCGTGCTGAAGAACCTCGGCCTGCTCTCCGAGCAGCCGGTGCGCACCGCCGAGGGCCTGGAAGTGGTCCCGCTCAAGGTGGTCAAGGCCGTATTGCCTGATCCCGCCTCGCTGGCGCCGGGCTACACCGGCAAGACCTGCATCGGCGACCTGGTCAAGGGCACCAAGGATGGCCAGCCGCGCGAGCTGTTCATCTACAACGTGGCCGACCATGAAGAGGCCTACGCCGAGACGGACAGCCAGGGCATCTCCTACACCGCCGGCGTGCCGCCGGTCGCCGCCGCGCTGCTGATCGCCCGTGGCGAGTGGGATGCCAAGCGCATGGTCAACGTCGAAGAACTGCCGGCCCAGCCGTTCCTCAAGCTGCTCGACGTGATGGGCCTGCCCACTCGGATCAAGGACGAGCGCGGCGACCGCCCCTGGGATCAGGCTTGATCGGCTGCGCGTCGGCCCTGCTGCGTTAAAAACAGGCTCGGACGGTGGCTTGCCACCGAACGGCCTTTAGGCCGGCCCGAAGGGCGAGCGGAGCGAGTCATGCTCATTTACAGCAGTAAACTCCGCTTCCTCGCCTGTTTTTGCCTTGCATGGCTCTAGCTCGCTCGATCAGCCCAAAGCCCGCCTAAAGGCGGGCTTTGTGTTTTCTGGCGTAGGGTGGAAAACCGCGAAGCGTTTTCCACCAACGCTCCCCCGCGGTGGGAAAGCCGTCGGCGTTTTCCACCCTACGCGACGACAACCCACGCCAAACGCAGCTGCGCCTTCCCGCCCCGTCCATTTCACGCGACAATCCATGGACTACAGCGCCCTCCGAGAGGCGCTCGGCAGCCGTGAGGACAGTCCTATGAGCAGCAACGATCGCGTCATCATCTTCGATACCACCCTGCGCGACGGCGAGCAGAGCCCCGGTGCGTCCATGACCGGTGAGGAAAAGCTGCGCATCGCCCGGGCGCTGGAGCGGCTGAAGGTAGACGTGATCGAGGCAGGCTTCGCCATCGCCAGCCCCGGCGATTTCGCCGCGGTGAAGCTGGTCGCCGACAACATCAAGGACAGCACCGTGTGCAGCCTGGCGCGCGCCGTCGATGCCGACATCGAGCGTGCCGCCGAAGCGCTGGCCGGCGCCAACTCCGGGCGCATCCACACCTTTATCGCCACCAGCCCGATCCACATGCAGTACAAGCTGCGCATGCAGCCGGACCAGGTGGTGGAGCAGGCCGTGCGCGCGGTGAAGAAGGCGCGCAGCCTGTGCGCCGACGTGGAGTTTTCCTGCGAGGACGCCGGCCGCTCGGAGATCGATTTCCTCTGCCGCATCATCGAGGCTGCCATCGACGCTGGCGCGCGCACCATCAACATCCCGGACACCGTCGGCTACGCGATTCCGCACCAGTACGCCGACACCATCCGCCAACTGCTCGAGCGCATCCCCAATGCCGACAAGGCGGTGTTCTCCGTGCATTGCCACAACGACCTCGGTCTGGCCGTGGCCAACTCCCTGGCCGCGGTGGTGGCCGGTGCGCGCCAGGTGGAATGCACCATCAACGGCCTCGGCGAGCGTGCCGGCAACGCCGCGCTGGAAGAGATCGTCATGGCGATCAAGACCCGTCAGGACCTGCTCGGCGTGCATACCCGCATCGAGACCGAGCACATCCTCGCTGCCTCGCGCCTGGTTTCGGGCATCACCGGTTTTCCGGTGCAGCCGAACAAGGCCATCGTCGGCGCCAACGCCTTCGCCCACGAGTCGGGCATCCACCAGGACGGCGTGCTCAAGCATCGCGAGACCTACGAGATCATGTCCGCCCAGTCGGTGGGCTGGAACGCCAACAAGATGGTCATGGGCAAGCACTCCGGTCGCGCCGCGTTCCGTTCGCGCCTGGAGGAGCTCGGCATCGCACTGGAAGGCGACGAGCTGAACGCGGCCTTTGCCCGCTTCAAGGAGCTGGCGGACAAGAAGCATGAAATCTTCGACGAAGACCTGCAGGCGCTGGTCTCCGACACCCTCGCCGATGAGGCACCCGAGCACTTCAAGCTGAGCAGCCTTGAAGTCGCCAGCAAGACCGGCACCACACCCGAAGCCAAGCTGGTGCTCAGCGTCGATGGAGCAGAGCGCAGCGCCCAGGCCGAAGGCTCCGGCCCTGTGGATGCCACCTTCAAGGCCATCGAGGCGGTCGCCGGCTCGGGTGCCACGCTGCAGCTTTACTCGGTCAACGCCATCACCCAGGGCACCGATTCCCAGGGCGAGGTGACCGTGCGGCTGGAGAAGGGCGGGCGCATCGTCAACGGTAACGGCGCCGATACCGATATCGTCGTCGCCTCGGCCAAGGCTTATCTCAACGCGCTGAACCTGATGCAGGTCGGCGCCAAGGCACATCCGCAGGTGGAGGGCGTTTGATCAGTGAATCCCGGCGTCGTGCCTACCTCGACGCCATGCAGGTAGCCAGCTGGCTGCCACGTACCGAACTGCCTTTCGCTGCCCCGTCGCGGCTCGAGCTGCTGCAGCCGCCGGTTGCCGAGCCGGAGCCCGCGGCTGCCGTCGCGCCCGTGGCTGAGGTCGAGGCTGCGCCGGTCGTCGAGCGGCCAGCCGTGGCGCCGACCGTCGAACCGACCCCGGCACCGCGCCCGCGTATCGCCATGCCGGAGCCGAAGTCGGCGGCAGCGACCGTCAGCCCGAGCGAGGAGGCCGCCGCCGAGCCAGCCAAGCCCATTGAGCCGCCGCCACGTTTCTCCCTGCAGCTGCTGCGCGCCGGCAACGTGTTGCTGGTGGTGGAGCTGCCCACCGGCGAATCCTTCCAGAGCCGCGACCCGGCCTACATCCTGCTCAAGGACCTGCTGCGCGCCGCGAGGCTGCCGGACAAGCCGCAGCAGGTCGGCGACGGCGAACCGATCCGCTGGCCGCTGCTGCACAAGGGCAGCCTTGACCAGGGCGCCGAGGCTGCGCGCGATTACGTGCAGGGTGTGATGGCCGCCGAGCTGGAGCAGATGGGCTGCGACTGCATCTGGCTGATCGGCCGGCCGGCCTTGCGCTTCGCCGGCGAAGTGGACGTCGACAACTGCTATCGCGAGGTCGCCGTGGAAGGGCTGGGTCGCGCCCTGGCGATGCCGGGGCTGGAAGAATTGATGGAACAGCCGGCCGCCAAGGCCGAGCTGTGGAAGGCCATGCGCCGCAGCATGCCGCGCTGGCACATAGGTTCGTGAGTACGCGTGATGAGTGATGCAGTCAGCTTTCGCCCGATGACAGCGGCGGTTATCGAAACCGTGCTGAAGATCGAATACGCCGCCTTCAGCCACCCCTGGACCCGCGGCATCTTCAACGATGCGCTGACTGCCTACGAGTGCTGGGTGATGTTCGAGGGCGAGCAGCAGGTCGGGCACGGGGTTATCAACGTGATCCTCGACGAGGCGCACCTGCTCAATATCACTGTCAAACCGCAGAGCCAGGGCCGCGGCCTCGGCCTGCGCCTGCTGGAGCACCTGATGCAGCGCGCCCGCGAGCGCGGTGGCCGCGAATGCTTCCTCGAGGTGCGCGCCAGCAACGCGCCGGCCTACCGCCTCTATGAGCGGTACGGCTTCAACGAAGTGGGCCGCCGCCGAGCCTACTATCCGTCGGCCGATGGCCGCGAAGATGCGCTGGTGATGGCCTGCACGTTGCTGGATTGAAGGTGTGTTCAGCCCAGCGGGCGGTGGCTCAGTCCGCTTGCCTATGAGGCGGCGTTTTCCGGTGGGCTAAAGCCCACCCTACAGCTGCCAGATCGTAGGGTGGATCACGATTCCCCGATCCACCGTGATCTGGGGAAGGTGGATGTAAAAATCGTACGACCCCTGGACTGATTGCTGCGCGGCCCGAGGCTGCGGCGCTTGGGCTGGGAGCTAGCGGACTCCACGACTCGCGGTTCCCGATCTCAAACTGTTGCTGTCCTCGTAGGGTGGATCACGCTTCACCGATCCACCATGCTCAGGTCAAGGTGGATGTAAAAATCGACATCCACCCTACGACTAGACTCCACCCGACGTTCAGGCGCGGCAAGCGGCCCGATCACTCCCCCGGCCGCTTGTCCCGGCCTGAATCCAGCGGGGCGTCGCCTTCCAGTTCGTCGTCGGAGAGCACACTGTCGTCCTCGCGCAGCACCGCATCGCCACCGCTGAGGCCGGTGTCCTCGTCGCCCTTGGCGGGGCCGCCCCAAGGTTTTCCGTCCAGCGGGTCGTAGCGGCCCAGCTCGGCTTCGTCGAGGTCCACGTCTGCGCCGATCTCGTGCTCGGACACCACGCTCAGATCCTGATCCGCCGGGCCGCCGTGGCCGCGTTCGCGGGGTGAGCGCGAGCCGTCGTCCGGAATCTGCGTCTCTGGCGCCAGGTCATCCATGGTGGTCTCGCCCCCGGGCACTTCGCCGACCGTCATGCCGGCCTCGGCCTCGCGCTCCGGCGGGAACTGATCGGCGATTTCCTCGGCCGGCACCTGATCGCCGATGCGGCCCTTGCGCTCGTCCCGGCGCTGGTCGAAGTCGAGCGGCTCCATCGAGCCCATGCGGTCCTCGGTGTCGTCGATTTCCGTCGGGGTATAGGGTTTCTGATCGCTCATGATCGTCTCCTGTCAGGCCATCGGTCTTGCAGGTTGTGACCCGGCCGCTCGATGAAGATTCAGGTGCGCCGCTGGCCGGAACCGGCATCCGGGGCCATCCTTGATGGGCTGCGAATTCGGGCTGCAGTACCTGACCGGCAGGCGAGCGAAATGGGACGAACCACCGCGCGTGATCCGGAGTCCTACCTGCATGAACGATCAAAACGACCAACCTGCGCCTGAGGCTCGGCGCTGCGCTTTCTTCTTCGACGTCGACGGCACGCTGGCTGAAATACAGCCCCGCCCGGAGCTCGTCTTCATTCCGCCGCCCACCCTTGCGGCCCTGGAACGACTGCATGCCGACGGGATTCCCGTCGCCGTGATCTCCGGGCGCCCCCTGGCACAGCTCGATGCGTTGCTGGCGCCGCTGCAACTGCCCGCCGCCGGCGTGCATGGCGCCGAGCGCCGGGATGCCGAAGGCGAGTTGCGCAACCTGGCGCTGGATGCCCGGCAGCTGGAGCGCATCCAGCGCGAGCTGGCCGAAGCCTGCAGCGAGCACCCCGGCTTGCATCTGGAGAACAAGGGCGTCGCCTTCGCGCTGCACTTTCGCCTGGCGCCGCAGCTGGAACAGATCGCCCGCGAGCTCGCCGAGCATTTCGCCGAGCGCTACGCCGAGGTGCTGAGCCTGCAGCCCGGCAAGTGCGTGTTCGAACTCAAGCCGCGCGGGGCGAGCAAGGGTGAAGTCATCCGCGCCTTCATGGAGGAGGTGCCATTCGCCGGCCGCACCCCGGTGTTCGTCGGCGATGACCTGACCGACGAGGCGGGTTTCGCCGCCGTCAATGCGCTGGGCGGGCGTTCCATCAAGGTCGGCGAGGGGCCCAGCGAGGCTCGCGAGCGGTTGCCATCGGTGCATGCGGTCGGCGGCTGGCTGGAACAGCTGCTGAGCGAGCTCGGCGAACCGGCCGGATCTATAACAAAACCAGACTAGAGCGAGATTTTTGCCATGAGCCGTTTAGTAGTGGTTTCCAACCGAGTCGCGCCGATCAAGGCGGGCAAGGTGGCTGCCGGAGGGTTGGCCGTCGGTGTCTACGATGCCCTGCGCCAGGCCGGAGGCATCTGGTTCGGCTGGAGCGGCGAGGTCAGCGCGACCCCGACCATCAACACCGAGGAAGTCGGCAACATCACCTATGTCACGCTGCCGCTGAACAAGCGTGACTACGACCAGTATTACCGCGGCTTCTCCAACGCCACGCTGTGGCCGATCTTTCACTACCGCATCGACCTGGCCCGCTACAGCCGTGAGGAATACGACGGCTACCGGCGGGTCAACGCCATGCTGGCCGAGAAGCTCATGCCGCTGCTCAGGCCCGACGACATCATCTGGATCCACGACTACCACCTGATCCCCTTCGCCGAAGCCTGCCGCCAGCTGGGCGTGCGCAACCGCATCGGCTTCTTCCTGCACATCCCGTTTCCGGCGCCGGAAATCCTCACCGCCATCCCGCCGCACAACGACCTGCTCAAGACGCTCTGCTACTACGACCTGATCGGCTTCCAGACCGACACCGACCGCCTGGCCTTTCAGGACTACATCACCCGCGAGGTGCGTGGCGTCATCGAGCCGGACGGCAGCCTGACCGCCTATGGGCAGAACTTCCGCGCCGGCGTCTACCCCATCGGTGTGGTGCCGGACGAGATCCAGCAGCTCGCCGAAGGCTACAAGGGCCGCGCGCATCCCATGCGCCGCGCCACCGACACACGCCGCCAGACCATCATTAGCGTCGACCGGCTGGACTACTCCAAGGGCCTGGTGGAGCGTTTCCGCGCCTACGAGGAATTTCTCGATCGTTACCCGGCGCACCGCAACAACGTCGAGTTCCTGCAGATCGCGCCGACCTCGCGTTCCGACGTGCGCACCTACCAGCACATCCGCGAGCAGCTGGAGAGCCAGGCCGGGCACCTCAACGGGCGCATGTCCGACCTCGACTGGACGCCGCTGCACTACCTGAACAAGAGCTACGACCGCCGTGTGCTGATGGGCCTGTTCCGCGCCGCCGATGTCGGCTTCGTCACCCCGCTGCGCGACGGCATGAACCTGGTCGCCAAGGAATACGTCGCCGCCCAGGACCCGGAAGACCCCGGCGTGCTGGTGCTGTCGCGCTTCGCCGGCGCGGCCCGCGAACTGACCTCGGCGCTGATCGTCAACCCGTACGACTGCGTCGGCATGGCCGAAGCGCTCGACCGCGCGCTGAACATGTCGCTGGCCGAACGCAAGGATCGCTACGAGCACCTGATGCGCGCCATTCGCGCCGCCGACCTGGACGCCTGGCGCGACAACTTCCTGCGTGATCTGCGCTCCTTCATCTCCCAGCCCGCCGCCAAGCGGGCGAAGAAGGTCGAACTGGTCGAACCCGAGTGAGCCGCGGCGGCTTGTCAAAAGGCCGCAGCGACTCGTAAGGTGCCGAGCCGACCCACAGGGACACATGAGATGAGCGAACTGGAGCCGCTGTTCGAAAACAACGCCCGCTGGGCCGAAGCCATCAAGGAAGAGGACCCGGACTTCTTCGAGAAGCTGGCCCGCCAGCAGACGCCGGAGTACCTGTGGATCGGCTGTTCCGATGCGCGGGTGCCGGCCAACGAGATCGTCGGCCTGCTGCCGGGGGACCTGTTCGTTCATCGCAACGTCGCCAACGTCGTGCTGCACACCGACCTCAACTGCCTGTCGGTCATCCAGTACGCGGTCGACGTGCTCAAGGTCAAACACATCCTGGTCACCGGCCACTACGGCTGCGGCGGCGTCCGCGCCTCCATGCGCGACGACCAGCTGGGCCTGATCGACGGCTGGCTGCGCAGCATCCGCGACCTCTACTACGAACACCACGTGCACCTGTCCAAGCTGGCCAGTGAGGACGAACAGGTCGACCGCCTGTGCGAGCTCAACGTCATCCAGCAGGTCGCCAACGTCAGTCACACCACCATCGTCCAGAACGCCTGGCACCGCGGCCAACCGCTCGCCGTGCACGGTTGCATCTACGGCATCAAGGATGGCCTGTGGAAGAATCTCAACGTCACGGTGAGCGGGCTCGACCAGTTGCCCTCGCAATACCGTCTGCGCCCGCCGCGCCAAGCCTGATGAGTGCGCGCCAGGGCCCGGCTTTCGCCGGGCTGCTTATCGCCGTGCTCTGCTGGAGCGGCAACGCCCTGGTCGGCCGCGCCTTCCATGACAGCATCCCGCCGCTCAGCCTGTCGTTCTGGCGCTGGGTGCTGGCCACCAGCTTGCTGCTGCCTTTCGTCGCCAAGGGCATCTGGACGCACCGCGCCACCCTGCGTGCCGCCGGCTGGCGCCTGCCAGTGCTCGCCGCCATGGGCATCGCCAGCTACAACTCGCTGCTCTATACCGCCGCGCAAAGCACCGAGGCGATCAACCTCACCCTGGTGAACACCTGCCTGCCGCTGGCCACCTTTATCGGCGCGGGCTTCCTGCTCGGCGAATGGCCGCTGCGCCGCGCCTGGTTTGGCATGGCCGTGGCGGCGGGCGGGCTGCTCTACCTGATCAGTCGCGGCAGCTGGCAGACCTTTGCCAGCCTGTCGTTCCAGCGCGGCGACCTCATCATGCTGCTCGCCGTGCTGGCCTGGGCGCTCTACACGCTGCTGCTGCGGCGCTGGGCCAGGCACTTGCTGGTGCCGCCGCTGGTGCTGCTGGGCGTGCTGATGCTGCTCGGTCTGCCGCTGATCCTGCCGTTCTACCTACTGGAACTGGGCCGAGTAGGGGGCTTCGCCCTCACACCGAGCAACCTCGCCGCCATCGGCTACACCGCCGTGTTCGCCTCGCTGGTGGCCTACGTCGGCTGGAACCATGGGGTGAGGATCGTCGGTGCGGGCAGGGCAGCCATGGTCATGTACCTGATGCCCGTGTTCACCGCGCTGCTCGGCTGGCTGCTGCTGGGCGAGGCCCTACGTACCTTCCACTGGATCGGCGGCGCCCTGATCTTCGCCGGCCTGCTGCTGGCCACGCGGCCGTCGTTCCGCTAGGGCCGTAGGATCCCGATCTGGGCTGCCCGACCAGCGCGGCCCGGGCTGCGCGCCACCGACCTAGGCGGCCCGGGCTAGGCGCCCCCACCTGCGCGGCCCGACCTAGGCGGCCCCACCGTTCGTAACTAACCGTTTGAAAAGGATAAAAAATCTGCGGAGCCAGGGTTGACAGCCCAAACCGACCAGAGAATAATGCGCGCCACTTGGCTACATAGCTCAGTTGGTTAGAGCGCAGCATTCATAATGCTGATGTCCCAGGTTCAAGTCCCGGTGTAGCCACCAGACACAAAAAGGCGGTTAGCGAAAGCTAACCGCCTTTTTTGTTTTCTGGCCGGTGACTACCGCTGCCCAGATTGCCTAGCATCAGACCGCCTCCGTTGATGCTGCTAGCCGGTACGACACTCAGCCACCTTGATGGCCGGCACCTACGCAAAAATAGATCTGTCCCCTTTTCTCGACGTGATATCAAGAAAGGTGAGCGGAGGAGTATCTAAAAAGAAACCCCGCGTAGGCGGGGCTTCTTCATTCCAATGGGTTCTTGCTGGCTTTACCTTTTTTAGTTGCGCTCGATCTTTTTGGTTTGTCCTCGACGCTATCGCTCAAACAATCTAACGGTTGACGTTCAGCAATGGCTTTTTGACGATCCATCTCATCCTGCTGAGCTTCTTCTTGAGCTGCACTATTAAAGTCAGCGGCAGGAAGCATCCAAAGGCCATGAGGTCCTCTAGCGGTGAGATTGGAGATCATCTCACGAATAGAGCCATACAAAATGGCGTATCCCGTAGCGCGTACAGCTCTGAAAAGCTCAACGTTTTTATGCTTTTCGCCGTCGTAGCGCATGTAAGCAGTTGCTTTTACATCAATACTGTAAGGAAGAATTATCTCTGATTTTTGATTGTCTTGGCTGAGAACCAAGTTCAATGTAAATGAAAAAAATCTAGGGTCGGCCAGTTGATCGTCTGGATAAGACAAACTCACCGAGCGGAAAAATCTAGAGCCTTTGTAGTTGAAGTTAACTTTTTTCAATTCAGACGAGTATTCTCCGTCGAATTCTGGATTTACCTCAACACTGATTTTTTCAAATTCAATCTTATCAACGGAAAGCAATGGCGCCTTCATTGGCAACCTCCATATAAATGGGTTCGTTCCTGGGGGCGAGCATTGCCGTGTCACGCATTTTTTTCATGTGCTTGCGGAACTCTAGAGAGTCACCATCGAAATCTATATCTTCAGTGACCTCGGAGAAGCCAATTTCATCATTGTATCTATCGCCAACGCAGATGTTGAGCTTTTCACCAATAGAGGCAGCAAGCATATACATAGTTTCAATCTTGAGGTTTTGATCACCTCGAAGCATGCGAGAAACATTGGCTTCGGAAACATCAAGTCGCTGGGCGATGTCGATATTCTTCAACCCCTTACTAATCATTGCTCTTTTGATATCAAAGGCAAATGCAGATCGCCAAGTGGGTCCAAAGATTTCAAGGTCTTCTTGAATTTGGCTAGCAATCTCATAATTAGTCATGGTAAACCTCAATTTATGGGGCCCATCAATTTAGTATCTAAAATTAGCTTTATGGTCTGTTCAGCATAGGCTTTTATTTCGGGTGGCGTGTTTTGCTGGTCTTTATGTAATGCTTCAAGAATAAAGATAAGCCGCCCGCATCGTCCGTTGTAGGGGTAGATATATATCCTGTCTTTCTTGCCTCTTTTTAACTCATAAAGAGATTCGTTTTTATCTTTATATTTAAAAGAGTGGGCTGGCTTGTAAGTAACAATGGATTCTTTAAAGAACTGGGTAAAGTCATCTAGCGTAAGGGCGCGAAACAGGGCATCCACCATCTGAAGATAAGATGAGCGCTTTTTGGGATCGTCAACGTTCTCGGTTATAGATTTAACCAAATGTGACTTATCAACGCTCTGCGCGCCTGAAAGGATCATGACCGGCGTCCACTTATCGACCCCGCCACCTGCGATCGGAGCTCTAGACGGATTGATCCCTGCCTTCTCAAGCATGAGCTTCCTTGTCAGTTTCGCTAGTTTCATCCGCACACCTTAACACGCAGGTTAACTCAAGCATGACGCCACTTCAATCGCGAGGCAAGACGAACCTGCTCTTGATGGCGTATTGGCAGCATCGTAGCACTGGATTGTAGTGACCACGTTGGTCGAGATTCTTGGGATGGACTGGCGTAACCAGTGCAGAGGACGGCTAGAACTCCCGTTTTATGGACCTCTCTGGTTTAGCAAGGCGCTACGTCGGTGATTCATAATGCTCCGCTCACCCGTCTAGCGGCACCCACAAGACATCCCAAGGCGCCTGGCCAAAGCTAGCCGCCTTTTTTCGTTCCTTCTGTTTGCTGTTTCGTTTACCGAGGTTAACCATGCGTGAGCGTTTCGATGAGATTCGTGCCGAGCGGGATGTTCATTCCGGGGAGCCGGTTGTTTACAACCGTGATCCCCATGCCGGGCTGTGGAAGCAGATCGCGTTGGGGATTGTGGTGGGTTACCTGGCGTTGGGTCTGATCAGTGCCGTGGGTTGGGCGGTGTTTGTGCGGTTCGCCTTGGGCAGTCTGCAGATTGCGGTGCCTTGAAAGCTGCGGCGATAGCTGGCGAGCAGATTCGTGTGAGGACCCCATTATCAGCGGGCTGTGGCGCTTTCTCTTGCCGTTGACGCTACCTTTGGCGCGGCGCAGAATCGCGCCATTTGGCGGGGCGACCCCGCCTGCAGGTTTTCTTTTGTGTAGTAAGGGCGTGCGATGAATACCTTTCTGACGGCGGTCTCGGTGGTCGTTTGTGTGTTGGCGATCAGTGCGGGTGTGATGCTCGATGTGCGGCACAAGCCGAGCGACGAGGCGAAGCGGGTGTATACCGCCGAGCGGGTGAACGAGATTCTGCGGCGTAATACGAAGCACAGCTGAGCCGGCAGGCTAGGCTGAAGCGTGAAAACGGGCGGCCCGAGGGTCGCCTTTTTCATGCCCGGAAAAAAGCCGGGCGCGGGGCCCGGCGAAGTCCAACGAGGAGAGGTGCTGCGGCGTGGTGCTTACCAGAGTGGCAGGCTGTAGCTGACGATGAAGCGGTTCTCATCCAGGTCGCTCTGGAAGTTGCTTCGCGTGGTGGCGTTGCGCAGCTTGAGGCCGAGGTTCTTCAGCGGGCCGCTCTGGATGACGTAGGCGATGTCGGTGTTGCGCTCCCAGGTCTTGCCTTCGCTGGCGCCGGCGCCGCGGTCGACGTTGTCACCCGAAACGTAACGGGTCATCAAAGACAGCCCGGGAATGCGCATGGCGGCGAAGTCGTAGTCATAACGGACCTGCCAGGAGCGTTCGTCCTGATTACCGAAATCGTTGATCTGCAGCAGGTTGATCAACGCGTTA
>NZ_JAMOHM010000023.1 GCF_024448335.1 Stutzerimonas frequens
GGTCCTTCGGTGTAGCCGGATTCCATTTTCAGGATGAAGCCCTGGGCCCACTCCTCGGCCTTGGACTGGCCGGTGCCGGAGCGGAAGTCACGGTTCATGTAGAAGTTGCGCAGTTCGACAGCGGCCTTGCTGTCTTCGATGAAGGCGGCCGAGGCCGTGTTGGACATGCCCAGAATGGCTGCTGCCAGGCTGGAAAGCAGGAAGGTCCGGCTTGCTGGTTTCAGTTGCATAGCTTTCTCTCTTGTTGTTGTGATCGTTGATGCAGCTGTTGAGCCCGACTGCGAACTGCTCGGGCTCGGATTACCACCTCATGCGGTAATGCGGTGCTCGCGCTCAGCGCGCGGGGCTCCTGGGCACGCGGCCCAGCAGATAGAACTCGTCGTTGGGCGGGGTGCGCGCCATGGACACCAGGCGGTTGGAAAGGCCGAACAGTCCGGCGATGGCGCCGATGTCCCAGATGTCATCGAGGCTGAATCCCTGAGCCTCCAGGCGCGCCTGCCAGGCGTCGTCCAGCACGCCGCGGCCGGCGGCCAGGTGCAGGGCGAAGTCGAGCATCGTGCGCTGGCGTTCGGAGATCGGCGCGGTGCGGTAATTGACGGCGATCTGGTCCGCCAGCTGCGCGTCCTTGGCGAGGATGCGCAGGATCGCGCCATGGGCAACCACGCAATACAGGCAGCCGTGGTCGGCGCTGACCGCGACCACGATCATCTCCTTCTCGGCCTGGGTCAGGCTGTCCGCTTCGCGCTCCATCAGCGCATCGTGATAGGCGAAGAAGGCGCGAAACTCCGCCGGCCGATGGGCCAGCATGAGAAACACGTTGGGAATGAAACCGGCCTTTTCCTGCACGGCAAGAATCCGCTCGCGCAGGTCGCAGGGCAGTGTGTCGAGGCTGTCGGGCAGCGGAAAACGGCTGATCGACTGAGTAGTAGGCAGCGCCATGGAAAGCTCCATTTCGGATGAGCGAATGGCCGGCCGGGCGAACCCGGCCGGTGCCAGTCAGTGCTGTTCGCTGATGCCCAGCTCGACCACGCTGATCTCGCGCATGCGGAACTTCTGGACCTTGCCGCTGATGGTCATCGGGAACTCGTCGACGAACTTGATGTGCCGCGGCGTCTTGAAGTGGGCAATGCGGCCCTTGCAGAACTCGCGCAGCGCCTCGGCCTCGACCTGATGGCCCGGGTGCAGCTTGACCCAGGCGACGATCTCCTCGCCGAACTTGCTGTCCGGCACGCCGATCACCTGCACGTCGGCCACCGCCGGATGGGTGAAGAGGAATTCCTCGATCTCGCGCGGGTACACGTTCTCGCCGCCGCGGATGATCATGTCCTTGTTGCGGCCGACGATCTTGATGTAGCCCTCGTCGTCCATCACCGCGAGGTCACCGGTGTGCATCCAGCGCGCGCCGTCGATGGCCTCGCGGGTGGCATCCGGGTTGTTCCAGTAGCCGAGCATCACGCTGTAGCCGCGGGTGCAGAGTTCGCCGATCTGCCCGCGCGGCACTACCGCGCCGTGCTCGTCGACGATCTTGCTTTCCAGGTGCGGCTGGGTGCGGCCGACGCTGGTGACGCGGCGTTCCAGGTCGTCGTCGGCACTGGTCTGGGTGGAGACCGGGCTGGTTTCGGTCATGCCGTAGGCGATCTGCATTTCGGCCAGGTGCATGTCGTCGATGACGCGCTTCATCACTTCGATCGGGCAGGTGGAACCGGCCATGATGCCGGTGCGCAGGCTGCTCAGGTCCAGCGACTGGCGCTCCGGATGGTCGAGCATGGCGATGAACATGGTCGGCACGCCGTACATGCCGGTGGCCTTTTCCTCGGCCGCCGCCTGCAACGCGGCCAGGGGCTCGAAGGCGGCGCTCGGGTAGATCATCGTGGTGCCGTGGGTGACGCAGCCGAGGTTGCCCATGACCATGCCGAAGCAGTGGTACAGCGGCACCGGGATCACCAGGCGGTCGTGCTCGGTCAGCCTGAGGCTCTCGCCGACCATGTAGCCGTTGTTGAGGATGTTGTAGTGGCTGAGCGTGGCGCCCTTGGGGAAGCCCGTGGTGCCGGAGGTGTACTGGATGTTGATGGGGTCGTCGAACTGCAGGCGCTCGCCGCACTGGCGCAGCTGCTCGGGGCCGACCTGCTCGGCCATCTCCATCAGCGCCTGCCACTGCAGCATGCCGTCCACCGGCTTATCGCACAGGCTGATCACGCCGCGCAGCTCGGGCAGCATATGGCTCTGCAGGGCCCCGACGGCGGCGCTTTCCAGCTCCGGCAGCAGCTCGTGGAGCATGGCGTGGTAATCGGACGTTTTGAAGGCATCGGCGCAGATCAGCCAGCGGCAGCCGGACTGCTTCAAGGCGTACTCGAGTTCGCTGAGGCGGTAGGCGGGATTGATGTTGACCAGCACCACGCCGATCTTCGCGGTGGCGAACTGGGTGATGCACCACTGGGCATTGTTCGGCGACCAGATGCCCACTCGTTCGCCAGCTTGCAGTCCGAGGGCCAGCAGGCCACGCGCGCAACGGTCCACCGCCTCCGCCAGTTCCGCCCAGGTGTAACGCAGCTGCTGATGGCGCACCACCAGGGCCTCACGCTGGGGGAAGCGCTCCACGGTACGGTCGAACGCCGCGCCGATGGTCATGGGCAACAGGGGTTTGCTCTGCGGTCCGCAGGTATAGCTCGGAAGACTCATGACGATTTCCTCAGTCTTATGTTTGTTATGAGGCGTGCTCGCAAGGGCGCTGGCGCTGCTGACAGTCACCCTAGGTCACGATTACGTTAACGTAAAGGTAACCAAGTGACAACATGCCGCGGAGTAGGCGAAAGTCGAGGGACAGCACATAGCCAAATGGCCAGCATTGCCGACGTGCAACCTGGCTGCAGCCTTAGTGGCGCGCCTCGCTGATGTGCTTTCCTCTCACGGAAACTGCGGTGCGCCTTGGTGGGCTAAAGCCCACCCTACTGGGAGATCGTAGCCAGTCGAACCACTACGGTGCAGCAGGCATCACGGCACCGTTGTAGGGTGGGCTTCAGCCCACCAGAACGAGCCGAGGCTATAACCGCATCGGCCGGCCACGGCACCGTCAGGTACTTTCGTGCTGGTACTCGTGATGGAAGTCAAGCGCAGCGAGGTTCTTGTCCTTGGCTTCGAGCATGATGTCGAAGCGGTCCAGAAACTGAAACGCATAGCGATTCGTCCAGCGGTTCCACATGCGCTTGCTGTGCGCATAGAGGTCGCGCTTGCTGACCTGCTCCAGCAACTCGGGGATTTCCAGCTTCCGCTCCGGCGCGAAGCCCAGCTCCATCAGGCGCTCCGGCGGCTGCGAGTAGTGCATGGTGGGCCGCACGCCGCGCCAGCTTTCCAGAACACGCTCGATGCGCGGGTCGTCCGGCTCGATGTAGCGGCCCTCGTGAATCCAGCAGTGATGGATGTCCAGCACCACCGGCGCGAGGTCCGCGAGGCTCAGGCAGTCGTCCAGGCCATAGGTCTTTTCGTCGTTCTCGAAGGTGATGCACTGGCGCGCCTCGGCCGACAGGCGCGGCCACACGGCACGCACGCCCTCGGCGCCGAGCCGCCCGGCGATATGCAGGTTGCATTTGAAGTCCTGAAAGCGCCGGCCATAACCCATCATGCGGATCATGTCGGCGTGGTACTCGAATTCCGCCAGGCTGTTCTCCACCACTTGCGGCTTGTCCGACCCCAGCACGCAGTACTGGCCGGGATGCATCGACAGGCGGATGTCGTGGGCCCGCGCCAGCTCGCCGATCGCGGCGAAACCCGCCTCGAGGCGGCTCTGCATTTCGGCGCGGCGGTAGAACGGCGCGATCTCGGCATGGCTGTAGAACGGCAGCAGGTCGCTGGACAGCCGCAACATGCGCAGCATCGGCGGCAACGTGGCAACGTATTCGAGCAACACCCGCTGGGCGTTCAGGTTGTGCTCGACGATCTCCTCGAGCTTCGCTTCGGCCGCCTCGCGCCCCGCCGAGGCCATCCAGCGCAGCGTGGTGCTGCGCGGGTTAAAGGTGCGCTCGATGCGCTCCAGTTCCTTCAGCGAGAGGCTCTGTTGCGGATGGCGATACATGCAGGCGAAGCCGATACGGGGCATGGATTCCTCGTCGATGACAGGCCGGCGCTCCGACCATTGCCTGTTTAGTCCCGCCCGCGTCGAGCCGAGTGCCCGACCGCCGACGAAACACCACCCGCGGCTTCCATGTCCGGCGGCACCGCCCTTGCCGTGCACCTATGCTTGCAGAACGCCGCCCGCTGGCATGTTGACAGACCGCTGGCGGACCTTTACGTTAACGTAAAGCAGCGAGCAGCCAGTTCCCGAAGGCGCTCAGGCTGCGACCGGAGCGCCGGCCGGAACCCGCCGGATGCACGAATTCTCTGAACACAGAACAATTACAAGACAAGCAGGTGGCCCCATGAACTACTCCAGCCTCAATTTCGCCCTCGGTGAAACCATCGACATGCTGCGCGAGCAGGTCCAGGCCTTCGTCGCCGCCGAGCTGGCGCCGCGCGCCGAGGCCATCGACCAGGACAACCTGTTCCCGGCCGACATGTGGAAGAAATTCGGCGAGATGGGTCTGCTCGGCGTGACCGTCTCCGAGGAATACGGCGGCGCCGGCCTCGGCTACCTGGCCCACGTGGTGGCGATGGAAGAGATCAGCCGCGGCTCGGCCTCGGTCGCCCTCTCCTACGGCGCCCACTCCAACCTGTGCGTGAACCAGATCAACCGCAACGGCAACCCCGAGCAGAAGGCCCGCTACCTGCCCAAGCTGATCAGCGGCGAACACGTCGGCGCGCTGGCCATGAGCGAGCCGAATGCCGGCTCCGACGTGGTCTCCATGAAGCTGCGCGCCGAAAAGCGCGGCGACCGCTACGTGCTCAACGGCAGCAAGACCTGGATCACCAACGGCCCGGACGCCAACACCTATGTGATCTACGCCAAGACCGACCTGGACAAGGGTCCGCATGGCATCACCGCGTTCATCGTCGAGCGCGACTGGAAAGGTTTCTCCCGCGGCAACAAGTTCGACAAGCTCGGCATGCGTGGCTCCAACACCTGCGAGCTGTTCTTCGATGACGTCGAGGTGCCGGAAGAGAACGTGCTCGGCGTCGAGAACGGCGGCGTCAAGGTGCTGATGAGCGGCCTGGATTACGAGCGCGTGGTACTGGCCGGCGGCCCGACCGGGATCATGCAGGCCTGCCTCGACGTGGTGGTGCCCTACATCCACGACCGCAAGCAGTTCGGCCAGAGCATCGGCGAGTTCCAGTTCATCCAGGGCAAGGTGGCGGACATGTACACCCAGCTCAACGCCAGTCGCGCGTATCTCTACGCCGTCGCCCAGGCCTGCGACCGTGGCGAGACCACCCGCAAGGACGCCGCCGGGGTGATCCTCTATACCGCCGAAAACGCCACGCAGATGGCCCTGCAGGCGATCCAGATCCTCGGTGGCAACGGCTATATCAACGAATTCCCCACCGGCCGCCTGCTGCGTGACGCCAAGCTCTACGAGATCGGCGCTGGCACCAGCGAGATCCGCCGGATGCTGATCGGCCGCGAGCTGTTCAACGAATCCAGGTGAGCTGCGGGCGGAACAACGCCCAACCCTCGTAGGGTGGAAAACCGCGAAGCGTTTTCCACCGCAGTCGGTGGATGGCAGAGCCATCCATGATGGAATTGAACGGAGCCAACCATGGCCATCCTGCACACCCAGATCAATACCCGTTCGCCGGAGTTCGCCGCCAACAGCGCGGCGATGCTCGAACAGGTGAACAACCTGCGAGCCCTGCTCGGTCGCGTCAGCGAAGGCGGCGGCGCCACCGCCCAGCAGCGCCATGTCTCACGCGGCAAGCTCCTGGTGCGCGAGCGCATCGATACCCTGCTCGACGCCGGCTCGGCCTTTCTCGAACTCGCGCCGCTGGCCGCTCATGAGGTCTATGGCGAAGACGTCGCTGCTGCCGGCGTGGTGGCCGGAATCGGCCGCGTCGAAGGCGTCGAGTGCATGATCATCGCCAACGACGCCACCGTGAAAGGCGGCACCTACTACCCGCTGACCGTAAAGAAGCACCTGCGCGCGCAGACCGTCGCCCGCGAGAACCGCCTGCCCTGCATCTACCTGGTGGACTCCGGCGGCGCCAACCTGCCGCGACAGGACGAGGTGTTCCCGGACCGCGAGCACTTCGGCCGCATCTTCTTCAACCAGGCCAACATGAGCGCCATGGGCATCCCGCAGATCGCTGTGGTGATGGGCTCCTGCACTGCCGGCGGCGCCTATGTGCCGGCGATGGCCGACGAAACCATCATGGTGCGCAACCAGGCGACCATCTTTCTCGCCGGCCCGCCGTTGGTGAAGGCTGCCACCGGCGAAGTGGTAACCGCCGAGGAACTGGGCGGCGCCGACGTGCACTGCAAGACCTCGGGCGTCGCCGACCACTACGCCGAGAACGACGAGCACGCCCTTTCCATCGCCCGCCGCTGCGTGGCCAACCTCAACTGGCGCAAGCTCGGCCAGCTGCAGACCCGCGAACCGCGCGCACCGCTGTATGCCGCCGACGAGCTGTACGGCGTGATCCCGGCGCAGGCCAAGCAGCCCTATGATGTCCGCGAGGTGATCGCGCGGCTGGTGGACGGCAGTGAGTTCGATGAATTCAAGGCGCTGTTCGGCACCACCCTGGTCTGCGGCTTCGCCCATCTGCACGGCTACCCGATCGCCATCCTCGCCAACAACGGCATTCTCTTCGCCGAGGCGGCGCAGAAAGGCGCGCACTTCATCGAACTGGCCTGCCAGCGCGGCATTCCGCTGCTGTTCCTGCAGAACATCACCGGCTTCATGGTCGGGCAGAAATACGAGGCCGGCGGCATCGCCAAGCACGGCGCCAAGCTGGTCACCGCGGTGGCCTGCGCCCAGGTACCGAAGTTCACCGTGCTCATCGGCGGCAGCTTCGGTGCCGGCAACTACGGCATGTGCGGGCGCGCCTACGACCCGCGCTTCCTCTGGATGTGGCCTAACGCACGCATCGCGGTGATGGGTGGCGAACAGGCCGCCGGGGTACTGGCGCAGGTCAAGCAGGAGCAAAGCGAACGCGCCGGCAAGAGCCTCGGCGACGACGAGGTAGCCGCCATCAAGCAGCCGATCCTCGAACAGTACGAGCGCCAGGGCCATCCCTATTACTCCAGCGCGAGGCTGTGGGACGACGGCGTGATCGACCCGGCGCAGACCCGCGAAGTGCTGGGGCTGGCGCTGTCCGCCGCGTTGAGCGCGCCGATCGAGCCGACCCGCTTCGGCGTATTCCGCATGTAATCCGTGCCGCCGGCAGCCGAGCGCGCCGGCGCCTGCAGTCGCATCGAGGATGCCGAGATGACCGATTTCCAGACCATCGAACTGAACAAAGACGCGCGCGGCGTGGCCACCCTCTGGCTCAACCGCGCGGACAAGAACAATGCCTTCGACGCCCAGGTGATCGGCGAACTGAACGCAGCGCTGGCCCAGGTGCAGGACGATGCGGGCATCCGCTTCCTCATCCTGCGCGGGCGCGGCAAGCATTTCTCTGCTGGCGCGGATCTGGGCTGGATGCGCGAGTCGGCCAAACTCGACTACCAGGCGAACCTGGCTGACGCCCACGAACTCGGCGAGCTGATGCAGCGCCTTTACCAGCTGCCGCAGCCGACCCTGGCCGTGGTACAGGGCGCGGCCTTTGGCGGCGCGCTGGGGCTGATCGCCTGCTGCGACATGGCCATCGGCGCCCGCGACGCACTGTTCTGCCTGTCGGAAGTCCGCATCGGCCTGGCACCGGCGGTGATCAGCCCGTACGTGGTCAAGGCCATCGGCGAGCGCGCCACCCGCCGCTACGCGCTGACCGCCGAACGCTTCGACGGCACACGTGCCCGCGAACTTGGCCTGCTCGCAGAAACCTACCCGGCCAGCGAGCTGGACGCCGCGCTGGAGCAATGGGTCGACAACCTGCTGCTCAACAGCCCGCAGGCGCTCAAGGCCTGCAAGGACCTGCTGCTGGAAGTGGGCGATGGCGATTTCAGCGCCGACCTGCGCCAGACCACCGAACAGGCCATCGCGCGCCTGCGCACCAGCCCGGAAGGTCAGGAAGGCCTAAGCGCCTTTCTGGAAAAACGCACGCCCGCCTGGCAGGAGAAGAAGTGATGAATCGCCATATCGATACCCTGCTGGTCGCCAACCGCGGCGAGATCGCCTGCCGCGTGATGCGCACCGCCAAGGCCATGGGCCTGACCACCGTTGCGGTGCACAGCGCCATCGATGCCAGCGCGCGCCATGCCCGCGAGGCCGATATCCGCATCGACCTGGGCGGCGCCAAGCCGGCCGAGAGCTACCTGCGCATCGACAAGCTGATCGAGGCGGCCAAGGCCAGCGGCGCCCAGGCGATCCACCCGGGCTACGGCTTCCTCTCGGAGAACGCCGAGTTCGCCCGCGCCATCGAACAGGCCGGGCTGGTCTTCCTCGGCCCACCCGCCTCCGCCATCGACGCCATGGGCAGCAAGTCCGCCGCCAAGGCGCTGATGGAAGAAGCCGGCGTGCCGCTGGTACCGGGCTACCACGGCGAAGCGCAGGACGTGGAAACCTTCCGTGCTGCCGCGGAAAAGATCGGCTACCCGGTGCTGCTCAAGGCCACCGCCGGTGGCGGCGGCAAGGGCATGAAGGTGGTCGAGCGCGAGGCGGACCTGGCCGAGGCGCTGGCGTCCGCGCAGCGCGAGGCGCAGTCGTCGTTCGGCGATTCGCGCATGCTGGTCGAGAAATACGTGCTCAAGCCGCGCCATGTGGAAATCCAGGTCTTCGCCGACCAGCACGGCAACTGCCTGTACCTGAACGAGCGCGACTGCTCGATCCAGCGCCGCCATCAGAAGGTGGTCGAAGAGGCCCCTGCCCCCGGCCTTTCCCCCGAGCTGCGCCGTGCCATGGGCGAAGCCGCGGTGAAGGCGGCCAAGGCCATCGGCTACGTCGGCGCCGGCACCGTGGAATTCCTGCTGGATGCCCGTGGCGAATTCTTCTTCATGGAAATGAACACCCGTCTGCAGGTCGAGCACCCGGTCACGGAGGCCATCACCGGCCTCGACCTGGTCGCATGGCAGATTCGCGTCGCCCGCGGCGAACCGCTGCCGATCAGCCAGGAGCAGGTGCCGCTGATCGGCCATGCCATCGAGGTACGGCTGTACGCCGAGGACCCGGACAACGATTTCCTCCCCGCCACCGGCACCCTCGAGCTCTACCGTGAAGCCGCGGATGGTCCGGGCCGTCGCGTCGACAGCGGCGTCGCCGAGGGCGATACCGTGTCACCGTTCTACGATCCGATGCTCGGCAAGCTGATCGCCTGGGGTGAGAACCGCGAGGAAGCGCGCCTGCGCCTCTTGGCCATGCTCGACGAGACTGCCGTCGGCGGCGTGCGCACCAACCTCGCGTTCCTGCGCCGCGTCGTCGGCCATCGCGCCTTTGCCGAGGCCGAGCTGGATACCGGCTTTATCCCGCGCCACGAAAGCGAACTGCTGCGTCCGGCCGGCGAGCTGTCCGATGCCTTCTGGCAACAGGCTGCCGAGTGCTTCGTACAGAGCGAGCCAACCTCGGTTCGCGACGACGATGCCCATTCGCCGTGGTCCAAACGCGACGGGCTGCGTTTCGGCATGCCGGCGCAGATCAGCCTGCATCTGCAGTGCAATGGCGAGAGCCGCCGGCTGAAGGTCGACCCGACAGCGCCGCAGCAGAGCGCCCGCACGCCCAGGGCGATCCGCCAGGGCGATGCACTGTACCTGCAGTGGAACGGCGAATGGCTGGCCGTGCGCGCCTTCGACCCCATCGCCGAAGCCGAGGCCAGCCACCAGCATCACGGCGGCCTGACCGCACCGATGAACGGCAGCATCGTGCGTGTACTGGTAGAGGCCGGTCAGCATGTCGAAGCCGGTACCGCGCTGATCGTGCTGGAAGCGATGAAGATGGAACACAGCATCCGCAGCGCCCAGGCTGGCGTGGTCAAGAGCCTGTTCTGCAACGAAGGCGAAATGGTCAGCGAAGGCGCGGTGCTGCTGGAGATGGAAGAGGTTTGAAGGATGGACAAGGCTGCGCCGTTGTCCATCCACGCACGAACGCAGGGCCGTAGGGTGGAAAACGCCGCAGGCTTTTCCACCGGTAGGACGCCTCGGCTGACACACGGCGACATCGGTGGGCTGAAGCCCACCCTACGGTGGACGCGTGCAGGTTTCGTAGGGTGGGCTTTAGCCCACCAGCAGCGCCACAATTCAACGACACGGGTGAAGGCTCGCTAAGCGTTCACCCCCTGGAGGACATATGAGCCTGCCCAAACAGGTCCGGCTGGTGGAAGTCGGCCCGCGTGACGGTCTGCAGAACGAGCAGCAGCCGATCAGCGTGGCGGACAAGGTGCGTCTGGTCGACGACCTGAGCGCCGCCGGGCTGTCCTATATCGAAGTCGGCAGCTTCGTCTCGCCCAAGTGGGTGCCGCAGATGGCGGGCTCCGCCGAAGTCTTCGCGCAGATCCAGCGCAAGGCCGGGGTCACTTACGCGGCGCTGACGCCGAACATGAAGGGCCTGGAGGCGGCCATCGAGGCCGGCGTGAAGGAAGTCGCGGTGTTCGGTGCGGCCTCCGAAGCTTTCTCGCAGAAGAACATCAACTGCTCCATCGCCGAGAGCCTGGCACGCTTCGCGCCTTTGATGGAGGCTGCCCGCGAGCACGACATTCGCGTGCGTGGCTACGTTTCCTGCGTGCTCGGCTGCCCTTACGAGGGTGAGGTATCGCCAGCCAAGGTCGCCGAAGTGGCCCGCGAGCTGTATGCCATGGGCTGCTACGAGGTTTCCCTGGGCGACACCATCGGCACCGGCACACCGGGCAAGACCCGTACCCTGTTCGATACCGTGGCCCGCGAAGTACCGCGCGAACGGTTGGCCGGGCATTTCCACGACACCTACGGCCAGGCGCTGGCGAATATCTATGCGAGCCTCTTGGAAGGCATCACCGTATTCGACAGCTCGGTCGCCGGCCTCGGCGGTTGCCCTTACGCCAAAGGCGCCAGCGGCAATGTCGCCAGCGAAGACGTGCTGTACATGTTCAACGGGCTGGACATAGCCACCGGCATCGACCTCGATGCACTGATCGCCGCCGGCCAGCGCATCAGCCAGCTGCTGGGGCGCGCCAACGGTTCGCGGGTCGCCCGCGCCAGGCAGGCCGGTTAGCGGCACCGTTCTTGCTAAACCCTATTCGTCGGGCGGCCGTTCAGGTAGCGCCCGGCACGGACAGAACAACAAGTAGAGGTAATTCATGAACAAGATTTACCCCAGCGCCGCCCACGCCCTGGAAGGCCTGGTCGAGGACGGCATGACCATCGCCGTCGGCGGCTTCGGCCTGTGCGGCATCCCCGAGCAGCTGATCGCCGCCCTGCGCGACAGCGGCAAGAAAGACCTGACTGCCATCAGCAACAACGCCGGCGTCGACGGCTTCGGTCTCGGCCTGCTGCTGGAGACGCGGCAGATCAGCAAGATGATTTCCTCCTACGTGGGTGAGAACAAGGAGTTCGAGCGCCAGTACCTGGCCGGCGAGCTGGCCCTGGAGTTCACCCCGCAAGGCACCCTGGCCGAGAAGCTGCGTGCCGGCGGCGCGGGTATCCCGGCGTTCTACACCAGGACCGGCTACGGCACCCTGGTGGCCGAGGGCAAGGAAACCCGCCAGTTCAACGGCGAGTGGTACGTGATGGAAGAATCGCTGACCGCGGACGTGGCCCTGGTCAAGGCATGGAAGGCTGACAAGGCCGGCAACCTGCTGTTTCGCAAGACCGCGCGCAACTTCAACCCGCTGGCAGCGATGGCCGGCGAGGTCTGCGTCGTCGAGGTGGAGGAGATCGTCGAGACCGGCGAGCTGGACCCGGACCAGATCCACCTGCCGGGCATCTATGTGCATCGCATCGTGCACAACCCGAACCCGGAAAAACGCATCGAAAAACGCACGGTGAGGAGCTGAGACCATGGCCTGGACACGTGAACAGATGGCGCAACGCGCCGCGCAGGAGCTGCAGGACGGCTTCTACGTCAACCTCGGTATCGGCCTGCCGACCCTGGTGGCCAACTACATCCCCGAAGGCATGGACGTCTGGCTGCAGAGCGAGAACGGCCTGCTCGGCATCGGCCCCTTCCCGACCGAGGAAGAGATCGACCCGGACCTGATCAACGCCGGCAAGCAGACCGTCACCGCCCTGCCCGGCTCGAGCTTCTTCGACAACGCGCAGAGCTTCGCCATGATCCGCGGCGGCCACATCAACCTGGCCATCCTCGGCGCCATGCAGGTGTCGGAAAAGGGCGACCTGGCCAACTGGATGATCCCCGGCAAGATGGTCAAGGGCATGGGCGGCGCGATGGACCTGGTAGCCGGCGTCAAGCGCGTCGTGGTGCTGATGGAGCACACCGCCAAGGGCGGCGCGCACAAGATCCTGCCGGCTTGCGACCTGCCACTGACCGGCCTCGGCGTGGTCGACCGGATCATCACCGACCTCGGCGTACTGGACGTCACCGAGCAGGGCCTGAAGCTGGTGGAACTGGCCGAAGGCGTCAGCTTCGAGGAGCTGCAAGAGGCCACCGGCAGCCCGATCCAGCGCTGAAGCCCGAGTGCGGGAATGACGCCGGAGCACCCCTTGCCCGCTGCGTCTTCCCGCCTGCCCCGAACGCCCCGAGCCGGCGGCGCGCCAGCACTGGCCAGTCACCCAGGCGCCCGTATACTGCGGCATCGACCGGTCTGCCAGCGCGCTGACCAACGGCTTGCCCCCTGTCGTTCGAGGGCACCCTTTCCCGGAGCCAGGCCGCGTGCCTGGTCCTCGCGTTACGCCCCGGCGTGGCGCCTTTTTATTCGGAGTCCGTCATGCAAGACGTCGTCATCGTAGCTGCAACCCGCACCGCCATCGGCAGTTTCCAGGGCTCGCTGGCCAATGTGCCGGCAGTCGAACTGGGCGCCACCGTGATCCGCGCCCTGCTGGAAAAGACCGGCATCGACCCGGCCCAGGTCGATGAAGTCATCCTCGGCCACGTGCTCACCGCCGGCGCCGGGCAGAACACCGCGCGCCAGGCCTCGATCAAGGCCGGCCTGCCCCACGCCGTACCGTCCATGACGCTGAATAAGGTCTGCGGCTCGGGCCTCAAGGCCGTGCATCTGGCCGTGCAGGCGATCCGCTGTGGCGATGCCGACGTGGTCATCGCCGGCGGCATGGAGAACATGAGCCTGGCGCCCTACGTCATGCCCGGCGCGCGCACCGGCCTGCGCATGGGCCACGCGCAGATCGTCGACACCATGATCACCGATGGCCTGTGGGATGCCTTCAACGACTACCACATGGGCATTACCGCGGAGAACCTGGCCGACAAGTACGGCATCGACCGCGCCCAGCAGGACGCCTTCGCCGCGCAGTCGCAGCAGCGTGCCGCGGCGGCCATCGAAAGCGGCCGCTTCGATGCCGAGATCACCCCGGTCATGATTCCGCAGCGCAAGGGCGACCCGCTCGCCTTCACCCGCGACGAACAGCCCCGCGCCGGCACCACCGCAGAATCCCTCGGCGGCCTGCGTGCGGCCTTCAAGAAGGACGGCTGCGTCACCGCCGGCAACGCCTCGACCCTCAACGACGGCGCCGCCGCAGTGGTGCTGATGAGCGCCAGCAAGGCCGAGGCCCTCGGCCTGCCGGTGCTGGCCAAGATCGCCGGCTACGCCAACGCCGGCGTCGACCCGGCGATCATGGGTATCGGTCCGGTCACCGCAACCCGCCGCTGCCTGGAAAAGGCCGGCTGGACGCTGGCCGAGCTGGACCTGATCGAAGCCAACGAAGCCTTCGCCGTGCAGGCGCTGTCGGTGGGTAAGGAATTGGGCTGGGATGCCGATAAGGTCAACGTGAACGGCGGCGCCATCGCCCTCGGCCACCCGATCGGCGCCTCGGGCTGCCGTATCCTGGTGACCCTGCTGCACGAGATGCAGCGCCGCGACGTTCGCAAGGGCCTGGCGACACTGTGCATCGGTGGTGGCCAGGGAGTAGCCTTGGCAGTCGAACGCCCCTAAGCACACGGCGCGGGGCAGACATACGCGCCCGGATCACCGGGCGCGACAGAGGATGATCGGAAGGAATCATGGCTAAACAGACCTACAGCATTTCCGACCTGGCCAACGAGCTGGACATCACCACCCGCGCCATCCGCTTCTATGAAGAGCAGGGCATGCTCACCCCGACCCGTCGCGGTCAGGAACGCATCTACTCACCCAAGGATCGCGTCGCGCTGAAGCTCATCCTGCGCGGCAAGCGCATCGGCTTCTCGCTGGCCGAATGCAAGACCCTGATTGAGCTCTACGACCCCAAGGCCGGCAACCAGAAGCAGCTGAACATCATGCTGCAGATGATCGCCGAGCGGCGCCAGCAGCTGGAGCAGCAGCTGCTCGACATCCAGCAGATGCAGCTGGAGCTGGACACCGCCGAAGAGCGCTGCCGCAGCGCCCTGGAAAGCACATTGGCCAAGCAAGCGGCCAGCTGATCGCACGCCCTCCGCTTTACTCCTCTCATCCGGCGTCGCGCCCCGCGCAACGCCGGATTTTGTTTGTCCAGCAGTCAGCCATTGCGGATGTCCATGGAACTGGACATGTTCCAGAATTCCGGACCCGCCGCATGTTCACCTGAGCAGTGTCTGCCGCAGCGGACACCGCTATCGCCCTGCGGGTATCCGAATGTCGCTACAGACCGCGCCTTTCCTCGATCGCGAGTGATAGGCACAGAACCTGCAATCCACCCCGCGACGCCAGAACAAACCAAAGAACAAGACTGGCGCCGGATCGGCAGCATCGGCTCGGCCTCTGTTCTTGTTCTGGCCTGTTAACGCCCTCGACCCACGGGCGGTTACGCGTCCGCCCTCGGGCACCAGAACAACAACAAGAAGGAAACCTGCATGTCGACCAAGAACAAACTCTCCCGTATCGCCTGCGCCATCGGTGCCACCACCCTGCTCGGCGCCAGCCTGCTCAGTGGCGTCGCCAGCGCCGCGGAAAAGATCCGCTGGCAGGTGCCGCTGGCCTTCCCCTCGCACCTGATCGGCCTCTCCACTCCGGTCAAGCACCTCTCCGAATCGCTCAAGGCGGTGTCCGGCGGCGATATCCAGCTGCGCTACTACGAGCCGGGCGAGCTGGTGCCGCCGTTCGAGATCATGGATGCGGTGAGCAGCGGCAAGTACCCGGCCGGCTACACCTGGATCGGCTACGACCAGGGCACCATCCCGGCCCTGCCGCTGTACTCCGGCGCGCCGTTCAACATGGAGCCGCCGGCGCACCTGGCCTGGTACTACCAGGGCGATGGCAAGAAGCTGCTGGAGGAGATCTACGCCGAGCGCAATATCCACCCGATGCTGTGCAGCATCATCGGCCCGGAAGGCGCCGGCTGGTTCGCCAAGCCCATCGAGAAGCTGGACGACTTCGACGGCCTGCGCATCCGCTTCGCCGGTATCGGCGGCAAGGTGCTGGAAAAGCTCGGCGCCTCGGTGACCATGGTGCCGGGCGGCGAGATCTACCAGGCGCTGGAGCGCAAGACCATCGACGCCACCGAGTTCTCGCAGCCGGCGGTGGACAAGATGCTGGGCCTGGACCAGATCATCAAGAACTACATCATGCCCGGCTGGCATCAGACGCTGACCACCTCGCACCTGCTGGTGAACAAGGACGTCTGGGACAAGCTCGCGCCGGAAAGCCGCGCACTCATCGAGATGGGTTGCGAATCGGCCACCCTCAAGGGCTTTGCCGAAAGCGAGTGGGCCCAGCCGACCGCGCTGCGTGACTATCAGAAGCAGGGCGTGAAGGCCCAGGTGCTGCCTGAGCCGGTACTGCGCGAGCTGCAAAAGGTCACCGACGAGGTGCTCGACGAGATGGCCGCCAAGGACGAGATGTTCAAGCGCGTGCTGACCAGCCAGCGTGAGTTCATGCAGCACCACTCGATCTGGCACGGCATGGGCTACCTGCCGCGCGACTTCTACAAGTACGACTGACAGCTGCGCCTAAGGCAGCGGGCACGGCGACGTGCCCGCGTTCATCACCTGTGTCGAGATTTCGAGGTCCGCCGTGTCCTTCAAGCCCGTCTCTCCCGATGCGCCAGCGCCCGACGCGCTGCCGTACAACCGCATCTCGCGGCCGCTGGATCGCCTGCTGGTCGCCATCGGCCAGTCCAGCGCCTGGCTCTGGCTGGCGGTTCTGCTGGTCGTGCTGACCAATGTGTTCAGCCGTTTCGTCCTCTCCCGCGGCTCCATCGCGCTGGAGGAACTGTCCTGGCACCTGTTCGGCGCCGCGCTGATGCTTGCCCTCGCCTATGCCGTGGTGCGCGACGACCATGTGCGCGTCGACGTGCTGAGCGAACGCTTCAGTCTGCACGGTCGCGCCTGGATCGAGCTGGTCGCCATCGTGCTGCTGGCCCTGCCGGTGATCGCGCTGATGATCGATGCGCTGATTCCCTACGCCTACAAGGCCTACCTCTACAACGAGCGCTCCCAGGCGCCCAGCGGGCTGCCCCATCGCTTCATCTTCAAGAGTGTGCTGCCCATCGGCCTCGCCCTGGTAGCGCTGGCCCTGCTGTCCCGCGCGCTGCGCTGCAGCACCCTGCTGTTCAATTTCCCGCGGGCCCTGACGGCCCCCTCGGACGAGCGCGACCGCACTCGTTCGCAGCCCTGATGGAGTAGTCGCAATCATGGGTCTGGAAGAAATCCTCGTCATCGCCATGTTCGCCAGCTTCATGGGCCTGCTGCTGCTCGGCTTCCCGGTCGCCTGGTCGCTGGCCGGCATCGGCCTGCTGTTCGCCGTGGTCGGCTATGTGCTGGTCGAACACTTCGACGCCAATCTCTGGTTTACCTGGGACGGCACCATCGGCGTGCTCGACGCGCGCATCTACGGCATCGTCGCCAACGAGCTGATGGTCGCCCTGCCGCTGTTCATCTTCATGGGCATCATGCTCGACCGCTCCGGCATCGCAGAACGCCTGATGCACAGCCTGGTGCGTGTGCTCGGCCCGCTGCGCGGCGGCTATGCGGTGACGGTGGTGGTGGTCGGCATCCTGCTCGCCGCCTCCACCGGCATCGTCGGCGCCTCGGTAGCGCTGCTCGGCATGCTTTCCATCGGGCCGATGCTGCAGGCCAATTACAACAAGAGCCTGGCGGTGGGCACCGCCTGCTCGGTGGGCACGCTGGGCATCCTCATCCCGCCGAGCATCATGCTGGTACTGATGGCCGACCGCCTCGGCACTTCGGAAGCCTCGGTGGGCAAGCTGTTCATGGGCGCGCTGATTCCGGGAATGATGCTGGCGCTGATGTACGTGCTGTACATCGTCATCACCGCCTGGCTGAAAAAAGATTTCGCCCCGGCCCCGGTCAACCGGCAGAAGCTCGACGCCCGTGCCCTGCTCGACGTGTTCTGGGCCGTGGTGCCGCCGCTGGCGCTGATCTTCGCCGTGCTCGGCTCGATCTTCTTCGGCATCGCCACCACCACCGAGGCTTCGGCGGTCGGCGCCTTCGGTGCCTTGCTGATGGCCGCGGCCAGCCGCCGATTGAGTCTGCCGGTGCTCAAGGATGCGCTGTACCAGACCAGCCGCACCGCCGCATTCATCTTCGGCATCTTCATCTGCGCCACGGTATTCGCCGCCGTCCTGCGCGGCCTGGGTGGCGACGACGTGATCCGCGCGGCGCTGACCGGGCTGCCGTTCGGCCAGACCGGCGTGCTGCTCACAGTCTTGGCAATCACCTTCCTGCTGGGGTTCTTCCTCGACTGGGTGGAGATCACCCTGATCATCCTGCCGCTGGTGGCACCGGTGCTGTTCTCCATGGGCGTCGATCCGCTGTGGTTCGCGATCCTCTTCGCGCTCTGCCTGCAGACCTCGTTCCTCACCCCGCCGGTGGGCTTCGCGCTGTTCTACATCAAGGGCGTCTGCCCACCGGGCATCACTACCCGCGATGTCTACCTCGGCGTGCTGCCGTACATCATCATCCAGCTGATCGGCCTGGCGCTGGTGTTCTATTTCGCCCCGCTGGCCACCTGGCTGCCCAACGAAGTGTATGCCCAGCCCTGAGCGTCCTCCGGTTGCCTTGCCCGAGGCAGCCGGCGCCAACCATAATCGGTCGCCCCAGCACGGACCCAGATTGCCCATGAGCATTGCCCGCGACGCACTCGACAACCACGGCCTGATCGTCGGCGTTTCGCCGGAACGCTTCCGGGCTGTGGCCATGCCCCTGCTGTTCGACCATCTCAACGCGCAGTGCGAGGGCACCATCGCGGTCAACCGTCAGGCGCGCATCGTCTGGATCAACGACAAGTACGCCGAGAAGGTCGGCATTCGCGATCCGTCCAGCGTGCTCGGCAAGGAAATCGAGGAAGTGCTGCCGGCCAGCCGCCTGCGCGAGGTGGTGGAAAGCGGCCTGCCGAGCATCATCGACCTGATGGCCTTCGGCGACGAACACTTCGTCGTCACTCGCATTCCGCTGCGCGATGAGGGCGGCACCCTGGTCGGCGCGCTGGGCTTCGTACTGTTCGACCGCGCCCGCCACCTCAAACCGCTGATGTCCAAGTACACCAGCCTGCAGACCCAGCTGGTCGCTACCCAGAACGAACTGGCCAAGGCCCGCCGGGCGCGCTACACCATCGCCGGCTTCATCGGTAACAGCCCGGCCGCCAGTGAGATCAAGCGCCAGGCCCGGCGTGCGGCGCAGCTCGATGCCACGGTGCTGCTGCGTGGCGAGACCGGCACCGGCAAGGAGCTGCTGGCCCAGGGCATCCATAACCTCTCGCCGCGGGCGCGCGGGCCCTTCGTCGCGGTCAATGTCGCGGCGATTCCGGAAAGCCTGGTGGAGGCCGAGCTGTTCGGCACCGCCCCCGGCGCCTTTACCGGTGCCGACCGCAAGGCGCGCATCGGCAAGTTCGAGGTGGCCAACGGCGGCACGCTGTTCCTCGACGAGATCGGCGACCTGCCGCTGCCGCTGCAGGCCAAGCTGCTGCGCGTGCTGCAGGAGCAGGAGGTCGAGCCGCTGGGCTCCAACCAGGTCAAGGCGCTCAACGTGCGGGTGATCGCCGCGACCCATATCGACCTGGAAGCCAAGGTCGCCGCCGGCCAGTTCCGCGACGACCTCTACTACCGCCTCAACGTCCTGGCCCTGCGCGTGCCGCCGTTGCGCGAGCGCGCCAGCGACATCCCCGCCGTGGTCGAGCACCTGCTCGACGATATCGCCAACCGCTCCGGGCAGCCGCCGATGGAGCTGAGCCCCGAGGCGCTGGCGCTGCTCTGCGCGCAACCCTGGCGCGGCAACGTGCGCGAGCTGGGCAACCTGCTGGAGCGCGCGCAGCTGTCCGCCGACGGCCCGCAGCTGCAGGCTGCGCACCTGCTACCGCTGCTCGGCGAGCAGGCGCGCTCGGCCGACGCGCCGGCCTATGCGTCAAGCGCGCCAAGCGCTGCCCTGCCGACCGAGGCTGCGCCGAGCGAAGAATTGCCGCTGCAACCGCTGGCGCAGACCATCGCCCAGGCCGAGCGGCGCGCCCTGCAGAGCGCACTGGTCGCCTGCAAGGGCAACCGTCGGCGCGCCGCCATGGAGCTCGGCATCTCCCGCGCCAGTCTCTACAGCAAGCTGCAGCAGCATGGCCTGAGCCAGCGCTGAGCGGTCTAGCGCGCGGCTTAGCCATAGTTGACGACGCGGCAATGTCACAGCGGCTGATCTACATTGGAGTCAGGGCCGCCGACTCCCGGCGCCGCAACTGGGATGCGCGAAGATGACAGACGATGCAGGCAAACTCGTTCTCAGGCTCTCGGTCGGCGTACTGATGCTGCTGCATGGCATCCACAAGCTGCTGCATGGCGTGGACGGTATCGGCGGCATGCTGGCCGGCATGGGGCTGCCGGCCTTTCTCGCCTATGGCGTGTTCCTGGGCGAAGTGGTCGGCCCGCTGCTGGTGATCGTCGGCCTGTATACCCGCCTCGGCGCCCTGCTGATGCTGGGCAACATGGTCGTCGCCCTCGCCCTGGCGCACCGGGCCGAGCTGTTCGACATCGGGCCGATGGGCGGCTGGGCCATCGAACTGCAGGGCCTGTTCCTGTTCGGCTCGCTGGCCATCCTGCTGCTCGGCGCCGGGCGCTACAGCGTCGGGGGGCTGAACGGCCGCTACAACTAGCCACCTGAGTGTCCGGCGCGGCGGACAGTCGTCCAGCGCGCCGGACATCCTGCCTCGCCCGCCTGAGCCCCAGGCACCCCGCGCAACCTTCCCCGTTATCGACCCGATCCCTGCGCCAGAGCCTTCGCCGCAAGCGCGGCGACCGGCCATCGCCTGCTCTCCCTTCCTTCCGTCCGCTGGCATGTCATTGGCTTGAGCGCTTATGCGCCCACCCGGCGCACGGCCCGAAAACAAGAAGAAGGAAAGCCTCAATGATGCATCCATCCTGCAACTCGCTTGCGCGCTGTTCCCTGCCTCTGGCCTCCCTCGCCCTGGCGCTGCTGGCCAGTCAGTCCGCCCAGGCGGCGACCTGCACCGAACTGCTCGGCCGCGAGATCCCGGCCCAGGCCATCGGCCTGCCTACCAGCGGCGCCCGCGTCACGGCGGCGACCCCGGTGGCCGCCGGCGGCAGCGCCCCGCAGACGTTCGGCGCCTATTGCGATGTCAGCGCCGAGATTCGCCCGGTCGATCCCGCCGCACCGGCAATCCGCATGCGCCTGGTGCTGCCGGAACAATGGAACCGCAAGGCGATGATGTTCGGCGGCGGCGGTTACAACGGCACGGTGCCGAACGTCGCCGGCAACGTCCCCGCCGGCCCGCTGGATCAACCCACGCCGCTCGGCCGTGGCTACGCGGTGTTCGGCAGCGACTCCGGGCACGTCGCCGACCCGGCGAGCCCCGGCTCCTTTGCCTGGAACGACGAAGCCCTGGCCAACTACGCCCACGATGCGCTGAAGAAAACCCGCGATACCGCCGTCTACCTGATCGAACAACGCTACGGCGCCACGCCCGAGCGCAGCTATTTCGCCGGTGGCTCCACCGGTGGCCGCGAGGCGCTGGCCGTGGTGCAGCAATGGCCGACCGACTTCCACGGCGCCATCGTCCTTTACCCCGCCTACAACGCCCTGGCGCTGGACCTGCAGTTCGGCCGCATCACCCGCGCCCTCGCCCAGCCCGGCGCCTTTCCCAGCCTGGAAAAACGCGCCGCACTGCTGGAAGCCTCGATGCAGGCCTGTGACGAGCTGGACGGCGTGCGCGACGGCGTGATCAGCCATCAGGCCGCGTGCAATGCCAAGTTCGACCCGGCCCGCGCCAAGCTCAACGGCAAACCGCTGCTTTGCCCGGGCGGTGCCGACACCTCGCAGCGTTGCCTGTCGGATGCGCAGATCCAGGCGCTGCGGGTGTTCAACAGCCCGATCCGCTTCAACTTCCCGCTGGCCAGCGGCGAGACGCACTACCCTGGCTTCAACACCTGGGGCACCGACCTCGGCCGGCCGGGTGAAGGCGTGCAGCTGGTGGTCAACCGCCTCGGCCTCAACACCCTGCAGCCGAGCTACCCGATGCCCGTGCACGGCACCGGTTTCGCCGAGGGCGCGCCCTACCATTCCGGCTTCTGGGACGAATGGGTGCGCTTCTTCGTGACGCGCAATCCCACCTTCAACTCGCTGACCCTCGACCCGCAGAACCCCGGCCCGTGGCAGGCGCGCATCAGCGAGCTGTCGCTGCGCCAGGACGTCAACCGGACCGACCTGTCCGCATTCGCCCGCAACGGCGGCAAGATCCTCATGGCCCACGGTACCTCCGACCAACTGGTGAGCACCCGCGCCACCGCCGAGTACTACGAGCGTGTGCGCCGCGACATGGGCCCGGGCAAGACGCAGCGCTTCCTGCGCTACTACGAGATCCCCGGCTACGGCCACGCCGCCAGCACCGTGTTCAACGCCGCCTGGGATTCGCTGAGCGCACTGGAAGACTGGGTCGAACAGGGCCGTGCGCCGCGCCGGCAGGTCGTTGCCGACAGCGTCGGCGTGCCCGGCCGCACCCGCCCGCTGTGCGAATACCCCGGCTGGCCGAAGTACGTCGGCAAGGGCGACGTCAATGCCGCCACGAGCTTCGTCTGCGTGCAGAGCCGCAAGGGCACCCGCTAGCATCTGAACCGGCGCCGGCTCCCCGGCCGGCGCCCTCCTCCAACCGTCCGCCGCGCTGGACACCGCCTCGCCAAAGCTGGCCGCGCGCCATACATGTCCAGCCAGCCGGACGCTTCCCGTGCCGCTCCCGAGCCAAGGCAATGCGACGCGCAAGCGCTCTGGCACGCGCCATCCAGCCGAACAGCCCGGCTACTTCCGCCACTGGCACGCCTTTCGCTCTATGCCCTGTAGCCGCCCGAGAGCGGCCCAAAAACAACAACAAGAGGAAATACCATGCGACTGCACCACAGATCCCTCTGCCACATCCTCTGCGGCGGCGCCGTAGTGATCGCCACCCACCCCGCCAGCGCCGCTTTCATCGAAGACAGCAAGGCCGCTGTCGAACTGCGCAACTTCTACATGAACCGTGACTTCCGTTCAGGGGACGGCCAGTCCAAGGCCGAGGAGTGGGCCCAGGGCTTCATGCTGAAAATGGAATCCGGCTACACCGAAGGCCC
>NZ_JAMOHM010000024.1 GCF_024448335.1 Stutzerimonas frequens
TAACGATTGATCTGTTTGAAGCAGGTCGGCATAATAGTCGGCCTGACTCTTTCTAGGCCAGTAGCTCAATTGGCAGAGCGGCGGTCTCCAAAACCGCAGGTTGGGGGTTCGATTCCCTCCTGGCCTGCCATTTTCAATAGCGAATTTGGCAGTCTTTACAAGGTTCTAGCAGATGAATATCAAAGCTGAAGCCAATGACACGCGCTTCGATCTGGTGAAGTGGTTTGTTGTGGCTGCTTTGGTCGTGGTTGCCGTGGTTGGTAATCAATACTACTCCGCTGAGCCCATTCTTTATCGTGTCCTTGCGGTGCTTGCAATAGGTGCTGTTGCGGCGTTTGTCGCCTTCCAGACCTCAAAAGGGCGCTCGTTTGCTGTGCTGCTGAAAGAGGCGCGCGGCGAAATTCGCAAGGTCGTTTGGCCGACCCGTCAGGAAACTACCCAGACCACGATGATCGTTGTTGTGGTGGTGTTGGTGATGGCGTTGCTGCTGTGGGGGCTTGATTCTCTGCTCGGCTGGTTGGTCTCCATGGTTGTTGGCTAAGGGTGTCTCGTGGCTAAGCGTTGGTACGTTGTGCATGCTTACTCGGGTTACGAGAAGCACGTCATGCGCTCCTTGATCGAGCGCGTCAAGCTTGCTGGCATGGAAGATGAGTTCGGCGAGATTCTGGTTCCGACCGAAGAGGTCGTGGAGATGCGTAACGGGCAGAAGCGCAAGAGTGAGCGCAAGTTCTTCCCGGGTTACGTTTTGGTCCAGATGGAGATGAACGAGGGTACTTGGCACCTGGTCAAGGATACTCCTCGTGTGATGGGCTTTATTGGTGGTACGGCAGACAAGCCGGCGCCCATCACGGATAAAGAGGCCGAGGCTATTCTTCGTCGCGTGGCCGATGGTAGTGATAAGCCTAAGCCGAAAACGCTCTTCGAGCCAGGTGAGGTGGTTCGCGTAGCTGACGGCCCGTTCGCCGACTTCAATGGCGTTGTCGAAGAGGTCAATTACGAGAAGAGCCGGATTCAGGTCGCGGTCCTCATTTTCGGTCGCTCTACGCCGGTAGAGTTGGAGTTCAGTCAGGTCGAGAAGGTTTAACTGGACGAAGCATCCCACACCCCGCAGTTTCAGGCTGCGGGGTTTTGTCGTCATCGGGATAAATGAGCAATGGGGAGCCGTAAGGCGCTAGAACCCGTAACGGAGTAAATATGGCTAAGAAGATTCAAGCTTACATCAAGCTTCAGGTGAAGGCCGGTCAGGCTAATCCGTCGCCGCCCGTTGGCCCTGCCTTGGGTCAGCATGGTGTGAATATCATGGAGTTCTGCAAGGCTTTCAATGCCAAGACTCAGGGGCAGGAGCCCGGTCTGCCGACCCCTGTGATCATTACTGTATACAGTGACCGCAGTTTTACCTTTGAAACCAAGAGCACTCCGGCAGCTGTGCTGCTGAAGAAGGCCGCTGGCATCACCAGTGGCTCGGCTCGTCCTAACACCCAGAAGGTTGGCACTGTCACTCGTGCCCAGCTGGAAGAGATCGCCAAAACCAAACAGGCCGATCTTACCGCTGCTGAAATGGAAGCTGCTGTTCGAACCATCGCAGGTTCGGCGCGCAGCATGGGCCTGAACGTGGAGGGTGTGTAATGGCTAAGTTGACCAAGCGCCAGAAGGCTATTGCCGAGAAGATCGAGGCTGGCAAGCAGTACGCGTTCGAGGATGCGGCCAAGCTGTTGGCTGAGGTATCCGCGGTCAAATTCACCGAGTCGTTCGACATTGCGATCAATCTCGGTGTCGATCCGCGTAAGTCCGACCAGGTCGTGCGCGGTGCAACCGTTCTGCCGAATGGCACCGGTAAGACCGTTCGTGTCGCAGTTTTCACCCAAGGTCCGGCTGCTGAGGCTGCGCTGGCTGCCGGCGCTGATCGGGTTGGCATGGACGAATTGGCTGCTGAGATGAAAGGCGGTGATCTGAACTATGACGTAGTGATCGCTTCGCCGGATGCCATGCGTGTTGTTGGTCAGCTGGGCCAGATTCTCGGTCCGCGTGGACTGATGCCTAACCCGAAAGTCGGCACCGTTACCCCTGACGTGGCTACAGCTGTCAAGAATGCCAAGGCTGGTCAGGTGCGTTTCCGTACCGACAAGAACGGCATTATCCACACCTCGGTGGGTAAGGTTGGCTTTGAGGCTGGCCAGCTGAAGCAGAACGTCGAAGCGCTGCTGTCGGATCTCAAGCGCCTGAAGCCATCCACTTCCAAAGGTATCTACGTCAAGCGTGTGACCCTGAGCACCACCATGGGCCCAGGGCTGGTCATCGATCAGTGTTCGCTGGAAGCGTAAAGCCTGGCTGCCTCCATGATGGGGCGGCTTGCAATATTGGGGTCCCTGCCTGGCGGGGGCTATCCAAGACCGTAGGTGGCGCAAGCCTTAAACCCGGAGAGTGATCTCTTAAGCCTACGCAGATGGTGCTCCCGATTCGTACCGAATCAGACACCAAAACGCCGTCCGGCTCCGGCCTGACGTATCGGTAAAAACCAGGAGTAAACCCGTGGCAATTAAACTCGAAGACAAGAAGGCCATCGTCGCTGAAGTCAACGAGGCTGCCAAAGCCGGTCTGTCCGCTGTCGTGGCTGATGCCCGTGGCGTGACCGTCGGCGCAATGACCGGACTCCGTAAAGAGGCCCGAGCGGCTGGTGTGTACGTGAAAGTCGTGCGTAACACCCTGCTCAAGCGCGCTGTTGAAGGCACTCAGTTTGACGTGCTCAACGACGTGTTCAAAGGCCCGACCCTGATTGCATTCTCCAACGAACATCCGGGCGCTGCTGCTCGTATCTTCAAGGAGTTCGCCAAGGGTCAGGACAAGTTCGAGATCAAGGCAGCTGCGTTCGAGGGCAAGTTCCTCGCAGCAAACCAGATCGACGTGCTGGCAAGCCTGCCGACTCGCGAAGAGGGCATCGCACAGCTGATGAGCGTTATTCAAGGCGCCACCAGCAAGCTCGCTCGCACCCTGGCAGCTATTCGCGACCAGAAAGAAGCTGCTGCTGCCTGAGGCGGCGTAAGCACTTTCAAAATCACATGTTTAATTTGATGGCTGCGTAAGCTGTCACCCCAATACAGGAATAGATAGTCATGTCTCTGACTAACGAGCAAATCATCGAAGCGATCGGCCAGAAATCCGTAATGGAAATCGTCGAGCTGATCAAGGCGATGGAAGAAACCTTCGGTGTTACCGCTGCTGCTGCCACCGTTGCTGCTGCTGGCCCGGCTGCCGCTGCTGTCGAAGAGCAGACCGAGTTCACCATCGTCCTGGCTGAAGCCGGCGACAAGAAAGTGAACGTGATCAAGGCGGTTCGCGAGCTGACCGGTCTGGGCCTGAAAGAAGCCAAGGCTGTCGTTGACGGCGCCCCGGGCGTGGTCAAGGAAGGCGTTTCGAAGGAAGAAGCCGAAGCTGCCAAGAAGGCTCTGGAAGAAGCTGGCGCCAAAGTCGAGCTCAAGTAAGCGACGACCTTGCGTCTACAGCCCGAGCGACTCGCGACAGGCTGATGGCTGGTGGCTCTTGCCACCGGCCTTTTTCCGTTATGGAAAGCCAGCCATGCTGGCTCTTCCTCGGAAGCCACCTACAGGTGGCGCGAACCATGGGGTTCGCAAGATTTTCTGGCTGCTCCCGTCGGGAGAAGCCAACAAGCAGGTGACCAAGCTGGGGAACGCTGATGGCTTACTCATACACTGAGAAAAAACGTATCCGCAAGGACTTTAGCAAGTTACCGCACGTGATGGACGTGCCGTATCTTTTGGCCATCCAGCTGGATTCGTATCGCGAATTCCTGCAGGCGGGAGCGACCAAAGATCAGTTCCGCGACATTGGCTTGCATGCAGCCTTCAAATCCGTTTTCCCGATTATCAGCTATTCCGGCAATGCAGCGCTGGAATACGTCGGCTATCGCCTGGGCGAGCCGGCTTTCGATGTCAAGGAATGTGTCCTGCGCGGCGTGACCTTCGCCGTTCCGCTGCGCGTCAAGGTGCGCCTGATCATTTTCGACAAAGAGTCGTCGAACAAGGCCATCAAGGACATCAAGGAACAGGAAGTCTACATGGGGGAAATCCCCCTCATGACCGAGAACGGTACCTTCATCATCAACGGTACCGAACGCGTCATAGTTTCCCAGCTGCATCGTTCGCCGGGCGTGTTCTTCGATCATGACCGCGGCAAGACCCACAGCTCCGGCAAGCTGCTGTACTCCGCGCGTATCATTCCTTACCGCGGCTCTTGGCTCGACTTCGAATTCGATCCGAAGGACGCAGTGTTCGTCCGTATCGACCGTCGCCGCAAGTTGCCGGCGTCGGTGCTTCTGCGTGCGCTCAATTACAGCACCGAAGAGATCCTGGACGCCTTCTACGATACCAACGTCTTCCACGTCAAAGGCGAAACCCTGGCGCTGGAACTGGTACCGCAGCGTCTGCGCGGCGAGATCGCTACTTTCGACATCAAGGATGACAGCGGCAAGGTCATCGTCGAGCAGGGCCGTCGCATCACCGCTCGCCACATCAACCAGCTCGACAAGTCCGGCATCAAAGAGCTCGAGATGCCAATGGACTATGTCCTGGGCCGTACCGTCGCCAAGGCGATCGTGCATCCGGCCACCGGCGAGATCATCGCCGAGTGCAACACCGAGCTGACCGTCGACGTCATGGCGAAGATCGTCAAGGCGCAGGTCGTACGCTTCGAGACGCTGTACACCAACGACATCGATTGTGGTCCGTTCATTTCCGACACGCTGAAGATCGATTCGACCACCAATCAGCTCGAAGCGTTGGTCGAGATCTATCGCATGATGCGCCCGGGCGAGCCGCCAACTAAGGACGCCGCCGAGACGCTGTTCAACAACTTGTTCTTCGCTGCCGAGCGCTACGACCTGTCGGCTGTCGGCCGGATGAAGTTCAACCGCCGTATCGGTCGTACCGAGATCGAGGGCTCCGGCGTACTGAGCCGCGAGGACATCGTCGCGGTCCTGAAGACCCTGGTCGACATCCGCAACGGCAAGGGTATCGTCGATGACATCGACCACCTGGGTAACCGTCGCGTGCGCTGTGTCGGCGAAATGGCCGAAAACCAGTTCCGTGTTGGCCTCGTACGCGTCGAGCGTGCGGTCAAAGAGCGTCTGTCGATGGCCGAAAGCGAAGGCCTGATGCCGCAGGACCTGATCAATGCCAAGCCGGTTGCGGCGGCGGTGAAGGAGTTCTTCGGTTCCAGCCAGCTCTCGCAGTTCATGGACCAGAACAACCCGCTTTCGGAAATCACCCACAAGCGCCGCGTCTCCGCACTCGGCCCGGGCGGTCTGACCCGTGAGCGTGCCGGCTTCGAGGTGCGTGACGTGCACCCGACTCACTACGGCCGTGTCTGCCCGATCGAAACCCCTGAAGGTCCGAACATTGGTCTGATCAACTCCCTGGCTGCCTATGCTCGCACCAACCAGTATGGTTTCCTCGAAAGCCCGTACCGTGTGGTCAAGGACGGCGAAGTCACCGACGAAATCGTGTTCCTTTCGGCGATCGAAGAAGCTGACCACGTGATCGCCCAGGCCAGCGCCAAGCTGGACGGTCGCAAGCTGGTCGACGAGCTGGTGGCCGTGCGTCATCTGAACGAATTCACCGTCAAGGCGCCGGAAGACGTCACCCTGATGGACGTTTCGCCGAAGCAGGTCGTCTCCGTCGCTGCCTCGCTGATTCCGTTCCTTGAGCACGACGACGCCAACCGCGCGCTGATGGGTTCCAACATGCAGCGTCAGGCCGTGCCGACCCTGCGTTCGGACAAACCACTGGTAGGTACCGGCATGGAGCGCAACGTGGCACGCGACTCAGGCGTCTGCGTGGTCGCTCGTCGCGGCGGCGTGATCGACTCGGTCGATGCCAGCCGTATCGTGGTGCGCGTGCGTGACGATGAGGTCGAGACCGGCGAAGCGGGTGTCGACATCTATAACCTGACCAAGTACACCCGCTCCAACCAGAACACCTGCATCAACCAGCGTCCGCTGGTGCGCAAGGGTGACGTGGTGGCGCGTGGCGACATCATGGCCGACGGTCCGTCCACCGACATGGGTGAGCTGGCACTGGGTCAGAACATGCGCGTCGCGTTCATGCCGTGGAACGGCTACAACTTCGAGGACTCCATCCTCCTCTCGGAGCGTGTGGTTCAGGAAGATCGTTTCACCACTATCCATATCCAGGAACTCACCTGCGTGTCGCGCGACACCAAGCTCGGCCCGGAGGAGATCACCGCAGACATCCCGAACGTGGGTGAGGCTGCGCTGAACAAGCTGGACGAGGCCGGTATCGTCTACGTCGGTGCCGAAGTCGGCCCGGGCGACATCCTCGTCGGCAAGGTGACGCCGAAGGGCGAAACCCAGCTGACGCCGGAAGAGAAGCTGCTGCGCGCGATCTTCGGTGAGAAGGCTTCCGACGTGAAGGACACCTCCCTGCGTGTGCCGACCGGCACCAAGGGCACCGTCATTGATGTGCAGGTGTTCATCCGCGACGGCGTCGAGCGCGACTCCCGTGCGCTGGCCATCGAGAAGATGCAGCTCGACGAGATCCGCAAGGATCTCAACGAAGAGTTCCGTATCGTCGAAGGCGCCACGTTCGAGCGCCTGCGCTCGGCGTTGGTCGGTGCGACTGCCGAGGGTGGCGCCGGCCTGAAGAAAGGTGTCGTGATCACCGACGAGATTCTGGATGGGCTCGAGCATGGCCAGTGGTTCAAGCTGCGCATGGCCGAAGACGCGCTGAATGAGCAGCTGGAGAAGGCCCAGGCCTACCTCTCCGATCGCCGCCAGCTGCTCGACGACAAGTTCGAGGACAAGAAGCGCAAGCTGCAGCAGGGCGACGACCTCGCGCCGGGCGTGCTGAAGATCGTCAAGGTCTACCTGGCCATCAAACGTCGCATCCAGCCGGGCGACAAGATGGCCGGTCGTCACGGTAACAAGGGTGTGGTCTCGGTGATCATGCCGGTCGAAGACATGCCGCACGATGCCAACGGCACGCCGGTGGACATCGTCCTGAACCCGCTGGGTGTACCGTCGCGTATGAACGTCGGGCAGATCCTCGAAACCCACCTGGGCCTCGCGGCCAAGGGCCTGGGGGAGAAGATCAACCTAATGCTCGAAGAGCAGCGCAAGGTCGCCGAGCTGCGCAAGTTCTTGCATGAGATCTACAACGAGATCGGTGGTCGCCAGGAAAGCCTGGACGACCTGAGCGATCAGGAAGTGCTGGACCTGGCGAACAACCTGCGCAAGGGCGTTCCCATGGCCACCCCGGTATTCGATGGTGCCAAGGAGCGCGAGATCAAGGCCATGCTGAAGCTGGCCGATCTGCCGGAAAGCGGTCAGATGCAGCTGTTCGACGGACGTACCGGCAACAAGTTCGAGCGCACCACCACGGTCGGCTACATGTACATGCTGAAGCTGAACCACCTGGTCGACGACAAGATGCACGCGCGTTCTACCGGTTCGTACAGTCTGGTTACCCAGCAGCCGCTGGGTGGTAAGGCGCAGTTCGGTGGTCAGCGCTTCGGGGAGATGGAGGTCTGGGCGCTGGAAGCCTACGGCGCCGCGTACACCCTGCAGGAAATGCTCACGGTCAAGTCGGACGACGTGAACGGGCGGACCAAGATGTACAAGAACATCGTGGACGGCGATCACCGTATGGAGGCCGGCATGCCGGAATCCTTCAACGTGCTGATCAAAGAGATCCGCTCGCTCGGTATCGATATCGATCTGGAAACCGAATAACCACGCACCGCCTGTGCGGCACCGGCGATAGCCGGCTGCCGCAGGTCCGTGAGGAGGAAAGGCCTTGAAAGACTTGCTGAATCTGTTGAAAAACCAGGGTCAAATCGAAGAGTTCGATGCCATCAAGATTGCCCTGGCGTCGCCCGAGATGATCCGTTCCTGGTCCTTCGGTGAAGTGAAGAAGCCGGAGACCATCAACTACCGTACGTTCAAACCTGAACGCGACGGCCTTTTCTGCGCCAAGATCTTTGGCCCGGTCAAGGACTACGAGTGCCTGTGCGGCAAGTACAAGCGCCTCAAGCACCGTGGCGTGATTTGTGAGAAGTGTGGTGTGGAAGTCGCGCTGGCCAAGGTCCGTCGCGAGCGCATGGCGCACATCGAGCTGGCTTCGCCAGTCGCCCACATCTGGTTCCTGAAGTCGCTGCCGTCCCGTATCGGCCTGCTGCTGGACATGACCCTGCGCGATATCGAACGCGTGCTCTATTTCGAGAGCTACGTGGTGATCGATCCGGGCATGACCACCCTGGAAAAAGGCCAGCTGCTGAACGACGAGCAGTACTTCGAGGCGCTGGAAGAGTTCGGTGACGACTTCGATGCCCGCATGGGCGCCGAAGCTGTTCGCGAGCTGCTGATCCAGATCGACCTGGAGCACGAGATCGGCCGTCTGCGCGAGGAAATTCCGCAGACCAACTCGGAAACCAAGATCAAGAAGCTCTCCAAGCGTCTGAAGCTGATGGAGGCCTTCCATGGCTCGGGCAACCTGCCGGAGTGGATGATCTTGACCGTGCTGCCGGTGCTGCCGCCGGATCTGCGTCCGCTGGTCCCGCTGGATGGCGGTCGTTTCGCGACTTCGGATCTGAACGATCTGTATCGCCGCGTGATCAACCGCAACAACCGTCTGAAGCGCCTGCTCGACCTGTCGGCGCCGGACATCATCGTGCGCAACGAAAAGCGCATGCTGCAGGAGGCGGTCGATGCGCTGCTGGACAACGGCCGTCGCGGCCGTGCCATCACCGGTTCGAACAAGCGCCCGCTGAAATCCCTGGCCGACATGATCAAGGGTAAGCAGGGCCGTTTCCGTCAGAACCTGCTCGGCAAGCGCGTGGACTACTCCGGTCGTTCCGTGATCACCGTAGGCCCGACCCTGCGTCTGCACCAGTGCGGTCTGCCGAAGAAGATGGCCCTCGAGCTGTTCAAGCCGTTCATCTTCGGCAAGCTGGAAATGCGCGGCATGGCCACCACCATCAAGGCGGCCAAGAAGATGGTCGAGCGCGAGCTGCCGGAAGTCTGGGACGTTCTCGCCGAAGTGATTCGCGAACATCCCGTGCTGCTCAACCGCGCGCCGACGCTGCACCGTCTGGGTATCCAGGCGTTCGAGCCGGTACTGATCGAAGGCAAGGCGATCCAGCTGCACCCGCTGGTCTGTGCCGCGTACAACGCCGACTTCGACGGTGACCAGATGGCCGTGCACGTGCCGCTGACGCTGGAAGCCCAGCTGGAAGCGCGCGCGCTGATGATGTCGACCAACAACATCCTCTCGCCAGCCAACGGCGAGCCGATCATCGTTCCGTCGCAGGACGTGGTTCTGGGTCTGTACTACATGACCCGTGAAGCCATCAATGCCAAGGGCGAAGGTCGCGTGTTCGCCGACCTGCAGGAAGTCGACCGCGTGTTCCGCGCCGGCGAGGCCTCGCTGCACGCCCGGGTCAAGGTGCGTATCAACGAGACCATCAAGGATCGCGACGGCAGCATCACCAAGAACACCCGCATCGTCGACACCACCGTCGGCCGCGCGCTGCTGTTCCAGATCGTGCCGGAAGGAATGTCGTTCGACGTCGTCAACCAGCCGATGAAGAAGAAGGCGATCTCCAAGCTGATCAACCTGTGCTACCGCACCGTTGGTCTGAAGGACACCGTCATCTTTGCCGACCAGCTGATGTATACCGGTTTCGCCTACTCGACCATCTCCGGTGTTTCGATCGGCGTGAACGATTTCGTCATCCCGGACGAGAAGGCGCGCATCATCGATGCGGCCACCGAAGAAGTGAAGGAAATCGAATCGCAGTACGCCTCCGGCCTGGTTACCCAGGGCGAGAAGTACAACAAGGTGATCGACCTCTGGTCCAAGGCCAACGATGAAGTCTCCAAGGCGATGATGGCTAACCTCTCGAAAGAGAAGGTCATCGACCGCGAAGGCAACGAGGCCGAGCAGGACTCGTTCAACTCGATGTACATGATGGCCGACTCCGGTGCGCGGGGTTCCGCGGCTCAGATTCGCCAGCTCGCCGGTATGCGTGGCCTGATGGCCAAGCCGGACGGCTCCATCATCGAGACGCCGATCACCGCGAACTTCCGTGAGGGTCTGAACGTACTGCAGTACTTCATCTCCACGCACGGTGCTCGTAAGGGTCTGGCGGATACCGCTCTGAAGACCGCGAACTCCGGTTACCTGACGCGTCGTCTGGTCGACGTCGCGCAGGATCTGGTAGTTACCGAGATCGATTGCGGCACCGAGCAGGGGCTGCACATGACCCCGCACATCGAAGGTGGCGATGTGGTCGAGCCGCTCGGTGAGCGCGTACTGGGTCGTGTGATTGCACGTGACGTGCTCAAGCCGGGCACTGATGACGTGCTGGTCCCAGCGGGTACGTTGATTGACGAGCAGTGGGTCGACTTCATCGAGCTGAACAGCATCGACGAAGTGATCGTGCGTTCGCCTATCTCGTGTGAAACCCGTTACGGCATCTGCGCCAAGTGCTACGGTCGCGATCTGGCCCGCGGGCATCAGGTCAACATCGGTGAGGCTGTCGGTGTCATCGCCGCGCAGTCGATCGGTGAGCCGGGCACCCAGCTGACCATGCGTACCTTCCACATCGGTGGTGCGGCGAGCCGTACCTCGGCCGTCGACAACGTACTGGTGAAGAATGGCGGTACCATCCGCCTGCACAACCTGAAGCACGTAGAGCGTGCCGACGGCGCGCTGGTAGCCGTGTCCCGTTCCGGTGAGCTGGCTGTGGCGGACGACTTCGGTCGTGAGCGCGAGCGTTACAAGCTGCCGTACGGTGCTGTGATTTCCGTGAAGGAAGGCGACAAGGTCGATGCTGGCGCCGTGGTTGCCAAATGGGATCCGCACACCCACCCGATCGTGACCGAGATGAAGGGTATCGTGACCTTCGTCGGTATGGAGGAGAACATCACCATCAAGCGCCAGACCGACGAGCTGACCGGTCTGACCAACATCGAGGTGATGGATCCGAAGGATCGTCCGGCCTCTGGCAAGGACATTCGTCCGGCCATCAAGATGGTCGATGCCAGTGGCAAGGAACTGCTGCTGCCGGGTACCGACGTACCGGCTCAGTACTTCCTGCCGGCTAACGCGCTGGTCGGTGTGGCTGACGGTGCCGAGATCAACGTGGGTGACGTCATCGCACGTATCCCGCAGGAGACCTCGAAAACCCGCGATATCACCGGTGGTCTGCCGCGCGTTGCTGACCTGTTCGAAGCGCGTCGTCCGAAGGAGCCGTCCATCCTGGCGGAAATCAGCGGTACGATTTCCTTCGGCAAGGAAACCAAGGGCAAGCGTCGTCTGGTCATCACTCCGACCGACGGCAGTGATCCGTACGAGGAGCTGATTCCGAAGTGGCGTCACCTCAACGTCTTCGAAGGCGAACAGGTGAACAAGGGTGAAGTAATCTCCGACGGTCCGAGCAACCCGCACGACATCCTGCGTCTGCTGGGCGTCAGTGCACTGGCACGCTACATCGTCAACGAGATCCAGGACGTTTACCGCCTGCAGGGCGTGAAGATCAACGACAAGCACATCGAGACGATCCTGCGACAGATGCTGCGCAAGGTCGAGATCACCGAGTCGGGAGATTCCAGCTTCATCAAGGGTGACCAGATGGAGCTGACCCAGGTGCTGGAAGAAAACGAGCGCCTGAGTGAAGAGGACAAGTTCGTCGCCAAGTACGTGCGCGTCCTGCTGGGTATCACCAAGGCCTCGCTGTCGACGGAGTCGTTCATTTCCGCGGCCTCCTTCCAGGAAACCACCCGCGTGCTGACCGAGGCGGCCGTCACTGGCAAGCGCGACTACCTGCGCGGGCTGAAGGAAAACGTGGTCGTGGGCCGTCTGATTCCGGCCGGTACCGGTCTGGCCTATCACAGCGAGCGCAAGCGCAAGCGTGACGCCGAGAAGCCGGTTCGCGTGAGTGCCGATGAAGTCGAAGCGGCGCTGACTGAAGCGCTGAACTCCAGCGGCAATTGAGAGTGCCAGGCCCCGGTCGCAAGCCGGGGCCTGCCTTGACGGTGGGCGAGAAGCTCTTTAGACTCTCGTACCCCTAAATTGGCGGGGCTTCGTGCCCTGCCATTTTTCGTTTGTGTCGAAAGACAACAGTGGAGCTAGTAGATGGCAACTATCAACCAGCTGGTACGTCAGCCGCGCAAGCGGGTCGTCGAGAAGAGCGACGTCCCTGCGCTGCAAAACTGCCCGCAGCGTCGTGGCGTGTGCACCCGTGTGTACACCACCACGCCGAAGAAACCGAACTCCGCACTGCGTAAGGTGTGCCGTGTTCGTCTGACCAATGGCTATGAAGTCGCCTCCTATATCGGTGGTGAAGGTCATAACCTGCAAGAGCACAGCGTAGTGCTGATCCGTGGCGGTCGTGTAAAGGACCTTCCGGGTGTGCGTTACCACACCGTGCGCGGTTCGCTGGATACCTCTGGCGTGAAGGACCGCAAGCAGGGTCGCTCCAAATACGGCGCCAAGCGTCCGAAGTAATCAGCATTTCTATTTATCTGAGTCGATAAGAGTAAGGTCGGGCGTAACCTGAGCGTTACCGTTCCGAGCTAACCTGAAGACCGTTTGAGGGCTTATCAATGCCAAGACGTCGTGTAGCAGCCAAGCGCGAGATCCTGGACGATCCGAAATACGGAAGTCTGATCCTGGCCAAGTTCATGAACCACGTAATGGAGAGCGGCAAGAAGGCCGTTGCCGAGCGTATCGTTTATGGTGCCTTGGACAAGGTGAAGGAGCGCAAGAACAGCGATCCCCTGGAAGTCTTCGAAAAAGCACTCGATGCCATCGCTCCGCTGGTCGAAGTCAAGTCCCGCCGTGTAGGTGGTGCTACCTACCAGGTTCCGGTCGAAGTTCGTCCTTCCCGTCGTAACGCGCTGGCCATGCGCTGGCTGGTAGATGCTGCGCGCAAGCGTGGCGAAAAATCCATGGCGCTGCGCCTTGCTGGCGAGCTGCTGGATGCTTTTGAAGGTAAAGGCGCTGCGGTCAAGAAGCGCGAAGACGTGCACCGTATGGCTGAAGCCAACAAGGCCTTCTCGCACTATCGCTTCTAAATCAAGCGCAACTTTTACGAGGACCTTATTGTGGCCCGTACTACCCCTATCAACCGTTACCGTAACATCGGTATCTGTGCTCACGTCGACGCGGGCAAGACTACCACCACGGAGCGGATTCTGTTTTACACCGGCCTCAGCCACAAGATGGGTGAAGTGCATGACGGTGCGGCGACCACCGACTGGATGGTGCAGGAGCAGGAGCGTGGTATTACCATCACTTCTGCAGCTGTAACGACCTTCTGGCAGGGTTCGCGCGGTCAGTACGACAACTATCGCGTAAACGTCATCGATACCCCCGGCCACGTTGACTTCACCATCGAAGTGGAGCGCTCCCTGCGCGTTCTCGACGGTGCTGTCGTCGTGTTCTGCGGTACCTCCGGTGTCGAGCCGCAGTCCGAAACCGTATGGCGTCAGGCCAACAAGTACGGCGTTCCGCGTATCGTCTACGTCAACAAGATGGACCGTCAGGGCGCCAACTTCCTGCGCGTCGTCGGTCAGATCAAGCAGCGTCTGGGTCACACCCCGGTGCCGGTTCAGCTTGCTATCGGTTCCGAAGAGAACTTCGAAGGTCAGATCGATCTGATCAAGATGAAGGCCATCTACTGGAACGATGACGACAAGGGAACTACCTACCGCGAGGAAGAGATTCCTGCGGAGCTGCAGGCCATGGCTGAAGAGTATCGCTCCAACATGGTCGAGGCTGCGGCCGAGGCCAACGAAGAGCTGATGAACAAGTATCTCGAAGAGGGCGAACTGTCCGTCGACGAGATCAAGGCTGGTCTGCGTCAGCGCACCATCGCCTGCGAAATTGTTCCTGCAGTCTGCGGTTCCTCCTTCAAGAACAAGGGTGTGCCGCTGGTTCTCGATGCCGTGATCGAGTTCCTGCCTGCGCCGACCGAGATTCCGGCTATCCAGGGTGTCAACCCGGATAACGAGGAGCAGGTTGACGAGCGTCATGCAAGTGATGACGAGCCGTTCTCTGCGCTGGCCTTCAAGATCGCGACCGACCCGTTCGTTGGTACGCTGACCTTTACCCGTGTTTATTCCGGTGTTCTCGCCTCTGGCGACTCGGTAATGAACTCGGTCAAGGGCAAGAAGGAGCGCGTAGGTCGGATGGTGCAGATGCACGCCAACCAGCGTGAAGAGATCAAGGAATGCCGCGCTGGTGACATCGCCGCTCTGATTGGTATGAAGGACGTCACCACTGGTGACACCCTCTGCTCGATCGAAAAGCCGATCATTCTCGAGCGTATGGACTTCCCGGAACCGGTTATTTCGGTTGCCGTCGAGCCGAAGACCAAGGCTGATCAGGAGAAGATGGGTATCGCGCTGGGCAAGCTGGCCCAGGAAGACCCGTCGTTCCGCGTCAAGACCGATGAGGAAACCGGCCAGACCATCATCTCCGGTATGGGCGAGCTGCACCTGGACATCCTCGTTGACCGCATGAAGCGCGAGTTCAACGTCGAGGCCAACATCGGCAAGCCGCAGGTTTCCTACCGCGAAACCATCACCAAGGACAATGTCGAGATCGAAGGCAAGTTCGTTCGTCAGTCCGGTGGTCGCGGTCAGTTCGGTCACTGCTGGATTCGCTTCTCGACTCCGGACGTGGACGACAAGGGCAACATCACCGAAGGTCTGGTATTCACCAACGAAGTCGTTGGTGGTGTGGTTCCGAAGGAATACATCCCGGCGATCCAGAAGGGTATCGAAGAGCAGATGAAGAACGGCGTGGTTGCCGGCTATCCGCTGATCGGCCTGAAGGCAACCGTGTTCGATGGTTCCTACCACGACGTCGACTCCAACGAGATGGCGTTCAAGGTGGCGGCTTCCATGGCTACCAAGCAGCTGGCCCAGAAGGGCGGCGGCAAGGTGCTCGAGCCGATCATGAAGGTCGAAGTGGTGACCCCTGAAGACTACATGGGCGATGTGATGGGTGACCTGAACCGTCGTCGTGGTCTGATTCAGGGTATGGAAGACTCGGTCTCCGGCAAGGTAATCCGTGCCGAGGTTCCGCTCGGAGAGATGTTCGGTTATGCGACCGACGTTCGTTCCATGTCTCAGGGTCGCGCGAGCTACTCCATGGAATTCTCCAAATACGCTGAGGCTCCGGCGAACATCGTCGAAACGCTCGTTAAAAAACAAGGTTGATTCAGCCCTTTAAGTAAGAGGTTTACTGTCGTGGCTAAGGAAAAATTCGAACGTAACAAACCGCACGTCAACGTCGGCACCATTGGTCACGTCGACCATGGCAAGACCACTTT
>NZ_JAMOHM010000025.1 GCF_024448335.1 Stutzerimonas frequens
CTCTCGTCGGAGGGTGTCATTGCCGGTCTGTTTGAGTCATTACGGGCGTTGCCGTTGGGCCGGACGGTCGTTAGCGGTCAGTCTGGGCCTTTGTTTTCGACACTTTTTCGACAGCTATAACTTGTCGGGATCAAGAAGTTCGATTTGTGAACAACGGATGTTGGTCTTCTCGTTCCGTAGCTGCGCGATCTGCTTTCGCAGTTCCTCCCCTTGTTTGCAGTCCTTTTGAGTCGTGAAGATGTAGGACTCTTTGAGAGGCGTTTGCGCTGTTTTCGGTGGATCAATAAGTGCCGCAGTTAATATCCAAGCGATCATCGCAATCTCCCTGCTAACTTCCTCTTGCACTTCTTTGCCGGAACCAACGATTAGCAACTATTTCCGTTAATGCTATCCCGCGCTTTGATTGGGCAAGTTTGAATGTGCCTCGTCATACTCGGGGCTTGTTTGGCCCGACTCTGGGGCAATCGTCCCGCTTACTAACCAAAGGGCGTATTCGGGTGCCAACCCGACGATGACTTTGATGTCATCTTCGTTTATTCGGCGTCCACCCTTTCTCAACGCATACCATTTTTCTCGGTCAATGCCGCTTAGCTCCTCCAGCTTTTTGGCCGTGAGCTTCTTATGCTCAAGAATTGCTACGAAGCGCTCTCTCATATTCCCTTTTCATCTATAAAACCGGCAAATATTGCTGGTCAACTGTTTTCGTCTTCCTATAATAGTCAATATGAACCCGCAAATAATGCCGGTCCATAGTTGCCATGAAATATCCTTCAACGACCCAAATAGTGCCGGAACGACCATGACAATGGAACTGGAATCCCTAGACGCTAGCCGCCTCGTTGAGGTGCAAAAGGATGTCGAGCTGATCGAGCAATGGGCCGAGCGCAATGGCGTGACCTGCGATACGGCGCGTGCATGGGCGAAGCGCGGTGTGCTTCCGACGATCAAGCTCGGCAAGCGCCGCGTGATCAATTGTGTCCAGTTCCGTGCATGGCTTCTTGAACAGGAGTGGACGGCATGACCTTATCAACTGAGCGTGTGTTCTCTTCGCTGCTGGCCCGTCTTCTCGAAGTCCGTCTTAGCGGTCGTGACAGCGTTTCCGAGTACCTGTGTGCTGCCAAGTTCGGCGCGGTTCAAGGCCAGCTTGGCGCCCTAGAAGACCTCGGCGTCATCACTTGGGATCAGCTGGTTCTGCTTACTGACTTGCTGCTTAACGCCTCCAAGCATGCTGGCGAGCCGTTTCCTAGCGCTCGTAATGTCGGGCCTGTAATGCCCGCTAACGTTTCCTACGTGCGTCGCTATGGAAACGACGTGCGGGTAAAGCCAGCGGCGCAGGTGCCATCCAGTGAGCCTGTCACGGTACCTGCGCCTGCCTCACGCCCGGAACTGCGACTGCTCTGTCTGCTGGTCAAGGATCGTAGCGGCGGTTCCCGTTCTCTCCCGATCCACACCATGCGACCACTGCCGCCCCGCGTCGGCCCGGTTGGTCGATGGTCGCTGGCAAGTGACGCCGCGTTCTACCTGCGCGAAACACGAGCCGAGCGCCCGTCCCCCGAAGTATTGGCACGTTATTCACGACAGCGGCAAACCAACGCCCTACGTGCCGATTCACGAGCCGTTTGAACTGGAGTAGATGCCCATGATCCCGCCCCGCCTGAATCAAGTGGAAGACAAAGACGTGCGCTTCTACGTGGTTTCCCAGACCTCCGTAAAGCTCGCCTTGAGTGAGGAAGCTGTGAACCGTGGAACCGACCTTTGGACCCTCGGCGGTGCTGTTCTCTCGCAGTGGGTAGCGGCTGGCTGTCCTGACCGGTTTACCGCCACCACCTTTCCCTCTTCCCCCGCCCCGTCGCCATCGCCGTCGGTCGCGGGACCAAAGGAGCCTGAAGCCTGACGCCTGCAAGGGCGCGAAGCGGCGTAGCGGACCCTTGCGGGGGTCAGGCGTAGGGCTACGGTCCTGAGCGACCGATGGGATGGCAGAGGGGTGCGGGAAGAGGTCCCCCGCCCTTGAGCTTGAGCCAGAGGAAGCGCTTTTGACGTTGCTTCTAAGCGCCGGGACGGCAAGAGCGACAGGGATCGTTACCCGTAAGGGCCAAGACCGTAAGGGCTTGGTGAGCGAAGCGAGTAGAGCCCGCCCCGTAAGGGGTCGCCAGACAGAACACGAGACAACGCCAACGGCCAAGGCAATAGAGCCAAAAGGGGCCAATGGAAACAGCAAGCCCCAAGGGGCAAACCAAAAGGAAGCAAAGCAATGTTCGTAATCCCAGCAGCCACCTCGATCACCAGCCTGTTCGTCATCAAGAAAGACCACTACACGAACAAAGACACCGGTGAAGTACGCGCCAATATCCAAGCGCTGTCGCCCATTCCAGCCGGAAGCAACGGTAATGCCGAAGGCTTCGAAGTGACCGAATACGCTGCCGATGCTGGCTGCCTGGATCACATTGATCTGAGCCAAGGCCCGGTCGCGCTGACCTTCGAAAGTCAGATTCGCCCAATTACCAACCGCTTCGGTCGCACGACTAACACGCAGGTACTCGTCAAGGTCGTGTCCAGCCAGCCGCAGCAACGCCCGGCCCAACCGCAGCCGCAGCCGCCCAGCAAAGCCCCTGACGCGGCCAAAGCGAACTAACGGGAGGGGTGGTCATGCTGATCGTCGATCAAGTGCTGTGTGATTGCTGCGGCTGCGACATGGGCAAGCTCATGGCTCAGCCCGCGCCGCAAAGCGACCTGCTGCCCGATCTGCGTGTGCCGCCCCACTTCGCCGTCTGTCCTGACTGCAAGTCCTCTGAAGAAACCGCCGACCTTGAAGGGGCCGGCGTATGACTTACGCGCTCACCTGTGACGGCTCTGTTTCTGTCGATCCGGGCGGCGCGCCCCTGTGTTCCGGTGGCTGGGTCATGGTCCAGCTACCTGAGCAGTTCGACCCCAGCCAGTTGGACCCGGCGCTTCTGGCTCAACTGTTCGGGGTCGGTTTCACGCTGGTAACCACTGTGCTTCTGATCGGCATCGGCGCTAAAGCCGTTCTCGACTTCATCAAGCACGCCTAACCCAACAAAGGAGCTTCACCCATGCAACAGATCAAACGCATTTCCCGCGACCTCGCTCTGGCCGTTCCCTTCATCGCTGCCGCGTCGGCCTCTCACGCTGCTGGTTGGGATTACGCCACGCTGACCGATGCCGTCGACTTCACCACTATCGGCACGGCCGTTCTCGCCGTCGCTGCGCTGCTGGCAGTCGTCTATGCCGGCATCAAGGGTGCTCGTATCGTCCTCGGCTTCCTGCGTGGCTAAGCGCGTTCTCTGCGTTCCGGGCCGGCTCTTTTGCCGGCCTTTCTTTTCGTGAGGTGGGTATGGAAGCGCTTTGGCACTTCGCCTTTTTCTGCATCGGTGCGGCCTGCGCCTACGGCATCTTTTCGAGGTGGTGAACATCATGGCGAACCTCTGCCGATACCTCATCGCAGCTTTTTTACTGGTTTCCTCTGGCGCATTTGCTGCTGTTGAGGTGCCTCGATACCACGGAAAGATTGGTTCGTGGGAATCACCCGGCAAAACCTCTAAATCGGCTGCGTGCCGTGCTGTATTCGAAATTGAAACCGCATATACCTTTCTCGCGGCTGGCTCCGGTGAATCGTCCGGCTCGTGCCTTGGTACTCAAGGCACCCAGAATTTCCAAGTTGGCTCGTGGATTCGCCGTTTCATTACCTGTGAACATGGCTCAACTGATGGTGTGACCTGTGATGAACCTCCTCCGCCCCCCCCTGAAGACTGCGCGGCCGGTGGTCCCGGTATCTTCAGCAAGTCCGGTCCCCTCATTAACTCCAACGGGTCAAATTACGTTGTGACCTCTGGCGGCGGCTCTGTTTGCTATGGCCAGTGTTCACATACGCTCGCTGATCGTCCTGCTAGTTGCTACGCGACGGCAGAGGGTTCCACCTCTGGATTCTGTAACTACATCGGTACCCCTACCGGTGAAACCTGCTCTGAACCTGATGCGCCCCTTGGCTCTACCGGCTCGCCTCTGAATCCCGCCGATACCCCGAACGTCCCTCCGTCTGATCCCAACGATCCCGGTTGCCCTGACGGCTACGGCTGGTCAGGCACGACCTGTTCCAAGCTCCCGCCGCCTGACGGTGGCGATACTGGTGGTGGCGACACTGGCGGCGATACCGGCGGCGGTGACACTGGTGGCGGCGATACGGGTGGTGGCGGCGGTGGCGATTCCGGTGGTGGTGACACTGGTGGCGGTGACACTGGTGGCGATACGGGCGGCGGTGACACCGGTGGCGGTGATGAAGGTGGCGGCGAGATTGGTGACGGTACTGGCGGTGGCACCGGTGGCGGCACCGGCGACGGCGAAGGAGATGACGGCCTTGGTGGCGATCATTCATCCGGCGTTGGTAACTGTTCCGATGAGCGCTGTAGTTTCAGTGAGGACACGAAAGGCTATGTCACCGCTACAGCTTCTGTAGCTGATATATCTGACCCTGAAGGCCCCTTTTATGAGGGTAAATTCTTTGACGGTCTTTCAAAGAATTTCAATGCCTCTCCGCTTGGCAAGTCCATTTCAGAACTCAAATTCCCGGACGAGCAGGGCGTTTGCCCAACTGGAACGCTTGATATTTTTAACGAGCGCATCGAGTTCAATACTCATTGCCATCTTTACGACAGTGTTCGCGGAATTCTTAGTTCCATTTTTCTCGCCCTTTGGGGGCTTGCTGCGGTCAGGATTCTTTTAAGCGCGTGAGGTTAGAGCCATGATTGACGCAATAAAGACATTCTTTAAATCCCTGTTCGATCCATTCTGGGACGCGTTCCAGCGTGTATTTGATTTCTTCAATGAGTTCTTTTCCTTTCTATTTGAAGCCATCCGTGCCGGTATCTCAGAAATCTTTGTGCATATTCAGGGGTGGGCGTGGTCCGTTATCTATAGCCTGCCGGTTCCTGATTTCATCGTTAGCGCTAAAGATGCCTTACAAGGCATTCCGCCTAGTGTTCTTTTCTTTACGAGCGCCTGCCAAGTTGGCCCTGGACTAACGATGATTATCGGCGCCTATGTTCTTCGCTTCCTTATTCGCCGAATTCCAATTATCGGGTGACCTATGGCGATCGACGCATACACCGGGTTGCCCGGGCACGGCAAAAGCTACGGTGTCGTTGAACACGTCATCATCCCCAGCTTGAAACAAGGCCGGCATGTGGTGACGAATATTCCGCTTCAGATCGACGCGCTGCTGGCCGAGTTCGGCGGAACCATCGCGCAGTTGCCGGCTGATTGGTTCGAGCGCCGCGATCTGGCCGACCTGACGCCCAACGGCTGCGTTTTGGTGCTGGATGAACTCTGGCGCCGCTGGCCGAAGGGGCAGAAAACCAACGCCGCGCCGCTCGAAGATAAAGCGCTGCTGGCAGAACACCGGCACCGGGTCGATGCCAAAGGCCAGTCGATGCGCGTTGTACTGGTGACGCAGGATCTCGAACAGATCGCCTCGTGGGTGACGCTGCTGGTCGAGACCACCTATCGCATCGTCAAGAAGTCGAAGAAGTTCTACCGGGTCGACATCTATCGCGGTGCCGCCAAGGGCCAGCGTCCGCCGAAAAGCGCTTTGCTGCGTCAGGCGCCGGGTACGTTCAAGCCGTCCGTGTGGTGTTACTACCAGTCGGCCACGCAATCGGCCAGCGGTGAGGTAGGCGACGAGTCCAAGGCAGACGGGCGCGCTTCGCTGCTGCGGTCTTGGGGGCTTTGGGGGTTGATCGTCATCATGCTGGTCTGCGGCACCTTTGGCGTGATCGGCATCCGTTCGTTCTTCTCGACGCCCGTTGTTCAGGCTCCTAAGGAAGCTGCTGCGCCTGTCGTGGCTGAGCAGCCCAAGCTGGAACCATCACGCGCTGCGCGTGCTGCTACTGCCGTTTACAGCAAGCCCGAGGGGCCGACTATGTCTCTGACGTGGCGTGTCGGTGGCTATGTCTTTTCGCCGACCGGCGCATGGTCGCCGCCTTCGGCTGACGACCCGGATTCAGACGGCATTTACTGGCAGACCGAATCCAAGCGTGTCAGCAAGACCGCGCGCGTCGTGCTCGTATCGACCAGTGGCCTGACGCGCGTTTTGCCGATCAGTGAGTGCAATTTCTTCGCCGGCCAAATGGACATGTATTGCGATGTGGATGGCGAACGTGTCACGCCGTGGACCGGTCGAGGTGCCGTCACCAGCGTGATTGATCCTGTCGCTTCAATCGGGGGCGGCGTCCAGCGCTGAAGCCGCTGGGCGTCAGCGTAGCGCAACGGCTAGCGGCTTCAGTGCGGTGACGTCCCTGTAGCACGTCAATAACACAAGTAAGCAAACGGTCAGTAACGGTCAATTTGGGGTGATGTATGGCAAAGGATCAAATCCGGGTTCTGTTCGGCGCCGATGGTGAGGTCGTCGAGAATCCGAAGGGCCGCGTATTTTTTGACAGTCATCTGGCGAAGTTCACCGACCTGTCGGGTGTTCGCCTGCTGCGTTGCGGTGTCGATACCGTTCGCCAGTTGTACGAAGGGCTGCTGAGGCCCGAACTGCTCGCATTGTTCGGCGAGAAGCCCGGCATGGTCGACTTCGCCGGTTACCGCTTCCATGCGTCGCGCGTGGGCCGTGACAGCGGCTATCAGTTCAAGCTGCAGAATGCCGACCTCGGCTTGATCCTGTTGCTGAAAAACTTCAACCGCAAGCTGGATGCCATCGGGCCTCACCTGAAAATTGAAGTGTCGCCGCATGCGATTGACGCTCACGAGCCTGAGCGCCTTCAGCAGCTCATGGATCGTTTGGCCGGCGACGCGATGACCCATGTATCGCCTAAGCAATGCGCGGTGCATTTGGCCGTCGATTTTCAGGGCTGGACTCCCTCTGAGGAGTTCGTAGCCGGCATGCATTGCAAGGCGACCAGCATTCGCAGCTTCGACGGCATCAGCCGGTTCGAGTGGGCTGACAAGTCGGCGGCCTACGGGCGCGGTCAGTCCTATTTGTTCGGTTCTGCTGGGGCGTGTCAGCTGGGCGTCTACAACAAGACCCTTCAGGCCAAGGCCATCGATAAGCTGGACTGGTGGGAAGGCGTCTGGCGTCGCAATGACAGTTTCGACGTAGGCGACCCGGACAATTACGACCCGGAACAGCCGGTTTGGCGCGTCGAGTTCCGTTTCCATCACTCCATTGTTGACCAGTTCGCAGCCGGTAGCTGCTCGACCAATTCCGGGCAATTCATTGAGACGCGCACGTTTGCGGAATTTGCGCCGCACCTCGATGGCCTCTGGCGTTACGGCTTCAGCCGTTTCCGGCTGATGGCGCGTCCGGGCTGGCTCGACCCGATCTGGACGTTGCTGCGTGATGACGTGACGGTTGAGACTGGGGTTAGCTCGCTTGTCGATGAAACCTACTATAAGCGCCGGTACAAGACTGCTCGGGGGTTTTCCGGCAAGAACATCGATCTGATGATTGGCAACGCCATCACGCTCGCGGCGCGGCAAGGGTTGGACGCAAAAAAGACGTTTAAGGCTCTCAAGAGCCTGCCGTTCTGGCCGCTGATCGTGAGCTACTACCGTGACAAGGGGCTAACGCCGCAGGACATACGATCAATGATCGGAGAGCGCCTGGAGGAACGAACCGTTCGGTGGGGAGTTGCTGTCTGATGGCAATAGAGCAACTGCCCGATGGCCGCTGGAAGGTCGATGTTGAGCCGATCAAGGGCAAGCGCTTCCGCAAGACAGTGAAGACGAAGGCTGAGGCGATCCGGTTTGAGTCGGTTTGTCGTGCTGAGTGCATCCAGCCACAAAAGTGGAATCCGAAGCCGCTGGACAACCGCAAGCTAAGCCAGCTTGTTCAACGCTGGTATGACCTGCACGGCCATGCGATCACCAGTGGCAGGCGACGGGCGAACATGCTTCAGCTTATGGCCAAGCGGCTGGGCGATCCGGTAGCGCGAAAGCTGACCGGTTCTGATTTGGTGAACCTGCGCCGATCTGAACTGGAAGCGGGTGCCAAGCCAAAGTCCATCAATAACCGACTGTCCTTTCTGAAGACCGTTTTCAACGAGCTGTATCGGCTGAGCGATATCGACTATCCCAACCCGCTCGCCAAGGTTAAGCCGCTGAAGCTTCAGGAAGCTGAGCTTTCCTATCTGCAGGCTGACCAGATTCGCCAGTTGTTGGCGTCGCTGGATAAAAGCCGCTCGTCTAGCGTTCGATTGGTTGCTGAGGTTTGTCTTGCTACTGGCGCCCGCTGGTCGGAGGCGCAAGGCTTACGGCCTGATCTGGTCCGAAACAATACGGTCACGTTCGTTAATACCAAATCGAAACGGGTACGCACGGTTCCGATTAGCGAATCGTTGGCGCAGCGGGTTTCGGCGCACCTGAAAGCAAAGGGGCGGTTTACCGTTTGCCTGCGGGCGTTTCGCATTGCTTTAAAGGCGAGTGGGATAGCGCTTCCGAAGGGGCAAGCAAGCCACGTGCTGCGACATACGTTTGCCAGCCATTTCATGATGAACGGCGGCGGCATCCTCACGCTGAGCAAGATTCTCGGTCACTCGTCGCTGTCGGTCACCATGCGTTATGCGCACCTTTCTCCGTCGCATTTTATGGAAGCCGTGCGCTTCAATCCTTTGGATGGTTTCGACACTTCTTCGACATCCGCCAAGCGGCCAAGAAAGAAAACCCTTAAAATTCAATCGCTTGGGGCTTCTTCGCCGTAGATGCTCGAAAGTTTATAG
>NZ_JAMOHM010000026.1 GCF_024448335.1 Stutzerimonas frequens
GGTGGTTGACAGCGGTTCTGATCGCTGTATGATTCGCCTCCCGCTGACGAGAGATGCAGATTGATCGAGGCGGCAAGCGGTTGAGTAGAAAAGAAATTTTCGAAAAACAGCTTGACAGTAAGAAAGGCTGCTGTAGAATGCGCGGCCTCGGTTGAGACGAAAGGCTTGATCGAAACGCTCTTTAACAACTGAATCAAGCAATTCGTGTGGGTGCTTGTGAATGTAAGACTGGTAGTCGCAAGATTATCAGCATCACAAAGCAACACTCGTTTATTCGAGAGTTACTCTTTCTAGTAAAGAGATTTGCGATTGCTGAGCCAAGTTTAGGGTTTTCTCAAAACCCAAGCAGTATTGAACTGAAGAGTTTGATCATGGCTCAGATTGAACGCTGGCGGCAGGCCTAACACATGCAAGTCGAGCGGATGAGTGGAGCTTGCTCCATGATTCAGCGGCGGACGGGTGAGTAATGCCTAGGAATCTGCCTGGTAGTGGGGGACAACGTTTCGAAAGGAACGCTAATACCGCATACGTCCTACGGGAGAAAGTGGGGGATCTTCGGACCTCACGCTATCAGATGAGCCTAGGTCGGATTAGCTAGTTGGTGAGGTAAAGGCTCACCAAGGCGACGATCCGTAACTGGTCTGAGAGGATGATCAGTCACACTGGAACTGAGACACGGTCCAGACTCCTACGGGAGGCAGCAGTGGGGAATATTGGACAATGGGCGAAAGCCTGATCCAGCCATGCCGCGTGTGTGAAGAAGGTCTTCGGATTGTAAAGCACTTTAAGTTGGGAGGAAGGGCAGTAAGTTAATACCTTGCTGTTTTGACGTTACCGACAGAATAAGCACCGGCTAACTTCGTGCCAGCAGCCGCGGTAATACGAAGGGTGCAAGCGTTAATCGGAATTACTGGGCGTAAAGCGCGCGTAGGTGGTTCGTTAAGTTGGATGTGAAAGCCCCGGGCTCAACCTGGGAACTGCATCCAAAACTGGCGAGCTAGAGTATGGCAGAGGGTGGTGGAATTTCCTGTGTAGCGGTGAAATGCGTAGATATAGGAAGGAACACCAGTGGCGAAGGCGACCACCTGGGCTAATACTGACACTGAGGTGCGAAAGCGTGGGGAGCAAACAGGATTAGATACCCTGGTAGTCCACGCCGTAAACGATGTCGACTAGCCGTTGGGATCCTTGAGATCTTAGTGGCGCAGCTAACGCATTAAGTCGACCGCCTGGGGAGTACGGCCGCAAGGTTAAAACTCAAATGAATTGACGGGGGCCCGCACAAGCGGTGGAGCATGTGGTTTAATTCGAAGCAACGCGAAGAACCTTACCAGGCCTTGACATGCAGAGAACTTTCTAGAGATGGATTGGTGCCTTCGGGAACTCTGACACAGGTGCTGCATGGCTGTCGTCAGCTCGTGTCGTGAGATGTTGGGTTAAGTCCCGTAACGAGCGCAACCCTTGTCCTTAGTTACCAGCACGTTAAGGTGGGCACTCTAAGGAGACTGCCGGTGACAAACCGGAGGAAGGTGGGGATGACGTCAAGTCATCATGGCCCTTACGGCCTGGGCTACACACGTGCTACAATGGTCGGTACAAAGGGTTGCCAAGCCGCGAGGTGGAGCTAATCCCATAAAACCGATCGTAGTCCGGATCGCAGTCTGCAACTCGACTGCGTGAAGTCGGAATCGCTAGTAATCGTGAATCAGAATGTCACGGTGAATACGTTCCCGGGCCTTGTACACACCGCCCGTCACACCATGGGAGTGGGTTGCTCCAGAAGTAGCTAGTCTAACCTTCGGGGGGACGGTTACCACGGAGTGATTCATGACTGGGGTGAAGTCGTAACAAGGTAGCCGTAGGGGAACCTGCGGCTGGATCACCTCCTTAATCGAAGACACCGGCTTCGTCATAAGCTCCCACACGAATTGCTTGATTCACTTGCGAAAGGCGATTGGGTTTAGACCCGAGAGTAACGATTGGGTCTGTAGCTCAGTTGGTTAGAGCGCACCCCTGATAAGGGTGAGGTCGGCAGTTCGAATCTGCCCAGACCCACCAATCGAAGGGGCCATAGCTCAGCTGGGAGAGCGCCTGCTTTGCACGCAGGAGGTCAGCGGTTCGATCCCGCTTGGCTCCACCATTAACTCTAGTCGCCGAAAGCTCAGAAATGAGTGTTTACCAGGATGATGATTGATCGCCTGGGATGAACATTGATTTCTGGACTTTGCGCCAGAACTGTTCTTTAACAATTTGGGTATGTGATAGAAGTAGACCGATGTGTTGCTTTCACTGGCAGCATGTCGCGTCAAGGTAAAATTTGCGTGTTCTCTATGCAAATTTTCGGCGAATGTCGTCTTCACGTTATAGACAGTAACCAGATTGCTTGGGGTTATATGGTCAAGTGAAGAAGCGCATACGGTGGATGCCTTGGCAGTCAGAGGCGATGAAAGACGTGGTAGCCTGCGAAAAGCTTCGGGGAGTCGGCAAACAGACTTTGATCCGGAGATCTCTGAATGGGGGAACCCAGCCATCATAAGATGGTTATCACACACTGAATACATAGGTGTGTGAGGCGAACCAGGGGAACTGAAACATCTAAGTACCCTGAGGAAAAGAAATCAACCGAGATTCCCTTAGTAGTGGCGAGCGAACGGGGACTAGCCCTTAAGCTTCTTTGATTTTAGCGGAACGCTCTGGAAAGTGCGGCCATAGTGGGTGATAGCCCTGTACGCGAAAGGATCTTAGAAGTGAAATCGAGTAGGACGGAGCACGAGAAACTTTGTCTGAACATGGGGGGACCATCCTCCAAGGCTAAATACTACTGACTGACCGATAGTGAACCAGTACCGTGAGGGAAAGGCGAAAAGAACCCCGGAGAGGGGAGTGAAATAGAACCTGAAACCGTATGCGTACAAGCAGTGGGAGCCTACTTTGTTAGGTGACTGCGTACCTTTTGTATAATGGGTCAGCGACTTATTTTCAGTGGCGAGCTTAACCGAATAGGGGAGGCGTAGCGAAAGCGAGTCTTAATAGGGCGTCTAGTCGCTGGGAATAGACCCGAAACCGGGCGATCTATCCATGGGCAGGTTGAAGGTTAGGTAACACTGACTGGAGGACCGAACCGACTACCGTTGAAAAGTTAGCGGATGACCTGTGGATCGGAGTGAAAGGCTAATCAAGCTCGGAGATAGCTGGTTCTCCTCGAAAGCTATTTAGGTAGCGCCTCGTGTATCACTGCTGGGGGTAGAGCACTGTTTCGGCTAGGGGGTCATCCCGACTTACCAAACCGATGCAAACTCCGAATACCAGCAAGTGTCAGCACGGGAGACACACGGCGGGTGCTAACGTCCGTCGTGAAAAGGGAAACAACCCAGACCGTCAGCTAAGGTCCCAAAATCCTGGTTAAGTGGGAAACGATGTGGGAAGGCTTAGACAGCTAGGAGGTTGGCTTAGAAGCAGCCATCCTTTAAAGAAAGCGTAATAGCTCACTAGTCGAGTCGGCCTGCGCGGAAGATGTAACGGGGCTCAAACCAGGTACCGAAGCTACGGGTTCATCGCAAGATGAGCGGTAGAGGAGCGTTCTGTAAGCCTGTGAAGGTGAGTTGAGAAGCTCGCTGGAGGTATCAGAAGTGCGAATGCTGACATGAGTAACGACAATGCGAGTGAAAAACTCGCACGCCGAAAGACCAAGGGTTCCTGCGCAACGTTAATCGACGCAGGGTGAGTCGGTCCCTAAGGCGAGGCTGAAGAGCGTAGTCGATGGGAAACGGGTTAATATTCCCGTACTTCTAGTTACTGCGATGGGGGGACGGAGAAGGCTAGGCCAGCAAGGCGTTGGTTGTCCTTGTTTAAGGTGGTAGGCAGAGATCTTAGGTAAATCCGGGATCTTAATGCCGAGAGCTGATGACGAGCTTTCTTTTAGAAAGCGAAGTGGTTGATGCCATGCTTCCAGGAAAAGCCTCTAAGCTTCAGGTAACTAGGAACCGTACCCCAAACCGACACAGGTGGTTGGGTAGAGAATACCAAGGCGCTTGAGAGAACTCGGGTGAAGGAACTAGGCAAAATGGCACCGTAACTTCGGGAGAAGGTGCGCCGGTGAGGGTGAATGACTTGCTCAGTAAGCTCATGCCGGTCGAAGATACCAGGCCGCTGCGACTGTTTATTAAAAACACAGCACTCTGCAAACACGAAAGTGGACGTATAGGGTGTGACGCCTGCCCGGTGCCGGAAGGTTAATTGATGGGGTTAGCGCAAGCGAAGCTCTTGATCGAAGCCCCGGTAAACGGCGGCCGTAACTATAACGGTCCTAAGGTAGCGAAATTCCTTGTCGGGTAAGTTCCGACCTGCACGAATGGCGTAACGATGGCGGCGCTGTCTCCACCCGAGACTCAGTGAAATTGAAATCGCTGTGAAGATGCAGTGTATCCGCGGCTAGACGGAAAGACCCCGTGAACCTTTACTATAGCTTTGCACTGGACTTTGAGCTTGCTTGTGTAGGATAGGTGGGAGGCTTTGAAGCGTGGACGCCAGTTCGCGTGGAGCCATCCTTGAAATACCACCCTGGCAACCTTGAGGTTCTAACTCTGGTCCGTTATCCGGATCGAGGACAGTGTATGGTGGGTAGTTTGACTGGGGCGGTCTCCTCCTAAAGAGTAACGGAGGAGTACGAAGGTGCGCTCAGACCGGTCGGAAATCGGTCGCAGAGTATAAAGGCAAAAGCGCGCTTGACTGCGAGACAGACACGTCGAGCAGGTACGAAAGTAGGTCTTAGTGATCCGGTGGTTCTGTATGGAAGGGCCATCGCTCAACGGATAAAAGGTACTCCGGGGATAACAGGCTGATACCGCCCAAGAGTTCATATCGACGGCGGTGTTTGGCACCTCGATGTCGGCTCATCACATCCTGGGGCTGAAGCCGGTCCCAAGGGTATGGCTGTTCGCCATTTAAAGTGGTACGCGAGCTGGGTTTAGAACGTCGTGAGACAGTTCGGTCCCTATCTGCCGTGGACGTTTGAGATTTGAGAGGGGCTGCTCCTAGTACGAGAGGACCGGAGTGGACGAACCTCTGGTGTTCCGGTTGTCACGCCAGTGGCATTGCCGGGTAGCTATGTTCGGAAGAGATAACCGCTGAAAGCATCTAAGCGGGAAACTTGCCTCAAGATGAGATCTCACTGGAGCCTTGAGCTCCCTGAAGGGCCGTCGAAGACTACGACGTTGATAGGTTGGGTGTGTAAGCGCTGTGAGGCGTTGAGCTAACCAATACTAATTGCCCGTGAGGCTTGACCATATAACACCCAAACAATTTGGCTGTTAGACGGTAAGTCGACATACAGACCGAAAATCTGCACGAACACGCAATACCGATTCGATCACATACCCAATTCGCTGCAGCGGCTCAACCCCGAGGCAGCAACCGAATTGCTTGACGACCATAGAGCGTTGGAACCACCTGATCCCATCCCGAACTCAGAAGTGAAACGACGCATCGCCGATGGTAGTGTGGGGTCTCCCCATGTGAGAGTAGGTCATCGTCAAGCTCCTATTCCAAACCCCCGATCCGCGTAAGCGGGTCGGGGGTTTGCTTTTGCGC
>NZ_JAMOHM010000027.1 GCF_024448335.1 Stutzerimonas frequens
GCCGACGCAGCCTTCACGGATGTACAGGTCACGGCCTTCCAGTTGCAACGCGGTGTAGGGCTTCATGCCCTCGACCGGCTCGTTGACGGCGTCCTGGAAGAACAGCGGAACGATCTGGGTCAGACCACCGATGCTCACCGCCAGGATCATGAACAGGGTCAGCAGACCGATGTTCTTTTCAAGTATTTCGTGGTTCTTCATCTATCCGTTTCCTCAAGCGATCTGCGCGGCAGCGTCGTACTGGGCTGGCTTGGCGACACGCACGGTGCGCCAGGTGTTGTAGGCCATCAGCAGCATGCCGGTGAGGAAGAAGGCACCGCCCACGGCGCGGACGATGAAGCCCGGGTGGCTGGCTTCCAGCGCTTCGACGAAGGAGTAGGTCAGCGTGCCGTCTTCGTTGATTGCGCGCCACATCAGGCCCTGGGTAATGCCGTTGACCCACATCGAGGCGATGTAGAGCACGGTGCCGATGGTGGCGAGCCAGAAGTGCGCATTGATCAGGCCGATGCTGTGCATCTGCTCGCGACCGAATACTTTCGGGATCAGGTGATACATGGAACCGATGGTGATCATCGCTACCCAGCCGAGGGCGCCGGCGTGTACGTGGCCGATGGTCCAGTCGGTGTAGTGGGAGAGGGCGTTGACGGTCTTGATCGCCATCATCGGACCTTCGAAGGTCGACATGCCGTAGAACGCCAGCGAGACCACCAGGAAGCGCAGGATCGGGTCGGTGCGCAGCTTATGCCAGGCGCCCGAGAGGGTCATCATGCCGTTGATCATGCCGCCCCAGCTCGGAGCCAGCAGGATGATCGACATCACCATGCCCAGGCTCTGCGCCCAATCCGGCAGCGCGGTGTAGTGCAGGTGGTGCGGGCCGGCCCAGATATAAAGGGTGATCAGCGCCCAGAAGTGGACGATCGACAGGCGATAGGAGTACACCGGACGCTCGGCCTGCTTCGGCACGAAGTAGTACATCATGCCCAGGAAGCCGGTGGTCAGGAAGAAGCCCACGGCGTTGTGGCCGTACCACCACTGGACCATGGCGTCGGTCGCACCGGAATAGATCGAGTAGGACTTGAACAGGCTTACCGGGATTTCCAGGTTGTTGACGATGTGCAGCATCGCCGTCACCAGGATGAAGCCGCCGAAGAACCAGTTGCCCACATAAATGTGCTTGGCCTTGCGCTTCATGATGGTGCCGAAGAACACCAGCGCATAGCTGACCCAGACGATCGCCAGCAGAATGTCGATCGGCCACTCCAGTTCCGCGTATTCCTTGGAGCTGGTGTAGCCCAGCGGCAGGGTGATGACCGCCAGCACGATCACGGCTTGCCATCCCCAGAAGGTGAAAGCGGCGAGGCTGTCGGAGAACAGTCGCGCCTGGCAGGTGCGCTGGACGACATAGTAGGACGTGGCGAACAGCGCGCTACCACCAAAAGCGAAAATCACCGCGTTGGTGTGCAACGGTCGCAGGCGGCCGAAGCTGGTCCATGGTAGGTCGAAGTTGAGTGCGGGCCACACCAGCTGCGCGGCGATGAAGACACCCAGACCCATCCCAATGATTCCCCATACCACCGTCATGATGGCGAATTGGCGAACCACCTTATAGTTATAAGCAGTCTCACTTATTGCTGTGCTCATGCAAGGCTTCCACGCTAATGGCATTTTCGAAGGCAAAAACGGCGGCAAGTATGGAGAAAGCAGGGGGGCAATGCAAACGACGCCAAGGCTCCTTTTGCTCTCCAAACCCCTGATTTCAAGCGTTTTCCATGCTCTGTCAAGGGGCTTTTACGCGCCAGGCCGGCGCGCAGGAATGGTGACTTCGCCTTATGGTTCTAGGCAGGGCGGCGAGTCGAAAGCAAAGCTTAGGAGGGCAAGCGAAGAGGGGAAAGGGCGCTGGTCAGCTCGCGATGCGACAGATGGTCGCAGCGCTCGGGAACTTGCTTGGGAACAAGGTGGGAAGGGCGGTACGAGTGTACCGCCCTTTAATGACTCACTGCTTGGCGAGTTGTTCCGGTTTTTGCGACAGGCTGTAAACGTAGGCGGCGAGAAGGTGAACCTTGTCGTCACCCAGATACTGCTGCTGAGCAGGCATCTGGCCATTGCGACCATGGCGGATGGTCTGCTGCAGCTGGGTCAGACTTGAGCCATAGATCCAGCCGGAAGCATGCTGCAGATTCGGCGCGCCCAGCGCGGCCATGCCTTCACCACCTTGGCCGTGGCAAACGGCGCAAGTCTGTGCATAGACCTCTTTGCCTTTGCCCAGATCGGCGTCGGCGCCCTCGGGCAGTGGCAGGCCGGCGAGCTCCTTGCGCACGAAGGCGGCGACGTTCTTCACGCCTTCTTCGCCAATGGCTTGGCCCCAGGCCGGCATCGCGGCGATACGGCCGTTCAGGATGGTGGTCTTGATCGAAGCCGCATCACCGCCCCAGCGCCAGTGGTCGTCGGCCAGGTTCGGGAAGCCCAGGGAGCCCTTGGCGTCGGAGCCATGGCAGATGGCGCAGTAGTTGGCGAACAGACGGGCACCCATTTTCACGGCCTGCGGGTCCTGTGCCACTTGCTCCACCGACATGGCAGCGTACTTGGCGAAGATCGGGCCGTACTTCTCGTCGGCTTGCGAGACTTCACGTTCCCACTGCTTCTCCTGAGTCCAGCCACCTTCGTAACCCGGCAGGACGCCTTTCCAGTTACCCAGGCCCGGGTAGAGCACCAGGTAAAGGATGCCGAACACCAGGGTGCCGATGAACAGCAGGAACCACCAGCGCGGCAGCGGGTTGTCGTATTCCTCGATGCCGTCGAAGGCATGACCCATCGTCTGGTCCGTGGTACCGGCGGACTCGCCCTTGCGGGTGGCGAAGATCAGCCAGAACAGAGCGACGATGGTGCCCAGCGTCAGCAGGGCGATGTATCCACTCCAGAAAGTGCTCATGTGCTACTCCTGGACAGCCCGAGCAACTCTGGCTGTCCGCGATTGAAGTCCCTGACGGCTGGTGTGGCAGCCGTCATTTTTCTTGGCTGTGATTAGCGCTTGTTGGTCAGAGCCGTACCC
>NZ_JAMOHM010000028.1 GCF_024448335.1 Stutzerimonas frequens
TGATGAAAGCTTTGTAGGCAGGCATTCCTTGTGTCGCTATTATTCGGGCCTCGTTTACGGGGGTGGCATGAATAAGCTGTTGAAGTTGCTCCAAGATGGACGGTTCCATTCTGGGCGGGAGCTGGGCGAGGCTTTGGGTGTAAGTCGTAGCGCTGTCTGGAAGCACCTCCAGCGCGTTCAAAGTGAAACGGCGCTCCTCCTTTATAAGGTTCCCGGCCGGGGTTATCGTCTGGCCGAACCTTTGTCTTTGCTCGATGAAGATAAGCTCGTCCCGCGGATGAGAGCTATGGGCTGGGCGTTACATCTGTTTGACACGCTCGACTCTACGAACGCGGAAGCTCTGAGGCTTCTAGCCTCCGGCCAGGCCCCGCTGCTTGTGCTTGCAGAAGCTCAGTCTGCAGGGCGAGGGCGGCGAGGGCGACAATGGGTAAGTCCGTTTGGGCAGAACCTGTACTGCAGTCTGGCGTTAGAGGTACACGGTGGTGCTAGACAGCTGTCCGGCATGAGTCTTGTGGTCGGATTGGCTGTTATGCAGACGTTGCGCCAAATGGGGTTGCCTCAAGCGGGGCTGAAGTGGCCAAACGACGTATACGTGGATGGACGCAAAATCTCGGGGATTCTGTTGGAGCTGACTGGCGATCCCGCGGATCAATGCCATGTAGTGGCTGGCATTGGCGTCAACGTTAACATGCATGAAGCCGAGGGGATCGACCAACCTTGGACATCCCTCAACGAGTGGATCGGGATGGTTGATCGAAATGAACTGGCGCTTACGCTTGCTGGCAAGCTGAAAACATATCTCGATCAGCACGCTAGCACTGGGTTCTCCGGCCTGAGAGATGAGTGGGAGGCGAGCCATATTTGGCAGCATCGCAGATGTACGCTTAGTACTGGGACGCAAGAGTTTTCGGGAACGGTGCTGGGAGTGGATCACCAGGGTGGGCTCAGACTGATGATTGACGGTGTCGAGCGTTCATTCAGCGGCGGAGAACTAAGCTTGAGGTTGGATCAATGATTCTTGAGCTGGACTGCGGTAACAGCTTGATCAAATGGCGCGTCTTGGACTCTTGTTCCGGCGTCGTTGCGGCGCAGGGAGCCTCGAGCTGTGCGGCTGGCTTATTGGGGGAGCTTGGCAGTCTGGTTCACTTGCGTATCTTGAGAGCTAGGTTGGTCAGCGTACGCAGCGACCAAGAGACCACGGAGATCTGTACGCGCATCTCCGACGCCCTGTCTGTTCACGTTCAGAGCGCTGCCCCTGCTAAAGAGTTGGGCGGCGTAATCAATGGCTATCTTGAGTATGAGCGGCTTGGGATGGATCGCTGGCTGGCTATGGTCGGCGCTTTTCAGCTCAAGCGTGACGCCATGCTCGTGCTTGATCTGGGGACGGCGGTGACTGCTGATCTGGTGGATGCACAGGGTGTCCATCTTGGTGGTTTTATCTGTCCAGGAATTTCCCTGCTCAGGAGTCAGTTGCATGCTCATACGCAGCGCATACGTTACTCCATGGATGAGGCGCCTGCTGCATCCTGCACTCTAGAGCCCGGGCGAACCACCGTAGAGGCGGTGGAGCGAGGCTGTCTATCAATGCTCGACAGTTTTGTGTCTACACAAATTCGTCAGGCGGGCGATCGTTTTGGGGCGGCCTTCAGCGTTTATGCTACTGGGGGTGATGCGGGTCTGATCAAGGATATCGGCCAGGTCCAGCGCATACCGGATCTCGTTTTTCGGGGGCTGGCAATCGCTTGCCCCTAACGCATCTATAAGGTTGAAGGTTGCATGCGTTGGTTATTTCTTCTTTTGGTGCTGTTGAATGTTTTTTTCTGGGTTCAGCACCAATACGAGGCTCCGGTTCGAGTTAAAGAGGTCGCGCCTCTCGATTCTTACAGCCGGCTTCAGCAGAACATCACTTTGCTCAGTGAGTCCTCAGTACCCCAGCGGCGAGCCAGTTCATCATCGGCGGCCAATGATGATGGATGTCTGTTCCTTGGTGGGTTCGACGAAGAGCAGCAAGCAGAGTCTTTAGAGCAGCGTCTGCTGAGCCTGGATGTGCAGTCCGAGGTTCAGCAGGTCGATGCAGCTACCGGCGTGGATTACTGGGTCTATCTGCCCCCGCTTGCGTCCAGGCAGGCCTCGCTACGCCAGTTGCGTGAACTGCAAAGCCGCAATATTGATAGCTACATCATTACGGTAGGCGACCTGTCGAATGGTATTTCGCTTGGGATCTTCTCGCGAAAAGACTCTGCAGAGGGGGTGGTTGCTCGTTTGCGCGAGGTTGGCTATGCGGCGCTGGTTCGTGAGTTACCGCGTATGCACCGCAAGTACTGGGTGCGCGTCGCAGTCGCTAGTCGTAATCAGCTGGACGATACCATCTTGCGAGGCTTGAAAAACGACATGCCGGAACTGCAGCATCGGCAGATGTCCTGCACAGACGTTGCAACTTCCGAATAGTTTGCATAGAATGGCGCCCGCTTCGCAGCTAGGGCTGATTGGTTCCTTCGCGAAGCGGCTGTCGATGAAGCTAAGCTCAAGATTTATATGAGAAAATGCTTGACAGCCTGGTGGCAGATGATGAAAATGCCGCCTCACTTTGGAGGGGTTCCCGAGCGGCCAAAGGGATCAGACTGTAAATCTGACGTCATAGACTTCGAAGGTTCGAATCCTTCCCCCTCCACCAGATTCAAGCGTAAGCTTCGGCGTTCGCGGGTATAGTTTAGTGGTAGAACCTCAGCCTTCCAAGCTGATGATGCGGGTTCGATTCCCGCTACCCGCTCCAGCTTCGATGTTTGCGGTATATGTTTCGCTCATGTAGCTCAGTTGGTAGAGCACACCCTTGGTAAGGGTGAGGTCAGCGGTTCAAATCCGCTCATGAGCTCCAAACCTCAAAGGCAGATATGTAAATATCTGCCTTTGTTTTAATGGTGGCGTGACTAGCTCAATTCAACGATGGGAGACGGTCTCGATGGCTAAAGAAAAGTTCGAACGTAACAAACCGCACGTCAACGTCGGCACCATTGGTCACGTCGACCATGGCAAGACCACTCT
>NZ_JAMOHM010000029.1 GCF_024448335.1 Stutzerimonas frequens
GCGACAGTGGCGAGTCGCTGGAAGGCCTGCAGCAGGACGTGAAAGGCATCGTCGGCGTGCTCGACGTGATCCGCGCCATTGCCGAGCAGACCAACCTGCTGGCGCTCAACGCCGCCATCGAGGCGGCCCGTGCCGGCGAGGCCGGACGCGGTTTCGCCGTGGTCGCCGATGAAGTCCGGGCGCTGGCCAGTCGCACTCAGCAGAGCACCGGCGAGATCCAGAACATGATCGATCGCCTGCAGGGCGCAACGTCGCACACGGTCAGCACCATGCTGCGCGCTGGCGAGACGGGCGAGAGCACCCGCGATCATGCCAACCAGGCCGGCGAGTCGCTGGATGCGATTTCCGCCCTGATCGGCACCATCAACTCGATGAACGCGCAGATCGCCGCCGCCGCCGAGGAGCAGACTGCCGTCGCCGAGGAGATCAACCGTAGCGTGCACCATATCGCCGATGCGGTGGACGGTGTGGCCAGCGATGCGGCGCAGGGCGCGCAGACGGCGCGCGAGCTGAACGGATTGGCCGAGCAGCTGCAGCGATTGGTCGGGCAGTTCCGGGTCTGACTGAAGCAGCCGCTCTGGAATGGGCCCTCACGAAACCCTGCCTGGCAGGGTTTCGTTGTTTTTCAGGTAAAGAAACGTCCCCGTAGGTCGACAACCGAAAAGTACTGCGTGAATTGGCGGCTTAATTGGCGCCTGATTTTTGTCGCATATCTTGTTGCTCAACCCACCTACGGGAATTAACAGAATGCTTTCCAACCTTCGTTTGCGAATGAAGTTGCTGCTGCTCGCGCTGGGCCCGATTCTGCTGCTCGCCATCCTGCTCAGCGGCATTGCCGTGTACGAGCTGCAGAGCCTCGCCGAACAGCAGGAAGAACACACCCGCAACAGCCTCATCCAGGACCGTCGCGCGGAGCTCAAGCACTACGTCGAGCTAGCCCGTAACGCCATTGGGCCGATCTACGAGCGTTCTGCCGAGGGCGACATGCAGGCGCGCGACCAGGCCGTGGCCATCCTCGAGAAGTTGGTCTATGGCAAGGACGGCTATTTCTGGGGCTACGACAGCCAGGCCGTGCGCATCCTGCAAGGCAACACCAAGGACAAGATCGGCCAGAGCTTCTATAACTACCGCGACCCCAATGGCGTCTATGCCATTCGCGAGCTGGTTCGTGCCGGCCAGGACGGCAGCCATTACGTCGACTACAGCTTCGTGCTCGGCGACAGCAGTGTGCTGGTGCCCAAGGTCGGTTACGCCGAGTCCCTGCCGAAGTGGAAGATGGTCTTCGGTACCTCGCTCAACCTCGATGGTGTCGAGCGCGACGTCCAGGCCGCCCGCGCCGAATTCCAGCAGCGCATCGACGGTCTGGTGGCCATCATGCTGGTCTCCGCATTGATCCTGCTGGGCCTGATCGCCCTGGTCGCCGTGTTCATGAGCAACGCCCTGCTCAGGCCGCTGCTGCTGATCAAGCGCAACCTGGACGACATGGCTCAGGGTGACGGCGACCTGACCCAGCGCCTGCCGATCACCAGTCAGGACGAGCTGGGCGAGCTGGCCACCTCGTTCAATCGCTTCGTCGAGAAGATCCATTCGCTGGTGCAGCAGGTCGCCGGCACCACCACCCAGCTGACCGGTCTGGTCGGTGCGGTGGCCAGCCAGGCGCAGCGCTCGGAGCAGGCCATGGCCGATCAGCGCAGCGAGACCGATCAGGTCGCCACGGCGATCAACGAGATGTCCGCCGCCGCCCACGAAGTGGCTATGAGCGCCCAGCGTGCGGCCGAAGCGGCACGCGAGACCGATCAGCAGGGTGTCGCCGCCAAGCAGGTGGTGGACCAGAGCATTCGCCAGATCCACGAGCTGGTGGGCGAGCTGCGCGGCAGCGGCGAGTCCC
>NZ_JAMOHM010000030.1 GCF_024448335.1 Stutzerimonas frequens
TTCGACGATCTTGGCAACCACGCCGGCACCAACGGTACGACCACCTTCGCGAATTGCGAAGCGCAGGCCGTCTTCCATGGCGATCGGCTTGATCAGGGTAACAACCATTTTCACGTTGTCGCCCGGCATCACCATCTCGACGCCTTCCGGCAGTTCGCACGAACCGGTCACGTCAGTGGTACGGAAGTAGAACTGCGGACGATAGCCCTTGAAGAACGGGGTGTGACGACCACCCTCTTCCTTGGACAGCACGTACACTTCAGCTTCGAACTTGGTGTGCGGCTTGATGGTGCCCGGCTTGGCCAGTACCTGACCACGCTCGACGTCATCACGCTTGGTGCCACGCAGCAGGACGCCGCAGTTCTCGCCAGCACGACCTTCGTCCAGCAGCTTGCGGAACATTTCCACGCCGGTGCAGGTGGTCTTGGTGGTCGGACGCAGACCGACGATCTCGATCTCTTCCTGGACCTTGACGATACCGCGCTCAACACGACCAGTTACAACAGTACCGCGACCGGAGATCGAGAACACGTCTTCGATCGGCATCAGGAACGGCTTGTCGATAGCGCGAACCGGCTCAGGGATGTAGGTATCCAGAGTCTCGACCAGCTTCTTGACCGCAGTGGTGCCCAGCTCGTTGTCGTCTTCGCCGTTCAGCGCCATCAGCGCAGAACCGATGATGATCGGAGTGTCATCACCCGGGAAGTCGTAGGTGGACAGCAGGTCGCGAACTTCCATTTCGACCAGCTCGAGCAGCTCGGCGTCGTCGACCATGTCAGCCTTGTTCAGGAACACGACGATGTACGGAACGCCTACCTGACGGGACAGCAGGATGTGCTCGCGGGTCTGCGGCATGGGGCCGTCAGCAGCCGAGCAAACCAGGATCGCACCATCCATCTGGGCAGCACCGGTGATCATATTCTTCACATAGTCAGCGTGGCCCGGGCAGTCAACGTGCGCGTAGTGACGGACATTGGAGTCGTACTCTACGTGAGCGGTGTTGATGGTGATACCGCGAGCCTTTTCTTCCGGCGCGCTATCGATCTTGTCGAAGTCGACACGAGCGGAGCCGAAAACCTCGGAGCACACGCGAGTCAGAGCAGCAGTC
>NZ_JAMOHM010000031.1 GCF_024448335.1 Stutzerimonas frequens
TTCCAGTGCCCGTGATGCCGAGAAGCTCAAGGCCAAGGACGCCTTCGACGTGCTGGTGGTCGGCGGCGGCCCGGCCGGCGCCGCAGCGGCCATCTACGCCGCGCGCAAGGGCATCCGCACCGGCGTCGCGGCCGAGCGCTTCGGCGGTCAGGTGCTGGACACCATGGCCATCGAGAACTTCATCTCGGTGAAGGAAACCGAAGGCCCGAAACTGGCCCGCGCGCTGGAAGAGCACGTGCGCGAGTACGAGGTCGACATCATGAACCTGCAGCGCGCCAGCCAGCTGATCCCGGCCGGCGAAGACGGCCTGCATCGCGTCCGGTTCGACAACGGCGGCGAGCTCAAAGCCAAGACCCTGATCCTCGCCACCGGCGCGCGTTGGCGCGAAATGAACGTGCCGGGCGAGCAGGAATACCGCGGCCGTGGTGTCGCCTACTGCCCGCACTGCGACGGCCCGCTGTTCAAGGGCAAGCGCGTGGCGGTGATCGGCGGCGGCAACTCCGGCGTGGAAGCGGCCATCGACCTGGCCGGCATCGTCGCCCACGTCACCCTGCTGGAATTCGGCGAAGAGCTGCGTGCCGACGCTGTGCTGCAGCGCAAGCTCAACAGCCTGCCCAACGTCCGCGTGCTGAAGATGGCGCAGACCACCGAGGTCAAGGGCGACGGCCAGAAGGTCACCGGCCTGGTCTACAAGGACCGCAACAACGACGAGATGCACGAAGTCGAGCTGGAAGGCATCTTCGTGCAGATCGGCCTGCTGCCCAACAGCGAGTGGCTC
>NZ_JAMOHM010000032.1 GCF_024448335.1 Stutzerimonas frequens
AAGAGCCGTTTTGGCTCGGCCGCAGATATGGGGGCGTGACGCTTTCCTCGGCGCCACCTACAGGTTGCGCCTTGCGCGTTCTCGCCTGACCAAGGGTCGTAGGGTGGAAAACCGCGGAGCGTTTTCCACCGGAGGTGGCACGTAGACGTGCGTCTGACGCCGCGCTTTCCTCGGCGCCACCTACAGGTTTCGCCTTGCACGGCGACTCACTTTTTTCAAACGCGAAAAAAGTAAGCAAAAACGCTTGCCCCTCCATCCGGCCCCGGCTGCGCCGGGGTTCCCTCACTCCGGTGACGCTCCAGGGGCCCGCCGCGAAGGGCCATCCATGGCCCATCGCGGCTCTCGCGGCATCCATGCCGCTCAACCCCTTCCACGCCACCTGCGCTCGGCCTCCTGAAAGGGGCGACTTGGTCGCGCCTGAAAGGCCGTGCAGCGAGATATATGTGCGGGCTTCAAGGGATCGTAGGGTGGGTAACGCGAAGCTTACCCACCGATTTTTGCGCGCAACGTTCGAGACCAATCGCTGCGTCGATTGCGGTGGAAAATGCTTCGCAGTTTTCCACCCTACGGCGTCTGCCTGCGGGCAAAGCTGCTTTTCCATTGCACGAACTGCCAGGCGACGCGAAACGCCCCTTTCAGGAGGCTGAATGGAATCCGCGCGGA